>JAKZES010000022.1 GCA_022548915.1 Verrucomicrobiaceae bacterium E54
TTCAATTCTATCATCGGGAGTTAATACGCAGCCGCAATGATGACTATATCTGCCACACTCAAGAAATCCGAAATAATGATGCCGAGAAGTATACCTTTCGATGTCATCCAGCGTTGCCTGTAGCCCAGATTGCTTCCAAAAACCACGATACCATCCAGCAGTAGTTGGATTCGGAACTCCGCGGAGAAAAGCAGAGGTAGAAAGGAAAGTGCTGTGGCAGCACTTAACGAAGTCATAAAGCACCTCCCTCGAAGGCTCAACAGCACCCCGCGGGATTGAATATTCCAGCGACGTGCCTGTGTCGGTTGTCCCATACACCGGCGTGCCGCCATCGAAAATCACGCCGGGTTCATGAGGGAAGAGCGTGTAACCCAATTTGGTCGGCGATTTCGCCACGGCTCGTTGAGCAAAAAACGAAAACGCTGGTGCGAGTGAAGCAAGGACATCCTCCGGAGGCATCGCCTGCGCAAGACATCCGTAAAAGTCATCCCGATAGAACGCCGGACTGTGTTCCCAAAACCACTGGTCGTTAAGCACGTCATGAAGCTGGGCAATGTCCCTCATCGTGGCGATGTGTTGCGGAAGGTTGCAGACTAGATACGGCGACATTGCGCGAGGAGTCTGATGCAGTTCCTTCAGACCCAGCTCTGCCAGACTGCGGTGGCCTTCTTTCGAGCTTACAAAGTAGCTGCCTGCCGGCTCGTCGTTGGTGAGCCAATCCGCGAGCGATTTGTGGTATGCATTGATGACCTTTGGGTCGGTCTCGGGAGTGGCGTAGTGGAGGGCGTAAAGATGTGGAAAAGCTGCGTCGTAGTGGGCCATCCGCGGATACGGGGGTGTCGCGACCGGGAACAGCGAGCCGAGGTTGCGAGTGAAGTCGCGGAGTTCTTCGTCCTGCCAGTGGAAGAGGCGTTGGAGGATTTCCACGGGCAGCGGTTCGCGGGCGGCGAGGATGGCGCGGAGTGCGGGACGGATTTCTTTGCGGAATTTCTCCAGGTCGGGGAACTGGCGTTGAAACCATTGGCAGAAGATGCCGCCGAGGCCTTGCGGGAATTGGTCCGGGCGGTCGAGCGCGAGGTGGCCGTGCTGGACGTCGTCGCAGAAGCGTTCGGCGTAGAGGAAGACGCCTTCGCTCTTGTCCAGGATTTGGCCGATCAGGCGGTCGGCGTCCGCCGCCGCGTCGCTTTGGCGCGACAAGTCCGGGCGGTGCTGGAGTTGCGGGGCGAGTTGGTGGCGGAGGAAGTCGCGGAGGTCGGCGCGGTTGGCCTCGGTGCGGGTGTCGAGGACGAACGGGTTCAGCCCTTGCAGCGGGGTTTGAACGGCACTTTCCGGTCGACTGGTGACGACGAGGCCGAGCCAGTCGGGCAGGCGCGTGGCGTGGCGGGCGAGCATTTCCACCAGCGGGTTGCGCCCGGCCTCGCCGGTGGCACTGGCCCCGTCGGCTTCGTCGAGTGCGTCAATGACGATGAGCAGCCGCTCGCGTCCGCCGCCGATGACGGTCTTGAGCGGGTTGGCAAGGAGGTAGTCGAAGAGTTCCGCCGGGTCCTTGCGGTCCAGTTCGGCGATTTCCGGCAGGGTGAGCAGGAGCTTGCGGTAGTCGGGCAGGCGGGTGGCGAGTTGGAAGGCGAGGCTGCGGACGACGCGCCGGGCGTCGCGGTGGTCGGGCTTGTCCCATTCGACGAACTGGGCGGCGATGACTTTGTCGCGCCCGAAGTGGGTGAGGTGCGCGGCAAAGGCGCTCTTGCCGACGCCGGGGTCGCCGGTGATCCAGAAGAGGCGGGAGGGGGTGGAAGAATGGAGATTGGGGATTGGAGATTGGAGATTGGGGATGGATTCAGAAGAGCCGGTCGGGAGACCGGCGGTCCCGGGGTTGCGCCAGTTTTCGATGGCATCGAAGAGCCATTGGCGGCCGATGAAGCCTTTGCGGAGCAGGGTGGAGATGCGGGAGTCCGAGGCGATGGGCTTGAGGTGGCCGCTGAGCGTTTCGATCTCGCCGGCAAAGCGACGGCTTTCGTCGCTCTCCACGACGCGGATGATTTCGGCGAGTTTGGCCTGATACCAGGTTTCCCAGGAATCGGAATGCCCTGATTCGGGATGCTCGGGCGGGACGCCCGAGCCACTTTCCTTCCGCGCCTTCCAGTCATGCATGTCGAGCCACTGGATGTGGCTGATGCTGGCGGGCGGTTTCACCTCGGTCTCGCTCTCGACGAGGATGGTTTGGATGTTCCCGCCCTTCACGCCGATGGCGATGGCAATCTCATCGAGGCAGACGCCGGGGTCGCGGGTGGAGTGTTTCGAGAGGAAGGACAGGACGCGGTGGCTGCCGGTGATGCCGTCGGTGATCTCGCGCCGCCAGTCGTCGCCGAACTTGATGTCGTTCTTGTCGAACCAGACATCGTGCCCGCGCTTTTCCAGGTCGGCCTTGATGCGGCGGACGAGTTCCTCGTTGGCGTCGTGGCCGTAGCTGAGGAAGATGCGGAGGGGCTCAATGACCTTCGCAGGGGTAAACTCGTGTTTGCAGGTATAGCAAAGGAAAGCCTGCGAGTCCGGCACGGCCATGGTTCTGGTTGAACCGCACTCGGGGCAGTGGATTTCAGCGGCCACAGGCGGCTCCTTTCTCCAAGCGGTGGTTAGATCCCCATACCCGCAAACGTCGAGGGTCGGACACGGGGACGCCATGCTGACGGGAGGGGAGATTCCGCTTCATTTCACCATGGGGTATGCCGGAAGCCGGAGTTGACGGCAAGGCAGGGCGATCAGCAGGCAAACATTGCCGAGCAATCGCCAAACGATGCGCAGCCCGAACTTTCAGCCCCACTGATCCATCGCCCCCGGCGAGGCATGGCCCATCTACCCGCGGCTTGTCGCGGAAATCCCTGAAGTTCAAACGTTCGAGCCCTTTGGGGAAATCCAGCCGCCGACGATGGTTTCAGCGGTTGGCAGGGTGTAGGCTACCCCTCGTCATGCCGCGCGCTTCTCTTCCTCCTGCCGTCGGGTTGGCCGACATCCCGTTCGCGGGGTCGGCCGGCAATGGCCCCTGCCCCAGCCACAACAACCCGAGTGGAGGTCGGTAAGATGGGGTTGTGGTTTGGTTCGGAATGGGAGATCGCGGTTTCGGCGATCACCCGCAACGGCAGGATCGCGAGCCTGCCGAGGCTTCTGGATCGCATCGATGCCGAAGTCGTCAGGCGCCTCCGGCATGTCGATGGCATTGGGAACGGGTGGTGGCTGGAGTCGGCCGGCCGGTTTTATCGAGACGCGTCCGAGGGCGGGCACGCCCACAACGAGTATGCCTCGCCGGAATGCGACCACCCGGACGAGTTGCTTCGCCAAGACCTCGCGGCAGACCGCATGATGGCGAAGCTGGCCGAACGGGTGGCCGTTGACCAGCGCTACAAGGAGGTCCGGGTTTCGAAGGCCAACGTCTCCCTGGCGTCGGGAGAGAGCTGGGGGTCGCACGAGAATTACGAGGCTAGGAAGCCCGTGCTCCCAAAGCCGATGATGGGGTGGCTGGCGAGCCGCATCCTGATGACCGGGTCGGGTGGGTTGGACGTCACGTACCCCGGGATCCGGTTCACCCTTTCGCCGCGCGCGCACTTCATCAAGGGGCAGGTGAACGCGCAAACCCAGAGTGGGCGGGGCCTGCACAACATCGGCAAGGCGGCTGCCCTTGGGAAGTGGCACCGGGTCCACGTCATCGCGGGCGATGGCAACCGGGCACCGCTCTCGACGTGGCTGCGGTTCGCCTCCACGGCGCTGGTGGTGCGGATGCTCGATTCGGGCCGCTATCCCTCGGTTGAGCTGGTGGACCCGGTGGGCGCGATGCATGACTTCGCCCTCGATCCGCAGTTGAAGGTCCCGGCGATGATCAAGAACGGTTCCTTCTCGGGAATTCTCGCCATCCAGCGGACGTTTCTGGAGCGGGCACGGAAGAAGACCCAGTTGTTTCCCGAGTGGGCTCCCCGCGTCCTGAGCGAGTGGCAGCGGGTTGTGGACGCATTCGAGTCCGCGGGTGGCTGGCGGAACTTGGTGGGGGAACTGGACTGGCCGACGAAGCTGGCGCTGTTTGAGAAGGTTCTGGCGCGCAACGGATGGACCTGGGAAAGGGTTGGCGAGATCAACCAGAAGATCGAGGAGGCCGTGGAGCCGGCGCAGGCAGGACTGCTGGAGCGATCGCGAAGGCGGCAATGGTTGTTCGATTCGGCGTACGATGAGGCCTTGCGGCTGGCGGTGCATGAGTATGGTCGGGAGGAGATTGGCAGATTCGTGCAGCTGAAGAAGCAGCTGGCTGCCCTGGATGCGCGCTACATGGAGCTGGGGAAGGATTCGCTCTTCGAGCATGTCGCCGCGCCGCTGGAGGAGCTTGACGCCATCGCCGCCGGCTTGCCCGACGACCCGCTGGAGTTGCCCCTGCCAAGAGCGGGGCGTGCGAAGGTTCGTGCGGAACTTGTCCGCGAGATGGGATGGGTCACCGAAGCGGAAAAGACCAGGGACCGGGGCATCCGTGCGCACTGGACGTCTTTCATCGCCAAGGGCAAGATCCTGGAGATGCCGGAGGTGGCGGGCGTCGAGGATCGGACGTGGCGGGATGTGCCGGAGTCCGGGCATGCCAGACCTCCCGGCAGGAGACCTCCCGGCAGGAGATCTTCAGGAACCATTCCGGAGTGCCTTGAGACCGTCCGCATCGCCTGCAATACCGCCCAATCGGGGATGGACTCCGGCGACTATGTCCGGGCTGCGAACGTGCTGGAACGGTCCATTAGTGCCGCCTCGTCGGTCACGGTCCTGTCGAACCAAAGGGTTTGGTTTTGGAAGAACGTGGCCAGGCTCTACTGTCGGCAGCAACGGGCGGACGATCTTCGCCCGGTGCTTGAATACCTCAAGGCGATCGAGTCGTATCGCCTTGAATGGTTGTGGGAGTCTTCAAATGCGGCGACCTGGCTGGGGTTGGCGGGGCAATCCAGCGTGTCCGACCTTGCCGACGAGGTCAGGCGGGAGATGGCGATTTTCGAGAATCCCCGGCCTTCGGGAATCGCCTGTTGGAAGGCACACCTTGCATTGTGGCTGAACCGGCAATGTCGGCCGAGCGAGGCCTTCCAACTGCTTGAGACCACCATCTCCGCAGGAGAATACGATCGAACCAGCGAGAGCGTGAAGGCCCGCATCGTGACGCAGTTCGGCGAGGCCGAGCGCATGATTGGCAGCCACGAGGAGGCGGGCCGTCGCTTCACCCTGGCGGACATGATCTGCCGTCATGCGGACCTGAAGGCCAGCATGCTCGACACCGTTCTGACGGGGCAGGCGCGGCTGCTTGCCGCGCAGGGCGACCGGCAGGCGGCATCGAGGATCCTTATCGAGTCGGTCCTGCCCGAACAAAGGAGGCGCAGGATGCCGAGCGAGGTGCGCACCATCGTGTTGCTGACGCGCTTGTCGTCGGCCGGCGACAGTCCGGCGAAACGCGCCAAGGCACGCAACGCGCTTGCCCGCAAGGCGCGGCGATACAGCGGCTTCGCTTCATGCCCCCGGTTGGCGAAGATTGTCGACCACTGGGATCTGTGGTGCGACGGCGAGGCGGATCCTGATCCGCCCGAGGGTGCCGAAATGAACGACCAGTTCTGGGGTGTCTGATTCCAATGACCGAGCGAGCCGATCATTCCTCGAAGACAGGCCCCGATGGCGCTGGCAGCGAGGGGCTGGCACTGGAGGGCGTGTTTGAAGTGGGGCTCGGCCTTTCCCACAAGATCACGATTCCGGCCGTCTGGCACCCGGCGATGGAGGAGAGGATGTTCTTGTTCCGGGTGGAGGTCCTCGGCACCCCGGCGTTGGAAGTGCTGACTGATAGGGAAGTGGGCTATCGGGCCGAAGAGATCAACGACTGGAACCTGCATGCCGAGGGCGAAAGGCAGTTGGCGAAGGAATGCCATCAGGCGAAGGGCCGGGTGATCGAGCCAAGCCCGGAGCACGAGATCGCGTTGCCGGCGGATTGGTGCGAAGAGCTGAGATTCAAACCCGTTGGCTCGGTCTGGCTGGTCGGGTGGTGGAGCTACTTCCAAATCGTGAGTCCCGAGAGTCAGCCCGCCGTGCTCAAGGAGTATCATGAGGAAATGGAGAGGATCGCGAAGGATCCCGCGTGTTTCTGAGGCGGCAGCCTTCCGGGCTGTGCATGCAAACACGGTGCTCGAGCCGGTGGCTCGGTTGGGTCTTGCCGGATTGGGGACGGTGGAACTCGTCTCGTCCTGACGTTTCGCCGCAACCGCAGCTCCGGTGAGACTCGATCTCTTTATGTCCGCGCTGATGACGGTAGGAGAAGACCAATCGCGGGAATATCCCTCGACCTTCCGTGATCCTCTGCGGCCCGGTTGTGCGTTTGCCGACGAGCAGTTACGTCCGGAGTGGGAATCCTTGGCACCTACTGGCAACGGTGGGAGTACCACGGTTACCGATGTGACGGTCGCCACCGGTAACGCCGGGACCAGATACTTCTGCTGCATGGAAGTGGGGGGAGCACGCTGCGTCTGTGGCTACCGAAGCCGGCAACTGTAGCCCGGCTACCTCCCGAAGACCTCTTCCCGGTGCCAGGCGAGCCGTTCCTGGGCCGGGCGGAGGTTGAGCGTGGCCTGTGCCGAGCCCGAACTGCTCAAAGGTGCCACCAAGCGCATCCTGCGCCGCATGCGTGAGGGCCTCGAGGGTCTGGGCCTCGAAGTCCGCGTCGAGATGCCCCCGCCGCCTCGGGCGTAGTCCGCCTAGAAGAAAATCCGGCGTCCGGGGCCTTGAGCCCCGGGCGTGCGGCCTTCTTTTTGCCAGGGGCTGCCTGGAATTGCCGGAGCCGTCCGAGTTGAGCGTATTCAGATGAAATGACCGTCGAAGACTTCGAGGGAATTGGCGGCATCGAGCAGCTGGTGATTCCGCAGAAGCTTGATGGCGGTCGGCAGGGCAATGTAGTCGCGCTCCAAGCGTTCGGGAGAGGAATCCCCGGAGTGCTGGATCGTGGCTTCGGTCGGCAATCGAAGACAGTCGGCAGGCCTGATGAACTCCATGGCATCCTGTTCGCCGCCAAGCAGGGCTTCAAGGTCGCGCGCCGAGATGAAGAGCTCCGAGTCTGTGCGGAGCACACGTCTTGGGGGAATCCCGTCCCGGTCGATCGTGTAGAGGGTGAGATCGGGGATGCCCACGGTCTTGCTGGCACCAAAGCATTTGCAGACAGCCTCCTCCGAACCCAGATTCTGCGGCTCAGCCTGGTGTTCGACAGCAGGTGGTTCTTTGTGCGGATTCGTGGAGTCCTCCCCAGAGGGATTCTCGCCCAGTGCCGCGAGGTGCGGGCGTAGTTGTCGGTAGAAGTCATCGAGTTCGCCTGCCGGCTCGGCCTCCGGACCCATCCCGAACCATCCGGTTTCCTTGGCATCGGCGACGGTCTCCTTGATCACCTCGTCCATCGGGATGGCCACGAAAACCATCCCGTGATCGCAGTCTTTGTGACGGGAAGGGAAGTAGATCGTGGCGCCATACTCGTTGAAGCGAAGCTGGATCCCGCCGCGCTGGCGCAGGGCTGCCGCGAACACCGCCGCGTTCGAAAGGAAGGAATCTAGAATGGTTTCGGGATTGTGGCCGCCTCCAATCTTCGATTCCACCGATTTCAGGTATTCCGGTGGCTCGATGAATCCCTCAGGGGATGACGTGAACGTCCAAAGGGCATCGTAGTCCTTTCGGTATTTGTTGACTTCTTTCTTTGGTCTCATTGATTTGGCTTGGTTGTTAGGCGATGTCGTCCTCCGCTGCATCGGTCGTAGGGGTGCCGACTTCTCGGAGCAGGTCAAACGGAAGCGGTTGGATCATGGATTGCAACTCTTTGAAATTGAGGGCGTTCCGTATGTCCTCAGTGTCCTGAGACGGGCGCTGTGTCGCGATTTTTTTTTCATTGCTGGCCTTGGCTTGCCTCCCGGGTCTCTGGCGAAAGAGGGTCGAACGACCCGAGTGCCGGCTGGTGACGGCGCCATCTCTGGGTGGGCACAGATCGATCACCGGAGCGCTCCAACACGGAATGAGAATGATACCGTCCCGAATGTTCTGCAAAAAGTAGCGGTCGGGTTACCGAGGACCTGAAGATCCGTGAATTTTTCCAGGCGTTTCACGACTACCGGAAAGATGAGATGAAGCCATCCAGCAAGCCCCGGTCGAGTCCGCCGAAAGGCGGGAAGAAGAAGCTGGACACGGGCTTGGGGCTGAGGCTTCGATCCTCTCTTCGGGCCGCAGGACGGGCCTGACGTGGAGCTGTGTCACTCGGGACGCCTTATCAACACGAACCGGGCATGAGGGCCCCGCCTCCGCTTACGTGTGAAGCGAACGACCCCCTGCTTCTCCAGTGCGGTGAGGCCCTTGCTCAGTTGATCAGATCTCAGATTCCAGCCCTCCCGAATCGAGTCAGCAACGTAGATATCATCCACGGAAATGTCCTTTCCGAGCCTCTCAGCCTGCCTTGCCGCATCCCTTACTGCAAGAATCACCCGTTCATGCCTCCGCGCCTTTTTGCGGAGGACATCGTCGGCCCAGATCATGGCCTCCCGGGGCGGTCCCTGGGAGACTATGGTCCTATTCACAGAATCAGAGATTCTAAAAGGGCTATTGCCCTCCGGGACAATTCTACGAGGCATGCCCGCGGCCCTGAAAGACTCATGCGTTCTGGCCGGCTTGCGCGCTGAAAGGATCTTGTTGCGGAGTTCACCCATGGTTCCCGTCTAAGGCGAGACCCAGCAGCGAAGCCATCTTGCGCCAGGTGATGATGCCCTTCTTGTCCTGAAAATGGTAGGGGTGGTCGACTTGGGTGACCTCCCCGCGATCAGGGTCAACTTTTGGCCTGTCCACCCGAACGGTGAGGCGGTCCCACAGCGTGATCCTCGAAGCTTCCTCCATGAGGCTCACCACGATCTCTTCGACCTCAGGCGACTCGCACGTCTGGCACTCCACGACTACCGCGTCATGGATCGTTGCGACCACGTTGATGCCTGCATCCTCCAGCAAGAGAACTGCCACCCGCAGCATGTCCGAACCGGTCGACTGCAGCAGGAAGTTCCTCGCCGTTCGGGGCCTGAACTGCGCCGGGTCCTCAGGATTGTAGATCAGCCCGAATGCCGTCTCGATGTCACGGGCCGCCGCTCCTGTGGAGGCAACGGCGTCGGACCAAGACCAGAAGACAGGGAATGTTTCCTTGTGCTTTCGCAGAAGCTCCCGGCCCCCGAAAAACCCCATGCCCGTTTGTCGCCCAATGCTGCCGACCCCCATGCCCATGAGGACGGCCAGCGAGACAACCTTGTAAGCAGCGCGCTCAGTTGGATGGGAGTCCTTGGTGGCCACCTCGGGAACCGCCCCAGCGACCTTCGCGAAGGCCAGATACGGGTCTCCCGCCGAGTAGGCCGCCATCATGGCTGGGTCTTGGGATAGGGCGGCAGCGATGGCGTACTCTTGATTCGACCAGTCGAATTGGAGCAGGGACTTGTTCTCGGGGGGCTGTAGAAGCGAGCGAAGCCACTTGGGTCCCAGAAACAGGAACTCGGACGTCGAGGGAGCGGAGCGGCCGGAGATCGTCATGAACGGCTTCGGGGCGGCGTAGAGCCGCCCATCACGCCCAAGCTTGAGCCCGTCCACTGCGCCCTCTGCAATCGAGCGGACCAGCTCATAGACGCTTGCCCATGGCTCTCCATGGGCCTTGGCCGCATCCTTGAGCGTGTCCTTGTCAGTTCGGAAGCGCCCCGTGTCCGTGCGCGGCCAAAGCATGCCGGAGTCGGAAACCAACTGAGCGAACCGTTCGTAGCAGAAGCTACCTTTGTCCATCAGCCTGTATGCGTCGAGATGCTCTTGCCACAGCTGCCGTAGCCCAATATTTCCCAGATGCCGGACTTGCTTGTAGCGCTCGACGTCAACCGGTAGTCCGCGATCTCCGATCGCCCCGAATGCCGCCATGCTGGCGCCCCGGAGAATGGCTTGCTGGAGGTTCATCCGCCGGATAAACGTTTAAAGAGGGCGATCGTCTCGCGCACGTCGGTCTCGCAATAGTCCAGAATCTTGGCCTTCTCCTTCTCGCTGTAGGGCGCGCCCTTCAAGACGAGGTCCCTCATGCTCTCCTTCTCGTCGGACGAGATGGCCTCGATGCCATGGCGTCGACAACAGGCAAGGAGGCCGAACCCCCCGTCGGGCCTCCCGCCGCAGGCGCGAATCCGGGCCTCGGCGTAGGTGTCGATCCAAGCCGCCGGCTGTTTCCACCCTAGGGCCCGCCAGCAGCGAGCTTCTGCGGGGGCTACGGCGTGGGCGACCAGGATCGTTTTTCGCAACCGAGGGAAGGGCGGGCGCGGGGGCTTCCTTCCCTCGAGCCACGTCCGGTAAACCCGGTCGGTCTCGAGATCGATCGCGACCATGCAGACAACCTCTACCTGCCCCGATTTGCTCTCGCGGAATTCGAAGTCGATGCCTACGAAATGGATCATCGCGCGTTCCTCCCTTGAAGTTCGCGAAGAACCGGGTGGTCTTCTGAGTCCAGGAGCTTGTCGCTGAAGCCCTTGACGAACCAATCCTCGTAGGAGCCTGGCGCCCAGACTGGCTTCCCAAGGTCGTCTTCGGGTCTCTCAAGGTTGTAGCCTTTCGCGGCGCTGTCGGCCTTGATCATACCCCACTCCCCGATGAGGCGGCGCATCGCGGTTCGCGCTGAGACGTGCCAATCATTTTCAGAGCGCGAGGGGACCGCCCACCAACCGACGCGCCCTCGGACGTCAGTCACGAAAGCCAAATAGTGATAGCGGACCAGATTTTTCAGCCGTGGGTCGCGATTAAACACCGGCTCGAGGTCGGGGAGGACCAACAAGAACTCCGGCCCTCCTCCGCCGTCCTTTCGGGGGAGAAGAAGTACCTCTGACGCTTGGGGCTCCCATTCGCCACCGGCCCGGACGCGCCAATAGGATGCGTCCGGTGGCCGCTTGTAGATGGGGACACTGAGCTGCTCACTTTGGCTCGCGATTAGCTGGGCGACCTGCTCGGGCGCCTTTCGTGCAGCTAGAATTCTGGCCCGGACGGAGCTGGGGCCTTCGGTCGCTGGAGTGTCTGGCGGGAGCTCGCGCTCGTCTGTTGCAGGCGGGTCCTCGTCCGGCGAGGGAGGGTTGCCTGCTCTAGGCTGCGGTGGTGGAGCACCCTCGCCGGCCTCGTGTTCACTGGTGGGTTCCGTAATGTTTTCGTCCCAATCGTCGGGCATTGCTGTGGTTGTTGTCATGTCATTTTGCCCCGGTGTTTTGTCGTCGGCGCCTTGGGGCAAGGACGGCCGACCCCTGGAAATTTGCGTCAGGAACTCTCGCCACGTGTGGTCGGCGCGAGCGCCCTAAGAACGTCTTCCAAACGAAAACGGAGCACCCGTTCGGTCCGCACTGCGGCGGGGATGCGGCCCTTGCTGGCCCATCTCGTGACAGATCGGGGGGAGACCTTGAGGACGCTTGCGACGTCGGCTGCGGTCAGAAGTTCGTTGTGTCCTTTTGGCGACATTCCGCCCCAAGCATGCAACGGAATGAAATCCTGGGCAGGGGCTTGCGCGACGAAAGCCCGGAAAGCTAAGTCCAGTTTTCGTCGGTGAAGTGGCTTGACTCGCCGGACTTGCCAAGCCGGTTGCCTACTGACGTTCGACCAGCAGCTTGAAGCCGTCCCTCAACTTTCGACGCAGATCAGCCCCGCACCATGCTTCAAACTCTGCGAGCACGATCTCGCTCTTTGGAAGCCGGTCAGGCGCGTGGTTCTCCATCCACCGCAAGGAAGCAGCGAACATCAGGTAAGCCCTGCCCGCGGCCAGCCAATCGTCCCGATGCTTCATCTCCAACGGCGGAAGAAGACGGGCACGGCGTTTCCAGATCGACTCGACAATTCGCAGCTTGAGCGTGTTGGCGTCCTGAGGGGTGCCAAGGGTCTCGGTCAAGACCCGGGCCTCTGACTCCACGAAACCGAAGTCTCGGGCCTCAAAGCTACAATTCCATCTTTCGAGCCGTTCGAGCGCCTCCAAGAGTTCTGCTGGGGTTCGCCAGTCTTTCCGTTCCCGCTCGGAGTTCAGGACTCGCGCGATCTCTGCAGCGACTCGCCGCGGAGAGCCCTCCTTTGCCCTCCACAGATCCTCGAATTGGTCCGGAAGTAGGCCTTCGCCAAGGTCTTCGAGGCACTCGTGAGGAGGCCAAAGCGAAGTTCCATCAATGCGATCGCGAACGAGGATCTGAGGCCATCTGTCACGCTGAAGCAAGACTTCGCGTGCGGCGTCGACGGCTTCCCCGAGGAACCGACGCTCAAGCATTCGTTCAAGCAAGGTCTCGCATTCGACGGGCAGCCCCTTAGCAATCGAAGCCTTTTCAGAAGGCCTCTGGTCGCGCCCCGAATCACCTCGATTCAATGAGCGGATCAAAGGGTCGAGCAGCGCCGCTGGAAGGCGGTCTGCAATCTTGCTCTTCAACAGGTCGAATTCCTCGACGGGCTCGGCACCATGCGTACCAGCCCCTCCCGCCTGAGAAAGGGCAGGTGCTTCATCGGGCCTCTCGGGAGAAGAGCCCGATGCGCCGGAGGCATTCTCCCCGGACAGAGAAGCATCATCTTGCTTGTGCGCAGGGGATGAAACTCCGGACCGCTTGCCCCGGATTGCCTCAACGAAACCGAAAGGAAGTGGAACGAACTGCCAGGAAGGGACCTCTCGGGCAAGCCCCTCGGCGGTCGCCCTCAGGACAGCTGGATCAGCTCGGCCGAGCGTAGCAAGCGCAGTTGAGACCGCTTCGGAGTCGATTGGTGCATCTCGCTCGCAATCGGTGCCCGTGACCGTTCCATCCGAGGCAAGGATTGCCGCCAGATGGTCACTGACTTCGCAGGCAAGGCGGTGAAGGTAGCCAACTGCTTTCGTTTCTCCAATCGAGGCCGCTCTTCTTAGATTCTGAATTCCCTCAATAGCCTGGTGATAGTCAAACGCCGGCATCGGCCTTTCCCAGCCGTGCTGCTCCATCCAGTCGAGAAGAGAATCCCGATCGGAATTTTGGATGGCACTTTCCAGGATTTGGGCCGCCTCCCTGATCTCTCGGGCGGGTTCCTGCGCCTCCAGGGCCAACGCCCTCCTTTGGCGTTCTTCCTCGCTCTGTTTGAGTCGCTCCTCCTCAGCCGCTTGAAACTCTTTTTCGCCTCGTCGCTTCTGGCTCATGGATTTCTAGGGCCAAGGCCTATGCCACCTCCACCAGGGGAAGCTTCTCGCCTTTAGGACCGATTTGGAGAATGGCCAGTGCCTCGTTCTTGGGCATGGCCCCAACGTAGTGGGAGCGGAGCATTTGTGGTCCACCGCTGTGGCCGAACTCGAAAGTCAGCAGCTCGATCGTGGCACCGGTGGCGATCGCGACGGTCGCGTGGGTGTGCCGCAGGGCATTGTCAGGCCACTTGGGCAGTTTCGTCGGCGGCTTGGCCTTCAGCTTGGGCTTGAGCTTCATGCTGGGCACCAGATCCGACCAGACCCGGAAACCGGCCAGCCGCCGCACGGCCATTTCCTTCCGTTTCCAGTTCGGCGGAAGAACGCTCTTACCGATGGGGTACGCCTCGAGCCATGCTGCCAGCGGGGAGGGCATGTTCACGAATCGGCGGCGCTTCGTTTTCGCGCTGGCGGCCGGCACCCGGATTCCTTCCTCGGTGATGTCTTCCGGGGTCAGGCGGGAAAGCTCGGCCTGGCGCATGCCCGTGAAGAGGGCGATCGCAAAGCCCGGCACGCAGTCGGGGAAATGAGCTTCAGCCGCAGCCATCAGCCTGGCTGCCTCCTTGGCGGTGAGGATCCCGATCTCTTGTGTCTGGGTTTTCTTGGTTTCGATGTTCTCGGCGACCTCTGCCTTGGCCCAATGCCGGGGCTGCTTCACCGCCCATCGCCAGAAGGTCACAAGCAGTCGGCGGCGTCCATTGAAGGCGCTTGCTCCATCGGTTCGTGAATCAATGTGCTCCGTAAGCTCCTGGGTCGTGATGCCTGAGAGCATCCGGCCACCAAAGTCCTCCTTGAGATGCTTGCTCATGTAGCGGACCGCCTGCTGTTGCTTGTTGCTCAGGTGCTCCTTCGTCTTGGCGAAGGCATCCACGGCCTCCGCCACCTTCGTCGAGCTTCGCATCTCCTGTTCGGCTGCCACGAAGCGTTGGACGACGTCGAGAAGGGAGACGTCATAGGGTGCCAGCAGCTTCGCCGCAGCATGTGCCTGGTCAGCGAGGGTGGGGGAGATGGCGCGTGCCTGCTCGCCAAAGGTCTCCTTCTCTTCGCGAAGTTTTGCGGCCGCCTCCTCGGCAGCCTTGCGGCTCTTGTAAAAGTGGCGTTCCCGCCGGCCCGAGTCGGAATACGCAGGCGGGATGTTCACCACCCATTTGCCCCGGGTGATCTTGTGTGGAGAGAATCTGGCGGGCTTGGCCATCGGACTGGAGCGATGGTGCCCTTATTGCCCTTAAAAGTCGAGACAGGCCCCGACATGGGGGACATGGGAGGACAAAGGGGTCATGAGGCTCAGGAAGTTACGAAAGATTGTTGGGTTCGGGAGCAGGATGTCGTCAGTTCGAATCTGGCCGCTCCGACCACTAAACCCCTGCTCCGGCTTGTCCGGGCCGGGGGTCAGTGCTTTCGGATGGTCGGTGAGGCGGGGCCAAAATATGGATTGGGGGGGAACCCGTTTTCATTTCTTGTGTCAGGGGTCATCCGCACTGGGCGATTAGTCTTGGAAGTTCGTGAAGTCGTAGGCTCTTCGTTGCATGAGCTTCATGTTGCGGTGGAATCCTTCAGTGATGCCGTTGATCTTGGTGAACCGCCACATGCAGGCGGATTTCCTGGCTACAGGAGCGCAGGGTGCGGGCGAGGGTGGCCAGGGAGCGAAGCCCTTCAGCTCAACGGCTGGCCATACAGAATCTGGGGATCCAAAAGGTCGCTGACTCCGTGCATATTGCCACCCGCCCCCGGAAACCCAATGAAGCCGGGGGCGGGTGGCGGTTTGCAACCACCTTTGGAAAACCCAATAACCAAAGGTGGTGAGCGAGTCCTGCCGAACGAAAGGTGGTCACGTCAGCGGGGAGAGCGGTTGATGAGGCAAAGGGAGCGAACTTCATCAAGATGAGCGACGACCCGGCCACGCTTCAATGGCGATCTCCCGAAGCGCTGAAACCTCGATTAGGATAGTCCGCAATCAAGGGGACGATGAAGCTCCCCGCTAGTATCCCGCGCGTCAAGTTCGTCACCTTTCGTATTTGTGGAGGATTTTTGAAGTTTGCTCGCTTTGCTCGACGGGGGGAAGGGGCGCGGATCTTTTTCCCAACTGCGGCGTTGCTCGTCGGTCACAAATCTCGATTTGCTTTCTCCTCACGCCTTGCATTTGGAAAAAATTTCTCGCGCGAAAGCCGACGCTCTTTCCGCGCGGGACACTAGGGGCCGGTGTCGCTGGAAATCCGAATCCTTCCGAAGAGAGCTGGCGGGCTGCCGGGAGCGGCGTATTGCAGCGACTGCGGGCCGTCGGCCCCTAGAGGGCCGATGCTGCTGCGTTCGGTCCAATCGCCCCCGTCGAGCGACTCGCTGGTTTCAATCACGTAGCTGCGGCCGGTGCGGCCGTCGAAGTCGATTCGCAAGGTCGAGGGAGCCGGCGCGGAAACGGTCGTGCGGAAGAACGAGCTTGGATCGTTGGCGGCGGTGCCGGTGATGAGCTCCATAAGGTCGCTGTCCGGATCGCCATCGAAGTTGTCATTCCCGCCCCGGCTGGCGGTGAGGTTGCCGAACTGGGAGATTTCCCAGTTGTCGTCCAGCAGGTCGCCGTCGGTGTCGGGGAAGGCACCGGTGGTGAGTTCGACGCTGGTCGCGGTGTAGACCAACTGCCAGTGTTCGCCGGACGGCGGGGCAGGCAGGCTGGTAGTGGTGAAACGCCCGCTGATCGAGGTAGCCTGGATCAGGGTGGGAGAGTTTGCGGTGCCGGGTAGCACTTTCAGATGTCCCTGGAGGGCGGCGGTCCCGTCCACGGTGATCGTGTTGTCGAGGTTCATCTCGAGAGTGGCTCCAGCCATCATCTCGAGCGAACGGGTCTGCATGCCGGAGGCGAGGGCCAGAGTGCCGCCCTGAATGCGGGTGGTGCCTCCCCAGGCGTTGGCACCGGCGAGTTTCACCCTGGCCGCACCACTCTTGGTCAGCGAACAGGGATTCGCGAAGACCGAGATGTCGCCGCTGACGAGGTAGTCCAGCGGGCTTTCGCCGGTGATCTCGAAGTCGTTGTAGAGAATCAGATCGTTGGCGATCTCGAAGCTGTAGCTGGAACTTGAGGTGCTGGTGGCGTCAAGCCGCAGGCCCGGCGGGGTGCCGGTCTGGTCGTTGACAAACATCATCGGGTTCCCGGTCACGGTGGCGGTGCGGTCGGCGGTGCCGCCGAAGCTGCCTGCAAAGACGATCTCGTTGAGCATGAAACCCAACGCGGTCAGTCGGTCGAGGTCGTTGTTGGCGGTGTAGTCGGCATCGTTGCGTGGACGGAATTCGAGGGAGAGGTTCGGGTAGACGTCGTTGGTCACCATGGTCTTGTTGGAGGAGCCATCGGTCCAGGCGTTGGCGGTCGAGAAGTTCTGGTTGGTGGCGACGCTCTCGCGGAAACGGAAGTCGTCGAAGCGGTTGGAACTCGCATCCGTCCACCGCTCCTTGTCGAACTGCACCTCGTAGGCGACGAACTTTTCGAGCAGGTCCTGGCGGATCTCGGGATAGGTGGCGGAAAGGTCGTCGGGCTCGCCGGAGCCATTGGCATTGATGCGGTTCAGCCGGTTGCCCGATGACGTGCCGCTGAGCTTCCATTCTCCTTCCAAAATGGCCCAGTCCGGTTTCCGGCGCCAGACGAGGCGTTCATGCGGTGGACTTGTGTTTTCACCGGTCAGGTAGGGCAGCAGGTTGACGCCGTCGGTCTGTTTCTCGACCGTGCCGCCGGCGGCCTCGACGAAGGTGGGATACATGTCGAGGGTGCTGATCGCATGAGCATAGGTGCCGACGTGGTATTGTCCTGGATTTGCGGGGTCGGGAATGCGGACGATGAAGGGAACCCGATGCCCGCCCTCGTAGGGTGAGCCCTTGTCTCCGTGGAGAGGGAAGTTGCGGTGAGCTTCGTCCTTGTTGGTGGGGCCGCCGTTGTCGTTGGTAAAGACAACGATCGTGTTTCCGGCGATGGAGTCGGCGGTGTCGCCGTCGTTGTTCGGATCTTCGAGACGGTCGAGGATGTAGCCGATCGCGCGGTCCATGGCATGAACCAGGGCGGCCGAGTTCCTGTGGTTCGCGGTCCAGTCGGTAAAGCCCGAGAACAGGGCGAGGTCTTCGGCCTTGGACAAGTCGTAGGGACCGTGCGGCGTGGTGAAGGGGAGGTAAAGGAAGAAGGGCTGGCCGGTGTTGGCGTTTGCGTGGATGAATTCGCAGGCGGCATCGCCAAAGGCATCCGTCAGGTGGCGGCCGTGGGTGGGGTCTGGCGCGATGCCGTTGAAAGACGGCTCGTTGACCCAGTTGCTGCGCCAGTTGCCATCGTTGTCACGCAATCTCTTGTCGTCGCTGGACTCCGTGCCGAAGTACTGACGGGAGCCGCCCCACATGCCGTAAAAGTAGTCCACGCCGCGCTGTTTCGGTTGTTTGGTGAGATGGCGGCCAATGTGCCACTTGCCCACGACGCCGATCTCGTAGCCCAGTTCTCCGAGCCGTTCGAAGATGAGCTTCTCGTCGAGCGGCATCCCGTCGTTGGGGTCGTTGGCATTCGCCACGTTGCCCTCGTAGCCGAAGCGGTTCTGCATGCGTCCACTGAGCAAGCCGGCGCGAGACGGGCTGCACACCGATGACGAAACGTAGGCCGCGCTACAGAGGATGCTCTGCTGGGCAAGCTGGTCGAGGTTCGGCGTGAGGAACTCGGTGGTCTGTCCGGTCAAGGGGTCCTGAAAGCCGAAGTCCTGGTAGCCGGCATCGTCCGCGAACAGAAAGATGATGTTCGGTTGGCTTGAGGAAGGCGGCGGGTCGGAGGCTGTGATCTGGACGTTGTCCAGGAAATAGACATCTTGTCCGTCGCCGCCCGCATTGCCCTCGATGGTGGCGAACAAGAGGATCACATCTCCCCCGGTGTAGTTGAAGTCGAAGGATTGAAGGGTAAAGTCCGTGTTGTCGGGAAGAGTCGTTTGTTTCGATCCGAGAAGGGCCGGAGTCGCTGTACCGGCGTCCACAGTGGGCAGGGCGCTCACACCCGGCATGACGTTGATGGTGTAGCTGCCGCTTCCCCCTGAGGAGTCGGCCTCCCAAACGCTGGCATGGACGTAGTCTTCCGGTTCGGCAGAAGCGTTGGTGCTCAGGTAGTAGCTCAAGGTGTAGCTGCCGGGGGTGAGGATGGTGGAGTCCAACAGAATGGAGAATCCGCGGGTTTCCCCGTCCGGGTTGTCGCTGGGTCGCAGCCGCATGACCCCGGCTGCGCCATCGCTTCCGGCGCTCGTTCGATGATCCACCCGGCCGCCGCCCCGGATGAACTTGGTGCCAGTGGCGGTTACATCCTCGGTGACCCCGGGGGAGATGCTGTCGGCGGCCCAGGTGGGCTCGCTGGCGAACTTTTCTTCCCAGACGACAGTGGCGGATGCCGAAGCGGCGCTGAAGACCAGCAAGAGTAGGGCCAGATGGGCGGTGTTTTGTGGATGCACGGTTGGTGGATCTTGATCTGTGAAGAGAAGTCCGCCCCTCGAGCGATTTCATCGAACGACGGCTGGATCGGTATCCATAACGGGCCGCCCTTCTGGGCGGCCCGGAAGTCATGTGATCCGACTCGTGAGAGCCGGATTGGAAGCAAGTTCGCTCAGCGGCGTCGGCGCAGAAGTGCCAACATGCACAGGCCTCCCAGTAGAGCAGCGGCGGAGGGCTCGGGAACCGCGGTGATCTCGATGGTGTAAGCGTTCAGGGCTGCGATTTCTCCAGCTCCGGATGTAATAGTGAAAAAGCTGGAAGTATCGAAAGTAGCATCGGTGGTGGTGGCAACAGTGCCAGCCTCGTGGGTAATATCTAATGTGCCAGTCACATTGCTGAGTTGGGCATATGTAAAACCAATGCTTAGATCCGACCCGTCGATGCCGTCATATCCGATGATGCTGATTCCAGCAATTGTCGCTGTCAAAGTCTCACCGTCATCTATTCGGTTGCTATTACCTCCAGTGACGGAAACTTTGCCACTGGTGGCTGATTCCTGAACAGCTGATCCTCCAGTCTGTGTGAATGCTACTTGGAATTGGATCACTCCAGTTCCCGCTCCTCCAAACTCCGTCGCACCGAGACTTGTCAAGTCCGCTCCGGTCAAAGTGTAGCCCAAGTTAGGAAGCTCGCCAGGAATCTCATTGGCGCTAGCGAATATCCCCGGAGTCGTTGTCCCGGTGAACGAATTTGGAGGTCCATTATTGGGATCGCCTGTCAATGGGGTGACATCGGTAACGGTTATCACCACGGCTGCCTGCAAACTGCCTGCGACCATGAGGGAGGATAGGATGATGGGTTGGATGAGTTTCATGATCATTTGCATTGGGGGTGTGGTAGCCTTCTCTGTTGGCGGTAAGATGGCGGCTGCGAAGCCGGCTGTTCAACCCGCAATTGAAAAGTCGCTGTTACCAAAATTTAGCCAGGATCTGAGTGGGAGTGGGCTTAGCTGTCCAGACGGCTCCTCAGGGCGCCGATTCCGGCAACGCTTGCCTGCCTTTCGCCGGTGAATCATCTCAGCCCGGCCACTACGCGCAGGAAATGCCGTGGTGCGGACGGAAGGGGCCATGTGAGGGTCACCCGATCAAACCCTTCGGAGAAGCCATCTGGGGTTACCTCGATGGTGCCATCGGTGATCTCGCTCCAGGAGTCCGGGCTGAGGTCCGGTGAGGACTGGACCTGATCTTCGAGACCGGCATCGGGATCGGAGCGCCGGGGGAAGGAAAAGCTGAGGGTGCCCCCTGCATGGGAGACCTGCAACGGGTGTCCGCGGTCCGCCGGGTCGGTCGGATGACCGCCCCACGCATATTCGCCCAGATTGGACAGCCGATCCCCATCCTCGTCGCCGTCGAGCCCCGTGCGCAGTTGGTGAAACTCCGCCCAGAGCGCATAGGGGGCACGGGAGGCGTCGGAGAGGAGGGTGAGCTGATCGAGTTGGGGCTGATTGTTGCCGTTGTCGCGGAAGCGCAGCGTGTTGACACCGGCGTTCAAAGCGACACCGGGTTGGGAGACCTCCTGCCATGCGTTGTTCCAGCTTCCGGTGTTCGGGCAGGGCAGTGCACTCCGAACCGCGACGCCGTTGACGGAAACTTCGGCCGCCATGGCATCGACCGCGCCGGCCACGCGGAATGCCAGCGAGTAGGTTCCCGCCTCCGCGAGATCGACGGAGAAGGTGACCGCCCCGCCCTCGTCGAGATCGACATAGCCGCTTCCGCTCCAGCCCCCGCCGAGGTTGTTGATGAATCCAGCGGTGATCGCGGCATCCTCGGCCTGAACAACCAGAGGCGAGCCGCCCGCGCGGGGAGACTCCGCCGACACGATGTTGCTGGGGATGGACTGCTCCGGACTCGCGTAGGACGTTCGGTAATAGTAGAAATAGGGGATGCCCTGGATCACGCTGGCATCGGTGTATCCGGCGGTGCTCAGATTGCTTGCCACCGGGGTGTAGGGACCGGCCGGACCGGTGGCCCGAAAGAGGGTGTAGCTGTCGGCGGCCGGGTCGGGGTCTTCCGGCCAGGACAGCTCGATCCCGCCTGCGGTGACCGTAGCGGAGAGTGACAGGGCGGTGCCGCTCATGGCCGTCAATTCGTTTCTTCGTGCGATCAGGTCGGCGAGCCGTTGCGGGTGGGTGGCGGCGAGGTTGGCGGACTCGGACGGATCGTTTTCGAGGTCGTAGAGTTCGCCGGTGCCCACGATTTTCCAGCGACCCTGGCGGAAGCCGAGCGAGGATCCGGTGTTGTTCGCCTGGATCAGGTGCTCGCGCCCCCGGGTGCCGGTCACGCCAAGGAGCGGCTCGAGGAGATTTTGGCTGTCCGGATAGGCGTTGGAGTCGGGGCGCACCTGCCCGGTCATGGCCGCGAAACTGGCGGCGAGGTCGAGCGAGCAGACGATTTCATCCGAGACCTGCCCGGCGGCGATCCGGCCGGGCCACCAGGTGATGAACGGGGTGCGTGTGCCTCCTTCGAAGACGCTGTATTTTCCGCCCCGGTGGATTCCTGCGGGTTGATGGCCGGTAGCCGTGTTCTTGGAAACGGAGTCGTCGTTGTATCCATCGTCGAGAACCGGGCCATTATCGCTGCAGAAAACGATGAGGGTATCGTCCTCGATGCCGAGCGCCTCGAGCTTGTCGAGGATCGCCCCGACGCTCCAATCGATCTGGGCAATGGCATCGCCCCGCCAGCCGAGTGCGGAAACACCCTGGAACCGCTCGTGGGGCAGCCGCGGCACATGGCAATCCTGGGAGGAGAAGAAGAGAAAGAATGGCCCGTTCCGGTTGGCCTCGATCCAGGCCAGCGCCTTGTTCATGAAGTCATCCGTCATGTCCTCGTCGCGCCAGCGTGCCGCCTGGCCTCCGCTGAAGTATCCGATGCGGCCGACGCCGTTGTGCACGGAGTTGTTGTGCCCGTGGCTGGAAGTGTAGGTCAGTGCACTGGCGGGAACGCCGCTGTATGGATTGCTGTCGGGAATCTGGCTGCTGCTGACCGTCAGTGGATCGGCCGGATCGAGGTTCGCGACGGCATGATTTTCGACATAGACGCTGGGCACGCGGTCATTGGTGTTCGGTAGCAGGAAGCAGTAGTCGAAGCCCAGTTCCAGGGGACCGGGACTGAGCACTCCGTTCCAGTCCGGGGCAGCCCCCGAACCGAGGCCGAGATGCCATTTTCCGACCACGGCCGTGGCGTATCCCGCCGACTTGAAGATGTCCGCGATGGTCCTGCGTTCGGGATCAATGACCAGGGTGGAGTTGATGCCTCCGATCCCCGTGCCGCTGCTCCGCCACGCATATCGCCCGGTCATGAAGGCGTAGCGGGTGGGGGTGCAGGTCGAGTTGGCGCTGTAGCCGCTGGTGAAGCGCAGCCCCTCAGAGGCAAGCCGGTCGATCTGAGGCGTCGCCAACACGGCCGGATCCGCTCCATAGGCACCGACATCGCCGTAGCCCAGGTCGTCGGCCATGATGACGATCACGTTGGGTCGCTCCTCTGCGGCGTTTCCGCCGTGGGCGCCGATGCCGACGAGAGCCGCCGTGGCGAGCATGCTCAGGGGGAGCGAACCTATCATCATTTTCGAGCGGGGCTTCATGAGGGCGGTTTGGCGGAAGGGAAATGGCTGTGAGGCCAAGTGCCGCTAGAGCTCCCTCACTCCAGTTCGACCTGAATCTGGAAGAACCGGTGGCTCGGCCCATCGGGAATGGGGAAGACGTTTTCCGGGGGAGTGGCTGAGAACGGGCCCGCAAAGGGGGCGAAGGGCGTCACGAGATCGCCGGACTCAAGGATGCGGTACACTCTCCCCGGAGCGCTGGGCCAACGAATCTCAAGACTGCCCGATGCCGTCGATATGGATGCCGCGAAGAACGAACGGGGACTGGTCGGATTGGTACCGGCCAGGTATTCCTCCCAGGCCAGCATCCCGTCGCCATCGTGGTCGATCAGGTCGGCGGCTTCATGGTCACCGCCGTCGATCTCGTAAAACTCGAGCCACGAATAAGGTGTGCCCTGGGCGGTGGTTGCGTCCGCAGTGAGGGTGACCGTGGTGCCGGTGTAAGTGATGTCAAAGAGAGTGCCGTCGGAGCCGGTGACGCGTTGTTCCGGATGGTTGTAGGTGCCTGTAAGGGATCCGGCGGTGAGGATGGTGAAGGAGTCACCGCGAGCCGGCGTGAAGCCGGGGTCGACGGTGACCGCCAGGCTACCGGCCAGGGTGGCGGAGCCAGCAATGAGAAGCTGGGAGTGATTCTCCGCCTCACTTCCGGCGAGGGTGAGTTCGAGGGTCGCCCCGGTTGACTCGCGGTAGTCGCCGGTGATTTGAAGGCTGCGGCTGCCGGAAACCGTGACCGGGTCGCCGTTGCGTAGCAGGGAGACATCGTCGATGGATGCGAACTCGCCACTGGACTCGGCGGTGGCTGATTCGATCCGCAGCCAAAGCGATTGTCCGACTGAACCGGCTGTGGCGGCGATTTCGGTGCTGGCCGAGTTGTAGCCGGTGGAGAAATCCTGCGTGGGTGTGACGGTGATGCTGCCGATGGTATGGTCGCCGCCGTCCTGATAGTAGAGCGTGGCGGTGATCGTGTCTGCGCCGAGATCCCAGTTCAAGGCACCCGCGTGTTGGAAGCTCAGCGTAAAGGCATCACCAGTCTGGATCGTGAGACCGGTATCGGTGGATGGAGAAACCGGCCCGTTGGATCCGTTGCCCACGATGCCACGGTAGCTGCCGGAGCTTGGATTGGTGGTGTTGCGGGCGTTGACCGACTGATCTCCGCCGAGGTTGGTCCAGCTGTCGGTGGCACTGAAGGCGGTGCCGCTGCCGCTTTCGAATCCGCCGTTGGTCAGCAGTTCGGTGCCGGAGCCGGGGATGGTGGTGCCGCTCGATTCGGTGACGGCCAGCGTGCCCGCACTGTGGAGCGAGGTGTCGAGCGTGCCCGCGCCTTCAAGCGTGCCGTCTTCCCGCAGGTCGATCCGCCGCTGAGATCGAACCATGCCGTTGTCGAGCGTGAGCTTCGAATGGGCGGAGAGGCGCAGTTCGTTGCGTGCGGTGAGCGTCCGGGAGCCGACTTCGAGAGTCTGGGTGGCGGTGGTCGATGCACCCCGGACCTCCAGGCCCAGCACCTCGAGATCGGCATCCGCAGTGGCGGTGGCCGGCGTGGTACCGCTGTTCTCCATCCGCGCAATCCATGAAGCGTTCGGTGCGCCGCTGTCGGTCTGATAGACGGTGTTGTTGAGGGCGTTCCGGTATTCGTAATCGGACCAGTGGGCAGCGTCGGAGGTGACGTCTCCGTCATTGCCCGTCCATTGGTGATAGGTGATGGCGGACCAGGCTGGCTCGGTGACGCGTTCGGCCAGGGCGATCGCGCTGAGTTCGGCGACGAGAGCCGTATTGCTGCCGGAGATATCGTCTGATTCGTCGGGATCGGTCGCGAGGTTATAGAGCGCGTTTCCGGGGCCAACCAGCTTCATGTCCCCGCGGATGATGGAGTAATTGGGCTGCGCCTCATGGATCAGATATTCCCGCGTCCGCTGGTGGCCGCTGCCGGTGAGGGTCGGGGCGATCGAGACGCCGTCGATGCCCAACGGCGTTTCGACACCCACCACATCGCAGAGTGTGGGGAGCAGGTCGGTGACATCGATGGGCTGATCGCTGTTCGTGCCAGGTTGAAGTGATGAAGTGGTGTTGATCATCGCGGGCCAGCGGATGACCATTGGCACGCGGATGCCGCCTTCGTAGATGCTGCCTTTGCTCCCGCGGAGACCGCCGTTGGCATTGATCTCCGAACGGGCGTTGTTGCTTGGCCCACCATTGTCCGACATAAAGATGACGATCGTGTTGTCAGCCACGGAGTCGCTGGTGTCTCCATCGTTGTTGGGGTCCTCCAGCGCGGCCAGGATGTTGCCCAGGTGGGCATCGATGCGCGTGACCATCGCCGCCCATTGCTTGGCCTCGCTGGACATGCCGGCAAAGGGTGCATTGCCCGAGTAGGCGGCGTCCCAATTCGGCAATTGGCTGATTTCGGCGTAGGGGGAATGGGGTACCTGAACGGCCAGCAGGCCGAAAAAGGGCTGGCCGGTGGAATGGTAGGTCTGCGCCTGCGCGCGGACGAAATCGAGGGCGGCAAAACAGTAGGCATCGTCGCAGTAGCTGGTAGCCGGGTAGCCGGGATCGCTTTGAAAGGCGGGTGTTTCGGGGTAGTTGGCGTTGTTGCCGTAGGCCGCGATCGAGTTGGGAACCAGTTCCAGTCCGCCGAGGGCCCCTGCGGTGGCGGGCGCTTTCCAAAGGGTCGGCTGGTAGAAGGTGTGGGCCCGGATGTGGTGGAGTTCGGCCAGAACGTCCTGGTAGCCGTGGGAGGTGGGTAGCGTCTGGAGGTTGAGGATCTGCGGATTGGATTGATCCTGCGAGGCGCCGTAGCCCCATTTGCCCCAGTAGCCGGTGGCGTATCCGGCCTCCGAGAGCACGTCGCCCATCAACCGGTCGTCGGCCCGCATCGCCTTGCGTGCGTTATCGGGGTCATTGCGGTCGGCGTAGGTGTGGCCCTGGTGAAAGCCGGACTGCTGCGAGGAGCGGGCCGGGGAGCAGACCGTGCAGCCGTAGGCCCGGGTGAAATTCACCCCCTGATCTGCCAGGCTATCTATGTTGGGGGTCAGGACATGAGGCAGGCCGTCAAGTTTACGCTGGGCCTGCCCGTTGGGCCCGATCGATCCCCAGCCCATGTCATCGACGTAGAGGTAGAGAATGTTGGGTTTGGGAGCGCCTTGAGCCGCTGCCAACAGCAAGTTGAGCAGGATAAGGAACAAGGGAGATGTTTTCATATGGCCGAAAAAACACCCGAGGGCAATTTGCCCCCGGGTGTCTTGGATATCCCGTAAGAATGGGATCATATTGAAAAACCTGCCATCTCAGCGACGGCGGCGCAGCAAGGACAAGCCGACGAAGCCGGAAACCAACGCAAGCGACGAAGGCTCGGGAACCGCAGCGTTGATTACCACGTCGAAGCCCTGCAAATTCATAGCATCATTACCGGTGTTGCTCTGTACGGGTTGAATGGTAACGAAGGAAGAAGAGGCGAAGCTTGTGAGTCTTTCAGCGATCCCTGTCCTTCCAATCGTGCCGCCATCATGGATGACATTCCATTCTTCAGAGGGACCTAAACCGCCGACATCGGCATTGACCAAGCCGAGGCCGATCACGCCGCCGAATGTCGTGAGGCCGGCGTTGAGAGAGACCGCTGCCGTCAACGTCTCACCAACATCGATCTGGTTGTCATCACCACTATCACCACGCACCGAGACATTACCAAATCCGTTGAACTGGACTCCGGTGCCGCCGGTTTGGGAGTAGGTGATATCAAAGGCGATTGTATCAGTGAGAGTGCCGCCAACGCTGGTTAAGTCGAGATTCGATATGGTGTAGGTGGTAGTCAAAAGATTCGCCGGTGCAGAGATGTCCCCGAGTGTGGTTGACAGGGCGCGAGTTCCTGAGCCGTTGGCCCCGTCGGGAACCGATTCGGTGACCGTGAAAGTCACGGCGGCATGCAAGCTGCCAGAGAAGAGGATGGCAGCAAGTGTAAGGAGTTCTGTGCTGGCGAGTTTCATGGCTGGGAGATCTGTGGAGTGATAAATTTGGTGGGAAGTGCTGTTGGGCTCGAGGTTTGGCTGCGGGGAAGCCTCCTTTGCAGGGCGCTTTTGGGGCGATAATCGTTCCGAAAGTTGCCGCGAGGTTTGCAGGTGGCCGGGCCGCTTTTCAAGTGGAATCCTGGAAGTATCTGGCATCAATTCTAGGACAGCGATCCATTCTCTGAATGCCAGGGATCACGCTGAGGAGACGAAGAGCGCTTGCCCATGATCTTTCAGCGGGCCGGTCTGCTCCGGTGGAAGGTCAGGTCCCAGAGCGTGCCGGGGTGAAGCTGCGCCGTAAGCCATGGTGGAACGGATCGGCGCGATGAGGCAGGCCGGGCGGGCAGGGGAAGAAGGCCCGTGATCGGGAAGATGCCCAGCATGCCGGGATCAGGGATCGAGCGCAGGGGCTGAAGATCGATTTCATCATGGGATCTCGGAGTTTCAGAGCGGCAGGCGGGAGGGTCTCGCCTAGGGGGCGGTTTCGGCCCGTAGGAAGGTCGCGTCCTTGGCGGTGCCGAGGTTGAACTGCACCGTGGCATGGCCGATGGCATCGGTCGTCACCTCGTTGCCGTCGAGGGTTCCGACGCTGGCTCCGGTCAGGGGGATCGGATTCTGATCGGGATTCGAGAAATCCAGGTCGTCAGCCTCGACCAAAATGTAGGCGGTGTTGGCGGCGCCTGCGATGCTCACCTCGGCGCTGCCGTCGGTCGGATCGTAGGTGAATCCGAGCAGGGCGGGGGAAGCCGGCCCCGGAATGGAGGCCAGCACGACGTTGTCGATTCGGCTAAACTCCCTCTCTCCTTCGACCGCGTTGTTCTGGTCAAATTCGATCCAGAGATCCCGGCCCACATTGGCGGCGACCACCGCGCCAATGCCGTTGAAGTCGTAGTTCTTGTAGCCCGCCCCGTTGGCGAACCCGGTGATGGTCCCGCTCGCGATCTCGGTGACGGTTCCACTGGTGGTGTCATCGCTGGTGGTGAACAGGCGCCAGATCACCTCGTCCGTGCTCTGCCACCTGAACAGCGGGATCCAGTCGAAGCTCAGGTCGTAGGTTTCTCCCGCTCCGACCTTGTGACCCGTGTTGAGCAGCAGGCCGGTGGCGAGATCCGTGTTGAGGTCGTCATCGTAACCAATCACGGCGGAGTAGGTCCCATCGCTGGCATTGTTGTCGATGCGCTGCTCCTGAACGTTTGCAGCGGGATTCAACGACGGCTGCCAGAGATCGATGGTGGAGCCGATTCCGGTGCCGGTGCCGTCCTCGAAACTGCCGTTGAGGGTGGTGCTGTCGATGATGGTTGTGGCAGCCGAGGGCGAGATCGGGAAGATGGCGAAGCATGCCGGGATCAGGCATCGGGCGAATGAGTTGAAGATCGTTTTCATCATCAGATCTTGGAAGTTCAGAGCGGCAGGAAGGAGAGTCTCGTCTACGGGGCCGTCTCGGCCCGGAGGAAGGTGGCGGCCTTGGCGGTGCCGAGGTTGAACTGCACCGTGGCGTTGCCGCTGGCATCGGTCGTCACCTCGTTGCCGTCGAGCGTTCCCACGCTGGCGGCGGTGAGTGGAATCGGGTTCTGATCCGGATTCGAGAAATCCAGGTCATCGGCCTCGACCAGCTTGTAGTTGGTGTTGGCGGCGCCGACAATGCTCACCTCGGCGCTGCCGTCGGCCGGATCGTAGGTGAAGTCGGCGAGGGCCAGTGTGGAAGGGTCGGAGGTCGTAATGGCTTCGATCCAAATCGCGGAATTCGATCCGCCCGACTCTCCGGTCCATCCGACGACTCCGCCTCCGGTTGTGTTACTAATCAACGAGGAACGCGAACTGGCACTGCTGAGTTGTTGTTGCGCCAGAAGCGTCGTGCGGGTTAGACCTGAAGGGAGCAGATTCCCAGCTGCCACGCTGTTGCTGCCAACGACATCCAGAATCAGCGAGCCCGCCGCCAAAGCAGGCACCGTGATGTCGCCGCCTCCACTCGAACCGCCAGCAAGGCTGGAGAAGTCGGCATTGGAGACCTGCAGCACCGAGACTCCAAATCCACTGGCTCCATTTAAAGTATCAGTGAATTCCATGTCGATGCTTAGACCGCTGGTGGCGACTTCATTGCCGAGGTCCAGCGCAAAAATGTAACTCTCTCGCAAACCAACGTCGTTGGATTCGAAAGCTGGTGTCAGCTCGTTCCCGTCGAAAGTAACACTTTCGAAGGTATGCACTTCGCTGCCAATGGCGATTAAAAGAACGCTGTTGTCTGCCGTAACCGTGTTGAAATTAAAGGAAGCCGAGCCTGTTCCAGCAGCTGTTCCCAGATTCAAGTATTGCTCCACGACAACTTGGCCGTTGGCTGACAAGATCGCCATCGCAGCAATGGCGACAGCTGTATGAAATGAGGGGATTGATTTCATGGTGATGATGGGTTGGATGCGTTGTTCTGTGTTCGAAGCCGGGAAGAACCGGGGAGCGACCGCTCTTGGTCGGAAATCATCCGGCTCCGCAAACGAGCAGTTGCATGGCATCTGGCATCGGTTTTGGGACAGCATGTGGTACCGGTGATCGGGGTTTCCTTTCTGGGATAGGTGCTGATTGGTAGCCGCTTCTGGAGAGGTCCCTCAAGGTGCCGTCTCGGCCCGGAGGAAGGTGGCGGCCTTGGCGGTGCCGAGGTTGAACTGCACGGTGGCGTTGCCGCTGCCATCGGTGGTCACCTCGTTGCCGTCGAGCGTTCCGACGCTGGCACCGGTGAGCGGAATCGGATCCTGATCCGGATTCGAGAAATCCAGGTCGTCGGCCTCGACCAGCTTGTAGTTGGTGTTGGCCGCGCCGACGATGCTCACCTCGGCGCTGCCGTCGGCCGGATCGTAGGTGAAGTCGGCGAGGGTGACCTGGCCTGGTGCCGCCGGGATCGTCACCTGGACATCCCAAGTGCCCGCATAATACCTCCCGGTGCCTCCCCATTCCATCAAGAGGCCGGAATCGAGCCCGCCGGGTGCGAGGTCCACATCGGCCACTCCGGCCGCGGTGTTGACGCCATTGATTTTTGGGACGCTTGTCCCGGTCAAGTTCAGCAAATGAACCCCGGAGAAGCCGTCGAATGTGCCGCTGCCGTTCCCGGTACCGCCGTTCAGATTCACCACCAGACTGCTGAACTGGATGTTGATGAATTCATCGCTGGCGTTGATGTTCCCGCCAGTGTCGAGATTGAGGTAACCTTGGTTGAGTGGTTCGTCGTTGGGCACGTCATCGACGGCGAACCCGGGCGTGCCGATGCCACCCGAACTCGCGGTGACGGTGAAGCTGAGCACGAACGAATCGTTGAATCCCCCGGTTCCGTCGAGGTCGAGTCCCCCGACGGTATAGGCGAGGGTGGCCGCTGAGGGTTCCCCCTCGCCGTCTTCGAGAAAGTCACTGACGTCGAGTGTCGCCGTGTTGCTGCCATCGCCCACCACCGGAGCGCCGGCCCGGTCGCCGACCACAACGCTGTCTTGAGTGATAACCGCGTTGTTGCGCCTTGTCGGGTCCGACGGGTTGTCGGATGGAGAGGCCCAGTCCGTGTTGGACAAGCCATTCAGGGTGATTTCGACAGCCCCTGCCGGAACGAGTCCAAGCGCGAGGACGAGGAGTGGGAGAATACTGCGTTTCATGGGATGGAGGGAGGAAGTTGAGTTCCAAGTGTGGCTGAGGGTTGGCGTGAATGCCTTGACCACCTATCAACTGACTGCAGCGCAGCCGGCAATTCAATGGAAAGTGTCGAAACGTCTGTTACCTTTGTTAATACAGTTTGCGACTTTCCGGACGGGACGCACTCAGCCGACGGGGCAGGGGTGCAGGTCGAATGGCATTTCCTCAAGCGCACCGCTTCGTGCCGATCCCGGAGGGACCACGCATTCCAGCCGGGCGCTTCAGCGCCCGGAATCCGCAGTCGGATTCTCCCGTCGGGCACCGACGAGACATCGGGAAACCGGCTCCTGGACCCTGCATCGTCGGTTCCCGACGAAGGAATCCGCCCCATCAACCCGGGGGCTGAAGCACCCCGGCTTGGATGTGCCGTCCCATCGGGACGCTCGATCACCGGGCTTGAGGCAGTGCGATTCGGCTTGGGTCCCTCATGCAGATCCGCGATCCCTCTCCACGAGGGTTGGCTTGGCCGGATGATTCCGTTGACCCAGAGCCCGCGGGTCCTTCGATCATTCCCAATACTTTCAAATGCTGTGGGGACTCCCCATGGATCGAACGGAACTTTGGCAGGGCTCCGGTTTCTGATGCAAATCCGGTATCAGTGGCCGCGAGGGTTGGACTTGCCCGGAGGATCCCCGAGGCCAACTTTTCGGAGGTGCAACGATCATTCCCTGTCTCATGCCAGATTCTCGCCCTGGCCGTTGGCGTCATTGTCTCGAACTCGCAGGCGTCGGCTGGGGATCGGCCGGAGTTTCTCACCGAGATTCCCGGCCTGACCGCGAAGGGCGAGCGTGCCTTCACCCCGGTCCCGGACCTGACCAAGGGAGGCAAGCCCGACGACAAGCATGACTGGACGCTGGGGCCGACCGGCCTGCGCGGATGGATGTGGGCGATGCGACTCCAGACCACCCTGGCCCGCCAGATCCTCGTCACGAAGGTCGACAAGGGTTCGCCGGCGGATGGCAAACTCGAGGTCGGCGATGTGATCCTCGGGGTCGGGGGCGATTATTTCCGGGACGATGCCCGCAAGGCTTTCGGGCGGGCCATCACCGAGGCGGAGAAGGAAGAGAACGGTGGCATCCTGAAGCTCAAGCGGTGGCGTGCGGGAAAGGTGGAGGATGTGGAACTGGAGATCGGCGTGATGGGCACCTACAGCGAGTTGTCGCCCTTCGACTGCCCCAAGTCGGCGCGAATCCTAGACGAGGCCTGCCAGGCCATCGCACGGCGCGGGCTGGAGAAGAACATCCCGGGCTACGTCAACGCGCTCGCCCTGCTCTCCACCGGCGACCCGCAATACCTTCCCATGGTGCGCGACTTCTGCCGCAGCCTCGAGCCCCTCGAGGACACCAAGATGTCCTCGTGGACCGTCGGTTACATGAACATCCTTCTCTCCGAGTATTACCTGCTCACCGGAGACGAGGAAGTTTTGCCCGAGATTCGTGAGATGGCGCTCTATTTCGCCAAGGGCCAGAGCTTCGCCGGCACCTGGGGCCACACCAACGCCGGCCCGAACGGGATCTGCATCGGCTACGGCGCGATGAGCCAACCCTCGCTTTCGGTCGGCGTTTCCCTGCTGCTCAACCAGAAGTGCGGCATCGATGATCCGGTGCTTGCCGAGGCGATCGGCAAGACCGACATTTTCTTCTCCACCCACGTCGACAAGGGCAGCATCCCCTACGGCGACGGGATTCCCGACAAGGTGCACGACAGCAACGGCCGCTCGTCGCTGGCGGTCATCTTCTTCGACCTGCTGGATCGTCCGAAGTCCTACGACTACTGGGCGCGGATGACCGTCGCCTCCTACCTCCAGCGTGAGGAGGGCCATACCGGCAACTACTGGGGCATGCTGTGGGGTCCGCTCGGAGCCATGCGTGCCGGACCCGAGGCCACCGCCGCCTTCCTGCGCGAGATGCACTGGTTCTACGATCTTGAGAGGCGCTGGGACGGCAGTTTCATGTATCAGGGAGGCGCGGGCATGTCGGGTGCCGAGCACACCACGCCCGGCTGGGACACCACCGGGGCACGCGTGCTGATGTATGCGATGAACCTGCGCAAGCTTCACGTCACCGGCAAGGGACAGAAGGAAATGAACGCGCTCACCGGCGAGCGACTCGCCAAGACGCTCGAGGCGGGAGCGGACTACAGCATCTGGCTGCGCGAGGGGAAGGTGGACATCGATCCGTGGGACGAACTCAGCGTCGAGCAACTTTTCCGCAAGCTGGGGACCTGGTCGACGCCGCAACGCATCCGCGCCGCCGATGCGCTGGCGCGCAAGGAGCAGGACGTCATCCCGCAGCTCATGGAGCTTCTCCACAGCAAGGATCGCGAAACGCTATTGGGAGCCATCTACGGGCTCGAATCGCAGGGGGCCAAGGCCGAGCCGGCGATCGACATGCTGGTTGCGCTCCTGCGACACGATGATTTGTGGATCCGCTTCCGGGCCGGCTGCGCGCTGTGCGCGATCGGCCAGCCCGCGCGCGAGAAGGCCGTGCCGGTCATCCTCGACCTGGCGGTGCGCGACGAACCGGACGATCCGCGCGACATGAACCAGCGCTACATGAGCTTCCTTCTCTGGGGAGGCGGCGTGAACGGCGAACCCATCGGGCTGATCCGAAGCGATCTCGAAGGGGTCGACGAAGCGAAGCTGGCCGCGGCCATCAAGCGCATCCTGCGCTGCCCGCACGGCCAGGTCCGCATGCTGGTCTCAAAGTGCCTGAAGCTGATGGACGAGGAGCAGCTCAATGACCTTTGGCCGGACATCGTCTGGGCTGTCAGGAATCCCGCCCCCAGCGGCGTCATGTTCAACGCCGACATCCGCGAAACCGGGGTCGAACTGCTGGCCAAGCACCGTTACCGCGAGGGCGTCGAGGTGCTGGCCGATTACATCAAGACGATGAAGGAGCACGGCTCCGGGAAGCGCATCGTCCTGCTCATGGACCTGCTCGCCGGCTACGGCGAGGAGGCGAAGGCGGTGCTGCCGGAACTCCGCGAAGCCCGCGAGTACTACGCCGAGAATTTCGGCCCCGGCAAAACGATCGAGTTTCCCCAGTTTGCCGCCGAAAGGTTCCTCAAGGGATTCGACGAGGGTCTCAAGGCGATTGAGGAAAGCGAGGGGTCTCCGCAGGATCTGCGTGACCTGCCGAAGTGATTTCGGCTCCTCCAGGGTGCCCGTCGAAATTGGATTCACCGCCAAGACGCCAAGGGCGCAAAGCTCCGACCCAAGAACCTTGGATTCCGTCTTCTTTGCGATCTTGGATGGTCCGAGCAACCAGGCCTGCCATCGTCCGGTGCCGGGCATCCAGCGGTCTTGGAAATGGCCCGCAGGGTCATGAGAACAAAGCCCGGGGCAGCGCCGGGGATTTCGTGGCGGAAACACAGGCGGCCTGAAAGGTCGCGAGAACCGACATGGACTCGCAGAGTCTCTCGCGACCTTTCAGGCCGCGGGAGCAGGGAGGGGCCGTTGGCCCGGGGCTGCGTTCTACCGACCCTTCGGGCCGGAGGCAGTGGGCACTCAGGCCGGGTTCAGGCCGGGCTCAGGTTTCGCGGGTCGGCCCTCCGGCTGGCTATGGGTCTCCCGTGCCGCTGGTATTGCAGGGTTTCAGAGCTTGCCCACCACTTTCAGCCACAGCCTGACAAAGTCCGCGCCGCCACGATTCATCGATCGGCCCGCCGGACGAAAGATCGGTTCAACTCCTGGAACTCGTATGAAGCATCAGTCGCTTCGCGATGGGGAAGCGGCACGGTCGCCTTTCCGGCATCAAGGCGTGTCCGTCGGAGGCCGTTCGCTCAGCGCAATCAGCGAGCGCAGCGTCACCGTGCCATTGGCAGGGCCGATGAAGCATAGTTCGCGGCGCTCCTCGGTCACGCGCCAGGTCGACGAGAAGACCGTCTTCAGCTCGGGCTGCAGGCGGAAGATCTTCACGGGAAAGGGCTCGTCCCAATCGCGGGCGTGGAAGTCCACCGACTTGCCCGTCGAGAGCTGGATCCGCTTCCTGCCGGCCGCGATGCCAAGCGGTTCGGAGCAGGCGTTGAACACCTTCATGCTGCCCGCCTTCCAGTCCTTGGCGTTCAACAGCCTCCCTTGCCAGCGGGCCGGGTTGTCAGCCTCCGTCTCGGACCAGAGGACGATGTAGGCCAGCTTCGCGCCGGGTGGGATGCTCATCGAGACGAGAGGCTCGGGCGCGGAAGCCGGGTCCTCATCCTTCATGATGGGCTCGTCGAAGAACTGAATCATGCCTCCCCGCAACTTCACCCGGCCCGAGAAGTAGCGGGCACTGAGCTGCAGCGGCATGGTTGCGCCGTCGTCATCCCGCCAGTGCACCAGCCCCGAGGAATCGGCGGGCAGGCTGAGGGCGGCGACCGCCACCTCGCAGCTCCGCTCCTCGGCCCCCAGGCACGGCGAAAGGAACAGGAGAAGGGCGTGAAGCAAGGCCGCGCAGGGAAGGGGGATCTCAGATCTCATCATGGTTGAGCCAGCGGAACGAGGTGATTTCGAATTGCCTGCCGTAGGCCAGGTTGGCCGGTTGCAGGGAGGCGGTTTCCCCGGGCAGCTTGCCGGCGATCCGCATCTTCTTGTCCGCCGCATCGGACGGGTCCACGTACTCGGGCATCCGCTGCACCACGGCCTCGCACCAGGCCTGGGCGGCGATCCGGCCATCGGCGAGGCTTTCCCCGTAGGCGCGGATCACGAAGGTGTCGCCCCGAACGCTGAGCGAGGTGGAGAGGCCCTGCAGGATGTCGGACTGCATCACGTAGCCCGGGATCCCCGCATAGCGGGATCCCCTGGCGGCTTTCGGGTTCGGATAGGATGCCGACAGGGAGGAGATCATGTCGTCACCGCCCTTGTAGGCCTTGTTGATGCTTTCGCCGGTGCCGCTGGTCGTGCCGCTGTAGCCGGCGTTGAACTCGTCCCAGTCGATCGCGGCCTGCAGCGCGCCGGTGACGCCGGTATCGTCCGTGGTCAGCCTGCGGTTGATGAATTCCGCCATGTTGAGGAAGGGTCCGCGCAGCTTGACCTGGCGGACGATCTCCTCGGCCAGCTTGTCGATCTGGGGCTCGGTGAGCTTGCGGATGCCGCGCCACGCGTGGTCGTCGTCCGGGCCGTCCGCCGCGGACTCGCTGTTGGCCAGCGGATGGCGCGAAAGGGTCACTTCGTCCTCATCCGGCGGAATCACCGAGGTGCCGGAGTTGGGATCGAAGCAGGCGATGGGGCGGTCCGCCAGGCTCATGAGCAGCGCCTTCCAGGCCTGCTGCGAGGTGCTGTTCACGTTGAACTGGCCCTTGTTGAGGATGTGGGAGGCGATCCGGTCCCAGCCATTCTCGCCGGTCGCGGCAGTCGTGGTTTCAACCAGATCGACAAGATCCTCGACGGTCTTGTCCCGCCGATACGGCAGAAAGTGCGGGGACATCGGCGTGGGTTCGTTGGAGAAGAAGTCCCTGGCGACTTCCTCCTTCGAAGCGATCACGCTGCCATTGCTGGTGACCGGCGCGATTCCCGAGCAGAACCAGGAATCCCAAAGCTCCTCGTTGGAGAGGAACAGGTGGTCCCAGTAATCGTCGATCACCGGCAGGTAGGTGCCTCGGTCATTGTCCCAGCCCGTGTCCTCGCCGAAGTCGACGCGGGTGTAAACCTCGTCGGCCTCGACCATCGGGTGGGCGTAGGCATTGCCGATGCCCAGACCGAACGCCCCGCCGGCATGCGCCTTGTGCTTCAGGTTGAAGAACCCGCGGTTGACGTAGGCACCGGGCGCCAACGAACTCCTGACCGATGGGTTGGAGAAATTGTCCTCGGTCTGCGCCAGACGGGCGCTCGCGTGATCGACCCGGATCCCGGCAAACGAGGCCAGGCTGGTGGTCGGCCCGATCGGCAGGCTGTGGGCGGAGATATGCGTCTGTCCGCTGGCCGGGGTGAAGCCGCCGCCGAAGAAGCCGCTCGGCCCATCCGCCTGCAGCAGGGAGGAAAGCTCCTGGTCGCCGTTCACGGGCCGGTAATGAATCTGGTAGGGGAAATCCGCCCGGTTCAGGTCGTTGGGGTGCATCAGGAAGTGCGCCAGCCGCGAGTGCGGCGCATGCAGCCAGGTGCGGTTGCGGTAATCCTTGGCCAAGCCCAGGCTGGAATCGTAAACAAGCTGCTCGGCGCATTTCGCGGTGATGCTGTAGATCCCGATCGGAACCGGCGGCGACCCGGGCCTGCCGTCCCACTTGGCGCGGTAGGCCGGATGATCGCGGACGATCCATGCCTGATCCATCTCCGTCGGGCCCATCCAGTCGATCAGGGTGAAGCCCAGGTTGGCCACCGGGTGCCAGCCGATCGTGTAGTCGACCAGGCGGCCGTTCTCCTCATAAACCCCCTGGGTCGCCGTGCTGACTTCCTGAAAGTGGTGGACAATGGCGGATTTCCTCGATCCCCCGAAATGATAGGGGTCGATCCGGCCATTGACGGGCCGTGTGGCGAAGCGCAGCGCAAACGACAACTCGCCGTTGCCGACCTGGCCGGCCGAGCCCGGATTGACGATGTATCGCAAGCCGCGGATTCCCGGCAAGTTCTCGACCGGGGTGTAGCCCGGAGTGGCGATGAAGTTGCGCTGGTCGTGCGCCCCGCCGCCCTGGCGCGTGGCCTCCGAGTCCGTGCTGAAGACCCGCACCTGACCCGGCTCGAACACGATGTCCGATCCGTTGCCCTCGGTCAGCACCATCCGGTAGCCGGACTGGTTGGCCGTCACGGTGTTGTTGACCTTCCCCTGACCGAAGGCGAGCACCTCGGGAAACTGGTCGTCGCTGATCAGGGTGTTGCCCCGGTAAACCCGGTGCCACATGCCGACCGAGTAGAACATGGCCGCAAGGTAGGAAACCTCCTTGGAGGAAACCCGCATCGTCACGTTGTACGGGTTCCACACGTAGATCACCGGGATCGCGAGGATCTGGTATTCGATACCGCCCGGCATGGACGAATTCGCCACCGAAGCGGTGGCCAGCACCCAGTTCTGGCGCAACATCACCAACTGTCGCATGTAGCCGGCGGTATCCCACCGCTGCGGCTGGACCCCCATGACGAATCGACGAGTCTCCGGAGTGCCGCCGCTCCACTCGATCGGCTGCTTGTCGCCGTCACCCGGAAATTCCCGATAGACCCGGTAATACTCGCGCATCTGACGCCACGACATCGGCGCCACGTAGGGGTTCTGGGGAGTGATGTCCGCCAACTCGCCGGTCATCGGGCGGATCGGCGCGTCGAACGGACGCCCGCCGAACACCGGCGCCTCGTCCATTCCCTCCGGGATCACATCGGATTCGAAGGCCAGGTTGATGTCGCTCTTGAAGCCGCCCGAGCGCACGTCGGTAAGAAGACCCACACTGTAGGCCGTCAGGTCGTGGAAGTGCTCGGCGGCCCCTCCGGTTCCGATCCCGGCCTGCCCGGTGGTGACCATTTTCGCAAGCGACTCCGGGCGGGTGTCGAAGCCGGACATGGCCGTCATCGTCTCGATGCCCGTGCGGCCGGTGTGGGAGGCCACGATCTGCGCGGATGCGAGGGTGGTGGCCTCGTCGCGCGCCTCCAGGTCGATGCGGGCCTTCAGCGACTCGTCGGACACCCACCACGCGTAGTTTCCGCCGACCCGGTCGCCGTTTTTCAGCGCAATCCTGCGGGCCCTGACGTGCTTGGCCGCGTCCGGACCCGCGCTACTGCCGCCGCACAGCTCGACCCAGTCCGCGGCCGGTTGCGAGTCGATGGCGGTGGCGTATTCGTCGGCATCCGGATGGCTCACCAGCCATCCGCGGAACAAGGAGGGATCGCGGCCGGGCTTGTAGGTGTCCTGGATGGAGAGGCTGTCCTTGTTGTCCGTCAGCCATGAATCCCAGGAATCCCACACTCCCAGGTAATGCGGATTCGAAACCCCGTCGACCTCCTCGGTGCCGGGATTCGCATCCAGGATCTCCGCGCGTGCCGAGATCCGCTGGTCGGGCCCCATCTGCTTCTGGAGCTGGCCGATGGCGACCACCAGGCCGAGGCGGGCGTTGGCCCGCGCCTCGGCCAGCGCGAGTTCATGCGAACTGCCGCGCAGCGAAACCGCCGAGAGGCTGAGCAGGCCGACCGCGAGCAGCGCCAGCAGGACCATGAGGGAGACGGTGACGACCAAGGCGAAGCCGCTGCGTCCCGGGTTGGTGAATGCCGATGATTTCATGCTGGAATCGGGTCAATATGCCGGAATGAAACGTGCCTTGGTCAAGCGGTGTGGAAGGGGTGACAAGCCACGGCGCCTGACGTTCGGCACGTATTTACTTTTGCAGGCGGTTTTGCGGCTTTTCAACTGAAGAACCGCGGGGGTGCTGATATCATTCCTAGTATAGTTGGTTGGTTCGTTGGAGATCTGCCGTTCATGGGGGTCTCCGGGATTCCAAGGCTCGACCAATCCCCTTGGTGCCCAGCTCCTTGTTCGGAGCACCGGGCGACGTTCCGATCGTCCTTCCGGTAACGGAAACCGCCTTGATGGGGGGCTGGGGCGAATGGCGCTTCCTTAAGAGACTGTTGAAAAACCCCGAACCGCCCCGCCGCCAGGAATGGGGAATTGGAAATCGTGCGCTTCGCGAAGGCAACGGATGGCGGCCCTGACGGGCGGAACTCCTTGAAAACGCTGGCTGCGTTGCTTGTCGGTCGAGGATCTCGATCCACTTCCTCCACGCGCCTTGCCAGCCTTTCCAAGGAGTTCCGCGGGACCATCCGGAGTTTTGCAACAGTCTCTTAAGCCCCGCAGACCGACGTCCCGAAGGGACGGGACATCCATAGCCGGGGACTTCGAGTCCCCGGTGGTCGCCGGGCGGTCTCCCTCGTCGGAAACCGACGAGACAGGTTGTGCGGGGCGTGTTTCGATGTTCCGTCGGTTTCCGACGGGGGAACTTCTCTTCCTGATTCCGGGCGCTGAAGCGCCCGGCTGATCATGCATGGTCCCTTCGGGGCCATCGAAAGGATCGCCAAAGGACAGTGGCCATTCGGTCCGGGGCCGCTGGCTTCTGGACATGGATTCTTGAGCGCCACACCTGACGATGGGCCACTCTCGCGGGCGGGGATTCCGGCGGTGTCCGATTGACTATTCAAAAAGTGGTATCAGGCGCTTTTTCGGTCGCTCATTGATTCGAGGTCTCGTTTCGTTCATTCCGTCGGTAGAAAGTCAAGATTCGCACCGATGAAGCTCGCCCCCATCCCCTCACTGATCCCCGTATTTCTCGCTGCTGGAGGCCTCCTGCATGCGGCTCCGCTCGTTTACGAAGGCTTCGACTACGAGACCGGGGGAGTGGGCGGGAACAATGGCGGAACGGGTTTCACCGGGGCTTGGAGCACGGTGAAAGCCGCCCCTCAGGTCACTAGCCCCGGCCTGAGCTGGGGAAGCCTTGAAGTGGCCGGCAACTCCGTGATCGGCTCATCTGGCACCGGGGGAGCGGCACGCGACATCGGGGCGACCTCCGTGCTGGATAGTGGCGGCTTGATGGGCAACGGCGAGACCCTCTGGTTCAGTGTTCTTCTGGAGCTCGGGACCGAGACCGTTGTCAATGTCGACTGCAACTTCTCATTGGGCACGGACGGTTTCGCCAATTACATTCAAGGTACGGATCCTTTCGCCCGGAGGCTCGATCTGCAAAGTGGCGAGGGGATTGGATTCGCCTTGAGCAACGTGAACTCGAACACAGGCAGGATCGATGGCGCTTATTGGCAGGATGATGGTGATGCTGACAGCTACGCCAACCGCGTGAAGTCAACCGGCACGGCAACCTTCGATAGGGAAACCAGTCTGCTGATTGTCGGCAAGATTGATTGGGGAGCCGATGATCTGGCGGCTGAGACGCTCACTCTCTATGCTCCCGATGCCAGCCTGAATCTCGGAACACCCGTTTTGGCGGCGACGAGTCTTGTCGCGCTCGACCAGTCCGCCTTCGATACGGTGGCATTCCAATTGAAAGCCGACGTGAAGATCGACGAGATCCGTTTCGGTGCGACCTCTGACGACGTGCTTCCGGTCGCGGTCAGCGCCGTCGAGCCGAGAATCACCTCGATCACCTCGGTCGGGCAGGACCTTTGGGAGCTGACGCTCGTCGGCGATCCATCAACGGACTACGAATTCTACTCCTCCACCACGCTCGATTTCACCGCGGGCGCGCTGATCGAGAATCTGGTACAGGGCGACCCAGTCGGCGATGCGGGCACCGTCGGCGGCACCAGCAACAGCGTGCTGACGACCGACGCCAACGGCGACGGCAAGGTCCGCGTGACCCTGACCGGAGACCCGCGCGACTTCGTCCGGGCGCAATCCGCGCCATAAATCCGACTCAGCAGAAGACTTCGAATGCTCCAAAAGCCAACTCCAACTCCTTGAATCCAACCTCATGATTATGAAAGCAAGCGACACAAAACGAATCACCCGACCTCTCGCCGGCCTTCTTGTTGTGATGGTCACTGCCATCAGCCCGGCCGGTGCAGCCATTACATTCGACTTTACCTCCGGTAGTAACACCTCTTCTCCGGACTCGCTCACTGTGTCCTCTCTTGTCGATGGGACACCCACAGATTCGTCGGGCGGAAGCGGACTGGAAGATAATGTTTCGGTCACGGGATCTTTGACCGGATTGACCGATAACACGGATGGTTTCGACATGGATCTGCAAGTGTGGACCACCGCCAGCGTAAGCGGAAATGATGTGACGCTAACGACTGTAAACAGCGAGTTCGCGGTAAATTCCGATGGTTTTGCACCCAGCAACGGCCTCTTCAAGGGGGACACCAGTCAAGGTATGAGCATCGTATTCGATCTCACGAATTTCGCTACGAACACCATCCTTCGCCTCACCGATTTCAACGCCACCCAAGTGACGGGAACATCAGCGGCTAATGCACTGCTCGTCATCGACGGTGTATCGTCAACTGACTTGGGAGGCGTGGACGGAAGTGGCCTGTCGATCGACATCAGCGATGGGAGTATGCTGTTCATCAAGAACAATTCAGGTGAACTGGCTGGTAATGATGGTAACAATCGATTTCGCATCACCACGATGACTTTTGAGGCGGTTGCTATTCCAGAGCCCAGTTCTTTCGCGCTGCTGAGTCTGTCCGGCCTGGCTCTGTTCCGCCGCCGCCGTTGAACCTTTGAAACGTAACTTCCGATACGACCGGGGCGGCCTCATTTGGGCCGCCCCGACTCTTGGACACTCTTGTGACCGCTGCCGCGTGGTCATCCGAATGGCATCAACAAAACCCGACCAACCATGAACTCCCTCTTCCGTTTCTCCAACATCCTTGCCGCCGCTCTTCTCGCGCTTGGCCTGGCAGTACCCGCCCTGCAGGCGGCCCCCGCGAAGATCTTCATCCTCGCCGGGCAGTCCAACATGGTCGGACAGGGTGTGGTGGCTGGAGAGACCACGCCTGGCACCCTTGCCTACACGGTGGCGAATGACCTCAACGGTGACTACCAGTTCCTGGTGGATGGAGCCGGTGCCTGGGTACAACGCTCCGATGTCTGGTATCACAGTGTGTCGCAGGCGGATGGAAACGCCGGGTTGACGGCTGGCTTTGGAATCGACGGTGGGTCGATCGGCCCGGAACTCGGATTCGGACACGCCATGGGTGATCTCTACGAGGAACCGGTGATCCTGATCAAGGTAGCCCAGGGAGGCAGGAGCCTCGGCGTCGATTTCCTCCCGCCCAGTTCGGGTCCCTACGCCACTCCCGTCGCCGATGGCGACATCGGGTATTGGTACGAGCGGATCATCGCCGATGTGAACGGATTCATCGCCAATGACCTGGCCAGTGTGCCCGGCTACGACGCGGTGGAAGGCTACGAGATTGCCGGCCTCTGCTGGCACCAGGGCTACAACGATCTCATCAATGTCGACCGTAGCGCGGCCTACGAGGCGAATCTCGTGAATTTCATCAATGACATCCGCAGTGACCTGTCGGTGCCGAACCTGCCGTTCGTGATTGCCACCACGGGCACGACCGCCTGGTTCACCTATCGCGAGGTCGAGCTCGCCCAGCTCGCGGTGGCCGATGCCGCAGCCTATCCGGCCTTTGCCGGAAACGTGGCCACCATCGACACGCGTCAGCCCTACGAGGATCTCACGTTCTGGCAGTTGGTCGAGGAGTCGCCGAATAATGAGGACTACCACTGGAACCGGAATGCCAAGAGCTACGTCAACCTCGGCTTGGCGATGGCGGATGTCATGTCGCAGATGGTTCCGGCCCGCTGCCCCTACCGCCTCCGGGCGACTGGCGATGCTACCGGCGTGACGCTGAGCTGGGAGGACGGCACGGATGCCGCCACCAGCGTGCGCGTGCTGCGCGACAGCTCGGAAATCGCGGCAGCGGCGCCGATAAGCCCGGCGAGCTATCTCGATACGACCGCCGAGCCGGGCCTGATCGAGTATCAGCTCGAGTTCGCCAAATCCGGCGATCCCTGCCCGCCGCTAACGCTCACTTTCGACGCCGGGATCACCGATCTCGATGTCTATCGTTTTCAGAACAAGGTCCGCCTCAAGTGGACCAACAATCTCGGCTACGCCAACATTGAAGTGCGCCGCAACGGCAGTCTGATCGATACCATCGCGGGGACTGCTACCAGCTACGACGACACCAGTCCGCCCGCCTCGGGCGACGTTACCTACAGCGTGGTGCCCACCAATGGCTCCGCGGCGCCGACCGAGGAGACTATCAATCTTGATGGCTTGTCTCCGGGCAACGCCTACATCTACGAGCCCTTTGCCGATGCGGACTCGACTCTTCGGGAGAATCGTGTGGGAGCCGGGCTCTCAGGTCGCTGGATCGGCAACAGCAGTGTCGTTGCGGACAGCCTGTCTTTCGGCACGCTGCCCACTTCCGGTAACCATGTGTCCAATCCCGGCGGTAGTGATGCCGTGGTGAATACCCGGATCCGGTCCGAGTTGGCCGAGGCCGGCCTGCTCGATCACGGCGGGGAGCTTTGGTTCAGCTTCCTCACCAACAATACCGAAGATGTGAATACCACGGTCATGTTCTGTTTGGGCACCGACCGGAGCACCATCAACAAGAGTCCCGCCAGTGAAGGAAGTGTGCGAGGCGTGCAGGACGGCGGTCAGGCCATCGGGGTGTTTCTCGACAGGGGGACGCGACCCCAAGCGGCCACTTGGCAGGCCGAGGCCCGCTCGACCGGCACCACGACCGGCACGATCCCCTCGGAAACCACAGGTCTCGTGGTCGGGCGCATCACCTGGGGCGCGGATGGCGCCTCGGCAGACACCGTCGAGATTTTCCTCCCCGGCACGGATCTTGTTTTGCCCGGCTCACCGGTTTCCACCACCAGCGCGGTAATGGATCAAGCGCAGTTCGACGTCCTTTCCTTTTCCGGCAAAAATGTAGACTCGCCGCAAATCGACGAGATTCGCTTTGCTGCCAGCTATGACGATGTGATTGCCACGGACCAGATGGTCCCGGATACGACACCGCCCAGCCCCGACCCAATGATCTGGGCGACGCCACCTGCGGCACTGGGTGACAGCAGCATCACCATGACCGCCACCACGGCCACCGATCTAAACGGCGTGGAGTATTACTTTGAAAGCGTCTCGGGCGGCGGCAACGACAGTGGCTGGCAGGACAGTTCGATCTACGTCGATACCGGGCTGAATTCTGAAACGGAATACACCTACCGCGTGCGGGCTCGCGACAAGTCGCCGAATCAGAACGCCACCGATTGGTCGCCGAATGCCGCCGCCACCACCGAGGCCACGGACAACGGTTCTCCGCCCATCCCCGGTTTCGATGTGGCCCCATTTGCGACATCATCGACTGAGATCAGCATGACTGCGGAAACCGTCGTCGATCCGGAAGGCAGCGGGGTGGAGTATTATTTCACCGAAACCAGCGGCAACGCGGGCGGTGACGACAGCGGCTGGCAGGACTCGACGACTTACACCGACAGTGGCCTCAGCCCCTCGACGACCTACAGCTACACCGTCAAGGCCCGTGACAAATCGGCCCAGCAGAACTCGAGCCTGGAGTCCGCCGCCTTCGATGCGACAACCCAGGCCCCGCCGTCCGGCCCCGGAGGCGCCCTCATCTATGAAGGATTCGACTACGATGCCGGAGGTTTGGGCACCAACAATGGCGGGACAGGTTTCACTGCTGCCTGGAGCACGATAGACAGTTCCCCGAGCGTGGTTGCCCCCGGTTTGAGCTATGGCAGCCTTGCCGTGGCAGGCAACGGCGCGGGTAAGGCAGTGAATTCCGGCTCAGGGGCAGGGGCTCGCCTCATCGGTGACACCTCCGCCCTGGACAGTGCCGGCTTGATGGCAAACGGACAGTCGCTTTGGTTCAGCTTCCTGCTTTCCATCCCGTCCGGCCATACGAATGTGGACTTCAATTTTTCACTGGGCAGTGACGGCTTCGCCGATTACGGATCAGGTGAGTTTGGAGATCGAACAAGCCTGCAAAGTGGCGAGGGAATCGGAGTGGCCAAGATCAACCGCAGTTCGAGTGTGAGCGATATCGTGGGTGCCTATTATCAGGATAATGATGCGGACTCCTATGCCGAGCGCGTGACTCAACTCGCCTTTGACCGTTGGAATGGGGCCACACTTCTGATCGTCGGCAGGATTGATTGGGGCGCCGATGATCTGGCGGGAGAAACGCTCACCCTCTACACTCCGGATACCGACCTCAACCTTGGCACCGCAGTTTTGGATGGCATGGTCATTCCCGCACTCGACCAGTCCGCCTTCGATACGGTGGCTTTCCAGATGAAGGATGCGGTAACCATCGACGAAATCCGCTTCGGGGCGACCTATGAGGATGTGATCGGCTTGGGAGGCAGCGCCAGCGATTACGACACGTGGTCGGGAGGTCCCTTCCTGGGAACGTTGGGCGACAGCAATCCGGAGTTGGACTTCGATGGCGGTGGCCTCGATACCGGAATCGAATACGTGGTCGGAGGCGATCCGACGGACGGGTCGGACGATATGGGCAAGGCCCCGGGCTTCGACAACACCACTGATCCGGACAAGTTCCTGTTCGTCTTTCGCCGGAGTGATCTGGCGAACGCCGACCCGAACACCACCATCGCCGTGGAATACGGGAGCAACCTCTCGGGTTGGACGACCGCCGCGCACGAGGGAACGGACCCCACGCAGATCAGCATCAGCGAAGTCGATGATTTCTATGAGGCCGGAATCGACCAGGTGACCGTGGCGATCCCGCGCAGTCTCGCCGTCGGTGAAAAGCTCTTCGCAAGACTCAAGGTTGCCGTGTCCATCCCATGATCCGCCACCTGATAGCGTGCCTTGGACGATCCGCCGTCGCTCTGCTCGCTCTTGCCTTTCCGATGCAGGTCGTGCAGGCGGACTCCGGAGGTGCTCTGATCTACGAGGATTTCGACTACGGCAGCGGATCCGTGGGCGGGGCCAATGGCGGGCTTGGTTTCTCGGGTCCCTGGAGCACCTACAACGCGGCTCCTGCGGTGGTCTCTCCCGGATTGAGCTGGGGTAGCCTCGCGGTGGCAGGAAACTCCGTGATCGGCAGCGCCACCGGCGGCAGCGCGGCACGCGACATCGGCGCCCCCTCCGTGCTCGATGAGGGCAACCTGATGGCCAATGGGGACACCCTCTGGTTCAGCGTTGTCATGCGGAACGCGCCCAGTTCCATCGTGAATGTGGACTTCAGCTTCTGTCTGGGCACGGACGCCTTCGTGAATTTCGTCACGGGCGCGGGGGGGACATTCGGACAACGGAGGAATCTCGCAGGCGGCGAGGGAATCGGAGTGTCCTTTCTCAACGCCAATTCGACCTCAGGCAGAATCCAGGGTGCCTATTGGCAGGATGACGCCGATGCCGACACCTACGCCAACCGCGTCCTGTTGGACACTCCGGCCTACATCAACGAGGATGCCAGGATCCTGATCGTCGGCCGAATCGATTGGGGCGCGGATGATCTGACGGATGAGACACTCACCCTCTACGCGCCGGACACCGACCTGAACCCCGGTAGCCCCATTTTGGCGGCAGCGACCATTCCCGCGCTCGACCAGTCGGCCTTCGATACGGTGGCTTTCCAGTTGAAGGGAGGGGCGTTTGTCGACGAGTTCCGCTTCGGTGCGACGTACGAGGACGCCGTCGGCCTGCAGACGTCGTCGCAGCCAAAAACCGCCCTGATCGACTTCGGCAGCGCCTCCGGCTTGCTCACCTCCTCGGGAGGATTGACCTACAATGCGCCTGCTTTCAACGACACGACCGATACCACAGGCTCCGTCGGGCTGAACAACGACATCACCGGGTCGGCGACCGGCTGGACCATTGATGTCACCCGGACCAGCGGTGGCACTTCCGACGCGGGCAATGCCGTCTCGGGTGCCAATCCTGTGAACGTGTTTCCCGGCGAACTCGCGGACTTCGCAATCGCCGCATTGCAGGACAGCTTGTTCTTCAATGCGGGAGATCAGGCTGCCGGCGAACTCACCGTGACCATCGGCGGGCTGGACAACTCCATGCTCTACGACCTGCTCTTTTATGGATCGCGTGCGAACCCAGGTGGAACCCAGACCTGGCATCTGACCACCGGCAGCGGCACGGCTGCCGACGTGATGCACGGTTCCGCCAACAACATGACCACCGTGGTCGACTGGAATGGCATCGCCCCGGATGCCGGCACCATCGCATTTACGGCAAGTGTGACCGGTGGTGTGGGTGCGCTCAACTTCGGTCAGGTGGTCGAACGGGTCCCCGAGCCGGATCCTTTGCCCGTGATCGACACGTTCATCGTGGACGACCGCTACGTCGCGCCAGGATCCACCGTGACCCTCGACTGGGCCGTCAGCGGTGCCGACAGCGTCATCCTCAGTTCGGAGGCCGGTCCCGTGGCCGCCTCGGGCACGCTCGCGAAGACGATCGCCGCGACCACCACCTTCACCCTCAGCGCCACCAATGAAGTTGGAACGGTCGAGGAAAGCCTGACGGTGCATGCGGGCCCCCCTCGTCCGAACATCGTCCTCTTTCTGGTCGATGACATGGGGCCGATGGACACTTCGGTGCCGTTCAGTTGCGACTCGAACGGGACTCCGGTCCACCGCAACTTCAACCACCTCTACGTTACTCCGGCCATGGAGGCGCTCGCCGGCAACGGCATGCGCTTCACCCATGCCTACGCCCAGCCGACATGTAGTCCGACCCGGGTCAGCCTCATGACGGGCCTCAATACCACGGGCCACGCGGTGACTTCGTGGGTCTCCACCAACGGCGAGAGACTGGGACAGTATGCCCCCTCGAACTATCGCAACCGGGGGATCGAGAACCCGGATGAGGAGACCCTGCCGAAATGGCTGTCAGCCGCGGGATACCGCACCATCCACACCGGCAAGGGACACTTCACCGACCAACACGATCCCAATGTCTATGATGAGGTCGAGGACCCGCGTTTCATCGGCTTCGATGTCAATATCGGCGGCAGTTGGCAGGGGCAGCCCGGCAGCTATCTCGGCACCGACAATTACGCCGGCCCCTCGCGCCCGTCGTGGCTCATCCCGGGGGTGGAGGAATTCCACGGGACCAACACCTTCTTGACCGAGGCGCTCACGATCAAGGCCAACGAGGCGATCACGGAAACCGTGGGCCGCGGCCAGCCCTTCTTCCTCTACATGTCCCACTACGCGGTGCACGCGCCATTTCAAACCGATCCGCGGGCCACCGGCGACTATTCCGCCATCACCAGCACCAGCCGTTCCTTCGCCACCATGATCGAGGGCATGGATCTTTCTCTCGGTGAGATCGTCGCCCATCTTGATGCCGAGGGAGTGGCCGAAGAAACCCTGATCATCTTCCTCGGCGACAACGGCTCCGACAACCCCCTCCTCAACGACAACGCCCTGCCGGATGCCCCCTACAACGACTATCCGCTCCTCGGAATGAAGGGGAACCGTGCCGAGGGGGGCAGCCGCATCCCACTGATCGTGGCCTGGGCCAAGCCCGATCCCACCAACCCCTTCCAGCAGGCCCTCCCGATCCCGGGCAACTCGGTCGAGCACGACATCGTCGCCTGCTGGGACCTGCCGGTCACGATCATGAATGTCGCCGGGGTCGAAATTCCCTCGACCGCCGATATCCATGGTCAGGACCTGAGCCCCTACCTCAGCGGTACACCGGGATCCCACCGCGAGCAGGAAATACTCATCTACTATCCGCACGGACGGGATGACAACGACCACTTCGCCAACTACCGGAAGGGCGACTGGAAGCTGACCTATCTCTGGGAAGAAGAGCGCTTCGCCCTTTTCGACCTTGCCGCCGATCCCACCGAAAGCAGCGACCTTGCGGCGACCCATCCGGAAAAGGTCCTCGAAATGGCCCGGGGCATGGCGCGCCGGTTCGAGGAGGAATGGACCACCACCTTCGGCACGATCTGGCCCACCTATCCGTCTGCCGGCCAGGGAGCCCTCTCGACCGCCGCCATCATGGGCAATCTCGATCTCGATGGTGACGGCCGCAACGATGCCGACGAGGACGCCAACGCCAACGGCCTGCTCGACCCGGGCGAGACCGACCCCGACGACCGGGACACGGATGGTGACGGATCCGACGACCACACCGAGCTGCGCCTGGGTCTCGATCCCCTCAATCCGACCAAGTTCTTCCGGGCCATGATCGGACCGGCGCCATCGAACGGCTTCGAGCTGCGCTGGCCGTCCCAGCCCGGGCTCACCTTCACCATCCGCCACAGCGCGGACCTCGCCACCCCGCCATTGGGTTGGACCACAGTGACCGGTGTGCCCGCCGCCGCTTCCGGCGACGAAAGCACCTGGACTTACGCCGGCCCCGACACTCGCCGGTTTTTCGTCATTGAACTTGAGTGAGCGGGTTGACTGGATTGTGCAGTCATGGAACCGTTCAGCCGCCTCTCCACCAGTGAACAGCTTGCCGCGTATCTGCGACGACAGATTGAGAAGGGCACGCTCAGTGGAGAAATGCCCGGTGTGCAGCAGTTGGCCAAGACCCTGGGGGTCAACTCCGTGGCGGTCGGCAAGGCGGTGCGGCAGTTGGAGCACGAAGGGCTGGTCCTGTTTCAGGGGGCACGCAAAAGTCGGAGAGTCGCCCGTTTACAACTGCCGGACAAGCCTGCGGCACCCCGATTGCGGGTTCAAATCCTGCTCTACGCGCCGGACGATTCGAAGAGCTATTACAACGTGGACGTGCAGCACCGCTTGATGGAGGCGGGGCATTCGGCGCGCTTCGCATCAAAGAGCTTGGTGGAGTTGGGCATGAACACCGAGAGAATCGCCCGCTTTGTGGTCAGGTCTCCGGCTGATGCCTGGCTGGTCTTTTCCGGCTCGCGCGAGGTGCTGCTTTGGTTCTCGCAACAGAACATACCGACGTTCGCCCTGGCGGGGCGCCGCCGTGGGATCGAGATCGCGAGCACCGGTCCCGACAAGGTGCCCGCGTTGCGGACAGCGGTTCGACGCCTCGTCGAACTTGGTCACAAACGCATCGTGATGTTGGCGCGCGAAGTGCGCCGCAAGCCCGATCCGGGAGAGTTCGAGCAGGTCTTTCTGGACGAACTGGCTGCCGGTGGAATTCAACACGGCCCCTACAATCTGCCGGACTGGAGGGAAAGCGCGGAGGGGCTGCAAGGGCTGTTGGCCAGTCTTTTCCGGCACACTCCTCCCACCGCGCTGATCATCGAGGAGGCTCACACTTTCCTTGCCGCCCAGCAATATCTGACACACCACGGAATCCTCGCGCCGCGGGACGTGTCGTTGATTTGTGACGATCCTGACCCGGCCTTTGCGTGGTTTCGCCCCATGGTGACGCATATCGGCTGGGATGGCAGCCAATGGGCTCGGCGTATCGTGCGCTGGGCCGACAATATCGCCAGTGGCAAGGACGACAGGAGTCGGAGCTTCACCAAGGCTGCGTTTGTCGAGGGAGGCACCATCGGCCCCGTTGCCGGCCATGTTAGACGAATCGTTTGAGGGCCCGCGGGGCAAGAAGCCCTCGACTATCGTGTGCCTTGCAGACGCGACATGATCCTGAAGGGCCGTGCTGCGCTGTCTGCCACGGATTACGGGGATTCCTTATCCTGAAAGGATAACAGGCGATAGCCCGGGGTCGAGGATCCCGCGAATGCGGGAGACGACCACCTCGGGTTGGATGGTGGGTTGAATCCGCACCCTGAAAGGCGTGCAAGAAATGCCGTTTCACCGATCCATCGGAACCCGATGTCAGCGGCGTCGGCGAAGAATCCCCAGAAACGCGAACCCCAGCAAAAATGCCGATGACGGCTCGGGGATGGCGCCCACATTCCCTTCCAGGCTGACATTGTCCAGGAGGTGGATACGCGTATTGCTTCCGCTACGGTCCGTGAGATAAAACCGGAATTCCACCGTCGTGTCCGTCAGGTTTTGCAGGCTGGTGATGCCGGTAAGGTCAATCGGACCACTCAATGAGGGGTCGCTACCTTCATTTCCAAAGACACCCGCAAGCTCATTGCCAACCGTGAATCCGGTTTTGTCACTGAAGAGGCCAAAGCCGAAGTCAAAACCGCTTGTGGAAGTGTAATCAAAATCAATGCTGGTCAAGTCCACCTCGGTGGCGCTGTCGATGGTCACGGTGAAACTGAGGTAATGACCATTAGTAATCGCCGCATCCATAACGGTATCCAAGTCCGACGGATTGGAAGGGTCAAAGGCAACAGTCGGGGTATCATCACCACCGATTTCAACACGATTACTCGTGTATGACGGAGTGATACCACTGGCTGCGAAGCTGCTGGCGGTAGTGGAGAGTTCCGTATCCGAGGATGCCGTCGATCCGCCGGTGAAATCATATTGGGCGATGACCGTGGCCTGTGCTGAGGCGGATGCGATCAAAGCGGCACAGAGGAAGATAAATGGTCGCTTCATGGGGGTATCGTTTAAGCTTTCTTGAAAATATTGCTGATTGCCAAGCTGTCAGGGTCTCGTGAGTTGCTCTGCGCGGCAGCAGCAGTTCCGGGTTGTGTCGCCCGGCCTGAAAAGGCGCGCAAACGAGTGATGCTGCTCATGCCCTGCTTTTCAAGTTCTAATTTTCGGACCAACTGGCACCTCGTTTAGTTCAGATCGGGGAATTGCCCCAGGCGACTGCGGTTGGCCGCCGCGATGGTGATGGAATTCCACCCGCGGGCGGCCCCAACGATGGCGGGCTTGACGGGGCATCGGGGCCGGGGTGTCCTCAAGGTGCCGTTTCGGCCCGGAGGAAGGTGGCGTCCTTGGCGGTGCCGAGGGTGAACTGCACCGTGGCATGGCCGCTGCCATCGGTGGTCACCTCGTTGCCGACGAGCGTGCCCACGGTCACGGTGGCCCCGGTTAAATCGATGGGATTCTGATCGGGATTCGAAAAGTCCAGGTCGTCGGCCTCGACCAGCTTGTAGTTGGTGTTGGCGGCGCCCTCGATGCTCACCTCGGCGCTGCCGTCGGTCGGATCGTAGCTGAAATCGGTGATCGTCGGCGAGGCCGACAGCGTCGCCACCGCTGCCTCCAGACTGACGCTGTCGAAGACGTGGATCCGTGTGCCCACTCCGCTTCGGTCCATGAAATAGAATCGGAATTCGACGGATGTATCCGTCAGGTTCTGCAGGCTGGGAATGCCGGAAAGGTCAATCGGACCGCTCAGCGAGGGGTTGCTCGCCTCATTGCCAAAGACACCGGCAAGCTCGCCGCCCACCGTGAATCCGGTGATATCCGTGAAGACTCCAAAGCCGAAATCGAAGCCACTGATGGAGCTGTAATCGAAGTCGATACTCGTCAAGTCCACCTCGACATCGTTGCCGATGGTGACGGTGAAGCTGAGGTAGCTACCCGTGCTGATCGCGGGAGCCATTGCATCGTCCAGACTGCTAGGATTGGGCGTAGGAGGATAGTTGTAGGGAGTGTCATTTCCTCCAATCTCGACCCGATCCGAGGTGAACGCAGGCGTCACCCCGGATCCGGAGACCATGGCTCCTGCGACCGTCAGCGTTTCCGTATCGGAGGATGTGGTCGCGCCAGCGGTGAAATCATAGACGGCAATCGGGGTGGCTGGTGATGACGCGGCTGCGATGAGGGAGGCGCTTAGGCAAGCCAGTCGATTTTTCATGGGATGGTTGATTAAGTTCGATTGACAATCTTGGTGGACTTCGAGCTCCCAGAGTCTTGTCAAGAGCAAGAGGGGGATGCGGCGGGAACCATGTCCACTATCCAATCAGCGGCGACGCTCCAACCCCAAATGGCCGAAGTGACTGTAACCATTTCCAGATCAGATGCTCCAGATCCGCGGGGTCTGTGCGAGAAGGTGCGGGGAAGATGGATGCCGGATCATGCGTATTTCTGATCGTCAACCCAGATCCAGCCATGCCCCATCCCGGCCCATCCACCTCGCGCCGTCAGTTCCCCAAGCAATCAAAGGTCACCATCAGCGCCAAGGGCCAGGAACTGCGGTTCAAGGCCTGCCGCGAGGGCTGGCCGCTGGTGGGGTGATCCCATTTCCATCGATGCATCGACGATCCCATTTCATCGGCCTTGCCTGCGTTCTCAGCCTGCGTTCGTTGCTGGCGGGGGAGGGGGTCGCCGAATGGCGGCAGCAGGTGCCGCAGGATTGCCCCTTCGAAATGTCGGAGGACTTCGCGGGGGTGCGCTTCACCGGCAGGCACAGTGATTATCACGTCGGCGACACCTTCTACCCGTCATGGGCCGCCGATGGGAATCTGTATTCCCCGTGGACCGACGGGGTGACCGACGGGGTCAAATGCAGTTCCGGGGGAGGGGTGAAGTCGGGTTTCAAGACCGGCCATGCCGTGATGATCGGCGACGATCCGCTCAAACTGGAGATCCGCAACACCTCGCCGCCCAAGCAGGCCCTGGCCACGCCCTATCGGGGCCGCTACCCCTGTGGATCGCTGGTCCACGACGGCATCTGGTACTACGGCACCTACTGCCTGGGGCCGAGCGCGAGTTATCGGCATCAGGGTCTGAGCTGGAACTGGCCGGTGCTGGGTCCGATGCCGGGATTCCAGATTTCGCGCGACCTCGGGAAAACCTGGGAGCCGTCGCCCCATTCGGCCACCGAGCCCCTGTTTCCCGAGCCGGGCCAATTCCTCGGTCCGGTGAGAATGGGGGCGCCCAAGTTCGTGGACTTCGGCCGCAACATGGAGCACTCGCCCGACGGCAAGGCCTACCTCATCGGCATGGGCGCGGAGGAGAACGATCCGAAACCCCGCCCCTGCATCCGCCCGGCGGAGGATGGCAGCGGGCTGGTGATCCACGATGGGGTCTGCGAGGAACCGATCCGCATGGAAGTCCGGCGGGGTGAGGAGGCCGACCCTCAACTCAAGGCCCCGGCGGCCGCGGCTCGCAAGCAACTCAAGGGCAGGACCTTCAATCACGGCAACCTCAGTTGGATCAGCGCCGACCAGGTCTATCTGGCGCGCGTCACGCCCTCGCCGCAAACCATCAACGACCTCAGTGCCTACGAGTTCTTCGCCGGGCATGATACGGGAGGGGATCCAGTCTGGACGGGCGATTTTTCGAAGATCCGGCCCTTGCTCGAATGGAACAACCACATGGGCTGCGTGACGGCCACCTGGGTGCCCGGGCTCAAGAAGTATCTGATGTGCGTGACCGATGGTTGGCCGACGGTGACCAGGATGACTTCCTACATCCTGGAGGCCGATGAATTGACGGGACCGTGGAAGATGGTCGCCTACATGAAGGACTTCGGGGAGCAGGCCTACTTCCTCAATGTGCCCAGCAAGTTCATCGGCGGGGACGGTCGCAAGATGTGGCTCTGCTACTCGGCGAACTTCGCCAACGAGGGCAACGGCCTGCTGGTCGAGCCGCTCAAGATCCATCCGCCCGGTGGTCGATACGGGCTGAGCCTGCACGAGATGGAGCTGATCCCGCGCGGCGAATAGCCAGCGGGTGATCTGCCGGCCTTGCCCGGCATGCGGCCACTGCATCATCAGGACGGGCTGGGCGGTTCCCCGGCCTTGAGATCGTCCGCATCAACCATGGATGCAGTGATGACGTGCAAGACACAGGACATGGCGATTCAGCAACTCCGATCGCCGTACGTAGCTGTATTCGGAACTAAGTCAGATTCGGGCTGAATCGCCTGAGAAGCCATCACGTCGGGAGACGATTCTCTTGAGCTGAATGACCGCGTTTAGAGCCCGTAAATCCCTGAAATTCAGTCATGAAGGCAGTGTCAATTGTGCGGTTGGATTGATCGGAACCCCGCGTTCTCGATGACGGATCAAGCAGCTTCAACACCCTGATTGCACAGATGGAAAAACCTTGCGCCGCATGGGACCGATTTGATCCATGCAACTCATCTGACCACACGGTCGCATCCAAATCGCCACTCTGGGGAAACCACCGAAGAGTCGCCCGGCAGGGCTGAGAAAACCGAAGTCGACAGCAATCCATGAACGCGAGCATCAAGACCTGTTTCCGAATCCTGGCCCTCTCAACCGTATCGCTCTGCTTGTCGATGACCATGGCGAAGGGCGATTATTACGAGGAGGAGCCCTTCTTTCAGCCCTATCCCCGGGCGAACTGGCAGATCAAAAGTTTCGGACCCGTCGGGATCGGCATCTCGATCCACAACCATCAAGGCGAGATGTCGATGAAGATCCTCAATGTCGAGGAGGGCTCGCCCGCGGCCGGAACGGGTCAACTGGAGAGCGGGCAGATGATCGAGAGCATCAATGGCGTCAAACTCGAAAAGCGCGACCCGCGCCTGATCCTGGCAGAGCTGATCACCGATGCGGAGGCGAGTGACGGGGTCCTCAGGTTCGCCATTCGGGACAAAGGCCTCGTCAGGGTCACGATCCCGGTGATGGAAAGTTACAGTCCGACCTGGCCGCTTAACTGCAAAAAATCCGACAAGATTGTTCGGAACCTGGCCGACCGGATCGCCGAGGTCGGCGAGAAGGAGTGGGGCTCGGTGCTGTTCCTGCTCTCCACGGGCGAGGAGAAGGATCTCGAGGTCGTTCGTGGATGGATGAAGAAGCGCGAGACAGTCGGCAGCATCAACTGGGAAATCGGTTACCGCGGGATCGGGGTGTGTGAATACTATCTGCGAACGGGGGATTCGTCGGTCCTGCCCATGATCCAGAAGGCCGCCGATGATCTCCGGGACCGCATCTACAATGGGGGGTGGGCCGGAAGGGGCGGCTCCTACACCTACCAGGCGGGAGGACACCTGAATGCCGCAGGGGTGCATTGCCTCACCTTCCTGTTGCTGGCAAAGACCTGCGGGGTGGACGTGGACGAGGCCACCCTGCAGGGCTCGCTGCGCCATTTTTACCGCTTTGCAGGACGCGGGAGCGTGCCCTACGGCGACTACACCCCGAAGGTCGGCTACGGCGACTGCAATGGCAAGACCAGCGGTCTCGCCTTGGCGATGGCGGCGGCCAGTCGATTGACGCCCGATGGACACCGATCCATCTATCACAAAGCCGCCCAGATCAGCGCCATGAAAAGCTTTTATGGCATCAACACCTACAGTGTGGGTCACACGGGAGGAGGCATCGGCGAGATTTGGAAGTCGAGCGCAATGGCTCTGATGAAGGATTTGCGTCCAGAACAATACCGCGCCTATCTGGATGAGAGGAAGTGGGTGATGGAACTCTCCCGCCGGCACACCGGCAGCATCGGTGTCGGCGGGGCATCCGGAGACCGCTACAACGAGGGCGCGGGTGAGAATGAACTCGCCTGGGGCAACTACTTTGCCCTGACCTACACCCTGCCGCGAAGGAAGCTCTTCTTGTTCGGCGCACCCAGCAAGTACGCCAAAACCCATGAGCTGCCGGCTCGTCCCTGGGGGACTGCGGCCGATGACGACTTCGCCTCGGCCAAGCCGGTGCGCGGGGAGAACAGCGCGCTGGTGAACAGTCCGGGTCCCGTTCATGCGGTCGGGGACATCGCGAAGGAAGACCCCCGCCAACATGCCGGCAAGGCCGTCGAAGAGCTGATGAAGAGCGATGAGGTTTCCGATCAGGACATCGTGACCTACCTCCACCACCCGGAAATCGGCCACCGCAACGCCGCCATGTACGCGGCGCTGCGGCTGAGAAAGGATCACACCATCATGGGTCTCCTGGAGTCGGAGGATGCGAGACTGCAGCACATGGGAATCATGGCCCTCCACGAGTATCTCGGCACCTGGCGCAAAAACAACATGGACCCCGACCGGGTCACGCCCGCCATGTGGAGCCGGGTCGAGGAGTTGATCCGGGATCGCGAAACTTCCTGGTTCGTCAAGCAGTGGGCCCTGGGCGTGCTGGCCCATGCCGATCTGGATAAGTTGCGCGAATTCAGGGACCTGCTCGCTTCCCTGATCGTTCACGAGGAGCACTGGATCCAGGGATCGGCGATCTCGACGAGCAAGCAGCTCTTCGCCGACCCGCAAAGTTACAGGACGGTGTTTCCTCCCGTGGCTCAAGCTCTCTCGAAGGCCACCGCCTACCCGATTGTCACACGGACCGGCATGATCACCAGTCAACTCAAGACGGAGGGAACTCCCGAAATGCGCGAGTATGCCGTGGAGGTGCTGAAGCCGCTTTACCGTGACCTGCCCAATGAGATGGTCAGCGAGCGGGGGATTTTCGTGGTTCCCGGTGGAGGAGGAATCAAGCGGGCAAACATCGCCAGTCTCATCGGATTCTCCGAGGAGGGGCAACACTTTCTGGATGCCATGCCGAAAATCACCACGAAATGGGTCATCAGCGGCCGGGAAGAGGACAAATACGTGTTCGGGGGTGAATTCCAACTCAACGAAGAACTGGTTGGCGGCTGGCTCCCACTGAGAATTCGCAAAGAGAAAATCAAGAGCGAGGAGGAGGCCATCAAGTTCATCGAGCGCTACATAAAGTTGAGAGGGCTGCCGTCTCCGGAGTCCAAGGACATTGGCGCGGGCTTCCGGGTCAAGGAGGGATCAGAAATCATCAATGTCTACGGCGGCGTTTCCTGGAGGTATGGAAAGACCATGAAGCATTCCGGAAACATGGCCTTCAAGCCCTTCATTGATCAGGCCTATCACTTCAAGGTCCTCACCGTTGGTGGCAGGAGGTTTCTCATGATCGAGGAGAATTTTGAGCTGGAAAGAAACAAGGACTACGTGCCTGTCTACGAGCTCTACGTGCATGTGAAAGGATGATGGCGAAATTTCCGTTCACGATCCGCCTCAGTAATAACAAACCGAACTCCGCTACCCCATGAAATGGTTCACGTCTTCATTCAAATTGATGTTCGCGTCGATGATGGCCTTGTGCCTGTCATTGCAGGCCTTTGGCGAGGATGCCACAGGCCGTTCCGGCCCCGACGAGGCCGAGGTCGTCAAGCACCTTCGTGTGATTTGGACGAACGACCCGCAAACTCGCGCCATGGTCTGCTGGGACACTGAAGAAGAGGGTACGGATCACCGTGTCTACTACGATACCGAAAGCCACGGGGGCGTTCTTGAAAACTACAGGCACAGTCAAGTGAGCACGGAGACCGGACCTTACCACGTCCATGAGAAATCCAAATCGAAGGAGCCGAGCCTGTATTATCACCACACCCAGCTGAAGGACCTCAAGCCCGACACGATCTACTATTTCGTGTTCTCCAGTGATGGCGCCATTTCGAAAGAATACCACTTCAAGACCGCCCCGGCGGAAGACAAACCATTCAAAATGTTTTATGGCAGTGATTCCCAGGGCAATTCCAGAAAATCGCATCACATTTATAAGCTCATCTCCAAAAAGTTTGAAGAAGATGATTCCATCCTGGCTCTCGCCCATGGCGGGGACTTTGTCGGGACCGGTGATGCGCCCTGGCAATGGGAGGGGATGCTGAAAATCTATCAGCTCACCACGACTTCCACCGGCCGGGTGCTCCCGCTGATGCCGGCCTATGGCAATCATGACATGGGGCCCGTCTTCGGTCAGGTGATGGGCTTTCCCGGTGGCAAAGGGAACCACTACTATGCCACACGCCTGAGTTCTGAAGTGCTATGGGTCGCGCTCAACACCTGTGGAGGGCATGAGGGCGTCGGGACAGGCGGCGCACAGCAGGAGTTTCTTGCCGCAGCTTTGGCCGAGGCACACGACAACCGCTGGAAGGTGGCCCACTACCACGATCCGGTCTATCCTGCCGTGAAGCGCCCCAGCGGCGGACGCCAAAACTGGGTGCCTCTCTTTGAAAAGCACAATCTCACGCTTGCTTGCGAAGCGGATGGCCATGTCCTCAAGCGGACGGTTCCGATTCGGGACGGGAAGCACGATCCAACGGGCGTCGTCTATATCGGCGAGGGCGGATTGGACAACGACCAGCGCTGGCCGAAGAAGGACCGATGGTACATCCAGTCACCCGGCATGACGGATCGGGTCCAACACTTCCACTTGCTCTCCTTCACGAGGGAAGCTCTCACCGTCGAGGTCTTCGACGTCGATGGCAAGGTCATCGACACCCACGTCATTGCGGCACGCCCGTCGGAGAGCAGGGACCAATGACGGGACCTCCACCGGCCATCGCGTGTGGTGGTTTGTTGTTGGCGGCCTTGTGGTCAAGGGGGTGAACCTAGTCCATGATCCTGACCGGCCCGAGCAGGCCCGAGGGGAAGAGTTCGCCGGGACCGGGCGAGGTGGTGAAGGTGTAACGACCGGCCTTGTGTGCTTTTCCACCGAGCAGGCCGGAGTCCCACTTCAGGGTGCGGGCATCCTTGTCGGGGGCCTGGGTGTCGCCCAGAAGGCGGTTGGACCAGCGGTTGGCGACCTCGATTTCGAGTTGGTTGACGCCGCCCTTGAGTGCCCCGGTGATGTCGACCCGCCAGGGCGCGCACCAGACCACTCCCAGATCCTGACCATTGAGTCTGACCCGGGCGATGTCGTGCACGGTGCCGAGCTCCAGGTAGGTTGTTGAACCCGCGCCCGTCCCGTTTCGCTTGAACTCGAAGCGCTTCCGGTAGGTGGCGATGCCGGAATAGTACCGGACGCCGTGCTCTTCAAACTGGGTCCAATCCTTGAGCGCCTCGAAGGTGATCTTCTCCGGGCCGCCGTAGTTTGGGTCGAAGCTCACCTCCCAGGGGCCTTCAAGGGTCATCTGGGCTTCGCTTTTCGGGAAGTTGACCCCGCCTGCCGATTCCCTGCGCTTGGAGGCGGCGTGAGCAAACACCACGAAGTAGCTCTCCAGAGGCTCGAAACGCAGGGGGATGCGCGTCCCGGACTTCTCCGGGCTGAACTCGGGGAGGGCGCGGATCTTGCCGGTGATGGGGTCCCAGTGCTGCGGCTGGTCGCTGCGGGCGCGGAAAAAGGCGCTGGTTTCGACCGGCTCCTCGGAGGGGTTGGAGACGAAGTAGATGTCCGCCTCTGGCGTGCGCCGATGGGTGAAGCGCAGTGGTACTTCGGAATTGAAGTCTTCATCCAGGCCGAGGCTTTGAAGAATGCCGGCGGTGAGCCCGTAATCCGGATAGATGCTGATCTTGTTTTTTTCTCGTGTCGCCTCGGGTTTTCCGGCGAGGAATTCGGCAGCGCCCGCATCGAGAAGGATCTGTCCTTTGCCGAACTTGCGGACTTGCGGGTAGGGGGCTTTGCCCCAGAGTTCTTCGGCGAGACGGCGCACCTCCTGATCCCATTTCGGATAGTTGCTCAGGCTGGGGGAGGCGCTGGGCGGGTAACCCAGGACCGTGGCCCCGTTCTCGACCAGGCCGATGATGGTGCGCAGCAAGTCCGGCGTCATGGTCTCGAAGCGGGGAAGGACGAGCAGGCGGTACTGGGTTGCCCCCGGCACGCCGATCCGATCTCCATTGACGACCATTTGCTTCAGGATGCCCTGGGAGCAGCCGTCGAAGGAGTAGCCCTTTTTGTCGGGTAGTTTGCCGGCTCCGGCGAGGGCGCTCTCTGGCGGGATGAAGGTGTGGGGCGAACCTTCCGGCGTCAGGTAGAGGACATCGGAAACGGTGGTGCCCTGCTGGAGCAGATGCGAACAGCGGCTGAGGTAGGTGTGGAAGCCGTCCACCATCGGCCACCAGGTCTGTCCGCGATCCCAGCGCACGCCCCAGCCGCCCATGGTCATGCCGGGCCGGGCCTTTTCGCCGAGGGCCTTGTGGGTGAAGGTGTGAAATTGGAAGTGGTTGACGCCCATGGCCAGTGCCCAGTCGGCCTGGTTCTTGAGCGAAGCGGGGTAGTGGCGGCCCTTTTCATCGCGGTGGCCGGTGAACGCTTCCGATGAAACGATCGGAAGGCCGAGGGTATGGCCGATCGAGGCCGCTTCGATCGCGGAGTAGGAGGTGTCATACTTCGTGCTCCAGAATTCACACATCGGCACATCGGCGTAGGCACCGTATTCGAGGTCGTTGCTCTGGTTGCCTCCGTAGGGCTCGATGGAAAACTTCAAGCCGCGCTCATGGCTCATTTCCCGCAGGGGACCGACGTAGTTTTCCAGCATGAGTTCCTGAATGGTGAGGCGGAAGTCCCAGAGCGCGCGCTCCGTGAGTTTCCGGTCCTTCACCACGCGACCCGAGAGGGTCGGCAGCCAGGGGGTGAAGTCATAGCCGCGACGCTTTTGGAAGGCATCGAGAAAGCCCGGGGACCAGTTCTGGGCGTTCATTTCCCAACTGTCGAGGTGCAGGGCCACGAGGCCACCCTGCGAATCCGGATCACCTGGCCCGGCGGCGTCGATCAGTCTCTGGCAGTAGTGCTCGAAGTGCTTTTCGAGCAGCTCCCGGCTGAATTTGTCGTGGTCGAGCCCGACCACGGGGAAGGATGCCGGGCGATTGCTGGTGCCGTTGGAGCGACGGCCGAAACGCAGGACGGTCCATTCACCGGCGGGCACCTCCCATTCGAGGATGCCCTCCGCGTTGAGATGTCCAGTCAGGTCGATGACGGCTTCCGGATCGATGGCCGGCTCCTCCGGATTGATGGCGGGGATGGCCGGACCACTTAAAAAGGCCGCCGAACCGTGCATGTAATCGGAGCGTTGATAGAAGGCGACCTGATCCGCGTCTTCGAGGGTCACCTCGGTGGCGGGGAAGGCGTAAACCGCGACGTCCTCATAAAAGTCGACGTCGAGCATCTTCCACCAACGGGCCCGCTGCGGGGCGATCGGGAGTTTTTCTTTGATCGTTGCCGGTCCCTTGAGCGTGGTTTCGGAGTAGACGAGATGCTGCATCGACTCCTCCGGTTTGATCCAGGGTCCGCCCGTCCCCGTCCAGCCCGGGCCCACCCCGAGAGTCACATCGATGCCGAGTCTGCGGGCCTCGTCCACCCCGTGGCGCAATAGCTTCATCCACTCCGGCGAAAGCATCTCGACGGGTCCCCTTGGCACACCGACGTTGACCTCCAGCCACACCACATGTCCCATTCCCGCAGCCTTCATCGATTCGAGGTCGCGCGTCATTTCCTCGCGGTCCAGGTTGCCGTCCATGAAATACCAGTAGGCACCCGGCCGGGCGGGATTGGGTGGATCTTGAAAGGCGTCTTGCAGTGCGGGCGACTGGGCCGACCCGTGGGATGCCATGGACAAGACCAGGCATAGCAGGACTTTGCGCAGCGGATTGCGGTGGCGACGTTTGGACGACAGGTGTCGCATGGGGTTCATTGGCTTTGGTTTGAATGGGCTGCGGTGCCTGCCCAGGGCCGCGCCTGTGGCGGGTCGGCCGATGTTTCGTCAGCGGCCCCTTTTTGACAGGATGTTGCGGCGTGATGTCGAAGCGCCGCAAGCCTGGTGATTCGAAGGGGTTCCATCCGTTCACTGGGTCAGCGCTTCGATGCGGAATTGAAATTGCGTCGGTTCATTCTTGAGTTGGTAGGCCGGCATGGGAGGGGTGCCCCAGCTGTTGTTGCCGCCCACGCCTGTCTGCTGTTTGTCGAGGTTGAGGTGGATCACATCGGCGCGCTCCATCTCGAAACTGTAGGCGGCGCTTTCCATCACCTGCCTCGAATAGTGGCGGGCGGCGAAATTCAGTTCAGGCATGCCGCTGATGCGCAGCCCGTGGCCCTCCGGATCTCTGAGCGTCAACCAGCGGACTTCGCTGCGGTTGCCGTTTTCCTGGGGGCGGGGGTAGTCGACCCAGAGGCCGTCGACCGTGTCTTCATAGAGGCCAATGCGTTCAAACTTGCGATCGCTGTAGGTCGGCTCGGGACCCCGTCCATACCATTTCACCCGGTCCATCCCGGAGGGGAGTTGGAGTTTCACCCCGTAGCGGAAAGGAGCCTTGAGTTCGGGGTACTCCTCCTTCTCGGGCACCTTGCCGGGCTGGTAGTTGTATTCGACATCGATCGCCGCGTTGGGATGAATGGTGTAGGCGATATCCAGCCGGGCGTCGTAGAGCTCCGGGAGCAGGGCGCTGGTTTGGATGACAACGGCGGAGTCATTCCTGGTGACCTTGAAGGTCTGAAGCTTCCAGTTGTCGCCGGCATGCTTCCACTTGTCATTGGAGTGACGTTTGTAGGATTTGCGGTCGTTGTCGGTATAGGCGCGCCAGAACTCCGGTCGTGGGCCCTCGCACAGCAGTTTTTTGCCCTGATACTGGAAGTCGGTGAGCGTGCCCTGTTGCTTGTCGAAGGTGGCAGAAAACCCATTGCCGCTGATGCGGGTGAGATCACCATCCTCGTCGACGGCGAGTTCACCGCCGACCTTGCCGAAGGATGTCGCCGGGGCGGCGTGCAATGGAAACTGCTCCCAGGCGAGTTCGTGGCCGGCAGGGACCAGGGGCGAGTCGCCTTCTTTGGCCGTGTAGCTGAGGTTGAGAAAATATTCCGCGCTGCAGTCGGAGGGAATCTCAGGCAGCTTGAGGGTGAGGGGGGCGGTGGCATGCGCCGGGACATCCAGCCCGGGGATCTCGCCTTCCGCCATCACCGCGCCGTCCTTCAGGACCTGCCAGCGGCCATCGACCTTGTCCTTCAGGTTGGAAAAATCGAACCAGTTGCGAACGCTCAGCTTGCCGGCGCTGAGATCCACCGGGGTGGTGTGGACGTTGCGGTAGATGTATTTGATGGCACCCAGTCCCGGGTGCGGGGTCCGGTCCGAGGCGACCAGGCCATTCATGCAGAAGTTGCCCTTGTTCCAGATGCCCTTGGCATTTTCCCACCATCCTCCGTAGGCGAAGAAGCTGTCCTTGACCGGGCCGACACCGATGCGGTCGCGGTATGCCTCCGGCACCGGCTGGCGCAGGCCCTGGTCGACGAAGTCCCAGACGTAAGCCCCCATGTGATGCCTTTCGGCGTAGATGTGATCCCAATATTCGCTCAGGTTGCCGTTGCTGTTGCCCATGGCGTGGGTGTATTCGCAGAGCACGAAGGGTTTCTGCTTTCGACCCAGCAAGGTGCCCGGTCCCGCGTACATGCGGGAGGCGACGTCGGCGGTTTCGTTGGAAAACTCGGCATGGACGGGGCGGCTCGGATCGAATGCATGGACCCAGTCATACATTGCCTTCGGGCCGGCACCGCCTCCGGCCTCATTGCCCAGCGACCAGATCACGACGCAAGCGTGGTTCTTGTCACGCTGAACCATGCGCTCAATCAGGTTGAGTTGCATGGGAACGAAGATTTCCTGACCGGAGAGTTCCCGCTTGCCGTGGGTTTCGTTGTTGGTCTCGTCCATCACGTAGATGCCGTAACGATCACAGAGCTTGTAGAAATGGGGATCGTTGGGATAGTGCGAGGTGCGGATGGCGTTGATGTTGTTTTGCTTACAAATCCGGATGTCCTCCAGCATGCTTTCGCGCGGGATGTTGTGCCAGGAGTCGGGGTGTGTCTCATGGCGGTTGACCCCTTTCATTTTGACCGGCACGCCGTTGATGCAATACACGCCGTCGATGATCGCGACCTCCCGAAATCCCACGCTCCAGGGGATGACTTCGACGACGGCGCCCTTGGCATCCAGCAGGCTCAGGTGCAGTTGGTAGAGGTGGGGCGTTTCCGCGGTCCACTTCAGGGGATTGCTGATGACTTCGGATAGTCCGCCTTCGTCAGCGGAGAGCTTGCGCTCGAAGACCTGCCGGCCGTCGGGCGCGGTGAGCGTGGCGCGAACGGTTTGCCCCGTCGTGTCCCCGTAGCATTTGAAATCGATGGCGAGCGTCACATCACGGTATTGCTCGTCGAGGTCCATGCGGACATGGAAGTCCTCGATCCCGGTGTCGTCGCGGGACCACAGGTAGACATCGCGGTAGATGCCCGCGAGCCTCCAGAAGTCTTGGTCCTCGAAATAGGAGCCGTCGCACCAGCGGTAGACTTCGACCGCCAACTGGTTCTCGCCCGGCACGAGATATTGGCTGATGTCAAACTCCGCGGGGGTGCGGCTGCCCTGGCTGTAGCCGACCTTCTTGCCGTTCACAAAGAGGTAGAAGGCCGAGTTCACCCCCGCGAAATGGATCAGGGTGCGGCGGCCCTCCCAGCCATCCGGGAGGCTGAAGCTGCGGCGGTAGCTGCCGACGGGATTGAATTCACGCGGGGCCTTCGGCGGATCGACCGGGAAGGGGTATTTCACGTTGGTGTAGATCGGGATGCCATGGCCGTGGGCCTGCCAGTTCGAGGGCACCGGGATCGTGCCCCAGTCGGTGTCATCAAAGTCGATCTTGTGAAATTCGGCAGGGCGGCTGGCCGGGTTCTCGGACCACTGGAACTTCCAGTTGCCGTTGAGAGAGTGAACCCATGGGCTTAGGCGCTCGTCATCGACCTGTGCGGCTTCCAGCGACGGAAAGGTCATCATCCGGGCATGCGGTGGCAGGGTGTTGACCTGAAGAATGGAGGGGTCATCCCAGGCCTCCGCAGGCACGCTTTGGGCGGCCAGGGCCGGGTGGAGCAACAGGATGGTTGGTATGATCTGGTGGAGTTTCATACGGGTTCTCTTGTTCAACAAGTGCTAGATCGTGTTCACGAATTCCCGGGGCGGCGATAGGAGATGGAGGATGAGAGATGCTTGGCGGGAGGGCGGGCCTCTCTGGCGGGGGAGGCGGGCCTCCTCGCAAGGCATTGCGAATGAGTGGATCGACATCCACGATTGAGCAAAAACGCAGCGATCTCATCCACCAGCCCCATGATTTGCCCGCCCGCCACCATGATTTGCCCGCCCGCCACCCATGGCGCGCAAACCGTAGAAGTCCACCCTGAAGATGCAGGCAATCCAGTGGCTCGCGCCATCTGTATTCCAAACCGACCCTTCGTGCTTGTCCTGAATTTCCCGGAAGTTGAGATATTGTAACTCATATTGAATCCGGAAGAACTGGCGAGTCGGGCCATCGGGGATGGGGAAGACGTTCTCGTAAGGTGTTGCCGGGTTCTTTTGAGAGTGGATCCTTCGGGATGAGTCGCCCACAAGAGACTGTGGTTTCTCCTCGCACGACTAAGGCCTCGAGCGGCGACCGATGGCAGCCAAAGCAGCGAGAGCCAGCAGGGCAAATGACGAGGGTTCTGGAATCGCGGTGCCGTTGATGGTGAGGTTGTCCAGACCGGTGTGGTTGCCTGATGTGTCGGTGCCGGTATAGTCCCCACCGCGAATCCGCAGGGTGTAGGTGCCGGGTAGATCCAGCGCAACATCGACGAAGTCGAAAGTGACCAGCGGTTGTGAACCTGAGCCGGCGACTGTGTCTGCGATCGTGATGGCCTCGACCAAGCCATTACTTGGGTTGAGCAAAGACACCGTGAAGTCATTCTGGCGATTGGGATTCTCCGCTTCACCTCCACTCACCGAGAGCGCGTTGAAAGTCACGTCCGTCAATGTCACATCAAAGCCCGAGGAGACTGTGATCGGGATATCGAAAGTCCAAGAGGTGTTGAGATTCGCGACATTGAGTGCCGGGGTAAATGAGTCTTGAGTCAGGGTTTGACCATTAAACAGGTTGACCGCTCCACCGCCAAACTCAGAGACCGACAGGTTTCCGGGATCATTGATGCCATTGAGACTCCAGTTCAGATTGGATTTCGTATTGCCCGAAGCGGTGCTGTCATTGAAATCCGTGGATGCGAGCACCGCTGCGTGTGCGGAGGCTGAAAGAGTCAGCGCTAAGCTTACGATGGGGGCCAGTCTGTTCATGGTTGTTCGCTGTCCATGGTTGTTCGCTGTCTGATGTCGAAGACGTCAAACTGCCGCATCATTACGAACCTGGAAATGCGTGCCCATTACAAACTGGCATCTTTCTGTTTCCATTTCTAGGATAGAGCGAATGGCAGTCGCCGAGCTGACTTTCCCATCTTCCCTCCGGGGCAGAGGAATCGGTCTACTCACGGGGAGTCGCCTCAAACAGCGCCTCCAGTTCTTCCAGAAGCGGATCTGCAGCGAGGCGCTGGACGACATCGGGGTGTTCAACAGCGAGGTTTTCCGTTTCTCCGACATCTTTTTCCAGGTCGTACAATTCATAACCCGCATGGGCTCCATGAGGTCGGAACAGCTTGTAGCGCCCCTCCCGCACGGCCACGGACTGGTGAAACTGGAACACCAGTCTGTCGTGGGGCGACGCGGCTTCTCCTTTCAGGGTGGGGGTCGGATTCTTGCCATCCAGCCTGCGACTGGAGGGGACGCTGGCTTTTGCCGCGGCAAGCGACATGTTGAAGAAATCCAATTGCATCAGTGGTTCTTCGCAAAGCTCCCCCGGTGGCAGCACGCCCGGCCATTTGACGATGGCGGGGACCCGGATTCCGCCCTCCAACAGGGTCGCCTTCTGCCCACGCAGGGGAGAGTTTTCGGCCCCGAATTTGTGGTGCCCGCCGTTGTCGGAAAAGAAGATGACCAGGGTGTTCTGCGCCACGCCATTCTTCTCGAGGGCGGTCTCCAGCCTTCCGATCCCCTGATCCATGCGGTGCAACGCGGCGAGGTAGTGCAGGCGGTGACCGGAAAAGCCCTTGGCCTTGAAATGGTTCAAGTCCTCCGCCGGTGCCTGGACCATGGGGTATGGCCGTTCCTCCGTGGGAGGCGATGAATGCACCGCGTTGAAGGGCAGGTAGATGAAAAACGGGTGATCCTTGCTGGCTTCAACAAACTTGATGGCGGCATCGACGTAGGCATCGTTGGTGTAGCCGCTGAAATCCTGAACCACTCCGTTCTTGAAGATGTCAGGGTGACCGAAAAACCGCCCCGTGAAGCAATCGACGTATCCCATCGCGCTGATGAGTGAGTCGTCAAAGCCCCGGTCGAATGGTTTCTGTCCCTGTCCGTGGCCAAGATGCCATTTGCCGAAGCATCCGGTTCGGTAACCCACCTCCTTCAGTACCGCTGGCAACAGGAAATCCTCCGAGGCTGGAATCCCGCCGGTGTACTCCTTTTCGTCGTTGAATGCCGGGTGGTTCCGGTTGATCAATGCCCAGTTGGCCGTGCAGCGTTGGGCGTAGCGGCCCGTCAGAAGACCGGCCCTGGAGGGGGTGCAGGCGGGGTGGGTGACATAGAAATCCGTGAGCCTTACCCCTTCTTTCGCCATCCGGTCAAGGTTGGGTGTCTCCGCTTCCCCGGAGCCGTAACAGCCCAGATCCCCATAGCCTTGATCGTCGGAGACGATGATCACGATGTTGGGTTTGTTCGCAATCGCGGCGCTCCGGCCAAAGGCCATCGAAAGCCCGGTGGCTGTGGCAAATGCCAGAACCACGGCGGGGAAAAGCCATGCCCTCACTGCTGTGATGAACTGAACAACGATGGGGTGAGGGGGTTACGTTTCATGTTCAGAGAGTCAAGGGAATTGCAGAACAAGGACTGCATGATGCCTCCGAAAGCTTCCCTTGCGGCATGTTGGTTTTGTGTTCTTACTCGTCCAGGCAAACTTTGCTTATGAGTGGATTGATCAGGCAAGCCAGTTTCTTCAGGGTTCGGGTGCTCGTTTTGTTAGGATTCACCATTTTTTCCGCGATGGCCCATGGAGGGCAGGCATCTTCGGGTGGGAACAGGGACTTTGAGCTTCTTCCGGCCCCGCGAGCCTTCAGTTTGGTCGGCGAAGTTTTTTCTCCGGCCGGGCAAAACCTGATCTGGGCACCGGATGCCGGGCAGGCGGAAGTCGGGCGCATTGCGGTGCAATTTCGGTCGGTCCTGAAGAAGCAGGGCCTCTCCACGTCAACGACGGCGGAGTGGGATCCGCAGCGCTGCAACATCATCTTTCGCCTCAGCCCCGAGCTGGTGCCGCAGCAGGACGGTTACCGGATCTCGGTCACGGACAAGCGGCTCAGCGTGTATGCCCACGATGCGCCCGGGCTCCGGTATGCCGTGCTCACCCTCGGTCAGATCCTTGAGCAGATTCCGGCGGGCCAGCCGATTCCCTGCATGAAGATCAGCGACTGGCCCGACTTCCCGAACCGTGGCGTGATGCTCGATGTCTCGCGGGACAAGATCCCGACCATGGAGACGCTCTATCAGTATGTCGATTACTTCGCCTCCTGGAAGATCAACCAGTTGCAACTCTACACCGAGCACAGCTTTGCCTACAAAGGCCACGAGGTGGTTTGGAAGGATGCCAGCCCGATGACCCCGGAGCAGGTCCGGGCGCTCGATGCCTATTGCAGGGAGCGCTTCATCGAACTCGTGCCCAACCAGAACACCTTCGGGCACATGGAGCGCTGGCTCAAGCACGAGCCCTACCGACAATTCGCCGAAGCGCCGGATGGCTTCCAAACCGGCAGTGGCTGGCAATTTCCACGAGCGCTCTGCGTCACGGATCCGCGTTCGATCGCCTTGGTCGACGACCTGCTGGGGCAACTGATCCCGCATTTCACCAGTGGTCAGGTCAACGTGGGTTGCGACGAGACCCACGACCTCGGCCGAGGGCGAAGCAGGGAACTCGTCGAGGAGCGCGGCTTCGGGCGGGTCTATCTCGATTTCCTGCTCAAGATCCACGCGGTCTGTGAGAAGCACGGCAAGGTCATGCAATTCTGGGGCGACATCATCCGGCACTACCCGGAGCTGATTCCGGAACTCCCCGACAACGTCATCGCCATGGTCTGGGGCTATCGTCCCGAACATCCCTACGGCGAGGAATGCCGGAAATACAAGGCATCCGGCGTGCCCTTCTACGTCTGTCCAGGCACGTCCGCCTGGCTCAGTCTGTCCGGAAGAACCCAGCGCGCCTTTGACAACATCCGCAATGCAGTGACCCACGGACTGGAACACGGAGCCATCGGTGTGCTCAACACAAGCTGGTGTGCGCGCGGTGCCTGGCAAAGCTACGCCTCGCCGTTTCCCGGCTTCGTCTACGGCGCGGGCTTGAGCTGGTGTGTCGAAAGCAATCTGGACGCAGATGTTCCGTCACTACTGGACCGCTACGTCTTTTTCGATGAGGCGGGCGTGATTGGTAAGGTGGTTTGTGAAGTCGGCAATGCCTACGCGGTGCCCGAGGGATACTACAATGGGGACACCTCCTATCTGGCCAAGATCATGCTCGATCCCGAGTTGCCAATGACCATCAACCATTTCAAATGGCTCACTCCGGAAAAGGTGACCCGGATCCGGGAACATGTGCAGCAATCGATGAGGCCTCTGGGCAAGGCGCGCCTGCCCGGCGACGATGGCGGTCTCGTCATCGAGGAGATCCGTCACTCCGCCGAGCTCGTGCTTTTCGCCTGCGACCTCTTTGACGCCCGCTTGGCAGCTGAGGGGAACGAGATGGCGAAGGTGCCCGAAGCCGAACGCCAACGGCTGGCCGGGAAGCTGAGATCGCTGCTTGCGAGTCATGAGAAGCTCTGGCTCCAGCGCAATCGCGTCGGCGGGCTCGCAGACAGCAAGGAGCGGATGACCCCCCTCCTTAATTTGTTAGAAAATAAATAATGCAAGCTGATCGGAAAACAATCTGTAGTGGGATGATGGTCAACTTCGGGCGAAATTCACCGGCGTTCGTCGCCGGTCTTCTCATCAGCCTTTTACTTAGTGCGCGCCTGCCGGGCGTTCCGAATCCGGATTTCACGAAGGGTGAGCCGCTCCCTGTGAAGGAGGCGCCCAAGGACTGGAATCTGGGGGCGACCGGCCTGCGCGGCTGGATGCACACGCAGCGGCGGCTGTCGACCGACCAAGCCCGTCAGGTTTACATCACCCAGGTCGACAAGGGCTCTCCGGCCGATGGCATCTTCAAGCGGGGCGATGTGCTGCTGGGGGTGGGCGGACAGCCTTTCCGCCATGATCCACGAACGGAGATCGGCAAAGCCCTGAGCGCTGCGGAGGCTGCCGATGGCAAACTGGCACTGACTCGCTGGCGTCAGGGGGGGACGGAGGAGGTGATCCTTCAACTGCAGAACCTTGGCCCCTACAGTCCGACGGCACCCTATGATTGCGGGAAGTCGTACGAGATTCTCAATCAAAGTTGCGAGGCCCTCGCCGGACGAATGAAGGAGCCGGGCTACGGGAAACAGAACCCGATCGTCCGTTCGCTCAATGCCCTTGGACTGCTGGCCAGCGGTAACCCGAAATACCATCCACTGATCCAGCGCGAGGCGGAGTGGGCGGCGGACTATTCCACCGAGTCGTTCGCGACCTGGTGGTATGGATACGTCACGGTGTTTCTCGGCGAATATATCCTGGCAACCGGTGACACTTCCGTCCTGCCCGGTCTGCGTCGGATCGCCATGGAAGCCGCCAAGGGACAGAGCATGGTCGGTTCATGGGGGCACAAGTTTGCCAATCCCGATGGCCGTCTTCCCGGCTACGGCATGATGAACTCGCCCGGTGCGGTGCTGACGATCGGCATGGTGCTGGCGCGCGAGGCCGGCGTCAAAGACCCCGAGGTGGTCAAGGCGATCGAGCGCAGCGTCACGCTGCTCCGCTTCTACAGTGGCAAGGGTTGTGTCCCCTACGGCGACCATGCGCCCTACATGAAGTATCACGAAGACAATGGGAAAAACGGAATGGCGGCGGTCCTGTTCGATCAACTAGGCGATGCCGAAGCCACCCGATTTTTCACCAAAATGAGCACCGCCGCGCATGGTCGCGAGCGCGACACCGGACATACCGGGAACTTCTTCAACATCACCTGGGCGATGCCGGGCGTGGCACGTGGCGGGCCTCATGCCACCGGGGCCTGGATGCAGGAGTTCGGGGCCTGGTATTTCGATCTTGCCCGGAAATGGGATCACAGCTTCCCGCACCAGGGACCGCCACAGGCGAAAAAGGACTCCTACGGCAACTGGGATGCGACCGGGATGTATCTGATCGCCTATGCCATGCCTCGGAAGGCGATTCGTCTGACGGGCAGCAAGCCATTCGTGCTCCCGCCCTTTGGTCCGAAGGATGCCGCGAAGCTCATCGTTGAAGGTCACCCGGACTATGCGGAGGGCAAGTTCAGTGCCTTCAGCAGTTGGTCACCCATCATCCGGGAACGTGCCGCGGAGGCTCTGGCCAAGCAGAAGGACGCACCCGTCGAGCCCTTCATTCGGTTGCTCGATTCACCTTCATTGGAGGCGCGCCAAGGGGCCTGCACCGCCCTGGGGCACATGAGGGAACGAGCCGAGCCAGCCATTCCCAAGCTGCTCGAGACGCTGAAGGCGGATGATCTCTGGCTGCGCGTCAAAGCCACCGAAGCGCTGGCGGCAATCGGCGATCCCGCCAAACAAAACGCCTTGCCCGTTTTGCTCAAAAGAATGGCGATCGGTCCCACCGAGGAGGATCCCCGCGCGATGGAGCAGCGCTACATCGTGGCAGCACTGTTTCACCCGAGAACCGGAATGCTTCGTCGCTCGATCAAGGGGGTGGACCGGGAGCTCCTGCTCGCCGGTATCGAATCCGCGCTGCAGAACGAAGACGGTTGGACCCGCGGCAATTTGAGGACGCTTTACGAGAAATTATCTCTGGAGGAGTTGAGGCCGATCATGCCCGCCGTCCAGCGTGCGATTCGAGAGCGCGCTCCGAGCGGCATCATGTTCGACGGTCAGATCCAGGATGCCGGACTCGAGCTTTACAGTAGAAACCTCATCGACGAGGGCATTGAGATGATCGCCACGCATATCCGGACACAGAAGCCGCACGGGAGCCGGAAGAGGGTGCCCAAATACATCGAGATGCTGAAACGCTACGGCACGCATGCGCAACGGGCGATCCCGCTGCTAGAGAAGGCGGAATACTACTTCGAACACGTCGAGGACTTTCCCAAATGGGCCAAGGAGGAAAAGCTGGCCGCTTTGCGAAAAGGCATCCGGGAAATCAAGGCACTGAAGAAGACCCCGGAGCTGGTTGAACTCGGGCTTTAGCAGCTCATCAAGCGTTTGTCTTAACTCCTTCCCAGGGAAGGATGCCGGCGGGCCGGACTTGATCGAAGCTGGTCACTGTCCATGATTCTTGGGAGAAGTTCAGAATGAGAGCAAGGTGCTACAAACGAACCCTGATGTTGATCTGGATTGTTTCAACGGTCCTCGCTTTCCCGTGTATCGCTGAAGACAGTCGGCCCAACGTTCTGTTCATTGCGATCGATGATCTGAATGATTGGATCGGGTGCATGGGCGGGCACCCCGACACCAAGACCCCGAATCTGGACCGTCTGGCCAGGCAAGGCGTGTTGTTTACGAATGCTTCAACCCCGTCGCCCGCCTGCGTGCCCACGCGGTGCGCGGTGATGACCGGCAAGGCGCCCGCCACGACGGGACTCTATCATAACAGCGATGGGCATCACCGACTCTACGACGATCTCAAGAGCCTCGTCACCCTCCCGCAATATTTCAGCCAGCAGGGCTACAAGTCGTGGGGTGCGGGAAAGCTCCTTCATCATTTCCATCATGGAGACTACGACGAAGTCTTTGACAACGGGTACTGGAAAAATCCCGAGCCGGAAGGGGTGGACTGCGAGAAGCCGCCGCGCACGATCGAAGAGTTCCTGGACTGGTGGGCTCCGGTCGATGTCCCCAATTCGGACATGAAGGACTGGCAAGCTGCCCAGTGGGCCGCCGGGGTCCTTCAACAGGAGCACGAGAAACCCTTCTTTCTGGCCTGCGGCATCTTTCGCCCGCACGAACCATGGAACGTGCCGCAGGCATACTACGACAAGTTTCCTTTGGATTCCCTGACGCTGCCGAAAATCAAGGAGGATGATCTCGATGATGTCGGCGAACCTGTGAAGCGACCCAGTCCGGTCGCAGAGCGAATTGTATCGGATGAACAGGTCTGGCGAAAGAGCGTCCAATCCTACCTGGCCAATATCAACTTCGCCGACGACTGTCTCGGCCTCATTCTCGATGCCCTGGATAAATCGCCTCACCGGGACAACACGATCATCGTGCTATGGTCGGACCACGGCTGGCAACTCGGAGAGAAGTATCGCTGGGCAAAATTCACCCTCTGGGAACGATCGTCCCGTTGTGTGCTGATGTTGGCAGGCCCGGGCATCACAAGGGGCGGACGCGTTTCCAGCCCCGTTAGCCTGCAGGACATCTACCCGACACTGATCGATCTCTGCCGCCTGCCCGCGAGAAGAAGCATCGATGGCCGGAGCTTTCTTCCCTACCTCGAGAATCCGGATAAAGCGCCATCGGACATCCCGGCAATCACGGCCAACGAGCTTGGGTTCAGCCTGCGCGGCGCCCGCTACCGCTACATTCGCTACCACGACGGATCCGAAGAACTCTACGACCACATGAAGGACCCCATGGAGTGGAACAATCTTGCGGACGATCCGGACTACGCAGCAGTGGTGACAGAACTGAAGACCCACCTCCCGAAAAACCCGGCACCTCGGAAAAGGCGGTAGCCATCCATTCACGACTGGTGCTCCGGTTTGGGGAGGTGCTACAATTCAGAGAGGATTCCTGTGGCATCCAACCAGTCATTGACCTCAACTGCGGTATGCGTCCCGCGGATGGTCGGCGTCGAAATGTTCGGAGCCAGGGTCTTGGTGGGCAGTGTATAGATGAAGGGGATGTCCCGGTTCCCTGTCTGCCAACCACCGTCGGGGCCGGGCTGGATGGAGAACCGCGTCTTCATGCTTTTGGCCAGCGCGGCCATCTCCGGGGCAAAATGCTTGCGGTCATCCGGAACCATTTCCCGGCCGCTGATGAAGACGATCCCGCTGAGCGCTGCCGGGGTGAAGGAGTGCATGTAGACGTTGTACTCGAAGCAGGCCGTGGAATCACCGATGTCGGTTTTGGGTGAGGGGTAGGTGCCCCACTGGCTGCCGTCTGGTACGGTGCCGGTCACCATCATCTGAGGAATATATTCCTTCCAATAGGCTTTCCACTCGGCAAGGTAGCGTCTCACGTTGTCCAGGTAGTAGGGGTTGTGCGGATACTGGCTGCCGACGGTCTTGTAGTCTTCCATCAGGCTGGGGGCTTCGTTGAGGAAGGCCGGAGCGATCCAGTTCTTGATCGGCACGTCCTTTCTGGCCTTCAGGTAAATGATGCCGACGGGGCGACTGGTTTTCGCGGAAATTTGGTTGCCGATGGCAGCCGCGAGGCCATGAGCCTCCTTCCAGTAAGCCGCGAGGCGGTTCTTCGGCGTGCGGGAGGTGCAGATACTAAAGCGGCTGGGCTCGGCCCGGCCGTCGCGGTTGGACTGGTTCTCGATCATGCGCACGATCTGCCCCGAGGGTGCCACTTCCGGCACCTTGATGTTGGGGGGCGTGACGACACACCACACATCGCCGAAGATGATGCCGGTGATGACGCGCTCGTGCACCATTTCGCCATCGATGGTGAACCGCACTTTCAAGGTGTGGGGCTGCGCGCTGGCTTCGGAGGCTGGCAAGACCACTTGCCACTCCGCCATCTCCGGGGTGACATCGATGACTTTCCGGATCCTGCCTTGTGCCGCGCCGCTTGCCGGGCCGAACTCAAAGTGAACCTTGCATTCGCCTTCTTCCGGCTCGTCCTGCCATTCGCCCCATTGGCGGGTCGATCCCCAGACGGTAACCGGTTGATCGGCCTGGAAGACCGCGTCGTCACGGAACTGCACACTCAGGAGCGGCATCTTAAAATATTCATGCAGTTTGCCGACGGTTGTGGGGTCGATTTTTACGCCGGCGACTTTGAGCTTCTCGTCCGGCCAGTTCTCGCTGGTGACGAACTCATGATCGTAAACGATGAAGGGCGTCATGGGCAGCATGGCCTTGTTGTAGAGGTTGGGTTGGAAGCCAACGCCCGCGGTGGCGTAGGAGACACCGCGGGGCTCTTTGACGCCAGGGGCGGAGACGATGGCCTTATCGCCATCGATGTGAACCTGAGCCGGGTGCCAGACGCGGTCGGCTCCGGCCAGGTAGAAGAGCTTCACCCGATCCTCGCCATCGGGGATAATCTTGGGGACGGCCAAGCCGGCCACTGCGGAGGCCGGATCACCGTCCACGATTTCCGTCGGTTTGGTCCGGGCATTCGTCTCGGTCTCGGCGACGAGCAGCCCGCCATCGGCGTGGTCGAATTCGAGGATCAACTTGTCGCCCTCGACCCGGTAGGATTTATACATCGGGCCATCGACGACGAGGTCCTTCAGGTCGTATTGATGCTTCAGGGCGTGGAGGGCGAGGCGCTGACCGGGCACGGCTTTGTTGATGTAGTGGATGCCGCCCGTGACATCGATTTGTGAGGCCATGCCGGAGTGGGGGATGTCGCGGGCCAGCCAGGTGCCGTGACGCATCTCTGCGGTCCCTTGAATGGAAGGGCTGTTGTCCTCCTTGCCCGGGCTCATGTAGGCGCTGTAAAACTGGTGGAAATAGACCGGCAGGTTCGGGCGCTCCCAGACCGTCCGCCATCCACGGATCAGGCTGTGGAGGTTGTTATAATAAACCAGGCCTTCGTTCATGTTGGCAAAGCCCTGGTTCCAGATGCCGCCACGAAGGGCATAGGGCACGACCGGGCTGAGCCGGCCATTGAAGAGCCAGGTGGCGTCCCGGTTGCTGCTGAGATTGCCGGGGACGTCGGCCGTGATCTTCTTCGCATCCTTGCCTGCCTTCTGCGCCGCATCGACGGCGGCGATCTGGTCCTCCAGCGATTGATAAAAGGCGCCCCAGGCCTTCTGGTGTTCCGGGGTCGTCGGATCGGTCTGCAGGCACTTGAGGTGAATCGCCTTGCTGTATTCGTCCTCCGCACTGGCAAAGCCCTCCCGTGGGACCCATGCCTGGATCTCGGTCTGGCTGAAGGAGCAGTTGAGGATGCCGATGGGGACGTTGATTTCCCGATAGAGTTTCTCGGCGAAGGCAAAGGCGATCGCGCTGTATTCACCATAGTTGCCGTTCTTCCAGGCGCCCGTCGCCTTGCGGATCGGGTGGAGCTGCGAGGTGACCGAGGTGACCTGGAACTCCCGGATGGGGGCGGGTTGGTTCTTGGTGTCCGCACTGAATTTCTGAGCCAGGGCGGCGACCCGGCTTCTGGAGACGACCCATTGCATGTTCGACTGGCCGGAGGCCAGCCAGACCTCACCCACCAGCAGGTTCTTCAGGGTGACCGATTTGCCGGTGCTCTCGGTGATGACCATCTCGGCGGGTTCGGCGCTTGTCTTCAGTGGTTTCAGCCTGGCCACCCACTTGCCATCCTTGCCTGCCGTCGCAGTGGCTTTATGGCCCGAGAATGTCACGGTCACCTTCGTGCCCGGTTCACTCCATCCCCAGACCGGCACTTCCATGTCCCGTTGCAGAACGGCGTTGTCGCAGAAGGGAGCGCCCAACTGGATCGCCGGAGCGGGGGAGGGTCTGTCGGCGGCCTCCGCGCTTGCGGGGCCGGGAGCCAGCAAGCCAAGGAATATGGCGCCGAGCAAAGAGGCGATGCGGCTTGTCTTCATGATGGCGGATGGTTGGGAGTTCATGTCATTTCTCAAGATTGGATTCCGGAGCGTGTGGTGGTCCGTGCAGGCACGTGGTGAAGTTCGTGTGGGGCTCACTGGCATCAGGGCTTGTTCGCTGGCAGGCGTGGACCCCGCCGCTTGGCATCGGGGATGCGGGAGGGTCCGATCTTCCCGCTGGAATCAAGACCCGGCGCCGGTGGGATTTCATCATCGGACCCCGCCATTGTACCCCCACTCGAAGGTGATGACTGGTGGGTTGCCTTCGGTGATGATGGAGGGGATGACAAATTCGACCCTGTCCGCAGTGGTCGAGGCCTGCGTTCGATTCACCGGGATGGGCTTCTCCGGCTTGCCGCCATTGAGGAAGCCTTCCCCCTTCCAGGGTTTGTCCAGGTCGAGTTGATCCAGCCATTCCCCTGCGATGGCATGAACCTTGTCTTCCTGAACAATGCCGACCCCGATCTTGCCATTGGCCACCCGGAACTCGTTGGCATGAGGCCGGTCGGGATGCCTTCTCACGAATCTGACGGCGATGGTGGACGGCCATTGATCGCCGACGCGGGTCAGCTGTGCCCGGCCCATTTGATAGGGGGTGTGAATGTCAAGGGTGGCCTTGTCCTTGCCGAACTCGATTCTGCCCTGATCGGAGAAGCCCCTGCGGCCCTTGAACCTCATGCGGAAGGCCGGGGGGTTCTCGGGTTCGACCAACTTCCCATCCTTCCAGATCGCATCGATGGACAGGCCGTGATAGGCTCTCGCCATGATGGCAATGCGCTTGAAGTTGCCGCCGAGTTCGGAAAGCTGCTTGGGGAAAATCTTCTCCAGGTCAATGGTGCCACGGCTGTTCGTCGGTTTGGCATAACCATACAAGCCGACACCGGCCTCGATGGCCTCCGGCACGGCGCTGGTCGGGTCGTTCCCGCCGAAGTCGGACAAGCAGGTGATCAGGCGGGTGTCTTCACCGACGATGGACCTGAGGGGGAGGATTTCATCCAGGCGCCCGGTTTCACCCATCAGCCAGTCGACTTCCTTGTACATGTCGGAATCCTTCACCAATGGATGATTCACATGGTTCGTGGTCAGCCAGATGATGGAGTCGGGGTCGGCGGTCTTGGCGGCCTTGTGGATCGCCTTCCAGCAGCGATCGATGGCCTTGCGGCCGTAGGCGAGTTCCTGCTCCCGGGTCAACTTGTCCTCGCCGGGGAAGGCTTCACCCATCAGTTGCTGGTAGAGTTTCTTCTCCGCGTCGATCCATTTTCCCTTGGTGCTGCTCCGCCTGGGCATCCAGACCCAGTCGATCATGAATCCGTCGATGCCCGTCGTCTTGATCGCGTCGGTGATGGCCGCGGAGAGGTAGGCGAGGTAGTCGTCGGTGTAGGGGATGTGGTAGCTGCTGGGCGTGCCGTAGCTGAGTTCGGGATTCTCCTCGCCCCAGCGGGTGTTGGCCGCGATGCAGAAGTA
>JAKZES010000230.1 GCA_022548915.1 Verrucomicrobiaceae bacterium E54
TGCGTCTTGCCCGGGTAGTGGATGCCGAGGCGCCGGAGCAGGGCGAGCACGCGGGTGCGGGCGCGGCGCAGGTCATCGTGGGCATCGACCCGTGCGCGGCAGAGGTCGCGGATGGCCTCGTCGGTCTCGTCGGGGACACGCACGGCGGTCAACTCTCCGGCGCGGTGGAGGCGGGCGAGCTTGCGGGCGTCCTTTTTATCGGTTTTGACCTTGTCGCCGGATTGGGAAGGGATCAGCGACGGGGCGATCACGGTGCAGGGCACGCCGATCTTGTCGAAATGGCGGGCGATCCACATGCCGCATCCGCCGGCCTCGTAGCACACGTGGATGGAGTCCAGCGGGACCTTGCGGGCTCTGGCGATGCGGCG
>JAKZES010000231.1 GCA_022548915.1 Verrucomicrobiaceae bacterium E54
TCCTCCCCGTTCGGGCCGGTCAGGTACATCCGCAGCACGCCACGCTCGACGGCGAAGCTCACCAGCGTGGGCTGCTTGCTCAGGGCCAGATCGGGACCCGCCAGCACTCCGTCCTCGGGGATCAACCGGTAGTACAAACCCAGTCCGGTCCCGGGGTCTTCAAACGAAAGAATCGACGCCCGCTCACCCCCTTCGGGCAGCTTGTAGCGCAGCACCAGCACCGTGGCCCCCTCAAGCACCGCACTCTCGCCATCGCGCAAGGCCGCCATGTTTTCATACAGGGCGTAGCCTTCCGCACTGCCGATCACCCGCACCACGTAGTTGTTGATCAGCGGTGCCTCCCGCGTCAGGAAATCCTGCGCCCGGAA
>JAKZES010000232.1 GCA_022548915.1 Verrucomicrobiaceae bacterium E54
TTCCGGGCGCAGGATTTCCTGACGCGGGAGGCACCGCTGATCAACAACTACGTGGTGCGGGTGATCGGCAGTGCGGAAGGCTACGCCCTGTATGAGAACATGGGGGCCTTGCGCGATGGCGAAAGTGCGGTGCTCGAGGGGGCCACGGTGCTGGTGCTGCGCTACAAGCTGCCCGAAGGGGGCGAGCGGGCGTCGATTCTTTCGTTTGAAGACCCCGGGACCGGACTGGGTTTGTACTATCGGTTGATCCCCGAGGACGGAGTGCTGGCGGAACCCGATCTGGCCCTGAGCAAGCAGCCCACGCTGGTGAGCTTCGCCGTCGAGCGTGGCGTGCTGCGGATGTACCTGACCGGCCCGAACGGGGAGGA
>JAKZES010000233.1 GCA_022548915.1 Verrucomicrobiaceae bacterium E54
AGCGGCTCCTCCCTCTCTGGCTGCGGCGTCGGATCACCCGGAGCCAGTGGCGGGTCACTTCATCCACGAAGAACCCGATGCGACGACTGTTGAAGGGCACGGCATGATAATTCAGCCAGCCTTGCACCACCCTCCGCAACCACCGTCCGGTCTCTCCCAGCGGTCGATGCATCCGCTTGCGCAGTTCCAACCGGATCGCCTGCAAGGTCGCACGCATCCGCTTCGCCACCGTGTGACGATGGAGGACGAAACTCCCGTCGCTCCTCCGCTTCGCGCACTTGTGCGTGAAACCGAGGAAGTCGAAGGTCTCCGCCCGCTTCCCCCCGCCCTTCCCGCGCCGGTCGGCGAACCGACCAAACTCGATC
>JAKZES010000234.1 GCA_022548915.1 Verrucomicrobiaceae bacterium E54
CCGCAGCTTCATGAAGGCACGCTTTACAAAGCCTCCAACTGGACGCCGCTGGGCTTCACCAAGGGCTGCCGGCGCCACCGCAGCGAGTTCTACACCGACGAGAAGAGGCCCAAGCGATACTGGATTTACGCGCTCCACAAGAAGGCCCGGCAACTGCTCTCCAGCCCCGCGCCGCTGCCCGACATTTTCCAGCGGGCCACCAGCGAGGGTGTCGCCGGGGCCCGCTGCGCGCTGAAATGCAAGCACCTGCGCAGCCTCGCGGATGCCTTCCACCTCGTGCCCGACCACCGCGCGGCCACCTCGCGGCGCTACGCGAAAGTCGCGATGTTCGGCCTCATCGCCCACGGCCTGCTGTGCGG
>JAKZES010000235.1 GCA_022548915.1 Verrucomicrobiaceae bacterium E54
CCGCAGCTTCATGAAGGCACGCTTTACAAAGCCTCCAACTGGACGCCGCTGGGCTTCACCAAGGGCTGCCGGCGCCACCGCAGCGAGTTCTACACTGACGAGAAGAGGCCCAAGCGATACTGGATTTACGAGCTCCACAAGAAGGCCCGGCAACTGCTCTCCAGCCCCGCGCCGCTGCCCGACATTTTCCAGCGGGCCACCAGCGAGGGCGTCGCCGGAGCCCGCTGCGCGCTGAAATGCAAGCACCTGCGCAGCCTCGCCGACGCCTTCCACCTCGTGCCCGACCACCGCGCGGCCACCTCGCGGCGCTACGCGAAAGTCGCGATGTTCGGCCTCATCGCCCACGGCCTGCTGTGCGG
>JAKZES010000236.1 GCA_022548915.1 Verrucomicrobiaceae bacterium E54
GATCACATGTCCCCATAGGCCAGCAGCCCACATGACGGCACGCCGGGGGCATGTTTGGCGGCGCGCGTGCCCCGACAAAGTCGGCGGGAGCCTGACTTCGAGGGGGAAGGCATTTCTGGGGAGGCGATCCGGAGGCTGATGAGTCCAAGGGCCTTCGGGCAGGACGCGTTGCCTTCCAGAATCTGGGCAATCCAGGACCAGAATACCGGAATGTGTCCAAAATGGCGGTTGCGCTTGGTGGGGTCGATCGACCGCAGGAAGAGGCCCGGAAGGACATCCCCGAACATCACCGCGTATCCGCTGAGGGACTCGGTGGCGAGGGAATCACGCAAACGTCGGATGCCGGCTTGAAACCGG
>JAKZES010000237.1 GCA_022548915.1 Verrucomicrobiaceae bacterium E54
GGGTCAGTAGTACCAGAGCTTCGCAAGGGATTTTTTGAAGGTCGTTTCGAGGGCGTCCGGGAACGTGCCGATCCGGGAGGACCGGTTCGACATGGCGGGTTCCAGGCGCGCGGGCCTCGGCCCGGGACGGGTGACCTCGGCGGAGAGGCGGCTGCTGGTGGCGAACACCGACCGCGTCGTCTGAGGACGACGCTGTGCCCCCGTTGCCCGGCGGACTGGTAAGACGAGCCATCATGGCCGGCGAACTTGCGCGGGCGCTCGTGGCGAAGTACCTTTGGGCCGTGGTCCGTTTCCCGGCTTAGTACCACCGGGGTCGGATCGGGGGCGATCGGTGTGGTTGGCTTACTGACCCAA
>JAKZES010000238.1 GCA_022548915.1 Verrucomicrobiaceae bacterium E54
CCGTCGCCCCCGCGATAGCTGTAGGTCCAGGTGCCCCGATTGGTCACGACCGTCTTGCGCCTGCCCTTCGTGTCGAAGCTCGCGTAGCCGAAATCAGGGGTGCCGGTGACGTTGCTGTTTGCCGAGGTAATCCGGCCAGTCGGACCGCGTCCCCAAGTCTGAATCACCGGCCCGCGGGTGATGCCGGTGATGCTCCGGTTCCCTGCATGTCGTCCGTAGCTGGCCGAGAAGCCATCCGCGCTCACCCCGCTGATCTCATCGCTCGCTCCGTTGTAGTGGAGTTGGACCACGTGCGGCGTGAAACCTCCGCCTTCCCGGGTGAGGGTGACCGTTTCCAGCCGCCCGATCGTGTC
>JAKZES010000239.1 GCA_022548915.1 Verrucomicrobiaceae bacterium E54
GACACGATCGGGCGGCTGGAAACGGTCACCCTCACCCGGGAAGGCGGAGGTTTCACGCCGCACGTGGTCCAACTCCACTACAACGGAGCGAGCGACGAGATCAGCGGGGTGAGCGCGGATGGCTTCTCGGCCAGCTACGGACGACATGCAGGGAACCGGAGCATTACCGGCATCACCCGCGGGCCGGTGATTCAGACTTGGGGACGCGGTCCGACTGGCCGGATCACCACGGCGGACAGCAACGTCACCGGTGCCCCCGATTTCGGCTACGCGAGCTTCGACACGAAGGGCAGGCGCAAGACGGTCGTGACCAATCGGGGCACCTGGACCTACAGCTATCGCGGGGGCGACGG
>JAKZES010000023.1 GCA_022548915.1 Verrucomicrobiaceae bacterium E54
GAGGTTACGGATCAGGCCTGATTTTACCATCGTCAGCACGGGTCGATTTGCTACGACGTGGGCCGTTATGCAGGAATGGCACTATCTCGACAGTCAGAACGCCTCGCAGAAGGTCACGGAGGAACAACTCAAGAGCCTGGTCGCGGCCGGCACGGTCACGCCGCAGACGATGCTGTGGAAATCGGGCATGGCCGAGTGGGCACCGGCTTCCGGGGTGCTTCCCGCGTTGTTCGCGGGGGGTTCCACGCCGCCGCCGCCGGTCCCGGCCGGCGGTGCGGCTTCGCGGCGCTGCCATGAGGTGGACTACGAGGTTTTCGGCGACGACATGCAGATCGTCGAGGTCGAGCTCGACCCGGGCGAGACGGTGATCGCCGAAGCCGGGGCGATGAACTACATCGAGAGCGACATCACCTTCGAGGCGAAGATGGGGGACGGCTCCTCTCCGCAGGAGGGCGTGATGGGCAAGCTGTTGGCGGTCGGCAAGCGGGCGCTCACGGGAGAGTCGATTTTCATGACCCACTTCACGCATGCCGGCGGATCCGGCAAGCGGCGCGCGGCCTTCGCCGCGCCGTATCCGGGCAAGATCATGCCTCTCGACATGGCTTCCTTCGGCGGCGGCATCACCTGCCAGAAGGATGCCTTCCTCTGCGCGGCGCTGGGCACCAAGGTCAGCATCGCCTTCAACCGAAAACTCGGGGCCGGCTTCTTCGGCGGCGAGGGCTTCATCCTGCAGCGCCTCGAGGGCGACGGCATGGCCTTCATCCACGCCGGAGGCACGGTGATCAAGAAGGAGCTCAAGGGTGACCAGTTGCGGGTCGACACCGGCTGCCTGGTCGCGTTCACCGACGGCATCAGCTACGACATCCAGCGCGCCGGCAACCTGAAGAGCATGTTCTTCGGCGGCGAGGGTCTGTTCCTCGCGACCCTTTCGGGTCACGGCACCGTATGGCTGCAGAGCCTGCCCTTCTCGCGCCTTGCCGACCGGGTCGCCGGCAACATCGGCTCCGGCGGCAAGGGCGAGGGCTCGGTGCTCGGCGGTCTCGGCAACCTGCTGGATGGAGACTGAACTCAGAGGTAGTCGACGCGGCTCATCGCCATCGACTCGCGGACGTCGCCCATGCAGCCGTTGGTGCCGACGTTGAGGCGAGACGTGAGTTCGAAGAAGTCGAGGCAGGTGCCGCAGAGGATGATCAGCGAGCCGCGCTGCTCGAGTTGCTTGAGCAGTGCGTTCACCTCGTCGTCGAGCAGCGCCGCCTTCACGCCTCCATTGTAGAAGACGTAACGCTCGGCGCATTCGTCGCGCTCGAGATCGGAGGCGAGGTACTTGCGGAGCAGGCGCAGTCCGAGTTCGGGATCGCCCGACCCCATGCCTTCGCGCGAGACGACGACGGCTTGCTTGCTGTTTTTCATGCAGCGGGATCCTGCCAGACGGGGCACCGGGGTAAAGCCGCGCCCGCGTTTTTCCGGTCCTCGACTACGGTGTCGTGACCCGCAGGTTCCTTGGCATCGTCCGTGGGTTTCGCCGTTCCGCGGGCAGGAGATGGGCCTCCACGCTGCACGAGCACCGTTGGTTCGGTCACCTGGCGGGACGTCTGGTTCGTTTCACCCCAGCGGGGGATCCAAGAGAATATGCGCGGTTTTTTAATTCATCGTAAAGATCTGGGAATCAGCGATCCGTGACGGATCCCGGCATCTGTGGCGCGATTCATCTTTACCGGAGCTTAGGCGGTTGGGTAAGGCTCGGTTCAATGTTTGCTGGTTGAGGGAACTCCTGCCATCGGCGAGCTCTCCCAACCCTTTTTCTGATCACATGTCGATTTTCCGGGCCGTCGTCCCTAACAAAAATTGGTCCGGAAATGGCACGCTGAGGTGGTTTTTCCCACTGCTCGCCATCGTGGTTTCGCTCTCGGCCCGGGCTGAAGACGGCCTCCAGCGGACCCAGTCGATTTCCTTGGGCAAGGGCTGGAACGCGGTCTTTCTCGAAGTCGAGCCTGTCGATACTTCACCGGCGAAGGTGTTCGCAGGCTTGCCGGTCGACAAGGCGGCCACGCTCTTCGAAAACCCGGTCAGCAACCAGTTTGTCACCGATTCGACGATCAATCTCTCGACGAGCAGTGGCTGGGGCATCTGGTATTCGGGAGAACTGCCGGAGTCGTTCCTGCGGTCCCTCGACGCCATCCATGGCAACCGGGCTTATCTGGTTCATGCCACGGCCCCCTGTCAGTGGAATGTGCTCGGCGAGGTCGAGCGTGCGGTCATCGATTGGAAGCCCGATGCCTACAATTTTGTCGGGTTCTCCGTCCGTTCACCCGGGGGGCCGACCTTTGCGGAATTCTTCGCGGGTTCGCCCGCCCACCGGGGCCAGAAGATCTATCGTTTGGTGAATGCCCGTTGGAAGCAGGTGCTTCAACCGGCGACGGAGGCGATGCGCTCCGGAGAGGCCTTCTGGATCTTTTGCGACGGTCCGTCCAACTACCAAGGCCCCCTGACGGTTGAAACCCCGCTCAGGCAGGGGCTTTCCGTCGGCCGGGGTGACGGGGAGCTGATTCTCCGCAACGCCTGCCCGCATCCGCTGGGCCTGACCATCCACCATGTTCCCGGAGTGGCGGGAGGGGTGCCCTTGTCGGTGGTGGTGAGCTCGGTCGGCGACCCCGCGAATCCAATCTCGGCGGTCGGCGTGCCGATGCCAAGCGGCACCTGGCAACAGGCGCTTCCGCCCTTGGAAGTCGGCGGATCAGTGGCCGTTCCCTTTGAATGCCGTTCGGGTGACATGCTGAAAGCCGAACAGGCGACCCTGCTCAAGATCACCACGGACCTTGGCTCCGAAAACTGGGTGCCGGTCCGGGGTTTCCGCGACGATCTGAACGACTGAGCGCCTGCAACACCGCCCTCGATTTCGCGCCTGCCGCGACCTTTCCCTCAAACTCATGACTCATTGCCCCTTCCGCCGGAGCTTCGCTCTGGCTTTCTCCCTGCTGGCTACGATTCACGCCGGAGCCCAGTCGAGCCCCCACCGCGGACTCTGGGTCGGAGAAGCGACGCTTTCCGAGGTCAGCCAGGTGACGATCCCGCTCGACGAGGACAACATCCCGCGGGCGCCGGATCCGGCGGTCACGGCACCGACTTCGGACCTGGCGAAACTACGGCTCATCCTCCACGTCGACGCGTCCGGGAACGTCAGCCTGATCAAGCATGTGGCGATCGTGGGTCGGAAGGCGGGAGACCAGGTGTCCGACTCGGATCTTGCGCTGGTGACGGATCCACGACTCTACGGGGACTTCCCACCCCAGCCGGCAACGCGCATTTCGAGCGTGGCGTTCGACTTCGGTGACGCCAAGGCAACCGGGGCGGTGAACGAGATTGCCGGTCGCGCCGCCGCGGCTGCGGCCACTGCCGCCCAGGCCGCCGGCGCCTCGATCGCAACGGTCACCGCGGCCGCCCAGGCCGCGGCCCAGACGGTCATCGCCGAGGCCGACGCCGCCTCGGCCTTCTCCGATTTTCTCCAGGACCCCCTCACCCTCGCCGCCGTGCGCTCGATCGCGACCGGTGGTCCGACCGACGACCTCGAGGCGAAAGCCGTGGAGCTTTTCGAAAACTCCTTCTTCGGTGACCGGCGGGGGATCGAGATGATCCAGGCCATCCTCGATGCGGTGGCCGCACTCCCGGCCGACGCCACGGACGACGAGAAAAGGACGGTGGCCGAGAACACCGCGGCCTCCTTCGTCGAGACCGACGGCGCCTACGACCGCTTCCTCGCCAGCGAACTGCTGGGCGACATGATCCGCGAGGGGGCGGAAGCCGGTGCTTTGGCCGCGGACGCCCTGCCGCCGGTGCCGGTCGACTCGTTCCAGCCCGCCGACCCGGCTCCCGGAACCGTCATCGTCTCTCCCGCCCACGGACTCGTGACCAATGACGAGGTCGCGATCTTCGATACCGCGATCGGTGCCTACGGTGGCGTCCGGAAGGTGATCAATTTCGATGACGACACCTTCCAGATCGACGTTCCCTTCGTCACCGGCGGTGCGATCAGCGGCTATGCCGCCTTGACGAACATCACCCCGACGACCGTCGAGTCACCCGCGCACGGCCTTTCGGATGGCGAACTGATCACGTTGCGCGATTCACCGCTGGCCGCCTTCAACGGCAAGCACTTGGTTTCCGTGATCGATGCCGACCGCTTCACCATCGAGGTGCCCTTCGATTCGAGCCCGCCGGTGCCCGGCGTGTGGTCGGTCCGCTCGGGCGAGATCACCGGCTACGCGGGAACGGCCGACGGGTCGGCGGGAATCGCCGTGACGGCACCGGATCACGGGCTCGACAACGGCGCACGGATCGAGATCCAAGGCTCCGGTGAACCCTCCTACAACGGGATCAAGACGATCACCCGCATCGACGACAACTCCTTCTCGATCAACCAGGCCTTCGGAGGAAATCCGGCGCAGAAGGGCAGCTGGGACCTTCCCCGGCCGATTGCCTCGTTCCAGCCGCCGTCGGTGGTGCCGACCCTGGTTTCCTCGGTGGCCCACGGCCTGTCATCGGGTGACCGGGTGGTGATCTCGGGATCTGACAAGGCGGAATACAACGGAGAGCAGGTCGTGACGGTGATCGACGCCGACAGCTTTTCGATCGGCGTCGCCTTCGATGACGCCGACGGCGATCCCGCGGTCAAGGGGGACTGGGTTCCGGCGGACGGCGGCCGCTGGCGGAAGGCGAACGCGGTGCGCACGGCGATCGAGCAGCAAGCGAAGGTCGTCCAAGCCAGGAGCGAGGCACTGACCCTCCAGATCAGTACTTACTCGGACAGCCGCGCCCGTGATGCGGTCGAGATCCTGATCGAGGCCATCCTCGGTGAGGTGGCGACGGACGGTTCGTCGCTGGCCGCCCAGGCGGCGATCCTCGGGGAAGAGGCCGGTCGCGAGGCCCTCGCCACGAAGGTTCCGCGCTATCCGGCACCGCCGACGGTCCCCTCGCTGGACTACAACGACTTCATCGACACCGAAACCTTCACCAGCAGCGTCGGCACCGCGGCCTCGGCCGCCGCGGAAGCCGCCGTCAAGGAGAGTGAGAACGTGATCTCCACCCCGGAGTCGATCGAGCGTCGTGCCCTGGATGCCGCGACCGATGCGATCGTGGGGACCTTCACCGCGGCCTCCCGCGCGTTCCTCACCGAACTGCCGATGAGCGGTTCCTTCGGCCCCGGTGCATCCGGCCTCACGGGTGAAATGCTGCTGCCGGCGAATCATCCGACGAACCCCTTCCGCCACCGCCGCCACCCGGATCATGCGAGGGGCTTCGACGTCAACCGCACGGTCACCCTTTCGTTCTTCTCGCAGGACGACCAACCACGCTCCCGGGCCGGCTACGGCATCGACCGTATTTCCGGCATCTACGAAGAGGAAATCTTCGGACTCCACAAGCCGCTCGGCCCCGACAAGGACATCGGCCTGAGGGTCCGTGGCGGTTTCCAACTTCAGCGAATCAGCCTGATCGACACGCTCAACGGCCGCTGAGGCGCGCCCACCCAAATTTCCCCATGCATTCCTTCTCCAGACTCCGCGCGCTGATCGTCTCCCTGACTGCCGCCACCGGTCTCACGCCGGCCTTGTTCGCCGATCCCTCGGACCTGCTGTTCACGGTGGAAATCGGCGGAACGACCAACCGGCCGTCCGTCACGATCACGAACAACTCACCGAACTTGTCGTTCACCGGGGTCACCTTCGACATCACCACGACCGGCTATGTGTTCGATACCAGTGACTTCCTGGAAACGAACGCCCCCCCAGGCGACAACGGGGCTTTCGTCATCAGTCCCACGGTGATGGTGTGGACACCGTCGTCCTCCGACGATGGTTTCGATCCCGGTGAATCGCTGTCCTTCCGCGTCGATCTCGACACCGCAGGGTCCAATGACGGCGTCAACAACCGCTTTGCCTTCTACAACAACGGCGGAACCCTTGCCAACAACGCGCGGGCCGGCGTGCGCAACGGCATCGCCACTGCCACCCGGATCCTGCCGGACTACGCGCCGGCGGAGCCAATCTTCCGGGGGCCGGGCCGGCAGATCACCGTAACGACCCAGGCCGAGTCCCAGGGCGATGACGGTGCCTTCGTGCGGGGTGTCGAAGTCCACCGGGACGGTGTCCTTGTCTCGGACAACTTCGAGACCGTGACCTTCGAGGCCGGTCATGGCGACCGGGTCCAGGTGATCGCCCCGCAGGAGGTGTACAAGAACATCCATTCCGAGTTCCTTTCCGGAAGCAGCGACGGCGAACCCGACCTGATCGCCGAGGAAGCGGAGGAGCGGTTTGTCGCGCTCGGCATGTCGGTAAACGACATCGCGCAGACCGGCGACCCGACCAACTACGACTTCGAGGCGCTCGACGACACCGACATCCGGGTGAAATGGGAGCACTACTACGCCCTCAGGATCGCGCACGACTTTTCCAAGACCCAGAGCGTGGAGGTCATTGCCGATACACCGTGGGCGGGACCGCTGGCATCCGACGCGGCGGGCACCCCGGATCCGCCTGTCAGCAAGCAGTGGGTCCTCCGCGGCACCCAGCCGGTGGTCCAGATCGACGGCTCGCTGGTCGACAACTTCAGCCATCCCGGTCTCGACATCCGTTTCGTGGTCGACGGCTACCGTGCCTACGGCCCGCCGAACGAGGACCGGACCAAGGACTACAACGATGCCCGGCTCGCGCCGACGCGGGCGGACATCCGCCAATCGCAGACCGGCACGGTCGCCTCCTATTCCAACGATGGAGGCAAGACCAGGATCACCATGGAGGACAACGCTGCGGGAACCTACAACCACGGCTTGGTCGCGGGGAACAGCGTTGAGATCACGGGAAGTGGATACGAGTTTTACAACAAGATCCACAAGGACATCACCAACGTCGACCGCCTTTCCTTTACCATCAATGTGCCCTTCGTGTCGGGCACCGGTGCGGGAGAACCTCTCGCCAAGGGAATCTGGCGTCATGTGTCGTATGTCAATCGCTTCGCCTTCGAGACGGTCGAGCAGCGCCAGCAACTCGGGAGCTTCACGATGTACGGTCCCGGCGGAGTCACCTACATCTGGCAGATCCAGTACGGCGTCCGGCTGACAGCCGACGATACCTCGCGGGCCGACCTGCCGCGGGTCTTCGAGGTCGTTCCCGGCGAAGCCGGACCGGTCGACCGGACGGTGGTCGACGGTGTGGCGTGGTTCGACCCGGGCGCGAGCATTCGGGTGATGGCCCCGGCCAACGAACCGGGCCCCGACGGACTGGCGTTGACGGGATGGGTGAATGGCGACGGCTATTACTTTTCGAACACGGGCGAGATCGATCCGGCGTCCGGGCTGCCCACCACCGGTGGGCCGGCCGAGGTGGACGGGAGCCCCGTGGCCGCGTGGACCCAGGGAAATCCTGATGGATTCATCGGCTACGAAATCCGGAGCCTGCGCCGACCGGTGCGGGCGCTCTGGCGATACGGTGCGGGTGCGATCGTGATCCATGCCACGGTCGGCAGACCCCTGTTCGCAAATGCCCCCCAGTATGCCACGACTTTTGTCCGGGAGCCCGAACCCATCATCAATGCGGTCCCCGATCCGATCGCGGTGCAGCCAGGCGTGACGCCACCCGGGGCCGACCTGATGGCGGAGTGGGACCCGGTCAGCGGTCGCCTTTTCCCGACCGTCCCCGGACGCTTCACGGTGCCCTGGAAGCCGGGACTTGAGGCGGAGAATGCGGTCGAGGTCCGGGTGATCGCCGAGTTGCCCTTCGATTCCGAACGCCAGATCCGCGGTCACTACCCGCACATCCACGGCACCCCGGCCGTCAATCTGGATCCCGATCCCGGCGATGAGCTCTCCTTCCGCTCGGTCAAGTTCACCACCGCCGGAGCCACGGTCGACGATGACGGCATGTTCTCGACCGAGAACCCCGGCATCAGCGTCCTGCTCTTCAGCCAACTGCAACGGGTCGGCCGCGGGGAACCGCGCGAGTTTCTGGCGGTGAGGGTGGTCGATACCCGGCCGTGGAACGTCAGCCTCGCCGCGGTCCCGAAGGAGGTGCCGGTCGGTTCGAGGATTTTGGACCCGCAGGTCGACCGGGCCGGTCTCGGGACCGGTTACGTTTACGATCCAAGCGGCCGGGCTCGCTACAATCCCTTCGTTTACGATGCCGGCGCGCTCGAGGGCCTGGCGGCGATCGACATCTACGACATGGACCAACTGCTCGCCGACACCTCCTCGCTGTCGGTGGTGAACAAGGGAGCGCTGCCGGGACCGGTCATCCCCGTCAACGAACATCCCGGCGTGCCGGACGACGAGCTTCCGATCATCGTCTGGTACGACGATCCGAGGGCCAACGACACGCTGATGTGGCCGTGGATCTCCCGCATCTACCGTCCGGTCTGGCCGCGGGCTGCCGACACGCCGCAGATCGTGATCGCCAGCCAGTTCGGCAGTGAGGGATTCGGACGGACCGGCGGCGAGCAGGTCACGGCACCGGCCATCGACGACACGCCCGAGGCGACCACCTACGACCCATCCCGCCTGCAGGCGGTCCAGATCTATCAGCAGCCCGATCCGGATGCCCCCGGCTACAATCCCAACGAGGAACATGCCCTGGTCGCCCCGTCGCTGCGCTTCTCCGACGTCTCGCCGCGACCGCCGGCCATCTACGCGCTGCGCGATGGCGACATCAACCGCGACAACCCGAACGTCACGAGTGGCGCCAATGCCTACACCTCCGATCCCTTTGTGCTGGTCCAGTTCTTCGATGAAGCCGCCGACGAGATCCGGATGAACCTCTACACCGTGAAGCGGGAGAGCAGCCTCGGCGACCAGCCCTTCTACCGCTTTGCGAACGACTTCACGGCGAGCACGACGAACCTGGCGAGCCAGCCGTACGTCGTCATGAATGCCGGAGAGCCGGTGATTCCCTTCTACCCGCTCGGGGTGGCGATCGGTGCCAGCCCGCCCGCCGAGACCTTCGGCAACAACTTCTTCCCGCAGGAAACCTATTGGGAGGACTGGCGGGGATCCTACTGGTCGATTTCCGGCGGCAATCGTGCGTGGTTCAACGCCTCGTTCTACTATCCGCTGAATCCGGATTTCTGGTGGCCTTCCGACCTCACCGTTCCGCCCGTGGAGGTGGTCAAGGATGGAGCGACCTACACCGCGACCTACGATGACACCCGCACTCCGCGGGTTCCGGTCACCGGCGATGCCGTGGCTTTCCTGCCTGCCGACGTCAAGCGAGGCCCCTCCGAGAACACGCTGGCCGAGCACCTGCCGACCAGGGTCATCTACAAGTCCGAGTGGCCCGACAATCCGCCGGTCCTGAAGGCGGGTGAGACCCTGACCTTCTCCGGTGGCGAGAACGCGGCCGACGAGATTTTCCTCGGAACCTCCGACCCGGCGCCCGGACTGCCCCAGCTTACGGCCTTCGCCTCGGCGGAGGTGGTGTTCGACTCCCTCAACCCCGAGGGCGAGCCGGAGCAACTCAGGAACAACTGGACCGCCCGTGTCACCCAGGCGCTCGACAAGCGGACCGCCAGCCTGCCGACCTCGAGCTTCCCGAGCGAACTGCAGCCCGCCAGCGGCCGCGTCACCGTGAAGGGTGGCAAGTACATCTTCGACGAGCTGCCGGCCTCGCTCCAGAAACGTCTGCGTTACGACCCGTTGGCGGTCCGTTTCATCAACGGGTCCCAGGTGGCCGGCGTGCTGGAATTCAGCGGTCTGCTGAACGACAAGGAGATCGGCGATCCGACGCTCACGGCCTCGCCGCCGGCGGTCTATGTGCTGGAGCCGAATATCCTTACCGCGAAGGAGCGGGACGCCATCCTCGATCTGGTGAGTACCGGCTCACCGGACCGCACGGCATGGGTCACCTCGGTCAACGCGCTCTACAATGTCACCCGGAATCCGGAAGGGGTTCCCGGTCAGAACGGTGAATACCTCACCGGGGTGATGAAGAAGCCGCTGCTCGATGAGGACGGTGGCATTGTGAAAGACGAGCTCGGCAACGTTCAGTTCGTCGACCCGGCGGTTCCGGCGCCGATGCGTGCCTACGGTCCGGGCCTTGCCCTGGTGCCGAACGACCGCTTCCTCGACCCGCTCGGACAGTTGGGCAACGGCGATCCCTTTCCCGACGAAAGCTGGGTCACGGTCGTCGAGAACAACGATCCTGCGCTCGGTGGTTCGCCGATCACCCCGCACATCATCAAGGTCGACCGCAAGAAACGCTACCGCGGGGCCATCAAGACGATCCTCTCCGACAACGTGTTTGATGAGAACATCGTGCTGCGCTCGACCGGCGACTTCGGCGCGAATGCCGACCAGCTGGTCTTCGAGTGGTGGTATCGCCCGGACGACGGGAGCCTGAACGTGCCCCCACCGGATCTGATTCCCGCCGGCCAGACGAACCCTTGGAAGCTTTTCCCCGACCCGAGTGGCAATCGTGGCCTCGGTCGCTACCAGATCACCCTGAAGGGAAATCCGAATGCTCCCGAAGCCCTGCTGGCCGACACCTTCTGGTTCTGCCGTTACCGCCACGACAACGACAACGCCAGCGGCACCAACTGGAACGTCCCCCAGCCGGACGGCACCAACGGCGTCAACTTCACCTGGGCCGGTGCCGGCAACTCGCAGCCCTTCGTCGATGCCGATCTCGACGGCTTCAAGGACTTCCGGGCCCAGCTGGCCCAGGGATGGATCAAGCGGGTGCTCGATGCGGTCAACCCCTACGAGGCCCGCATCCGGGATTTCGATGGGGACAACCCCGCCACGGTCACCAGCATGATCTCGCAGCTCGGGGCCCGCTACGAGGGTCCGGTGGCACTGAATCCCGACAAGAACGTCATCGAGAACGTCGGGCTGATCGAACTCTACGAGACCATTCTCAATCGTGGACGTAGCCTGAGTATCGACCTGTCGCGCCCGGTCTCGACGCCCGCGATTGCCAACGCGCTGCAGCTTGCCTCGACCCGGATCTCCGACTTCTACACCCTGCTCGGGAACGAGGCCTACGGCGATGCGGTCGACCCGACCATCGGTCACGGCAGCAACAGCGTCGACTACGGTTCGCTGGCCAGCTCGGTCTTCACCTTCCAGAACCAGCTCGCCTCACCCATCGACGAGGAACTGGCGATGCTCCGCGGCGTCGATGACTTCTTCGCCCGTCCGGTTTACAACCGGCTTTTCTGGAACTTCACCAAAGGGGAGGGCGAGGCGGCCTACGCCACCAACTACGACATCAGTGACGTCACTGAAGACGGCTTCGTGGACGAAGATGATGCCATGGTGCTCTTTCCGCAGGGTCACGGCGATGCGTGGGGGCACTACCTGACCGCGGTCCGGAACCAGTATGAGCTGCTCCGCCATCCTTCTTTCAACTGGGTCTCGAGGTCCGAAAGCTACAACCTGCAGGACATCGTGATCACGGTCGACTTCCTTGATGAAAGGAAGTTCGCCCAGGCCGCCGCCGCACGGGCAAAGGCGGGCAGTGAGATCGTGGCGATGACTTACCGCGACCGCTACGTCGCGGATCCCGAGGCCCAATGGCAGGGCTACACCGATTCGAATCCGGACCGCGCATGGGGCGTCGACGAATGGTCGCGCCGGGCCGGGCAGGGCGCTTACTTCGACTGGGTCACGGCCAATGCCCTGCTTCCGGCCGAGCATCCGAACGAGGAGCTTGAAGGCATCCGCAAGGTGGACCGGACGACCAACGCGGACATCAGCGTGGTTTCCGCCAACCTGAGCGCGATTCAGCGCACCATCGACCAGGCCGACCGCGGCTACAACCCCTTGGGCATCGCCGCCGGAGCGCAGATGTTCGACCTCGATCCGCTCTTCGAATATTTCGGGGAATACGGGGCCGGCACCGAGGGCAAGCAGCACTTCGACCAGATCTACGACCGCTTCGAGAGGATGCTGGAGATCGCCGAGATGAGCTGGGATGCCGCGAACGTCCGGGCGAACATGGTCCGCCAGATCGGCAACTCCGAGATCGACTTCCGCAATTCGACCTTTCAGGAGGACCTCGTCTACCGCAACGAGCTGATCAAGATTTTCGGCAAGCCCTACGAGGGCACCATCGGGCCCGGCAAGCTCTATCCGGCCGGCTACGAGGGCCCGGACCTCGGGCTCTACATGTATGTGCCGGTGCGTGAGATCAACTACGACACCGTGCCGCGGCCGGTGCTCGAATTCGCCACCTTCAACGGTGCCAACGGGGCGCTTTCGGGGGGAGATCTCTATGACGCCTACCTCGCCAGCTCGCCCTCCGGCAGCGGCAGCTCGATCCTCAACAAGGAGACGGCACTCAAGGATGTCAGCGTCAACTTCCGCGAACTGTTCAATGCGACCTTCGCCAACGCCACCAACAACCTCGAGTACGATGCCAATACGACTTCGGGCCTGTTCGCGGTCAACTACACCGACCTCGACAACCCGAAGGTCGAGCTTGAGAACTTCGTGAACCAGATGCCGATCACGACGGCCGGCTACACCTTCCAGGCGCCTCCCGAGTGGGGAGCCCGCGGGGCGACCGGCGAGTTGCAGATCCTGCTCAACCAGATGATCCAGCAGGAGGCGGAGATCGCCAAGGCGGTGGCTGCGTGGGATGCCTTGAGCGGCGAGACGGTGCGGATCCTGCGCCTGATCAATGCCCGCCTGACCACCTCGGGCCTGAACCAGGGCAACGAGGAAATCTTCAGCCGCGTCAAGCTCGCGACCAACACGGTGATCAAGGCCATCGAGACCGGCAAGACGATCAACGACCTCGCCCAGTATCTCAACATCGAGCTCTTCGGCGCGGCCCGCGAGGGCATTCCAAGGAGCCTTCCCACGGCGGGCCTTGCGGTCTCGCCGGGGGATGCCCTGTCCGTCGCCCGGGCCGGGATCCTGTTCTCGAAGGTCGGGGTGGGCAGTGTGCTCAAGGGATTCGACGGGGCGTTCTCCATCGCCAAGCTGGTTGCCGAAACCGCACTCGATATCACTGAGAACGAACTGGCGCTGGCCGCGGCCGACCGTGACCGGGAACTCGAAATCAAGGAGTGGATCAAGGAGCTGGAAGACCAGGTCGGAGACGAGGCCATCCTCAGGGTGGCGGTTTTCAAGGAGATCCAGGTGCTCCGGGAGCTGTCGGACCGCTACCGCACGCTGCTCGATGAGGGTGGGCGTCTCGTCGACGAACGGGCCGCCTTCAACAAGCGGGTCGCCGCCCAGACCCAGCGCGAGCGCTATCAGGACATGACCTTCCGGGTTTCGCGCAACCATGCGCTCCAGTCCTACCGGAGTTCCTTCGATCTCGCCGCCCGCTATGCCTATCTCGCCGCGTCGGCCTACGACTACGAGACCAACTATTCGTCGTCCGACCAGGCTTCGGCCTCGCCGTTCTACAGCCGGATCCTCAAGGCCAGGACGGTCGGGTCGCTGAAGTTGGCGATGCGACAACTGAAGCAGAATTACGACTCGCAGCGCAGCCAGCTCGGTTTCAACAACCCGCAGCGCGAGACCGGCGAGATTTCGCTGCGCCAGGAATACATGCGCATCCTTCCCTCCGGCGAGGTCCAGCCGGACCTTCCGGCCAACGAGTATCCATCCCCGGGAGCCGATCCGGATGCCGTCTGGAAACAGGAGCTCCAGAAGGCGCGCGTCGAGGATCTCTGGCAGATCTCGGAGTTCCGGAACCAGTGCCGTCCCTTCGCTGCCGCGACGGATGCCTCCGGCCGGGCAATTCCCCAGCCGGGCATCGTGATCCGCTTCTCGTCCGACATCACCTCGGGCAAGAACTTCTTCGGCAAGCCGCTCAGCGGGGGCGACCAGGCCTACAGCACGAGCAACTTCGCGACGAAGATCTCGGGCCTCGGCGTGGCATTCGAAGGCTATCAGACCGATGGTGTGCTCGACGATCTTGCGGCAGCGCCGCGAATCTACTTCGTTCCGGCCGGACTGGACGTCATGCGCGTCTCCCGCAGCCCCGATCCCAACGAGTTGCGCACCTGGAAGGTCGTCGAGCAGGCGATTCCGGTGCCGTTTCCGACCTCGAATTCGGACATCGAGGCGAGCGGCTACATCCCGCTTCTCGATTCGCTCAACGGCCGCCTCGGCGAGCAACGCCGCTTCTCCGACTTCCGGGCCTACCCCGACCAGCTTGGCGATGGCGTCAAGGACACGCGCCTGGTGGGACGCTCGATCTGGAACACCCAGTGGATCCTGATCATCCCGGGTGCGACGCTCAATGCCGATCCGGATACCGGTCTCGACCGCTTCGTCGACCAGGTCTCGGACATCAAGCTCATCTTCGACACCTACGGCCAGAGCGGCGGCTGAGCCGATCATTCGCTGCAACACCCAAAAGATTCCTCATGAATTTCTGGAACATCTCCCAACCGGTCCGCGGACTCCGGCTCGCCGCGTCATGCGTCGCGAGCGCTTGGCTCGCCGCCCCGGCAGTGCATGCCTTCATCGCCGAACCGGAGACCATTCTCTACGGCCGGGTCCTCAACCGCAGCAACCCGAACACCGAGCAACTCGTGGTCGAGGGCAGGCTCCTCTGGACCATCCAGAAGCCGGATGGTTCGTCGATCCAGCTGGCTGGCGAGATGGCCGAGATGAGTGGCGGCGAATTCTCCTACACCGTCCGGGTTCCCCATCAGGCGGTCATGCTCGGCGAGACGGCCACGACGAACGCGGTGCCGCTCGGCACGTCCGAGGCACCGGCCTTTCACTCCGAGATCACGGTCGACGGGGTCATGGCCGAGATCCTGCCGCCGGCGACGTCCGCCTTCGATCTGGACCAACTCTTGCGGGCGAGCGCCGTGCGGATCGACCTCGGGGTCATCGCCGAGGAACTCGACAGTGACGGCGACGGGATGCCCGACTGGTGGGAGGATGCCAACGGCCTCGACAAGCAGGATGGCAGCGACGCCCTGACCGATTCGAACGGCAACGGCCTGAACAATCTCGCGGAGTTCCTTGCCGGAACGGATCCCGGGCGCGACCCCACCGAGCCGTTGCTGCTGACCCGGGAAGTGATCGCCTACGCGGATTGTGGTTCCCTGATTCCTCTTGAAGTCGCGGACAGCGACACGCCGGCCGACTCGCTGACCTTCACGCTTCATTCGCTGCCGACCGGTGGGATGCTGGTGCTACGCAATGCCGCGGAACTGCCGGAGCCGACCGCGACCGCTCTGGAGCCGGGGGCGACCTTCACCCTGGCGGATGTGCGTTCGGGCCGGCTTCGCTTCGACCACCAGGAGGGATCGACGGTTGGACCGTTCGAGGTTGGCGTTCGCGACGAGGATCCCACTCATGCGGAGTCCCGCGGCGAGGTGAGCATCCTCTTGTTCGACTCCGATGCGGATTCCGTCGCGCTCACGGCGGCCGAGAAGGTTCGCTATGAAAGCCATCGGCTGGGTTGCGATTTCGGTCACCTGATTGTGGATTTCGGAGCGACTGCCGGCCCACACCAATTCGCCGCCCCGACGGCCGGTCTCTCGGAGTCGCAGGAACTCGCCCACGCCGAGAGTTATGGCATCGATCCGGCCCACATCTTTCTCGGTGGCCCGGCCGATGACATCCTCACGGGTGGAACGGCGGACGACTTCCTGATGGGTGCCGACGGAGCGGACCGGCTGACAGGCGGGCCGGGCGCGGATGCATTTCTGTTCCTTTCGGCTTCCACCGCCGTCGACGTCATCACCGACTTCGATCCCGCGGCCGGCGACACGATCGACATCAGCCCGATGCTCGACGGGCCGTCACTGCTGTTGACGGACTACGCTCGCATCCGGCGCGACGGTGCGGATGCCCTGCTTGAGATTTCGGCCGCCGGCACGGCGACGGGCTACTCCGATGCCGTGATCCGCCTGCTGGACTCACCGCTGCAACCGTCCGACCTGGTGAACCTTTACTATGCCGGGAATCTCGTGACGGGAGACGTCGGCATGCCGCCCCGTCTCAGTGTGATCGCGACGAATACCGGTGCCAGCGAGAACGGCCCGGCCGACGGTGTCTTCACGATCGAACGCGAGGGCGAGCTGGGTCACAGCCTCAATGTCTCTCTACTGTTCACGGGCAATGCGACCAACGGCTCGGACTATGAATTCCTTCCAAGCACCCTGGTGATGCCTGCCGGGGCGGCCTCGGCCGAGCTTCGGGTGCGCCCCTACGTCGACTCGCTGGTCGAGTTCAACGAACAGGTTCACCTGTCACTCGTGACTTCGGCGGATTACCTCATTTCCAGCCAGTCCTCGGCCCAGATGGCGATCGAGGACCTCAAGCCGCAGCTGAGCCTCGAGGTGCTCGATGGCATTGCGGGCGTCGAGACCGGAACTCCGGCTTCGGTCCTGATGCGGCGGGGCGGGCTGACCTCCCCCGAGGTCTTCGTTCAATTCCGCCTCACGGGGACCGCGGTCAACGGGGTCGACTACCAGTATGTGACCCCGTTCACCTCGATGTCGGCCGGCCAGACGACCAAGCTGATTCAATTCACCCCGACGGCGGGCGTCGATTTCTCGGGGGCCAGCGCCAAGACCATCCGGATGGACCTGAAGCCGGACGTGGCCTACGCCATCGCTTCGCCGCTGGCCCGTCTGGTGATCGTGCCGAAGCGCCTGACCTATCCGGCCTGGCTTGCGGAGAGCGGACTTTCCGGCTCCACCGAGCAGGGGATGTCCTTCCTGATGCGCTATGGATTTGCGGTCGATCCTTTCAATCCGAATGCGGCGGACACGCGGCTGCGCCTGCCAAAGGCGGAGCTTGGAGGTGACCACCTGATGCTTTCGTTCCGCCGCAAGCCGGGGGTCACCGACCTCCGCTACCAGGTCGAATACACCAACGATCTGGTCACCTGGAATACGGGTCCCGAGTTCGTCGAGGAGATCACCCACGAGTTTTCTCCGGATGATCCGGAGACGGCGGTCTTCCGGGCCAAGCGCCCGATGTCCGAGGCCAAGACGGCGGCCATGCGCGTCCGTCTCCTTCTTTCCGGCGAATGATCTGCACCTGATGTTTTCCAAGCTCCATATCCTGCCGATGCTTCTTGCGGCCCCCGTTTTGCTCACCGGCTGTGGTGAACCGCCGTCCGAGACGGACGCGGCGGGAGGATCGCCCGTGCTCGCGACGGTCGCCGGCGAGCCGGTCACCGAGGCGGATCTGCTTGCGGAGGCGAAGTGGCGGATGGAACGGCGTGAAGCGATTCCGTCCACGAAGGAGCTGCTGGACGAGCTGATCCAGCGACGGGCCCTGCTGGCCAAGGCCCGTTCCGAAGGCTTCGATGAGGATCCGGACACCCGCCGCCGGATGGAGAACCTGTTGATTGCCGCCCTGCGGGAGCGCGACCTCGAGCCGGCGGTCGCCAACGCGCAGGTGAGCGACGAGGAATTGCGCGAGGAGTATGAGAACCGCAGTGCGGAGCTCGGCACCAAGGACCTCGACCGCTTCGCCATCCTTTTTCTGGAAGCCGACGAGAAACGCCCGGACGACTATCGTGCGGAAGTCCGGTCGCGGCTCGAGGAGGGAGTCGCCAAGAGTGACGCCAATCCCGCACCCGGCGGGCGCGGCCCGGCGGCCGGCGGGTTCGGTGCGATCGCGGTCGATTACTCCGACGACCAGGCGGGCCGCTACCGCGGCGGAGACATCGGCTGGATCGAGGCCGGTGCCGGCTCCGCACGTGTTCCCGATTCGATTCTCGAGGTCGGCCGCTCCCTCGAGCCCGGGGCACGGAGCGGGATCATCGAGGCCCCCGAAGGCTTCTACGTCATCATGAAGACCGACAGCCGTCCGGGCGGGCTGCCGGCCTTCGAAAAGGTCTCCGCGAGACTCTATCAGGACCTTCTGATCGCGAAGCGACAGCAACTTCAGCAGGACTTCATGGCCGACATTCTCAGTGCGGCCGAGATCTCGATCGACGCCGACGCCCTGGCGGGGGTCGAGCTTCCCGCCTCCTCCGAATCTCTCGCTCCACCCGTTGCTCCGACTGGCCCCGCCGGGGTCCCAAGCCCCGCCGCTTCCCGCTGATTCCCGATTTTTCCACCCCGACGCATGGACACACACTCCAGAAAACTTCTGCGGCTTTCCTGCCTGGCGCTGGTCGCCCTCGCGACTCCCGCTTTCGCCGCTCCGCCGACGCTTACCAATGTCGACGACTTGGGGCCGGTTAATGAGGACACCGCGATTCCCATCACTCGTGCGCTTCTTGAGAGCAAGTCGAACGTGAATGATGACACCACACCCAAGGGTGATATAGGTTTCCAGCTGAGGTCGGTTGCCTCGGGTACGCTTCGCGACGGTGGCGGGGTCGTCGTGGCAACCGGGACCGTTCTTGCCGGCACCACGACATGGTCCTGGACCCCTGACTCCAATGAAAATGGCATCATCAGCGCCTTTTCCATCCGGGCCATCGCCGATGGCGAGTTGTCAGGATCCGACGAGTTGGTTCGGATCGAAGTGACGCCCGTCAATGACCCTCCCGTACTTGGCGGGACCCTCGGCGAGGGCGGCAGCGCCGGTGCCTCGGCCGGCCAGCCGATGCTGGATACTCCCACCGGAGCGGAAGGAACGCCGGCCGTCACCGTGGCGGTCTTCGACTCGATCACGGTGAGCGATGTCGATCACAACAAGCCCGATCCCGAGCAGATCGACGTTACGGTCACGATCGACGAGGCGATTCTCGACCACGGGACCTTCGCGTCACCGGGTTGGTTCCAGTCGGCCTCGGGTGGAAACGTGATCTTCACCCGCCTGAACCGGACGCCTTCCCAGGCCGAGGCGGCCCTCGATGACCTCACCTTCACGCCAAATCCGAACACCCGACCGGTCAACCTCTACGACTTCGTGACCTCCGTCACGATCACCGATATCGCGGGCGCGGGTCCTGCCGGCCCGGTGAGCGGCTCCCTATATGTGCAGAGCGTGAACGACCCTCCGAAAGTCGCCGCCACCCTGACGCAGAATTCGATTCCCGACTCCGGAACCTGGAAGCTGTTCCGGCTCAGCGTGACGGATCCGGATGTGGACGAGACCTTTGAGGTGACCGTGAACGAGACCGGCACCTCCCGGGGCACGCTGGTGGTCCCCGCCACGCCGATCACCGGCGACGCGGCAGCGGTGGCCGAGTCGATCAAGGACGTTGAATTCCAGCCCAACCTCCAGGGGGCGATCGTCAATGCGACCTTCGACGTGTCCGTGGTCGATGTCCACCCGAGCGGCGACAAGGGAGCTGCCCAGACCGACCCCGTGACTCTCGAGATCGTCTTCGACAACGACGCGCCGCAGATCTCGGGACTTCCGACCGGCCTGATCCGGATCACCGACGACCCGTCCAACGACTCCATCTTTCCCTTTGCCAATGTGACGGTTTCCGATGCCGACCCCGGCCAGGAACTCACCGTCACGATCACCCTCGACGACATCGCGAAGGGAAGTTTCACCGGCGACACGGCCGCACTCATGGTGAATGGCGTCATCCAGGGCACGGCGGGGGAAATCACCAACCTGCTCGCGGACCTGGGTTTCCAACCCAATCCGGATCGCCAGCGGGAAGGGGGAAGCGAGACGGTCACCATCACGATTTCCATCGATGACGGGACCACCGTCCTGACCAACAGCCAGACCCGGATCGAGGTGACCTCGGTGGACGGATCCCCGAACATTACCTGGGATGGATCTGTCGCCTTTCCAGTTTCGACGAACCCGGCCTTGATCGATCCGTCCACCGGTCCGCGCCCTTTCGACAAGATCGGGATCACCGACAATTCCGAAGTGGACGTGACCATCACGCTCGCCGAGCGCGCCAAGGGCGAGTTCGATCCGGCCACGCTGGGTGGCTTCGTCGATGAGGATACCCTCAATCCGGGGGAGCAGCCCGATCCGTCCGATCCCAGAATCTATCGCTTCAGCGGCACCCCGCCGGACGCCCAAACCGCGATCCGGGGAATCGTCTTCAATCCGAACCCGGACTACCTGTTCCCGCCGGGTCAACCCGGGCGGACCGACTTCACGATCTCGGCGAGCGACGCCGTCCTGAACATCACGACCCGGGTCCTGCCGATCGTCCTGATCAGCGACAGCCGCAACTTCATGGTCACCAACGTGGCGGATGATCCCACCACGGAAGGCAGCCTTCGCCATGCCCTCTTCCATGCGAAGAACAACGACGTCATCACCTTCGCACTGCCGAGCTACCCGGCGGTGATCCGGCTCAGCGCCCTCCATGGACCGCTCGAAATGGATCGTCACCTGACGCTGCTCGGGCCGGGTCCGGACAAGTTGACCATCTCCGGCGACGCGAATGCGAACGGCAATACCGATGCCAATGACATTCAGCTGATGCAGGTCAAGGCGACCGTCCGGCTCAAGGGTTTGAGGCTTTCCAGCGGCTTCGCCGACCTGGGGGGCGCGGTGCGGGTCAGTCGGATCGATCCGGCCACCCGTCCGGGCGAACTCATCCTCGAGGACTGCATCATTTCCGACTGCGTGGCGGGTCGCTGGGGCGGCGCGGTGGACGTGCAGGAGGGCTCCGTCCGTGCCGAACGCGTCCTGTTCGAGAACAACCGGCTGGTGGTTTCCTCCGGGCAGGGAGGTGGGGCGGTCTCGCTTTGGACCGATCTGGTCTGCGTGTTCGAGAACTGCACCTTTTCCGGCAACATCCAGGGAGCACCGACCGGCTACGGCGGGGGCGCGATCTATGCCGAGAGCTACACCTCGACGGTTCCGTTCCGGGTCTCGGTGACCCATTCGACCTTCGCCGCCAACGTCGACGCGGCGGGGAACGGAAGCGCCATCCACAGCAACGCCGGCAATACCGACGTGCTGCTGACCAACAGCTTGTTTGCCGACGGCAGCGACCGCAACCTGCAGGTGGCCGGTGCGGGTGAGATTTCGTCGCAGGGTGGCAACCTTTCCGACGACAACACGACGACCGCGCTGATCCAGGGCGGAGATCCGGGGCAGAACTACTTCCTTAAACATTCCACGGACCAACGCAACGCCGAGCCCGGACTGGCTCCGATCGCGACGCTCGAGGGACCCACGCGTGGCTACCGCCTGCTGCCTTCCAGCGACGGCAAGGACGCGGCGACGGATGGCGTGTCGATGCTCGACCAACGCGGCGTCCTGCGGCAAGGCGATGCGGATGTCGGCGCGGTGGATGCCGATTCCCTGGGACGGATCATCGTCAACGAGATCTTCCTTTCCGCGGCGGATCCGACGCTCGAGTTCATCGAGTTCTTCAATCCCCGGGACCAGGCGGCGGTGGACCTTGCCGGCTTCCGGATCCGGGTGAACGGCGTGGTCCGCTACGAGTTCGGCGGCCCGCCGCTGGTGGTGCAGCCGGGCTTCGGGTTTATCCTGGCGACCAGCCCAACGGCGGTGATCGCGGCCAGCGCGAGTACGCCGGTGCTGGGTGCCTCCTCGCTCGCCCCCGATCTCGGTCTCGGCCTTGATCAGCGAGGGAGGGTCGAACTGCTGGCACCGTTGCCGCCCAGTGGTTCCGGCCCGACGCACCGGGTCGTGGAGTCGGTCCAGTACGTCGGTGTGTTCGTCAATCAGGCGGATCCCACGGGACCCCCGAGGAATTTCGACACCGACTCGATCACCCTCGCTCCGCAGTCCCAGGGCGCGGCCTTCGTGCCGAACAGCAAGATCAAGGGAGGACCGGGTGGGGGCGTCGACCTGACCAAGGACGGCCCCGTGACTTCACCGGGCGCCACGGCAACCGGCACCCCCTTCGGTGAGCCCAACGCCTATCCCTTCGCGGTCACCGACCGGATCGAGATCAACGAGGACGATGTTTCGCTGCTCGACGTGCTCGCCAATGACGTCGATGCCGACGGCAACGATCGCCTCTACATCGTCGATCTCGACAGCGGTCTGACGGCCGTGCTGAGCGGTGAAAACGGCTCGCTCCCGATCAACCTCGCCAGCAGTCCGCCGGATGCCCCGGTCACGGTGAATCCCGACCCGCTGGCATCACCGCTCCTCGGCACCTCGCTCGAGTATGATCCACGGGTGGCCTACAACTACCTTCCCGCTGGCGCCCGGGTCACGGACACCTTCGCCTACTCGATTCTCGACGTTGGTGGCGGGGCGATCACCGGCTACGCCGACGGCGGGGCCGGCAAGACCCTGGTGACGGCACCCGGACACCGTCTCGGCGCGGCCGGTGGAATGGTGGAGATCAGCGGCTCCGACGTGCCGACGTACAACAACACCTTCGTGGCGACGACCGTCGATGCGGACGTCTTCGAGATTGATGTCGACTACGTGGTTTCCCAGACATCAGGCACCTGGGAGTCCGTGGTTCGGAGCGGAACGGTCGGCGGCTACGCCGACGACACGGTCACCCCGGGCCCTAACACGGCGGTGACCATTACCGGCCACGGCCTCGGAACAGGCGGCGGCACGGTCTGGATTTCCGGATCGGACACGCTCGAATACAACGGGGTGTTCGAGGCGAGCACCCTCGATGACGACACGCTCAGCATCGATCTTCCCTTCATTACCCCGACCGGCGCACCCGGCACCTGGTTGATCGGATCCCGCATGCCGAGTCCACGCTCGACGGTGGTGACGACCGGCACCGTGGGGGGATTTGCCGACGATGGCGGCAATACCGCGGTGACGATCACCGCTCACGGGATCGGAAGCGAAGGCGGTGAGGTCACGATCTCCGGATCCAGCATTGCCGCCTACAACGGCGTTTTCCAAGCATCCCGAATCGACGACAACACACTCAGCATCGGCGTTCCTTTTGCGGGTGCCGCAGCCACGACGGGGACCTGGCAGATCGTCTTTTCACCGCCGAGCAACCGCTCGCAGGCCCTGGTCGAGGTGGTGGTGCTCGGTCGCAACGACCCACCCCAACCGCTTGCGGATTCCACGGGGATCCTGACCGACGAGGACACGGTGCTCCGCCTCTTCGCCGATCCGGTCGCCAGCGTGCCCGTTCTCGATTCCGATGCGCTCTACCCCTTGCCGCGGACGGCCTTCACCGGCGGCCTCCTGAGCAATGACTCGGACCCGGATACCAACGACCAACCCTTCACGCAGTTGCGCCTCGTCGGCGTCTGCCAGGCGGCGGACATCACGGATTTCACCGGCACTCCGGGCGAAAGCCCGGTGACGGTGACGAGTCCGGGACATGGCATCTCGGATGGCGAGACCATCCTGATCTCCGGCTATGTGGGGCACCCTTCCTACAACGCCTACCATGTCGTGAGCGTTGACCCGGCTTTCCCGGACACCTTCACGATCCCGGTGACTTTTGTTGATAGCGAAGCTCCCGTGGCGGGCCCCAAGGCTTTGTGGACCCAGCTCGATGACAGCAACCGCTTCCAGACGACGAGCCTCCGCGATGCAGTCGTCAAATTGGAGATCCGTGCCGACCGGACCCAGACGAACGTGATCTTCGACTCCCGAAGCTCTCCGGAGCTCAATGCACTCGCCGATGGGGAGAGCATCACCGACACCTTCTTCTACGCGGTCGAGGACACCTCGGGTGCGGTCTCGCTGGCAGAAGTCACGGTCGAGGTCGACGGGGTGAACGACGACCCCGTCCCGACCGACGATCCCCCCGGTCTCGCAGTGCTCCTACCGTTTGTCCCGGCGGGCTCCACGCTTCCGGAAACCGCAGGCAACGCCACCGTGCTTTATTCGTTGCCGGCACCCGCCGGACCCGGAACGGTCAACCTCACGGTTCGTCCCGAGGGGGCGGCCGACAGTGACTTTGTCGTGATTCCCGGGGTCGATTGGACACACGAGGACGCCGCACTCGAACTCCCCAAATCACGGTTCCTCGACAATGACGGCGAGGTCGACACGAACGACGAGCTGAGTTTGGCCATCGGTCCGGGACAGGAAACCAGCCCTCTCCAGGCGGCGATCCGCCTCAATGGGGACGCCTCCGTGCTGACCTATGACCCCACCGGATCACCGGAACTTCAAGCGCTTGCGTTCAAGGAACGGCGGATCGATGTGGTGACCGTCAACGTCACCGATGGCATCGCGACGGTCCCGACGACCTTCATCGTGATGGTCGAGGGGCGCAATGACACTCCGGTGGCATCGCCCGCGACCTACACCGTGGACGAAAAGACGCTGCTGACGGTGCTTCCTTCAGGGCTCATCGACAATGGTGTCGAAATCGACCAGAACGGGACCTTGCCGGACAACCGGCGATTTGTGCGCCCGCAGGAGGATCTGGCGACGACCGTCTTCGGGGCCCGGGTCGACTACCTGCTCGAAAATCGTGGTGGCCAGATCTCCTCGATGGGCGGGGTGACCGGGGATCCCGGTTCGACCGCGATCGTTTCGGTCGGGCACGGCCTGCAAACCGGTCAGGAAGTGGTCCTGCCCTCGAGTGGCCCGCTGACCGGGCAGTATTTGGCGACCCGCCTCGATGAGGATCGGTTCGCCATCCCGGTGCCCTTCGATCCGGCGAACGCCGGTCTCGGCGGGACCTGGCAGGCCTTGAGCAGCACCTTCCTCTACGATCCGCGCGCCTCGGTCTTCGCCGGTCCGTCCGGAGCGCCGAACTTCACGCTCCAAGGCCTCGCCGCCGACCAGTCGTATGTGGACACCTTCGACTACACCCTTCTCGACGGCAGCCACCTGTTTGCGAACGATGACATCTTCCGCGTCGAGGTCGACCGTTCGGACATCGAACTCCGGGTGCTGGTCAACGACACCAGCCTCGACGGCCTGGCGACCTCCCGCTCGATCGTCGCGGTGGGTCCCCCGAGTGCGGGCGGCACGGTGAGCCTCAATGGCGACGAATCCATCCTCTACACGCCGGAAACCGGCTTCGTGGGTGATGAGTTCTTCACCTACACGATTGAGGATGACCTTGGAAATCGCGACACCGCGCTGGTGACGGCGCGGGTGACCATCGACCGTCTCAACGGCAACCTTCGTGCCAATCCGGACGCGTTCACGGTGGCGACGACCCAGTCACCGCTCCTGGATGTGCTGGCGAACGACAGCATCATCCCGGCTACCGGGGCGCCCCTGAGTCTCGATGCGATCACCGCGAATCCCGACCAAGGCGGCACGGCCGTGGTCGAGGCCGGCCAGATCCGCTACACGCCTTCGCCGGCGGCGGTCATCTTTCCCTACACCGAGACCTTCAGCTATCGCATGTCCGGTGGTGGAAGCGCGACGGGCGAGACGACCGTCACCGTGTTGGTGGTCGATCGCCGGGAGACCCTCAATGCCCGCGCCGACAGCTTCGGCGTGCCGGCCGGAAGCACGAGCAACACGCTGAACGTGCTGGAGAACGACAACGTCCTGCCGGCGAACGGGGAGGACTTTGAAATCATCTCGACTCAGGATGGTCCGTCCAACGGGTCGGTGATCATCGTCAACGGCGATGCGCTCAGCTATTCGCCCGACCCGGGCTTCCTTGGGGATGACAGCTTCACCTACACGGTGGCCGATGGATATGGAGGCACGAAGACCGCGGCGGTCACGGTCAGCGTCGGCTACCTCGTAACCAACCCCGACATTTTCAGCATTCGCTTCGATGAGACCGGCCCGGGTCCCGGTGACGTGGTGGCTGAACTGGACGTCCTCGCCAACGACAACGTCCTCCAGGGAGGCACCGGCGGCGTCACGATCTCAGGCGTCAGCACCACCGATCCCGCGGCAGCAGCTCTCGGGACGATGGACGTGGCGAGCGATGACCTCAGCCTTGAATTCGATCCGGCCGAAGGGGAGACGGGACAGGCGGACTTTACCTATCAGGTGGTCGACTCGAGTGGTCGCACTTCCAGTGGACTCGTCACGGTGGTGGTGATTTCGAACGGTGTCCGGGCCAGCAGTGATTATTTCACGGTCCAGACCGACAGTTCGGAGAACCAACTGAACATCCTTCAGAACGATCTGCGGTTGTCGCCATTGCCCGGCGAGCTTTCGATCTCGTCGATTGGTGCCGGGCCGGACGGTCCGGATCAGGGTGGCACGATCGAGATCGTCGACGCGCCGCCCGGGGAAAAGGATTATCTCGTCTACACCCCGGCACCCGGCTTCAGCGGCACCGAGTCGTTCACCTACACCGCGACCGATGGTGACGACAGCGACACCGCCCGGGTTTCGGTGCGGGTGACTGCGGGAGCGATGGTGGCGGCGGATGACGACTTCCTGGTTTACGAAGGCAGTGCGGCGAACCGGCTTCCGGTGCTGCTCAACGACCGCGTCATCCCGGATGCCGGCCAACTGCTCTTCGTGACCGCGACCGGGCTTGACTCCGGCAATGCCGGAAACCCGGTGAGCCGTGGGATGCTCGAGATCATCGAGGACGGTGCCGCACTCAGCTACACCCCCTCGCCCGACAATTCGAGCCTTCCATCCTACGTCGAGACCTTCACCTACGAAATTTCCTCGGGCGGCACCGGGCGTGCCGAGGGGACCATCAGCATCCAGGTGATCGACCGGGTCGGAGTCCGTGACCTGGAAACCAACGACGACCGCTTCGACGTCCGCAGCGATTCGACCGGGACGCTGCTCCCGGTGCTCGTCAATGACAGCGTGCTGCCGGCAAGTCCTGCCGGTTGGACGATCAGCGGTGTCTCGCCCGCCGTGGTGAATGTCTGTTCATCCTTCCTCTTCCTGCCTTCGGATTTCGCGGACCCGCTGCCTTTCGCGGCAACGCTCACGGCTCAGGACACCAATCTGAGTGGCTTCCTCTGGTCGCAGTTCTCTCCGGCGTCGCAGGTGCTGTTCGGCAACCCGTCCGCGGACGAGGCGGCGATTCGCCAGGCGATGGCGGATGAATTCAACGCCCTGCTTCAGGGAGGTGCCTCGATCCATGACGCCACCCGCTTCGAGGGGGTGACCCTGCGGACTTCGACCCAGTATCTGATCGACACCGGTGCGACCGGCGACGAGATCGTCGTGCTCAACCGGCTGCTGCTGGAGGATGGCTACACTGCCGGGATCGCGCGTGCTCCCGGTGGGGGATCCCTGCAGATCAGTGGCACCGATCTCATCTACGTTCCGGTGCCCGGCTTTGTCGGGAGTATCCGGTTCACTTATTTCGTCTCGGACGGCCTCGGCGGAACCGGCGAGGGCGAGGTGATCGTCAAGGTGGGCGACGTCAGCGTGAGTGACGATGCCTTCACCGTCCTCGCGGAAGGCGGACCGGTATCCCTCGATGTGACCGCCAACGACGGGGTGCTCCGTGCGGCCTTCCCCGCCGAACCGGAGCCCGGGCAGGCGGATTTCTCCCTGACTTCCCTGCAGCCGGTCGACGTCGTCCCTGCCTCAGCCGGAACCGCCACGGTGGTGGATGGCAAGGTGGAGTTCACGCCGGATGCCGGATTCATCGGCTTCGCGCACCTGACCTATCGGGTGGCCGACGATGGGGATTGCACCTACCCGGGTCTCGCGGTCGTGGATGTCCGCTCCACGCTCGAGGATGAGGACACCGCGTCGATTTCGGTCACGGTGACGGGGGTGAATGACGAACCGATGCTCATCGGTGCGGATCCGAGCGGGGTCAACGACACGATGCAGGGCAATCCTTTCGCCAACGCGACCGTGATCGAGTACGACGAGCAGCGACTGCAGCAGGTGACGCTGACCGTGACCTACGATCCTGCCAGGGGCACGCTGGTCGGTGGCGGCACCGAGCTTTCGCCGGGTGTGCTCCAGTTTGTCGGCACGGCCGAGGAGATCACCGCCGCACTGCGGGCTCTGGTGTTCACGCCGACCATCAACCGCATTCCCGTGGGAACCACGGAGGACACCCTGTTCTCCGTGAGCATGGACGACGGCTTCGTGGCCTCCCCGGTGATCGTGGACACGGCGGTGACCACCGTCACCCCGGTCAACGATCCGCCCGTCCTGACCGGCACGGTCGGCGGACAGCGGCTCTATCAATTCACCTCGATCCGGCCGTTCAGCGGGGTCGATATCAACGATGTCGACGACCTTGAGCTCCAGGCCCAGACCGTCACCGTCCAGATCGATGATCCGGCGAAGGGTGGATTTTCGGAGCTGGGTGGGTTCATTGAAACCACACCGGGAACCTGGGTGATGGGGGGTACGCCCGCCGCGGTGTCATCCGCAATTCGCGCGCTTCTGTTCACGCCGACTCCGGGTGACCGGATCACCCCCGAGTCTTCGGAGACGGCCCAATTCACCATCTCGGTCGATGATGGATTTGCCCCGCCGGTCGTCGATGCGCTGACGACGGTGATCATTCTGCACGGCGAGGTGGACCGGCTGCTGCCGCTTGATCCGACCGGAGTCGATCAGTCGGAATTTGCCGCCGAGTTCGGAGAGAGTATCGGGGTCAGCGGCGACACGCTGGTCGTCGGTTCGCCGCTTCGCGACGGTGCGGGAACCAACGAGGGCCGGGCGTACGTCTACGAGGAGAATTCCGGGTTTGGTCTGCCTTGGGGTCAGGTCGCCGAGTTGAGTGCGCTTGATGCCCAGTCGGATGACCTTTTCGGCGAGGCGGTCGCCATCGATGGAGACGTGATCGTGGTCGGGGCCCCCGGTGAGGACGCCGCCGGTCCCGGGTCGGGTGCCGTCTATGTCTACGAGCGCGATGCGATCAATCCGAACGCGTGGTCGCAGGTGGCCAAGCTTCTCCCGCCCACGGTAAATGCCGGAGGGGGTGATGCCTTCGGTGCCGCGGTGGCCATTGACGGGGACACCCTGCTGGTGGGTGCCCCCCGGGCCAACCTTCCGGGAGCTCCCCGGTCGGGGCGTGCGTTCGTGTTCCGTCGCCAACTCGGGAACTGGACCGCGGGCGAGACCCTCGTGGCGGCGGACAACCGGGTGAATGTCTTTGTTCTCAATGACTTTGAGCGCTTCGGTGAGTCTCTCGATATTGAGGGGGACACGGTGGTCGTCGGATCACCGGGGGCCAACCTCGATGCGGGGATTTCGGGTCGCAACTACGGAGCGGCATACGTCTTCACCCGCGACTCGTTCACCGATCCCTTCGTGGAACTGTTGAGGCTGGATGACTTCACCGGACCTGATGGATCGAGTTTCTCCGGCTACGGATTCTCGGTGTCTCTTTCCGGGGATCGCCTGGCGATTGGCATTCACGCCGGAACCTACTCCGGCGACCCGGCCGACGCGAACTTTGTTGCCGGTGGTGCCCGGATCCACGAACGGAACGAGGGAGGTGCGGACCAGTGGGGCCTCGTGCAGAAGTTCTCGGCGTTCGATGGTTCCAGTACGCTCCATTTCGGACATGCGGTGGCGATTTCGGGCGACCTGTTCATGGTTGGATCCCCGGGATACACGCAACCGGGACGCGGCGAGGTCGATGTCTTCCGCTTCGACGCCGCGGCTTCCCCGTCATGGAACCAGATCGACCGCTACGTTCCGAACGACATCAGCGTCTCCGATCGCTTCGGTCACGCCGTTGCTCTGGATGACTTCACCGGAGTGGTCGGAGCGATCCGGGACGGGGAGAATCCCAGCCTTGTGGATTCGGCGGGCTCGGCAAGCGTCTATCAGTTCCAGTATGACCTCGGCCCCCAATTGGTGATGCCGCTCGAAAATCTGGTGGCGAACCAGGATGAACTGTTCGGGTTCACCCTGCCGGGCGAGACCTTCGGCGATGCGAATTACCCCGACCAACTCACCCTCGGAGTGGAGCTTTCCGATGGGAGTCCGCTGCCGCTGGATGGCTGGCTTGCCTTCGATCCTGCGACGGGGAGCTTCAGTGGCACCCCGACTTCCACGGAGCGCCGCGATTACGCGCTGGTGGTTTATGCGGTCAATCCGCTCGGTTCCCGGACCAACTCCGCCGTGTTCCAGATCGACGTTACGGCCGGTCCCGGGCTGGCGGGGCTGTATCAGGTGTGGGCGGCGACCCAGTTTCCGCCTGCCGTGCTCAATGATCCGGCCCAGGAAAGCACCGTCTGGGGCATGGACGCCAACCCCGACGGGGACAAGCAGTCGAACATCTTCGACATGCTGTTCGGCGGATCGGCGACGATGCAGGACCCTCCCCCGATGACCTTCGTCAAGGTCGATCCCTCGGGAGGCGAATTGACCTTCCCGCTTTCGGACAGCTTCCCGCCCGCCTACATGCGGGTCGAGTGGAGTCTCAACCTGGTCGACTGGTTCAACACCGATGTCACCTACGACTTCGGACCCTCGGTTCTCGGGGTGAGGGAGACCGTTGCGCTCGTTTCACCGCCGGGGAATCCCGGCAGGCTGTTTGTGAGGATCGTGACCGTGCCCTGATTTCTTCCCGGCGTCATGCGCCGGTTGTGTGTGCAAAGGCGCTCGGTGGATACGGAAAGACCGCGACCTGTCGAGTCGCGGTCCCTGAATGGAAGCCTTCGGTTTGGCGGATGCCTTCCGCGACCGCGTCACGCCCCGCCGCGGGCGAGGTGGGCGAACTTGTCGTCGAGGTAGCGCAGGACCACCGCCTCGATCTCCTCGTCGCCGAGGCGTTCGATCACCTCCACGGAAAAGCCGCGGGCGATGAGCTGGCGGGCACGGACCGGATCGATGCCGCGGGTCTGGAGGTAGAAGATCTCCTCGTCGCTGATCTGGGCGCTGGTGCTGCCGTGGGAGCACTTCACGTCGTCGGCATTGATCTCGAGGCCGGGCATCGAGTTGGCCTCGGCATCCTCGCTCATGAAGAGGTTGCGGCAGGTCTGGTAGGCGTCGGTGCGGTGCGCCCCCTCGTCGACGAAGATCAGTCCGGAGAAAATGGTACGGGACTTGTCGTAGAGCGAGTTCTTGTAGAGCAGGTCGCTGAAGGCCCCGGGCGAGACGTGGTGCTGGAAGGTGCGCTGATCGTACTCCTGGCTGCGGGCCGGCACGCTGACGCTCAGCATGTCGGAGCGGGAGCCCTCGCCCTCGAGGCGGCAAAGCGATTCGTTGCGGGCCCACGAGGCACCGGTGTTGAGCACGAAGCCGGTGGTCGAGGCGTCCCTGGCGACGCCGGTCTCGTTGACCGAGACGACCCGCGTCTTTTCATTAAAGGCCTGGATGGCGAGGTAGTCGAGCTTCGAGCCTTCGCCGGCGATCAGGTCGTTGACCGCGATGCAGAGGCCGGAATCGGCGTCATCCGCCGAGCGGAAGTAATCGACCACGCGGACCTTGGCGTTGGCGCCGGTGACGACGAGCGTGTGGGGGAAGATCGCGGCGTGGTCGCCGGCGAGCCAGTGGAAGACCTCGATCGTTCCCGCTACCTCGACGTTGTCGGGGACGTGGACAAAGAGACCGTTGCTCACGCGCGCCTCGTGCAGGGCGGTCCACTTGGTCGACCCAAGCCGCGTGTCCTGTTTCATGAAATGGGCCTCGACGAGGTCGGAATGCAGCAGCAGGGCCTCGGCGAGCGGCAGGCAGATGACCTCGTCGGGAAGCTTCGAGTCGATCTCGATCAGCGTCTCGTTGACGAAGATGAACTTGGCGGCGGGATCCTTGAGGCCGGACGAACGCTCGATCAGCGAACCGGTATCTTCGGGCACCTCGACGTCGTTGCGGTAGCCGGAAAAGTCGAGCTGCTTCAGGCTGGAAAAGCGCCAGGTCTCGTCCTTGCGGGTGGGGGCGGGAGTTTCGAGAAAGCGCTGCCAGGCGGAGCGCTGGCGCTCGGCGAACCATGCGGGAAGGTCCGCCTCGGTTTCGGGCGGGGATTCAAGGATCGACATCGGGGGTTCTGCTAGAATGGACATGGGGATGTGACAAGTAATCGGTGGAAATGAAAGCCGATTTCACAACCGGCACCGCGGTCAACCAACCGAGCCTTCCATTTCGAGGTCGATCAGGCGCTTCAGTTCGACGGAGTATTCCATCGGGAACTCGCGCACGAGGTCATTGATGAAGCCGTTGACGGCGAGCGACATCGCGTGGCCCTCGTCGATGCCCCGCTGCTGCATGTAGAACAGCATTTCCTCCGAGACCTGCGACACGCTGGCCTCGTGCTGGGTCGCGTGGCGGTTGCCCTTCACCGTGATCGCCGGGTAGGTGTCGGTGCGGCTGTTGGTGTTGATCAGCAGCGCGTCGCACTCGGTGTTGTTCTTGCAGCCCTTGAGCTTCTTCGGGATGGAGACCTGACCGCGGTAGGTCGAGCGACCCTCGCCGACCGAGATCGACTTGGAGACGACGTTCGAGGTCGTGTTGTCGGCGGCGTGGATCATCTTGGCGCCGGTGTCCTGGTGCTGGCCGCTGTTGGCCAGGGCGATCGAGACGACCTCGCCCCGGGCGCGTTCGCCGCGCATGATCACGCCGGGATACTTCATCGTCAGGCGCGAGCCGATGTTGCAGTCGATCCAGCGCACCTCGGCATCCTCCATCGCCAGACCGCGCTTGGTGACGAGGTTGAAGACGTTGCTGCTCCAGTTCTGGACCGTGATGTACTGGATCTTGGCACCCTTGAGGGCGACCAGTTCGACCACGGCGGAATGCAGGGTGGCGGTCTCGAACTTCGGCGCGGTGCAACCTTCCATGTAGGTCACCTCGGCACCCTCGTCGGCGATGATCAGCGTCCGCTCGAACTGGCCGAAGTCCTCCGAGTTGATGCGGAAGTAGGCCTGGAGCGGCTGTTCGAGCTTCACGCCCTTGGGGATGTAGATGAAGGATCCGCCGGAGAAGACCGCGCTGTTGAGCGCGGAAAACTTGTTGTCCCCGGTCGGGATCACCTTGCCGAACCAGGGGCGGAAAACCTCCTCGTGCTCCTTGAGGCCTTCACTCGAGTTGACGAAGATCACGCCCTTCTTGGTCAGTTCCTCCTTCATGTTGGAGTAACTGGCCTCGGAGTCATACTGGGCCTCGACCCCGGCGAGGAACGCGCGTTCCTGCTCGGGGATACCAAGGCGCTCGAAGGTCTGCAGGACCTCGTCGGGCACTTCGTCCCACGAACGCTTCGGTTTCTCGCCGTCGGAAAGGTAGTAGCGGATCTTGTCGAAATCGATGTTGTTCAGGTCCTCGGTGGCCCAATTGGTCGGCATGGGCTTGTCGCGGAAGACCTTGAGCGCCTTGTGGCGGAACTCCCGCACCCAGTCCGGGTCCTGCTTGACGTCGCTGATGTAGTCGATGGTGCGCTCGGTGAGACCGCGTCCGGCGTCGAACTTGTGCTTCTCGGGAAAGCGGAAGTCTCCCTTGCTGCGGTCGATGTCGAGCGCGGCCTTGGTTTCCTCGTCAATGGCGGGAGTGGTTGCTGGGGCGTCGTAAGTCATGGGAAATTCAGATGGATTCAGGGGCTTGGCGGATGGAATCCGCCGCCACGGGTTCAGGCGGTGGCGAGCTGCTTGAGGAAGTCGTAGCCCTTCTCCTCGAGTTCGCGGGCCAGTTCGGGACCGCCGGAGCGGGCGATCCGGCCTTCGGCCATGACGTGGACGTGGTCGGGCTCGATGTAGTCGAGCAGTCGCTGGTAGTGGGTGATCAGAAGGATGCCGCGATCCGGCGAGCGCATGGCATTCACGCCCTTGGCGACAATCTTGAGCGCATCGATGTCGAGGCCGGAGTCGGTCTCGTCGAGGATGCAGAACTTCGGCTCGAGCATCAGCATCTGCAGGATCTCGTTGCGCTTCTTCTCACCACCGGAAAAGCCTTCGTTGACCGCGCGGCCGGTGAACTTCCGGTCCATCTCGAGGAGGTCCATCTTCTCGTAGAGTTCCTTGTAGAAGGCGACGGCATCGAGTTCCTCGCCGTCGGGCAGGCGGGCCTGGCGGGCGGCGCGGATGAAGTTGGCGTTCGAGACTCCGGGAACCTCGGCGGGATACTGGAAGGCGAGGAAGACGCCGGCGCGGGAGCGCTCGTCGACCTCCATCTCCAGCAGGTCGACGCCGTCGAGTTCCACGGTTCCTCCGGTGACTTCGTAGCCTTCATGGCCGGCGACGACCTTGGAAAGGGTGGACTTGCCGGAGCCGTTCGGGCCCATGATGGCGTGAACTTCGCCGGCGGGGACTTCGAGGTCGACACCATTGAGAATCGCGGTGCCGTCTTCGAGCTGTGCGTGGAGCTTGTTGATTTTCAGGGACATGGAATTTCGGATTTCAGATTGGGGAATTTCAGATCTTGGTCGTGGGCAGCTTGCCGCGGAGGGTGAGTTCGATGTCGGTGATGACCGTGCCCTCGGGCAGGTCGAGCACCTCGGAGAGGTCGATGCCGGGCTTGAAGGTCACGTCGTGGATCGAGCCGTTGGACTCGTCGTGGAAATGACCGTGCTCGGCGAGATTCGGACAGAATCGCGACGGTTCGCGGTCGAAATTCACCTGCCGGACGATGCCGTGTTTCACCAACGCCTCGAGGCAGTTGTAAACGGTCGCCAGGGAGATGTTCGGCAGTCGCTTCTGGATCCGCCGGAAGACGTCGTTGGCCGTCGGATGATCCTTCTGCGTCATCAGCAGCCGGTAGGTCTCCCAGCGCTGGCGGGTCATCCGCAGCCCGTTGATTTCCGCCGGCATCTTGCCGGAGGGCTCGGGGTGGAGGTTGGAATCGTCGCTGACCATGGGTGGGCGGCGGGAACCTAGAACGATTCCAATTCCTGGCAAGAATGATTCTTATTCTTTTTTCGGGCGGTGGCTCTCTCCCTGCGCCGGGGGGATGTGCCGATGACCCTTCGGGCCGTTTGTGGCCGTGGTCGGGGTGCGGCTGCGAAAGAGTCGGCTTTCCGGCAGTCGCGGGGCTCAGCCGCGACCGGGATCGAGGGCCGAGAGGATGGAATCCAGCTCGATGGTCGTGATGGTCGTGGAGGTGTCGTTGAGGCCGTAGGGAAGGACGAGTTTCCCGGCATGGACGAGGCCGCCGCAGGAATAGACGACGTTGGGCACGTAGCCGTCGCGGGCCGGTTCGTCGGGCTCGATGAGCGGTTCGGCGAGGTGTCCGAGCACGATGGAGGGATCCTTGAGGTCGAGCAGCATGGCACCGATGCAGTAGCGGCGCATCGGACCGACGCCGTGGGTGAGCAGCAGCCATCCGGCGGGGGTTTCGATGGGGGAGCCGCAGTTGCCGATCTTGACGGCCTCCCAGGCTTCCGACGGGCGGCGGATGAGGAGCGAGTCATCCCAGCGGTGGATGTCGTCGGAAAGCATGAGGTAGAGATTCTCGTCATCGCGGCGCGAGATCATGGCGTGCCTGCCCTGGATCCGGCGCGGGAAGAGGGCCATGCCCTTGTTCCGGACCGAGGGGCCGGTGAGGGAGCGGGCGCGGAAGTTGAGGAAGTCCTGGGTTTCCAAAAGCTGGGGGAGGACGGCGCGACCGTTGTAGGCGGTGTAGGTGGCGTAGTAGGTGATGGTGCCGTCGTCGTCAGTGAAGCGGACGAAGCGGGCATCCTCGATGCCGTTGCTTTCGAGGGGCGAGTTCGGGAAGATGATCCGCCGGGAGAGTTCGACCTCGGGTTCGAAATGGACCTCGTAGTTGATGGTGGCGAGCCACCGGATGCACTCGATGGTGTGCTTGGCCTTGCGGGAGTCGCGCCGGGTCGAACCGCAGGCGGTGCGCAGGGCCGCGTCGAGCTCGCTGCGGGTGAAGGTGTCGCCGAGGGAGTCGATCAGCGCCCGCGTCCACGGGCTGTCGAATTCCATGTCGTTGAGTTTCCGGAAGAACACCGACCGGCGGAAGCTCGGGTCGGGGTTGAGCCGGGGGGCGCAGGGCAGGCTTTGGCGCGGATCGAGGTCGATCCTGCCGTCGGCCCCGACGACCCCCGAGCGGAAGGCGATGGACGAGATGTGACCCTCGCCGACAGCCCGCAGGCTCATGATGAAGCGCAGGGAGCCGGCCGGGAGCCCGTTCTGATCGGGGTGGGGGGTGATGGACGGATTGAACAAGGCGGCGGACTCCAGCGCGTATTCGCCTGAGAAAAGAGCGCCGAGGTAGAGGCGGCGCTGCGGGGTGAGCGAGGACTCGTGGGGGACCAGGTGGCGGATGTGCTGGTAGTGTTCCTGCCATGCATCGGTGAGCGCGGGGTGGCGTCGGTCGAAGTGTTCGTGGAGATGGGCGAGTCTTTCGGCGATCTGCGCTTCGGAGAGGTCCATCGCCCGCTCGATGACGCGGAGGACGGATTCCTGATCGGCCGGGATGAAAGAGCGGACGATGACGCGTGAGCTGTCCGGGAGGATGTTGATCCCGGCGTTCACGGGGTGGGGAGTGGGCATGTGGGTTTGCTTGTGCGAGAGGCTTTGGCCGGATCGCCGCAGCGGCTGATCTCCAGGCGGGAGAGGTGGAAGGCGAGGGTGGATTCGGCACCCTGGTTCTGGTTGAGGTGGTCGCGCAGCAGGGCATCGCGGCAGCCGCCGGTGGTGGCGTCGTAAAGCGGAATGCCGAGGTCGTTGCGGCCGAGGAACCACTCGAAGCAGCGGCGGCCGTCGGCGGCCCAGGCCGGGTCGCCGGTGAGATCGGCGGTGGCCATGCAGGCGGAGATGGTGGCGTGGGCCTCGACCGGTTGCTGGTCGAAGCGCGCCTTGGTGCCTCCGCGCGGCCAGAAGCCGTGGCAGCCGATGGGGGAGAACTGGCCGCCCTCGGCGGTCTGGCTGTCGATCAGCCAGCGCAGCGAGGCGAGCCCGATTTCGACCGCTTCGGGTTGCCCCGAAACGATCAGTGCGTGGGACAGCTTGGCGTTGTCGTAGGTGGCGGTGCGCTCGAACCACACCCAACCGGGGCCCGAGTTCGCGCGAAAGAGATCGACGAGGCGGCCGACGAGGATGCGGCGCATGACCTCGACCGTGCGGTCGCCGGCGAAGGAGCGCAGATATTCGTGGATGGCGATGAGCGTGAAGGCCCAGGCGCGGGGCGAACTGAAGTGCTTCACCGGGCCGAGGCCGCGCTGGAAGAGCAGTGCGGAGAGGTTGCGGAAGCCCTCGTTGCCCGAGCGGCCGAGGGCGGTTCCGGCGGCCCACAGCGCGCGGGCGTGGCTGTCTTCCGAGCCCTTGCTTTCGAGCCACTTCCGCCCGTGGTTCATGAAGTTGCGGAAGCGCCGGGTGTTGGCGTCGAAGGCATACCACAGGAAGGCCAGGTAGGAGCAGGCGAGGCGGTCGAGTTCCGGGTCGGTGCCGTGTTCCTCCTGATGTAGCACGGTGTAGATGAAGGCGCGGGCGTTGTCGTCGGTGCAGTAGGCCTCGTGGTAGTTGGGCACGCTGTAGATGGCGTGCTGGAAGATCCCGGTGTGGTCGCTCATCCGGAAGAGGTGCTCGAGGTTCGGTGCCGGCACGGGGTACTGGCAGCCGTCGTCCTTGCGTTTCCGGACGGTGTCGGCGGTCGGCACGCTGAGGTTGGCGCGGGCGCGGTCGAAGCTGTCCATGTAGCGGCGGGCGACCTCGGGCCAGATCATCGAGCGACCTTCCTTCCAGGCCCGTTTGCGCATGGCGATCATCCGGGTCGGGTGGGCGAGTTGGCCGAGCACGGCCTCGGAGATGGACGCCGGGTCGTCGAAGGGGACCAGAATGCCGCGCTCGTCGCCGAGCAGTTCCAGGGCGTGCCAGAAGCGGGTCGAGATGATCGCCTTGCCGGCGCCGAAGGCGTAGGCCAGCGCGCCGGAGGTGATCTGTTCCTCGTGCCGGTAGGGTGTGAGATAGACGTCGGCAGCACCGATGAACTCCTTGAGCTCGTCCAGCGAGACAAAGTGGTTGTGAAAGCGGACGTGGTCGGAGACGCCGAGCTCCGCGGCCAGCGCGACGATCCGGTCGCGGTACTCGTCGACGCCGCCGGCGAGGAGGTTCGGATGGGTCGCGCCGACGACGAAGTAGATCACGTCCGGGTGTTTTCGGAGGATCGCGGGAAGGGCCTCGATGACGTTTTCGACGCCCTTGTTCGGCGACAGCAGCCCGAAGGTCAGCAGGACGGTCCGGCCCTCGACGTCGAAGCAGTCCTTGTAGAAATTCGAATCGACGAAGGGCATGTCGATCACCCCGTGGGGGATGAGGTCGACCTTTGCCGGATCGATGCCGTAGATCTCGCCGAGCAGCCGTTGCCCGCGCTCGGCCATGACGACGAAACGCTCGGAATACCGGTCGAGCTGCTTCATGACCTTGAATTGCTCGGAATCGGGCGAGCCGAGGACGGTGTGGAGCGTGCTGACGACCGGGCGGCGCAGCTCGCGCAGCAGGTGGAGCAGCATCGATCCGGCGGGGCCGCCGTAGATGCCGAACTCGTGCTGGATGGAAACGACCTCGACGTTGTTGATGTGGAGGAAGTCGGCGGCGCGGCGGTAGGAGGCCGGGTCATCCTGCTCGATCTCGAAGCGCACGCGGGACGGGTAGGCGTAGCCTTCCGGCGAGTCGTTGACGGCACCGGCGATGCAGGTTGTGGACGGGAATTCCGTGGAGATTGCCTCGCAGATGTCGGTGGTGAAGGTGGCGATGCCGCAGCGACGGGGCGAGTAGTTGCCGATGAACGCGACGTGACGGGTGGGGACGACCAGGGACATGAGGGCGGAGATTCAATCATCTCGCGCCCATCATGGCGGGGGAGCCGGCAAGGGCTCCGACAAGGACAAACGATATCCTTACGAAACAGACCACCGTAAGGCGCTGGTGGAGTTCAGTCAAAGTGAATCCGAAAATCACTCGCGCCGCCCCGCATCCCTCCTCTCCGGGGAGGGCAAAGGGGTGGGGAAATTGGAATGAGTTGGATGGATCATGTGTGAGAATGCCCAACATTGCTTCCGCAATTCGCAAAGCCGGGGCATGCCCAAAGGACCGAATCGAGCCCGCACCCCTTTTTTTTCAGTCTGAAATGCACAGTGCGGCTTGACAAAAGGGCTCGATTCCCTGAATTCCTCGGCATGGCTAAGAAGTTAACCGCTATTAAAGAACGCTACACGAAGACTCAAATCCTCGACGCCATCGCCGAGGAAACCGAACTCAGCCGCAAGCAGGTCGGTGCCGTGCTCGACAGCCTCGGTGAGGTCATCGAGCGCCACATCAAGAAGAATGCCGCCGGCGAGTTCGTTCTCCCGGGCATGTTCAAGATCGTGACCGTCCGCAAGCCCGCCGTGAAGGCCCGCAAGGGAATCAACCCCTTCACCAAGGAAGAGGTCATGTTCAAGGCCAAGCCCGCGAGCACCGCGGTGAAGGTCCGCCCGCTCAAGAAGCTCAAGGACATGGCGGGCTGATTAAACAGCTTTCGAACTGTTTTGAGGGGTCGTCGGTGAATGCCGGCGGCCCTTTTTTGGCTCTCCGGGCGAGATCGCCGGACATTCTTCAGACACGGAGGCACGGAGAGTGCAGAGTTCGCGGAGTCGATACGCAGCAGGATCGATTGGAGGAACCCCCTCCAGAATGTCATCCCCTCTGCGTCCTCTGGATCTCTGCGCCTCCGTGGCTTGGGAAAGTGCTGGTCGCCTGAAACGCAGTACGACGGCGGCTGGATTCCGCAGCCGCCGCCTCAGTAGCCGCGCCAGAAGAGGAAGGCGCAGGCGAGGGTGGCCGCACCGTAGGCGAGGCCGCCGAGGCTGAGCAGGCGCCAGCGGGAGTCGCTGGCGGTGGCCCAGGTGACCGCGTCGCGGAACAGGTAGGGCATGCCGACCCAGTAGAGCGACTTGACGATCAGGATGTAGGCGAAGATGGGCACCAGCAGCCGGCTGGTGGGATCCTTCTGGAAGGCGGATTCGAGCAGCGGCGCGGCGACCATCAGGCCGAGCAGGCCGAGCGCCCGGACGGCGAGGAATTCCTTCACCGCCAGCGAGACCAGCACGATGGACACGGGCACGGCGATCTTGAGGATGGGCTTGAGCGCGTTGAACTGGTCGCCGAGGTCCATCGCCAGCGAGTTGAGCAGGCCGGGACCCGGTTGGGCGACGATGAGCCAGAACCAGATAAGGCCGACCCCGAGGATGATCTGCCCGAGCCGGTCGTTGCGGGGGAAGCGCCTGAGGAAGCGCTGCACCTCCGGCCCTTTCACCAGCATCACGAGGTGGAGGGCGACCAGCCACAATCCGAGGGCGATGCCGGTGTGGAACAACGGCAGCTTCTCGTAGGCGTGCATTGACTGCGAGGGATCCATGCGGGGGAGGGGAGTAGGGGGAGGAATGACGAATGACAAATGCCAAATGACGAATGGAGCGTCAGGGATGCGGGGATTGGCCAGGCGTGAGAGGCCGGATGAGGCAAAGGCCGGCGAAGGTGAACGTCGGGGAGAGGGCCAGCGGGAGGAGGAGGTCGGCGGCGTAGGCACCGTAACGAACCAGAAAGAACCAGAAGGATGCGGCGAGAATGATGCTGCACCACCGCAGCAGGCGGGTCAGCAGGCGGCTCACCTCGAGCCATCGAAGCAGGAAGGGGCTGGCCAGTGAGGTCACCGAAAGCATGAAGAGGGCGCTCACCGCCACCGCGTCGTCGCCGCTGGGGAAGCTTCCGCGGATGAAGGAACCGAGGATTTCCGGGAAAAGGTCCCTGCCGTCCTCTAGCAGGAAGATGAAGAGGAAGGCCAGCATGCCGCCAACCAGGAAAACCCGGGCCGCCTTGCGATTCGGGCGGTCTCCGGATTCGCTGGCAGGGCCACCGTGATCGTTCACTGCACCGCCTCGATCGCCGTCTCGAGGGTTTCGACCTGGGTGGCCATGACCTGTTCGCGGGCGGCGAGGAAGCGCCTGGCCTCGGTCTCGTCGAGGAAGGTGCCGATCTCGGTGGCAAGGATTTCGCCGGTCTTGGTCCACTCTTCCTTGAAGCGCTCCAGCGCATCGGGCTCGGCCATGGCCTTCATGCCCTGGAGCGAGTTCCAATCGATCCCGCCTGCCGCCTTGCGCGCCCGGTGCATGGCTTCGATCAGCTTCAGTTCCTTCTCAAGCTCGAGCACGACTCCCGGCTCGGTGACGCCTTCCGCGGTCTCGACGGGCTGATCCATCACCGGGGCGATCTGGGACAGCAGCTCGCGCTCCGGCTGCATCAGGTCGTAGGCGACGTAGGTTTCGAAATCATCCTCGTTCCCGAGAAAGGTCCGGATGCGGTCCTGGGTCATCGAGTCGATGTCCTCCATCGATTGCCCGATGCTGAGGCGGTCTTCGGGCAGGGCGTCGATCCACTGTCCGGCAAGTTGCTGCTTTTCCAGCCGACGGGATGCCATGAGGTCCTCGAAATAGGCGCGCTCGCGGTTGGTCAGGTTGAGGGCGTAGTGGAGGTGGGAGTAGGGGCTCAGCGCGATCTCGCGGATGCGGTCCTCTTCCGGAGCGGGGTAGTTTTCCGGCACCGTGCGCAGGCCTGGAACCGGCGGCGGAGCGGTGGGCTCGACCTCGGGTTCGATGGCGGGTTCGACGGGATCCTCGCCCTCGGCCGGTTCCACGACGAGGGGCGGGGCCTTGTCCGGCACCCGAGGCGGCAGGGCCCGCAGGCCGGTGATCTCGTCCTGCAGCTTCTTGATGCGGGTTTCCTCGATGACAACGGTGGCGAGGACCGCGATGACGATGGCGGAGATGGCGACGGCGGGCTTCATGAGGGAGGTGTTGCCAGCATGGGCAATCATCGGCCGGAGGGCAAGGCGGCGGGTGAGGGGGGGAGCGCCGGCGTCCCGCCGGCATCGTCGGGCGTCCCGCCCGGCGGCGGGGCTTGTGTTTCCGACGGGGTGGGAGGATGTTGGAGGCGGTGAAAATGCTGGAACAGCCGCCGCCGGGCCCGGACGATCTGCGGGAGCTGCCGCCGAGAGGGTGGCGGGGGATGTCGCCGCGGCAGTTCTGGGGGATGTGTGTGGTCGGGGGCGTAGTGCTTTTGCTGGCACCAATGGTGGCCGCGCCGATGATCCTTCGTTCCTCCAAGGCGGCGGCTCGCACAGAGACCATCAACAACGCCAAGCAGCTTGGGCTCGCGTTGCTGGAGTTCGAACGGGATTTCGGTACCTACCCTTCCGACAAGACGATTGCTGCGGTCATTAAGGCGACTGGAGCCACGCTCGATTACACCGATGGCAGCTCGAATGCGATGTTCCGTCAGTTGATTGCCTATGGGATTCAGTCGGAAGATATTTTCTACTGTTTGCACCCGGAAGGCACGGTCCGGCCGGACAATGACATTTTCGGCCGGGATGCGTTGGAAGCGAGGGAGGTGGGGTTCAGCTACGTGGTGGGTCTGAAGACCTCGGGAGATCCCGACACACCGGTGCTCCTGACGCCGATGAAAACCACGAGCTACGATCGTTGCTGGAGGGAGAAGGAGTATCGGGAGAGTGCGGTGGTACTGTGGCTGGATCATTCGGTGAGCCTGGCTCCGGTCCGACCCCTGGATGATAAGGCAGTGAATTCTGGCGGCGTCCCCATCCTCGATGCCGCCCAACCCTACTTCGGGGGCAAGTGGCCGGACATCCGGCATCCGAAGATGGGGCCGTAGGAGTGGCGCTCTGCGAGCGCCATGCCGGGGCTTGGCGGCTTTCAGCCGCGTGGGAGAGCGCCGGGTGCTTGGACGGCCCCAAGGAACACTCGAGCACTCAGGGGAATCTCCGTGATCGGAATCGAAGTCGGCATTCGGAGCGCTTTGAACACTCCCTGCCCAAAGAAGCGACCGGAGGTCGCCGCGCCCCGGCATGGCACTCGCAGAGCGCCACTCCTACACCACTTCCCCGTAGAGGGTGAAGCCGGTGGTTTCCTCGACGCGGATGTCGATCAGTTGGCCGGTGAGCTTGTGCGGGTCGCCTTCGAAGATGAGGATCTTGTTCTGGCTGGTCCGGCCGCTCATGCGGGCCTTGTTGGTCTTGCTCGGGCCCTCGCAGAGCACCCGCTGGATGCTGCCGACGAGGGCTTCGTTTTTGGCGACAGCGTACTTGTTGACCACCGTCAGCAAGCGCTGGTTGCGCTCTTCCTTCTCGCGCTCGGGGAGTTGGTCCTCCATCTCGGCGGCCGGGGTGTCCTTGCGCTTCGAGTAGCGGAAGACAAACGCGTTGTCGAAACGCAGCTGCTCACAGGTGTCGATGGTGGCCTGAAAGTCCTCCTCGGTCTCACCGGGGAAGCCGACGATGATGTCGGTGGTGATGGCGAGGTCCTCGCGGGCGGCGCGCATCTTCTCGCAGATCTCGACGAACTTCGCGTGCTTGTACGGCCGCCGCATCGCGCGCAGGATGCGGTCGCTGCCACTCTGCATCGGGAAGTGGATGTGCGAGCAGAGCTTGGGGAGGTAGGTGAAGGCGGCGACGAGGTCGTCGCGGTAACCGATGGGGTGCGGAGAGGTGAAGCGGATGCGCTCGATGCCCTCGACCTCGTGCACGGCCTCGAGGAGCTGGACGAAGGGCGACTTGCCGTCGATCTTCTCGAACTCGGTGCGGCCGTAGAGGTTCACGATCTGGCCGAGCAGGGTGACCTCGCGCACGCCGTGGTCGGCGAGGCGTTTCACCTCCTCGACGATCTCGGGAATCGGGCGCCCGCGTTCCTTGCCGCGGGTGTCCGGGACGATGCAGAACGAGCAGCGCATGTTGCAGCCCTGCATGATGGAGACGAAGGCGGTGGCCTGGTGCTCCTGCGGGACGTGATCGCGGATGGTGTTCTGCGAGCCGTCCTCCTCGTCGATGTCACAGACGTGGTCGCCGAGGAGCGACAGCGCGGGGTCGTCCATGCGGCGCTCGAGGCGGCGCGACAGGATGCCGTCGACGTATTCGAAGACCTTGTGGTACTTCTGGGTGCCGACGACCACGTCGAGGTGGGGCACCCGCTCGAAGAGTTCCTCGCCGCGGCTCTGGGCCATGCAGCCCATGAAGCCGTAAACGACGTGGGGGCGGTTCTCGCGGTAGGCCCCCATCAGGCCCATCTTTCCGAGAGCCTTCTGCTCGGCCTGGTCGCGCACCGAGCAGGTGTTGACGAGGATGGCGTCGGCTTCGGTTTCCTGATCGGTCACCGTGTAGCCGCCTTCCTGAAACATCCGGGCCACCTGTTCGGAGTCCCGGGAGTTCATCTGGCAGCCATAGGTGCGGATGTGGACCTTGGGCATCGGGCGCAAAGCACTAGCCGGGGGCGGGCGATGTTCAATGGCAAAAGTTCTGCCGCCCTTCGGGCGGAGACAGAAGACCTTGGGACGGAGGACGCAAGACTGATGGATGGAAGATGGAAGATGGAGGATGGAAAAAGAGCCGTGCCGTCGATTCTTACTTTGGAACTTGGCCCTTCGAACTTGGAACTTGGGTTTGACGGGATGGATCGGCGGGTCGAATGCGTGCCATGAAGGCAATTCTGGCTCTCCCGCTCGCAGCACTGCTCGTTTCCTGCTCGTCGCTGACGGTCCCGGGCACCGCTCCGGCGGTCGGCGATGCGGCGAAGGCGCGGGCCGTGCTGAAGGCCTCCGCCGACGCGACGGGTGATGCCTGGCAGAGCTACCGCAAGGTGACGGTCTCCTACGACGGTGAATGGACCGGGATCGTGAAACGGATTCAGCCGGACCTTGTGGATGCGGAATTCCGCAAGGCCTCGGTGGAAACCTACGACACCCGCCGGGAGTCGGTCGATCAGGTCCACACCGGCCCGGGCGGCGAGAAAACGGTGAAGCGGACCCGGGACGACGTGGTGGTGGCCTACAATGGCGACAGGATCGGCAATGAATCGCGTCGCGACGCCTCGGCGCTGGTGGCCGATGCCTACACGGCCTTCCTTTTCGGCTCCTCGTGGCTCCTGGACAAGGGTGAGGCGCTTGAGCTCGTCGGGACGGAGACGATCGACGGCGAGGTCTGCGACGGGGTGCAGGGCCGGTTGCGTCCGGGCTTCGGTTTCTCGGAGGAGGACCGGTTCATCGCGTGGATCGGCCGCGACAGCCGTCTGATGCGGCGCCTGCAGTTCACCATCGAGGGGCTGGAGAGCACGCGGGGCGCGGATGTGGACGTGACCTTCTCCGGGCACTGGAAGGCGGCGGACGGCTCGGTCTGGCCGGGGCGCTTCGTCGAGTACGTGCACCGCCCGCTCTTCGTAAAGGCCCACGACTGGCGGCTCGAGAGGCTGAGCGTGGATGGACGAAAGCTGCGCTAGGGCGATCGGGCTGTGGCGCAAAGCGATGCTTTGCGAGTCGATCCACGGGGCTCTGTCCCGTGGCGGGTGGTCCAGGTGGTCACGTGCCCGCTCGCGGGCCTCGACAGGGTAAAGCATCGCTTTACCCAACGCCCGCAAAGCATCGCTTTGCGCCACGGGGCTTGCATGGTCGGGCCGGTCCGTCGATGCTCCGCCGCATGTTCGATTTTCTGAAGCCTCGCTGGAAAAAAGAAGCGAAGCACCTGGTCAAAGGGGCGAAGAAATACGTCCACTACAAGCGGGACCTGCTCGACGACGCCAGGATCGCGGAGATCGAGTCGCGCCGGGATGACCTCAAGAACGCGATCAAGGCCGGTGACAAGAAGACCGTGGACGAGGCCGGCAAGCAGCTTCGGGCGACCTGTGAGAAGGCCCTGCCCCGGGCGCCGCAGCAGACCTGGTGGGAGGAGAATGTCGAGGTGATGTTCGTCGCGCTGGTGATCGCGCTCGGCCTGAGGGCCTATGTGCTCCAGCCGTTCCGGATCCCGACGGGATCGATGCAGCCGACGCTGAACGGGATCACCGTCCATCGGGCCGACGACAACTTCGAGAAGCCGTGGTTCGGCAAACGCGCCTTCGAGTACCTCTGGCGGGGCCGGAGCTACAAGACCTACGTCGCCGAGAACGACATGCAGTTGCGGCGCTACCATCCGGACCAGCCGGGTCGTCCGGCGACCTGGTTCTTGTTCACCCGCACGGCCTTCGACTTCAGCGACGGCACCACGATCAAGGTGCCGGCCGAGTCCAACGAAGCGACCCGCGTGCTGGTGCAGAACGGCGGGTTGCGGGAGCGCTACAAGGCGGGCGAGACGATTTTCAACGGTTGGGTCGACAGCGGCGACCTGGTTCTGGTGGACAAGATCTCCTACCACTTTCGCAAGCCGAAGAGGGGCGAGGTGTTCGTGTTCGACACACGGGGGATTCCGACGAAGGGCCGGGTGGCAGGCAGCCTCGCGGACCAGACCGGCGGCTCGCACTACATCAAGCGCCTTTGCGGCGTGCCGGGTGACAAGCTCCAGATCGAGGAGCCCCACCTTTATGTGGATGGAAAGATCGCGGACGAGCCGGGCATCGTCCGGGTGATGGAACGCGAGGGCGAGTACGCCAAGTATCCCGATGGCCGGGACCGGCCGGGCTACATCCTCGGAGACATCTCGAATCCCAAGATGCAGGCGGCCTACAAGCGGACCGCCGAACTCGTCGGTGCGGACGATGTCTTCGAGCTGAAGGACACCGACCGGGTGGGCATGCGCGAGTATGCGGCGCTGGGCGACAACACCGCGAACTCCCTCGATTCGCGTTACTGGGGTGCGGTGCACGAGTTCAATCTCGCGGGTCCCGGGTGGTTTTCCCTGTGGCCCTTCGGTTCGGGCCACTGGGGCTTCATCAAGTAGCCCACGACGCATGACCGAAGCTGCGGCGATCACTCATCAGGCACGGTCGAACCTCGCGTTCGCCCTGCCGATCCTGCCGAAGGAGCGACGCGCCGATGCGAAGGTGTTCTACGCCTTTTGCCGGGTGGTCGACGACCTGGCCGACGACCTGAATGTGCCGCTCGCGGAGCGCGAGGAGGGATTGGCCGCATGGGAGGAGGGTCTTCATCACGGCTTTGCGGATCCGGATCCGCTGCAGCGGCAGGTCATGTCCATGGTCGAGCGCTGCGGGATTCCGCCGGACCTGATGAGCGCGGTGGTGGATGGCTGCCGGACGGATTTGAGACCCCAGCGCTTCGGGACCTGGGACGACCTTTCGAAATACACCTGGAAGGTCGCGTGCTCGGTGGGTCTGGTCGCGATGCGGGTCTTCGGGGCCGAGGACCCGGCGACGGAGCGCTACGCGGTGGCGCTGGGCCACGCCCTGCAGCTCACCAACATCCTGCGGGATGTGGATGAGGACCTGGCGAACGGCGGGCGGATCTATCTGCCGCTGGCCGATCTCCAGCGATTCCAGTACACCGAGCGGGACCTGGTGGGCCGGGTCCACGACGGGCGTTTCATGGCCTTGATGGCCTATGAAGCCGGGCGTGCCGATGCCTTTTATGCCGAAGCCCGGGAAAGCCTTCCCCGCGGGGATCGCCGGGCGATGCTGGCGGCGGAGGTGATGCGGGACATCTACGGCCGGCTGCTCCAGAAAATGAAGGCCGACGGGTTTCGTGTCTTCGACAAGCGCTACCGGGTTTCCAAGGCGCGAAAGTTGGCGATCTTCTCAAAACACCTTTTCAAAGCCCGGATGCGGGGTGAATAATATCGCCCAAGCATCGTTTCAACGAGTGATGAAAATGCCAACGGTCACCATGATTTCCCTGGTCGTGCTCGGGCTCGCGTCCTGCACCTCCTATCAGCAACAAGGGGCCCTGGTGGGCGGGCTGGTGGGAGCGGGAGCGGGGGCGTTGCTCGGCGATGATCACCAGGACGTGATTGCCGGGGCTGCCGTGGGAGCGGGCGTTGGCGCCGCCGGTGCGGCGGTCCACGAGAATGAGATGAGGCGCCGGAATGCCGACTACCACGGGAATCCGACACCCCGGCAGTATCAGGAACCCGGTCAATCTGCTCCCCAGCCTGAACCGCAGCCCCAGGACTATCCGACCGCCCAGCGGACGACGACTCCGGGCGAAGTGCTGAGTCCCTACCCGCCGAACAACCGGATCGACGTCTCGGGATTCCGCAGTGGCCAGTTGGTCAAGGATCCGAACACGGGCCAGATCTTCCGGGTTCCTTGAAGCTGGGAGTTTGAAGCTTGGAGCACGGAGTCGAAGCGCCCTAGGCTGCGCACATGTCCGTGACTCGTCCCGATGGCCGTCAGGCCGACCAACTCCGCCCCGTTTCCTTCGCGCCCGGTGTGGCGCCGCATGCCGATGGATCGGTGCTGGTGTCCTTTGGCAACACCAAGGTGATCTGTGCGGCGACGGTGCAGGAGGATGTGCCGCGCTGGATGAAGCAGCAAAAGGTCGTCGGCGGCTGGGTGACGGCGGAGTATTCGATGCTGCCTTACTCGACCCACGACCGGAAACCGCGCGACATCTCGCGCGGCAAACTCGATGGACGCTCGTCGGAAATTCAGCGCCTGATCGGTCGGTCGCTGAGGGCCGTCACCGACCTGGGGAAACTCGGGCAGCGCACGATCTGGGTGGATTGCGACGTGTTGCAGGCCGATGGCGGCACCCGCACCGCGTCGGTGACCGGTGGCTGCGTGGCCTTGGCCATCGCCTTGAATCGCCTGATGGGCGCCGGGAAGCTGAAGGATTTTCCGCTGAAGCAGCTCGTCTCGGCGATCTCGACCGGCGTGTATGAAGGTGGGCCGGTGCTTGATCTGAACTATCCCGAGGACAAGGCGGCGACGGTGGACTTCAACGTCGTGATGACCGAGCGCGGTGAGTTTGTCGAAGTGCAAGGCAGCGGCGAGGAAGCGGTCTTCACCGGCGATGAGATGACGGCGATGCTCGCGCTTGCGAAAAAGGGATCGGAGGAACTCGTGACCTTGCAGAAGGCCGCGATTCTCGAAGCGGACCGGCCGGAAGGCCCGGCGCTGGCCGATCTCGCGGCGGCGTTTTCGAAATAGGAATGGAGAGGAGCGCCGATCTCCGAATCGGCATTCTGGCAGGATGGATCGATGCCGATTCGGAGATCGGCGGTCCTTTGCCTACCGGATCTCCTCCGCCCCGAAGTAGGGCACCAAGGCGTCGGGGAGCTTGATCGAGCCGTCGGGCTGCTGGCACTGCTCGAGGATCGCGACGTAGAGCCGGGGCAGGGCGGTGCCGGAGCCGTTGAGGGTGTGGCAGAAGCGGTTCTTGCCGTCGGCATCCTTGAAGCGCAGGCGCATGCGGCGGGCCTGGTAGTCGGTGAAGCAGGAGCAGCTCGAAACTTCGAGATACTTGCCCTGGCCCGGCGCCCAGACCTCGATGTCGTAGGTCTTGGCGGCGGAGAAACCGAGGTCGCCGGTGCACAGTTCGATCACCCGGTAGTGCAGGCCGAGCTTTTGCAGCGCCGCCTCGGCGTGGCCGGTGAGTTCCTCGAGGACGTCGAACGACGTGTCGGGGTGGACGAGCTGGACGAGCTCGACCTTGTCGAACTGGTGCATGCGGATGATGCCGCGGTTGTCGCGCCCGGCGCTGCCGGCCTCGCGGCGGAAGCAGGGGGTGTGGGCGCAGAGCTTCTTCGGCAGGTCGGCCTCGGCGAGCAGGCTCTCGCGGTAAAGGTTGGTGACGGGAACCTCGGCGGTCGGCGCCAGGAACATCTGGTTGATCCCCTCGTCGCTACGGTCGGTGCCGTACATGTCGTCCTCGAACTTGGGCAGCTGTCCGGTGCCCTCCATGCATTCGCGGCGGACGATGTGCGGCACGTTGACCTCCTCGTAGCCGTGCTCGCCCGACTGAAGGTCGAGGAGGAACGAAATGAGGGCGCGCTCGAGCCTCGCGCCGGCGCCGCGGTAAACGGCAAAGCCGGAGCCGGCGATGCGGGTGGCGTCGTCGATCGAGATCAATCCGAGCGCCTCGGCCAGGTCGAGGTGGTCCTTCGGGGCGTCGAACACGGGCTTGTCGCCCCATTCGCGCACGACGGGATTGGCTTCCTCGTCGGCGCCGACCGGGCAGGCCTCGTGCGGCAGGTTGGGCAGGTTGAGCAGGAGGTCCGTCTGGCGGCTGCCGGCCTCCTCGGCAGCCGTGTCCAGCGCCTCGATCCGGTCCTTCAGCCCGCGCACCTCCGCTTCGACCGCCGAACTGTCCTCCCCCTTGGCCTTGAGCATGCCGATCTGCTTGGAGATCTGCTTGCGCTGGGAAAGCAGCGCCTGCTTGTCGGTCTCGGCCTTGCGGCGGGACTCGTCGCAGGCGAGGACCTCGTCGATGAGCTGCCAGTGGTCGCCGCCACGGGCCTTGAGGCGCGCGCGGACGGCGTCGGGGTTTTCGCGGATCTCGCGGATGTCGAGCATGGCGCGGCGTGATTAGACCATCCGGAGGCGGAGGTCCAACCCCGACTGCGTCGAAGCGCGGGCGGAAATTCGGGTGAAGGTCTCTCCGGCGGGCCTTTGCTATTCGCCGCCGCCCTGGATCTTGGCGCGCTCGCGCATTTTCAGGAGGGCCCGCTCGGCCTGGTCGATCACGTTGTCGCTTTCGGCTTCGTCGACGAAGTACTCCACGACCGACAGCGCCCAGTCGGCCCATTCCGTCCTTGCGAGGCCGGAGATCACGTTGAATTGCTCGCGCTCGGTCTTGGCGTTGCGGGCGAGCATCTTCCAGTAATCCTCGCTGTCGAGTTCGTCGCGGGCGGCGGCGCGTTCGCGGTCGGTCAGCATGGCGAGGGCGCCCTCGAAGGTCTTGCGGCGGATCAGTTCGTCGGTCTGGGTTTCGAGGAAGGCGACCAGCTCCTCGAACATCGAATCGTCGGGCCAGTTCTGGGCCGCCTGCAAGGCGGCGAGCGTGTCGAGCCGGTCGTCGCCCTTGAGCGCGGCCATGATCTTTTCGAGCGCCACATCGGAGCCGGTGAAGCCGAGCAGACGGAGCATCGTGCGGCGGGTGTCGTCACTGACCGCGTTCTCGGCGGCGGTGACGAGGATGGGACCGTACTTTGCGCGGTTGTCGGAGCGCTCGAGCGCCGAGGCGGTGGCCTTCTCCGCCTCGATCCGGATCCGGTCGGAGGAGGTGAACTGGATGAGTTCGAGGAACTCGTCGATCTGGTCTTCGCCTCCGATCGCGGCGACGGCGGTGAGCGCGGCGGCGGCGGACCGGTCGTTGTCGGTCTCGCGCGCGAACTTCATCAGGACCGGCAGCGTGCTGGTGCTGGCGCGGCGGCGCAGGACCCGCTCGAGGAGTGAGACCCGGATTTCGTCGGGCAGCACCTCGGTGGTGGCGAACTCGGCGATGCGGGCATCCACATCCGTCGATCCCTTGGCCTTGGCGATGGCCAGCGCCTTGTAGACCGTTTCGCGCGAGCTGTTGCTGCCGGCACGGACGGAGTTGAGGAGGATTTCGAGGTCCCCCGAGCTCACGGGCAGTTCCTTGGCCGAAGGTTCGGCGGCGATGGCGACGAGTTCGTTGTAACGCTTGTTGATCTTGTTGCTGCTCATCGTGCTGAGCACGACCCAGCCGAGGATCACGACCACGATGGAGAGCATCACGGCGATGGTCACCTTGGCACCGCTTCCGAGGCCCTTCTTCTTCGGCGGCAGCATGCTGCCGATGGTTGTCGGACCCTGCTCGACGGCCTGGCCTGCCGGGGCGGCGGTTTTCAACTGGTGGGTGGCGGGGCCGGAAACACCGACGCTGGGAACCGGCTGGGCCGGGGCCGGCTGGGAGGGAACCGGCGTGGCCACCGCCACAACCGGGGGTGCGGGAGCGGGAGCCGGGGGCGCGGGCGGCGGCGCGTCGGGGGCGGTTTCGGCCGTCGAGGCATCCGCCTGCTGGGCGGTGGTGTGGATGCTCGGAGGGGCGCCCTCGGGTGGCGTCAGCGGCTGGGGAGCCGTCTGGGTCACCGGCGGCGGAGGCACCGGCCCGGTCTGCGATTCGGGAGCCGGGGGGCTCGCCGGTGCGGGAGGGCTGGGTGGGACCGGTTGCACCGGCTGGGGCGGTGCGACGGGCTGCACGGGCTGGGCAGGGGCGACCGGCTGCACGGAGGGCGGCTGTTGGGCTTCGGGGGCGGGGGACGCCGCTGGCTCGGGATTGGCGCCAGGGATGATCAGCCGCGGCCGCTTCGGGGCGTCTGCGGGCTTGGGCTCGTCGGGCGGAGTCTCGGAATGGCCGGTGCTCATGGATTGGGTGACAGGTTTGTCGAGTTCGATGAAGCTCTTGAGGGCTTCGCGGGCGTTTTCGGGCCGCTCGGACTGGATGCGGTTCATGTGCCACATGATCCAGTCGGCCGCCCATTTCGGCACATCCGAACGGAGTTCGCCCAGCGGGACAACCCGGTGTTCGAGATGCGATGCCATCACCTGCGGGCCGGTGTCGCCGTTGAAGGGGGCCTGGCCGGTGAGGGCGAAGTAGTAGACGCAGCCGATGGCATACATGTCGGTGCGGGTGTCGAGCGAGGTGCGCTCGAATTGCTCCGGGGCCATGTAGAAGATCGAGCCGTAGACCGATTCGTTCTGATCGATCGTCTGCGAGCTGGGGGTCCGGGAAAACTTGGCGAGTCCGAAGTCGACGATCTTGGCCTGGAACTTGCCGGAGGGCAGCCAGTTGATCATCACATTGGACGGCTTCAGGTCGCGGTGGAGGAGTCCGAGATCCTGGGCGGCGATCAGCCCTTCCATGATCTGCTGGACCAACTCGCGGAAATCGGGCCAGGTCAGCGGGGCGCGTTCGACCAACTCGTCGAGCGTGTTGCCCTTGAGCAGTTCCATCACGACGAAGGGGCCTTCGTCGTCGGTGCCGGTGTCATAGATCGTGACGATGTGCGGGTGCTGCAGCGCCGCGAGGGCCCCGGTTTCCTGCTCCATCTGGCGCGCGGCTTCCTCGGTCTGGCCGTCTTCGCCGGTCTTGATGCGCTTGATGGCGACCTCGCGCTTGAGGCTCCGGTCGTAGGCCTTGTACACCGTGCCGAGACCCCCTTTGCCAAGGGTGTCGCGGATCTCGTAGCGTTCCTTGATGTGCATCGCCGGGCGGGAGGTACTACTGACGCCACAAGGCCCGCGGCGCAATCAAGAAAGCCGCCCGAATGCGTTAGGAGGCCGCGCGGCGGAGTTGTTCGGAGCGCCACTGGGTGGGCGAGGCGCCGACGATGCGGGCGAAGCTCCGGTTGAACTGCGAGAGCGACTGGTATCCGACCTGGAAGGCGATTTCCGACACCCTCAGCTCGGGGCGGAGCAGCTCCTTCTTGGCCCACTCGACCCGGCAGCGGTTGACGTAGTCGGTCAGCGTCAGGCCGGTCGCATCCTTGAACAGCCGGCAGAAGTGCGACTCGCTGAGGCCGGCGACCCGGGCGACGTTGCCGAGCGGCAGCGGGCTGTCGAGGTGCTGGTGGATGTATTTCCGGGCCTTGGAAATGGCGGCCGGCTCACTGCCTTCCTCGATGATGGCGAGCGATTCGGCGTGCTGGCCCAGTTGTGAGGCGAAGCTGTCGAGCAGCTTGATCATGCCCTCGTAGCGTTCGGGCTCGATGGTCACGGTCTGGAAATACGTTTCGCGAAGAATCTTCTCGGACTCCTTCGGCAGATTCTTGCGGCCCATCTTGCCGAGGAAGTTTTCGAAGTCCGCTTCGGTCGGCACCCGCGAGAACACCTGGCCGGTCCGCAGGTAGCCGATGGTCGTGGCACCCATCCTGACCGGGACGGCGGTGGACATCAGGCCGGCGAAGCAATGGCAGGAGCTCGGACCTTCCACCTGCGCCTCGCGCATCAGGCGGCGGTTGGTGTCGACGCAGGCGTTGCAGGCGGACTCGCAGATGTTGAGTTGTTCACAGAACGGACTGCGGTTGACGCATTCCTCGTCCAGATCCCAGGCATCCGGATCGGCACCGACCAGACGCAGCGGCAGGCCCGTCGCGGTGCGAAATGCTTCCTGATACGTCCGGAAGGTGTCGGACTGTTTGAGCCGCTGATGCAGAGTGGCCTCGAAGCCCTTCGGCGTGGTTGATGTCACCATGTGCGTGAAGCGTAGGAGGATTTGCGGAGGGTTTCAATCCTTACTGAACGAACCTGCGCGGGCCACGATCAGGACTGAAATAATGGAGCTGAGGGGCATAAGAACGGCCGCCAGAAGCGGATTCATACGGCCGGTGAGGCAAATTGTGACGACGGCGAGGTTGTAGATCAGGGCAAAAATGAAGGCGGCCCGGGTCCCGGCGGCCCGGGAATCGGCGGCCCGGAAGAGGATGGGAAGGAAATCCAGGCCGGATCCGAGGGTGTAGAAGTCCGATTTCGACTCCAGCAGCGAGCGATCGACCACCGGCGTGCCGGTGACGCTGGCGGCGTCGAAAGCCAGCGAGTCGTTGGCACCATCGCCGAGGTAGAGCGTGTCGCCGTGATCGATTTTGCGGACTTCCGCGGCCTTCTGGTCGGGATCCAGCCCGCCGCGGGCTTGATTGCCGGGGATGTCGAGCTGGGAGGCGAGGGCGGCGACCTTCTCCGGGGTATCGCCGGAGAGGATGTGCAGTTGGAGTTTCCGGCGGCGCAGTTGATCGAGCGTCTCGCGTGCGCCCGGGCGGAGCTCATCGCGGAAGCGGAATGAGGCGACGCGGGCGCCGTCGAGGCACAGCGTGGTGGAGCCATCGGCCTCATCCCCGGCCCAGCCCGCCCGCCCGAGGGTCCAGCGCGCTTCGGGCGGGTCTCCGGCGGCGGTTGCCGGGCGGGAAGTGAAAGACACGCCCTGCCCGGGGTGGTCGTGAATTTCGGTCCGGCCGTGGGTGGCGAGGAGTTTCTGGCCGCGGGAGCCGAGCGCCTCGAGGAGGGTCCGCCCGACCGGATGCAGCGAACCGGCGGTGAGGCGGGCCAAGGCCAGCGCGGCCTCGTCGTCGAGGGCTTCGACGGCGTGCCGGTCGATGAGCACCGGGCGCTCGAGGGTGAGGGTGCCGGTCTTGTCGAAGATGACATGTTTCACGGCCCGCAGGCGCGACCACAGCGTGGCGCTGCGGACGAAGGCACCGTGGCGTCCGGCGCGGGAAGCGGCGAGTTCGTCGGCCAGGGGGATGGCGACGCCGAGCGCGCAAGGGCAGGAGACGACGAAGACCGAGATCATCGCCTGCAGGCCGATGGCGGGTTCCCCGGCGATCAGCCAGCCGATCAACCCGCCGACGCCGATGAACAGGACGGCGACGAGGTAGATCCGGAGGACGCGTTGCAGGACCGGCGAGCCGCGTTCACCGGCACTGTCGGCGGTGAGGCGCGAGAGCAGCGAATCGGCCCACGCCTCATGGGCTTCCAGTTCGAGAGGCCGGCGGCTGAGCAGAATGGCACCGGCCGGGAGTTGGCGTCCGGGGCCGGTGAGCACCGGCTCGGCCTCGCCATTGATCCACTCGAGGGAGACCTCGGCCTCGGCTTCGCGCACGGTCGAGGCGACGGGCACCGCCTGGCCGGGTTCGATGCTGAATTTCAGCCCCGGGGCGAGGGATTCGAGTGGCGCGGGTTCTCCATCGACGGTCACCGACCCCGGCAGCGGCGAGGCGCGCTGGAGGCGGCGGCGGTTTTTTTCCACGGCCGAGGTCTGCAGGTAGCGCCCCCCGAGCATCAGGAACACGAAGGTCGCGACAAAATCGAAGTAGCGCAGGCCTTCGATTTCCAAGGCCCAGCCGGCGATCGACCCGGCATAGGCGAGGACCAGGCCGAGCGCGATCGGCAGGTCGATGTGCAGGGACCGGGCCTTCAGCGCGCGCCAGGCGCGGTCGATGAAGTAGGAGCCGCCGACCAGCATCGACAGCGTGGCCGAGATGAAGGCGATGATGCGGAACAATCCGGCGAACTCGAAGTCGTCGGGCATGCCGAGGTAGTGCGGCAGGGTGAAGCCCATCGCGTTGAGCGCGAAGGCGCCGCAGAGGCCGAGCCGGGCGACCAGGCGGCGGCGCTCGACGTCGGTCGTGCCTGCGGCGGCCGGGGCGGCGACGTAGCCGAACTGCGTCAGTTCCTCGCAGAAAGCCCCGAGGTCGCAGCGGCCTGCCTGCCATTCGAGATGGAGGCGACCGGTCGCCGGATGGGCGGCGGCGCGGATCGCACCGGGGTGCTTGTCGAAGAGCTTCTCGACGAGCCACACGCAGCCGACGCAGGAGATGCCCTCCAGCGCGCAGTCGAGCGAGGCCGAGCCGTCGGCGGAGCGGGACTCGGCCTCGGCGACGCGGGGCTCGAGCCAGGAAAAGTCGTGGTTCTCGAAGGGCCGGCTGCGGACCGGCGCGGTGGCGAGGCCGCCCTTGAGGTCGTAGAAGCGATCGAAGCCGGATTCCTCGATCATTCCAGCGACGAACTCGCAGCCCTTGCAGCAGTACTTTTCCTCCGGATCCGTGGAGGAAAAGGCCGTGCCGCAGTGTTCGCAGGTCGCCATGGCGGGAGGCTGCGCCTCGAAGTTCCAAGTGAGAAGTTCCAAGTTCCAAGACTCGGATTTGAGCTTCGAGCCGCCCGCCCGCTGGATCCAGGCCCGGAGGGCCTGCGGAAATTAGCCGGTGGCGCGAGCCACGGGACGCGTATCGAATCGCGAATCCGCCCCGGAGGGGTGGTGGAGAAGCAGGAATGCCCTACCGCGTGACACCGCGCTCGGAGCTTTCGAGGAAGGCGATGAGGTGTTTCACGTGCGGGTTGTTGGCGGGCGTGTCGGCCTTCAGCGACGAGACGGCGATGCCGAGGTTGCCATCCTTCTTCAGAAACAGCTTTTTGTAGGCGGCGCGCAGGGCCTTGAGGTCGTCTTCGGTGAATCCGCGGCGGCTGAGGCCGACCTGGTTGATCGCCCGGGTCGAGGCGGGATTGCCCTCGACGATCGTGTAGGGGGCGACGTCCTGGTTGACGCGCGAGCAGCCGCCGATCATCGCATGGCAGCCGATCCGGCAGAACTGGTGAACCGCCGTCAGTCCCGAGACGATGGCGTGGTCCTCGACGGTCACGTGGCCGGCCAGCGTGCCGTTGTTGGAGAGGATGATGTGGTCGCCGAGCTGGCACTCGTGGGCGATGTGCGAGTAGCACAGGAACAGGTTGTCATGGCCGATCTTCGTCGGCGTGTGGTCGAAGGTGCCGCGGTGGACCGTGACGTTCTCGCGGAAGACGTTGCGGTCGCCGATGATGAGCGAGGTCGGTTCGCCGGCATACTTCAGGTCCTGGGTCTTGCCGCCGATGGCGGCGAAGGGTAAGAACTCGTTGTCACGGCCGATGCTGCTCGTGCCCTCGATGACCACGTGCGAATGCAGCACGCAGCCATCGCCGAGGGTGACGTGGTCGCCGATGACGCAGTAGGGGCCGACCTCGACATTTTCGCCGAGTTCGGCCTTGGGAGAAACGATCGCCGTGGGGTGAATCACGGGGCGGAGTGTGGCGGGTCGGAGCGCCGGGGTCTAGCGGGTTTCGGAGCATCCCGTTTCCGGGGAATCGACATTCCTGTCGGTCCGCCGCAAAATCCATTCATGACCACCGCCCCGCCGCTTTCCAGCCAAGCACCTCCGCAGACCTCCGGTCTCGCCATCGGCGGCATGATCTGTGGGATTCTTGGATTTCTGACCACCGGGCTGACCGGTCTTCCCGCGGTGATCCTCGGTCATATCGGGCTTTCCCAGATCAAGAAGTCTGGCGGGGCCCTGGGCGGCGGCGGCTTTGCGATCACGGGTTTGATCACCGGCTACATCACGGTGCTGATCCTGCCGATCGCGGTGGTGGTGGGGCTTCTGGCACCGCTGATTCTGCGCACGCAGGTGAAGGCGGATCAGGTGGAAATGATTTCCAACATGAAGATGGTGGGTTTGTCCCTGCTTGAGTTTGACCAGGAGTTCGGAGGCTTTCCCTCCGACGAGACCGCCCGCTTGGTGGCGGAAGCGACTTCGAGTGAGGATTTGGAAATGACCGGTTCGAGCGTTTTGAGGCAGCTCGAGGTTTTCGGGTGCACGGACTCGATGGATGAGCTGTTGGCGGTCGGCTCAGGAGCCGAAGGGGGTTGGACCTATTTCCCCGGCCACACGATGGAGCATCACTATGAAACGGTGATTTTGATTTCACCGACGATTCGCAATGAAGCGATGGCGCTGCGTATCGACAACAGTGTTGAGACGCTGTCCGAATACGAAGCAGCATCGCTTCGGGCGGCACCCGATGCCGTGACGATTCCCGCGCTGCGGCGGTAGCGGGACGCAACACGAAGATGCCGATTTCATCATCGGCGCTCCCTCACACCCGGCCGAAGGCCTGGTCGAGTTCGTCGATGACGGCGTCGCTCATGGGGTTGACGGGGCCGAGCGCGCGGCTGTCGAGGATGGCGGTGGCGGTGGCCTCGAGCACTTCGAGACGGTCGAAGGCATCGAGGACCGACTTGCCGGCGACCAGGGCCCCATTGTGGCGGAGCAGGGCGACCGGATGATCGGGGCCGACCTTCGAGGCGGCGCTCGCGGGATCGGGCACCAGCTCGTCGAAACCGATCACCGGCACGTCGCGGAGGAAAAGGTAGCTCTCGGGGATGGTCCGTGAGTCGAGGGGTTCCTCGCTGATGCTGAAGGCCGAGGCGCTGACCGGGAGGGCGTTGACGATGGCTTCCACCCCGGGGTGGGCACGGTAGATGGCCCGGTGAAGGTCGACGGCGCGGCTGGGGCGGGCGCCCTCGGGACATTGTCCCGCTTTGACCACCACCGGGTCCTCGATTTCCAACTGCGCGCGGTCGACGCCGTAGGGGGTGATCAGGAAATGGTCGTCGCCGAGGCGGGCGGACAGGCTGCCCCAGGTGCTGGTCATCAGGCCGTGATGGTAGGCACGGCGGACGAAGTCGCGGATGTCCTTGCGGAGTTCGCGTTCGCGGTTCGTCGGCTCCTGGGAGGGAAGCGAGGGAAGCGGGTTGCCGCGATCGAGGTAGAGCGCGAGTTGCTGGTCATCGATGCGGCGGGCCTCGCCGAGCTGCCGGGCGCGCAGCAGCATGCGGGCGGTGAACTCGAGGGTTTCGAAGCGCTTGAAGGCATCGTCGAGGTCGCTCCCGCCGACCACCACGCCGTGATTTTCGAGCACCACGCAGAAGGTGTTCTTGGACGCGGCGAACTGCGCGGCGATGTTCTCGCCGAGCTGCTCGCTCCCGGGCAGGGCGTAGGGCGCGAAGGTCACCTCGCCGCAGCGGGCGCGGGCTTCGGGGAAGACGGCGGTGTCCGGCACCTGACCACAGATGCTGAAGCTGACCAGCGCGCCCGGGTGGGCGTGGATGATCGCGCCGATGTCCGGCCGGGCCTTGTAGATGCCGAGGTGGAACGGACACTCGGAGGAGGGCTTGTGTGCGCCGCCCAGCACCGAGCCATCGAAACCGACGCGTGCCATGTCGGCACGCGTGAGGCGTCCCTTGTCGACGCGGGCCGGGGTCATCCAGACCTCGTCGCCATCGCGGATGGAAATGTTCCCCCCCGAGGTGGTGGTCATTTCCCGGTCGTAGATCCGGGCCATGACCCGCTCGATCTGGTCGCGGGGATGGAGCAGATCGAAGCGCATGGGATCGGTTAGATCGAGATCCCGAGCTGGCCGAAGGCGACCTCGCGTTCCTCGAGCAGTTCCTGGTTGGAAGCGGCGATCTTCTCCCTGGCGTAGTCGTTGAGCGAGATGCCCTCGACCACCCGCCAGTTGCCGACCGCATCGACCTTGATCGGCATCGAGGTGATGATCCCGGCCGGGGTGCCGTACTCGCCTTTCGAGATCACGCACACGCTGTGGAAGTCGCCGCGGGTCGGACGGATGAGGTCGCGCACCGTGTCGATCGCGGCATTCGCGGCCGAAGCGGCCGAGGAGGCGCCGCGGGCAGCGATGATCGCGGCTCCGCGCTTGCCGACGGTCGGCACGAAGGTGTCCTTGAGCCAGGCCTCGTCGGTGATGACGTCGGTGGCCTTGCGGCGGGCGATCTTCGCGTTGAAGAAATCGGGGAACATCGTCGGGCTGTGGTTGCCCCAGACGCAGAGTTCCGAAACCTCGCTGACCGGCACGCCGGCCTTCGCGGCGAGCTGCGACTTGGCGCGGTTCTCGTCGAGGCGGGTCATCGCGAAGAACTGCTCGTCGGGGATGTCCGGTGCGCTCTTCATCGCGATCAGGCAGTTGGTGTTGCACGGGTTGCCGACGACCAGCACGCGCACGCTCTTCTTCGCGTTGTCGTTGATGGCCCGGCCCTGGCCGACGAAGATCTTGCCGTTGATGCCCAGCAGGTCGGCACGCTCCATGCCCGCCTTGCGCGGCACCGAGCCGACCAGCAAAGCCCAGTCGGCGTCCTTGAAGCCTTCATTGAGGTCGGCGGTGGCAACGATCTCGGTGACCAGCGGGAAGGCGCAGTCATCGAGCTCCATGACGACGCCCTTGAGCGCGTCGAGCGCGGGCTCGATTTCGATCAGGTTGAGCGCGACCGGTTGGTTGGGTCCGAAGACCTCACCGGAGGCGATGCGGAAAAGAAGGGCGTAGCCGATGTTGCCGGCCGCCCCGGTAACGGCGACTCGAATGGGTGGTTTCATGATTGTGGATGGTGGGGATGTGGCCGGGGCTTCCAGCCCCGTTGCCAGGCATGGAAGGGACGAGGCGACGGGCCTGGAAGGCCCGGCCACACCCTTCTACTTGAGCTGCTTCATGATCAGGTCGGTGATCTGCTGGACGAGGGCTTCGTCGGGCTCGCCGCCGCTTGGCTCGGGACCGATCTGGCAGGAGCAGGACGAGGCCGAGGGCTGCGGGGCGGTGTTGACCGTGGTGTCACCGGCGTCGCAAAGTTCGCACTCCTTGAGTTCGTCCAGGCGGTGATCGGGCATGCCGAGCTTCTGGCGGAGCTGGATGAGTTCGCGGAGCTTGTCGGTGCCGTACTGCTTCGGCCCGCCGAGCTGCATGGTCACGGTGACCGTCTGGCAGAAGGCGTCCGTGTTCTCCATCTTCCAGTAGGCGTCCTCGACGTCCTTGCCCCAGCAGATCACGCCGTGGTTCTGCATCAGGATGGACTGGTGCTTCTTGGCGAGTGCGCCGACTTCGCGGGCATTCTCCGGAGTTCCCGGGGTCTGGTAGCTGGCCAGGCCGATCTCGCCGAGGAAGACCTCGGGCTCGGGGATGAGGCAGGCTGGAGGGGTGACGCCCGCCACGGCAAATGCCGTAGCATACACCGGGTGGGCATGGACGCAGGACTTCGCCTTCGGCTCGTTCTTCATGATGCCGAGGTGGGTGTTCACCTCGGAGGTGCGCGGGCGGGTGCCGGCGACCTGATTGCCGTCGAGATCGACCAGGCACAGGTCGTCGGGCGTCATGAAGCCCTTGGAGATGAGGGTCGGGGTGCAGAGCACGAGGTTGTCGCCGACGCGCACGGTGATGTTGCCGCCGTTGCCGTCGACATAGCCCTTGTCCCAGATGCGGCGGCCGATGTGGCAGATCCGCTCCTTGATCACCTGGATCTCGGGCGAGTAGAAGAACTTCTCGATCTCGGCGGCGGTCTTGGGATCACCACCGGGTATCCAGTGGTACTCGTAGTCGGGGAGGGCCGGCTCGTGGATGCGGGGGGTGCCGGACGGATTCGCGGCGGCGGCCGGCTTGCCGGGCTTGATCTTCTGCTGGCGCAGGAGGTCGCGGGCCATGGGGGTCAGGCGGCCGTTTGCAGCGTCGGTGAGGTCGGCGCCTTTGGCGATGAGGGCCTCGATGTCTCGTGCGGTGTAGAGTTTGCTCATGGTGGCAGGGATCAGTCGATGGGTTCGAAAACGTAGCGGTCCATCAGCGCGACGGTGATGGCGTCGAGCGGGATGGGGTGGTCGAAAGGTTGGGTGGCCTCGGTGCCCTCGACGTAGAGGACGGGTTCGCCGATGTCGGCGCCGAGCTGGTCGAGGACCACGGGCGACCATCCCGGGCCGCAGCCGTCGGGATTTTTGCCGGAAAGCTCGTCCGGGCCCATCGGACCGACCACTTTCCAGGTCGCACCCCGGAATTGGGGAGCCGCCTGGCTGAGGGTCACGGTGCCGATGACGCGTCCGGGTTTCATTTCTCGTCGATGAGTCCGAGGACCTGGTTGCGGACCGGCGAGCTGTCGTCGTGCACGGTGCCCTGCGTCCACGAGCCGTCGGTGGTGATGAAGACCCGCGAGTGACGCCCGGCACCGAGCGTGTCGATCGCCGCGATCGGCGAGCCGATCGCCCTGCCGTCTTCATCGATCGGGGTGCACAGCACGAGGCGCTGACCCTTCAGGGAAGGGTGGGCGATCGTGGCCGTGCAGTGGCCGTCAACTCGGGCGTGGATCATGGAAACTCGAAACTTTAAATCTCAATGGCTGGGGCTCCGGGTGGCGGACAGGAGTGTCCGCCCTCCCTTCAGACGATGTTGAGCTGGTCGACCAGGGTGCAGCGGCGGAAGCGGGTGAAGGTGCGCGGGGTGGTGATGCCCTCGCCGGTGGTGGTGGCGATGGAGAAGCTGATGTAGCCCTCGCCGCCCATGCCGAGGCCGGCGGTGCAGGGGCCGTTCTTGACGTAGAGGGTGGTGTCCATCTCGCGGCCCATCATGGTCAGGTGGGCGACGTTCATCGTGTGGACCATGGCCGAGTGGCGGTAGTTGTGCTCGCTGTCCTTGGCGATGCGCACCGCATCCGGGAAGCAGCCGGCGCGGACGATGGGAAGGAGCGGCATCATCTGTTCCTCGTCGACGAAGACGTCGTCCTCCTCGGTCTCGGCGATGAGCATCTCGACCTTGGGGTCGATGCTGAGGCCCGCGATCGCGGCCAGCTTGGCCGGGTCGGCACCGACGTAGGCGCGGTTGAGCACGGCGTGCGAGCATCCGCCGCCGCCGTCCTTGATGTCGAAGACCTCCTTCTTGATGGCCTCGGTCTGGGCCTTGGTGAGGATCACCGCGCCCTGGCGCTTGAGCGCGTCGAGCGTCTTCGAATAGCTGTCGCCGACGGCGATGATCTGCTTCTCACCGATGCACAGCAGGTTGTTGTCGAAACCACCGCCGAAGATGATGTCGCGGGCGACCTTGTCGAAATCGAGCGCATGGCAGTCGTCGACGACCACCGGCGGGTTGCCCGGGCCGGCGCAGATGGCGCGCTTGCCGGTCTTCATCGCGGCATCGACCACGGCGGGGCCGCCGGTGATGCAGAGCAGCGCGACCTCGTGGGCGGCGCAGAGTTCGTTGAAGGAATCGAGGGTCGGCTTCTCGACGGTGCAGATCAGGTTGCGGATGCCGGTTTCGGCGGCGATCGCCTCGTTGAACTCGTGGACCGCCAGCGCGGCGCAGGCGGCACCGCCGGGGTGGGGATTGACGACGATCGCGTTGCCGGCGGCGACCATGTTGACGATGTTGCCGGCAATGGTGGGGATCGAGTGGGTGACCGGGGTGATGGCGCCGATCACGCCCCACGGGGCGGATTCCTCCATGGTGATGCCGGCGTCGCCGCTCATCCCGGTCGGGACGAGGTATTCGGTGCCGAGCACGTTGCGGATGCCGTGCAGCTTGCCGATCTTGTGATCGAGGCGGCCGATCTTCGTTTCCTCGAACTCGATCCGGCCCCAGCGCTCCGCATTGTCGAAGCACATCGTCTTGACGATCTCGACGACCTTGGCCCGCCCGGCCCAGCCGGCCTTGAGCAACTGCTCGAAGCCACCCTGCGCGGCCCTGGCGGCCTCGGCGGCGGAATCGAACACGCCGTGACGGCCGGGTTTCGACTGCACGGCAGGTGCACTCACCGGCGCGCCGTTTGCGGACTGGATCTTGCTCAGGACTTCCGTGACCACGTCACGGATGGCGGCTTCGCTCAAGTGGGCCATGGGGATCTAACGATTAGCTGTTCTTTGCCTCGTATGTCTTGTGTCCGAGGATGTTCACGGTATCGACGATGCCGACGATGGCGGCATCGACCGGGACCGACTTCAGGCCGTCGGCCTGGCGGGCGGAACTCCCCTGGGCAAACATCACGAGTTCGCCCTCGCCGGCACCGAGGGTGTCGATGGCGACGATGGTGTTGCTGCCCGGCTTGAAGGCTGCGGGATTGTCGGGGTCGGCCAGCATCGGGCGCACCATGAGAAGCTTGCGCCCCTTCATGGTGTCGTCCTTCTTGGTCGAGACGACCGAACCGATGACTTTGCCGAGGTACATCGCCGGAGCTTACTTGGCGGTTTTCTTGGCCGCAGGCTTGCCACCGGGAACGATGGTCTCGGTGTCTTCGTGCGGACGGGCGATCACGTGGGCGCTGACGACCTCGCCGAAGCGTCCGGCGGTTTCGGCACCGCTTTCGATCGCGGCCTTCACGGCGGCGACATCGCCGGTGATGACGGCGGAAACCATCGCGCTGCCGACGCCCTTCATGGGGCCCGTCAGTTCGACGTTCGCTGCCTTGAGCATCGCGTCCGTGCCTTGAACGAGTGCGGTGAGACCCTTGGTCTCGAGGATTCCAATTGCTTGTTTGGCCATGGTGGTTGGTGGGTTGGTGATGTTGAGTTGGATGGGAATCAGTTGGCTTGGAGGAAACGTTCGACCTCGCGGGCGATGACGAGTTCCTCGTTGGCGGGAATGACGTGGACCTTCACGCGGGAATCAGCCGCGCTGATCTCGGCCTCGGTGCCGCGGCAGGCGTCGTTCTTTGCGGGGTCGATGATCACGCCGAGGTCTTCGAGGCCGGCGCAGACGCGACTGCGGAGCTGTGGCGAATTCTCGCCGATGCCGGCGGTGAAGGAGATGGCCTCGAGGCCACCCATCTTGAAAACGAAGGATCCCGCCCAGTGGCGGATGCTGTCGATGAGGTGATCGATGGCGAGAGCCGCATCGGCATTGCCGGCGGTGGCCGCCTCGCGGATGTCGCGGGCGTCGTTGCTCACGCCGGAGAGTCCGAGCAGGCCGCTCTCCTTGTTGAGCTGGCGTTCGGCCTCTTCCACATCGATGCCGAGCATCTTGCAGGCGTAGGGAACGGCCATCGAGTCGAGGTCGCCGACGCGGTTGTTCTGCGGCAGGCCGCTCTGCGGGCTGAAGCCCATGCTCGAGCCGATCGCCACCCCGTCGCGGATGCCGGTGACCGAGCTGCTGCCACCGAGGTGGCAGGAGACGAGTCGCAGCGGAGCACCGTCGAATTCGCCGGGGCCGTCGACGTAGAGCCGGCGGGCGCGCGTCGCGACGTCCTCACGACCGAGCAGTTCGGCGGTGCGTTCGGCGACGAACTTGTGGCTCGCGCCGTGGAATCCATAGCGGCGGATGCCGAGGTCGCGCCAGGCCTTGGGGATCGCGTAGTGGCTGGCAGCCGGGGCGACCCACTGGAAAAAGGCGGTTTCGAAAAGGGCCACGCGCCGGGCTTTCGGCAGGCGGCGTTCGAAACAGCGGATGCCTTCGGCGTAGGCGGGGTTGTGGGCGGGCGCGACCTCCTTGAAGCCGTCGAGGGCCTCAAGGACGCGCGCATCCGCTTCCACACAACCGCTCAGGTCCTTGCCGAGGACCGTCTTGAAGCCGACCGCGTCGAGATCCTCGTCGTTGACGAGGTGCCCGTCGTCGGCCAGGCGCCCGAGCATCTCCTCGATGCAAGGGGTGTATTCCGTCACCCGTTCGAAGCCGCCCTCGGCCAGCAAGGCCTCGCCGGCACCGCCCATGTCAAACAGGCGGTACTTGAACGAAGTCGAGCCAAGGTTGGCGACGAGGATCTTCATCAGGTGGCGGAGATTTTGGGAAAAGAGGCGGACTGAAGTCCGCGCTCCAATCCTCAGCCGATCCAGCTGCCGAGCTTGCTCAGGTCGTCGTGCGGACGGGGGATGACCTGGACGGCGATCACTTCACCGATCTGGCCGGCGGCGTCGGCACCGGCTTCGACCGCGGCCTTCACGGCGGCGACGTTGCCGGCGAAGAAGGCGGTCACCATGCCGCTTCCGATTTTCTCCCAGCCGGTCATCGTGACGTCGGCGGACTTCAGTGCGGCGTCGCACGCTTCCATCAGCGCGACGAAGCCTTTGCACTCGATCATTCCAATTGCTTCTTTAGCCATGATATCTTGGTGGTTGTTGTTAGGCCTCGAAAAACTTCAACAGGTCGTCGTGGGGACGAGCCATGACATGGGAGGCGACGAGTTCACCGACGCGGTCGGCGGCTTCGGCTCCGGCTTCAACGGCGGCCTTCACGCTGCCGACGTCGCCCTTGACCAGCACGGTCAGGTAGGCGCCGCCGATGGAGACCTGCTTGACGAGGCTGACCGATGCGGCCTTGGCCATCGCGTCGGCGGCCTCGATCGAGCCGGTCAGGCCCCGGGTTTCAACTAATCCTATGGATTCGCTCATGTGTTTGGTGGTTTGGTGGTGTGGAGTTTACTTGATGAGTTCGCAGGGGGTGTCCGGTCCGAGACCGCAGGCGTTGGCCTCGTCGGTGTCGATGTGGACCTCGAGTTTGAAGGAGGGATCCACGCGGACGAAAATCCTGTCGAAGGTGACGCCGACCTCGCCGCCGACGCGGAGCTTCATGAAGGACTTGTTCTCGACTCCGTAGAACTGGGCGTCCTCCGGGGCCATGTGGACGTGCGGCGCGGCGCGGATGACGCCGTTCGGCATTTCGAGGAAGCCGGCCGGGCCCATGAGCATGCAGCCCGGGGTGCCCTCGATGTCGCCGGAGTTGCGGACGGGAATCTTGAAGCCGAGCGAAATGGCATCGGTCGAGGCGAGCTCGACCTGGTTGAGGTTCCGGCAGGGGCCGAGAATGCGGAGGTTGGAGATCACCCGGCTGCGCGGGCCGATCAGGGTGACGGCTTCCTCCGCCGCGAACTGGTCTTTCTGATAGAGCCACTTCTTCGGCGTGAGCGTGTGGCCCTTGCCGAAGAGCGTCTCGACGGCCTCCGGCGTGAGGTGGCAATGGCGGGCGCTGGAATTGACGATCAGCGGGTTGGGGCCCTCGGCGGCGAATCTTCCGCCGGAATGGCGGCGCAGGCTGTCGCGCACCAGCGATTCGACCTGGGCCCGGGAGAGGCTGGAAAGTGGGTTTGCCATGGGGAAATCTGCGATTCCGAGGGAGAAAATGGGAAAACCAAAGAAAAATACAACATAAATCTGGAAAATATCCAAAAAAACCACAAAATCGGGCAAGCGATGCTGGCGAACGAGCGACAAACCCAAATTCTGGCCCTGATCGACGAGCGCGGTTCGGTGCGGACGGTGGATCTGGCGGCGGAGTTCGACGTCACGGACGAGACGATCCGTCGCGACTTGCAGGTCCTCAGCGAAGCCCGCCAGGTCTCCCGCATTCATGGTGGGGCGACCAGCCTGAGTGGACGGCCGAAGCTCCGCAGCTTCACCGAGCGCCGGATCCGCCAGGTCGAATCGAAGCAGGCGATCGCCCGCGCCGCGCTGGAGCGGATCGAGCCCGGGCGGACCTACGCTTTCGACAGCAGCACCACGGCCTTCGAGCTGGTGGACCTGCTGCCGGATCTTCCTTTCCGGGTGGTGACGAATGCTTACGCGGTGCTCGACCGCCTGGTCGGAACCGAGAACATCGAGCTGGTTTCCACCGGTGGGCGTTATCACCTCAAGACCCAGACCTTCGTCGGAGCGGACAGCTTCGTGACGCTCAAGCGCCACAATGTGCAGACCGCCTTCGTCTCCAGCATCGGCCTCGATTTGAAGAGAGGTGCCAGCGAGGGATTCGAGGAGCAGGTCGCCTTCAAGGAGCGGCTGGTGCGCTATGCGGAGGAAGTCGTGCTGCTGGTCGACTCGACCAAGCTGGGCGAGCGCTCGGAGTATTTCTTTGCCGACATCGAGGCCTTCCGCACGGTGATCACGGACTCCGGTGCGGAGGCGGCCTTCGTCAAGAGCCTGCGTGAGCGCGGGGTCGAGGTGGTGGTGGCGAAGTGATGGAGCGCCGGTGGATGCCCCGTCCCGCATCCGATGCGGGGAAGGGATATGCCTTGAGGTGCTTGCCGGTGGCCGGGTCGTGCGGGAGGGTGGGTGAGCAGGCGATGCCAAGCTGGTCACCGATGCCCCAAGCATCCGCATGATACGGGATATTTGAATGTCAGGGTTCGGAATTGCGATTGAGCGGCATGAAGGCACCATGCCGGAAAAACCATGAGAGTGACATGTTCGGGCGGATGGAAGACCGCCCTCATCCTGACAGTTTTCATCGCCTCGCAGGGGGTTCACGCGGCTCCCTATGACGGTGAGGCATTCACCTACCGGCAGCCGGATGGCGAGGCTTTCCAGGTGCGCCTGTATGGTGACGAGTTCTTTGCCTACCAGCAGACCGATGACGGCCATCTGGTGATCCGTGATCCGGAGAGCGGATTCTTCTGCTACGCCGAGGTGACACCCGACGGCACCCGGCTTGTGTCCACCGGGGTGAGGGTGGGGGCCAACAAACCTCCGGGGCTTCAGCCCGGTCAGCGGCTGGCGGCGGGAAAGGCGATGAGCCTCAGTCTGGAAAACCGCAACCTGCTCCGTGTGGATGCCAAGGGAAGGCCCAACCCCGGGAAGAAGTTGATCGAGAAGGCGGACGGGAAAATCCTCAGCGTCGCCGCGGAGGGCGGAGATCCGGCCCCCGCACCGGGCGGGGGGGAGCCTCCCGTGGCTCCGGCGCCGCCGTCGTCCCCGACGATCGACCAGCGCGTGGGGCTGGTGCTGCTGGCGTCCTTTCCCGACCGACCGGGCGACGTCACCAAGACCGTTGCGGAGATCGACGATTACTGCAACGCCGAGACCTACACGGTCAACGGCAACGCCACCTCGATCTACGGCTACTTCAAGATCCAGTCCAACGGCAAGCTGCTGTACAAGAACACGGTGACCGCCTGGTTCACGGCGGCCAACAACCGGGACTACTACACCGACAACACGCAGAGCTACGGCAGCCGGGCGAGGGACCTGATCCGGGAGGGCCTCGCCGTGCTGAAGGCCCAAGGCTTTGATTTCACCCAATGCGACGGCAACGGCGACGGCCGCCTGGATGGCGTGAACATCTTCTATGCCGGCAGCCGGGTCAACGCCTGGTCGGAAGGCCTCTGGCCCCACCAGTCCAGCTCGTCATGGACGGGGCTCAGCGGCACCGGACTGAGTTCGACCAGTTATGACTACCAGATCACCGACATGCCCGCGAGCCTGACCATCGGCACGTTCTGCCACGAGAACGGGCACATGATCTGCGATTTTCCCGATCTCTATGCCTACGACAACAATGCGGCGAACATGGGATCGTTCACGCTGATGGCGAGCAGCGGCTCGACCCACCCGCGTCATGTCGATCCCTACCTGAAGATCCATGCGGGGTGGGCCGATGTGGTCGATCTCAACAGTTCGAGCCACCTGCAAGGGGCGGTCCAGCAGGACCGCAACTTCTTCTACCGTTATCGGAATCCCGCCCGTTCGCAGGAGTATTTCCTGTTCGAAGTACGGGGCAACGACGGCTACGAGGGACCCTGGGGCGGGGCGGGTTCCACCAACCCGGCCGACGGACTGGTGATCTATCATGCGCTGGAAACGGGCAGCAACACCTACTCCTCGATCAACACCGGAGACAGCCCCCTCGACTATTCCACGCCCTTTGAGCTGCTGGTGGTGGAGGCGACTCCCAAGGCGGACATCCCCTGGTACAGCAATCCCACTCCGGGATCCGACGATGCCTTCAAGTCGTCGGGCGTGAACAGCATTTCCGACGGCACGACGCCGGGGCTGAGATTCTGGGCTTCGGATGGCCGCACGGTGGCCTCGGGTGCGGACATTCACTCCATCAGCGGACCGGGGCCCACCATGACCTTTGTTGCCGGCTCGGGTGGGCTGCCCACGACACCGGTGACGGGTGTCACGATCGCCCAACTGAACCCGAGGGTCGATTTCGGCGGGAACGCCGCGAGTGGGAGCTTCGCGGTATTCAACAAGGCGGGCGGAACGCTGAGCTACAGCGTGTCGGACAATGCCGGGTGGTTGTCTTGTTCACCGGCCGGCGGCACGGCCACCACCGAGGCGGATGTGATCGCCGTGACCTACAGCACCTCCGGGCTCGCTGCCGGCACGCACAACGCCAGCATCACGGTGGATGGTGGCAGCGCGGGCAGCGCGATCATCCCGGTCACGCTCACCGTGGACAGCCAGGCGGCGCTGGCGGCCAGCCCCGGATCTTTCTCGCTTGCCGGAATCTCGGGAGCGACCGGACCCACCGACCGGTTCAATCTCAGCAACACGGGAGGTGGCACGGCCGCCTACACGCTCTCCAAGACCCAGTCATGGCTGGCGCTCGATCGCACCAGTGGCACGGTCGCCACCGAGCAGGATCTGGTCACGATCTCGCTGGATGCGACGGGCCTGGCGCCCGGCACCTACAACGACACCATCACCATCACTTCGGCCTCCGCCAGCAATTCGCCACTGAGCATTCCGGTTTCCTTCACCGTGGACGATGTCGACATGGTCCTTACCGCGCCGAACGGCGGGGAGACCTGGTTCGTGGACGGCACTCATGAAATCACCTGGGCCTCGACCCTGGGCGGAAACGTCAGGATCGAGCTGCTCAAGGGAGGCTCGCTGGATTCCACGATCGCGGTCAGCACGGTCAACGACGGTTCCCACACCTGGATGGTTCCCGGAGCACAGGCCCTTGGCTCCGACTACAGGATCCGCGTCACCAGCGTGGAGAGTCCGACCAAGAGCGACGAGAGTTTCGGCGATTTCACGATCGCCCAGGACCTGATCGCGCTGGCTGTCGACACGACGGGCCTGACGTGGTCAAGCGGCGGCGATGCCCCGTGGTTCCGGCAGACCACGACGACCCAAGACGGCGTGGATGCGGCCCAGAGCGGACTCATCACCCACAGCCAGACTTCGTCGATGGAAACCACCCTGAGCCAGGAGGGAACGTTGAGTTTCTGGTGGAAGGTGTCTTCGGAGTCCAGCTACGATTACCTGAGGTTCTACCTCAACGACGTCGAGCAGGGCGGCTCATTGGCCAGAATATCGGGCAACGTCGACTGGGTGCAGAAAACGGTGACCATTCCCGCGGGCATCAACACGGTCAAATGGGCCTACACCAAGGATGGCAGCGTCGACCGCAACTCCGACGCGGGCTGGGTCGATCAGGTGGTCTTCACGCCGGCCGTGGCCACCTACACCGTGAGCTACGACGGCAACGGCAACACCGGCGGGGGTGTTCCCTCCGACCAGACGAAGACCGCGGGGATCGACCTCACGCTTGCCACGAATGTCGGCAACCTCGTCAAGACGGGCTTCGCCTTCGAGGGATGGAACACCAACGCCGCGGGCACCGGTACCGACTACGCGGCGGGTGGCACCTATGCCACCGATGCCGACGTCACCCTCTACGCCAAGTGGACCGCCGTGCCGACCTACACCGTGACCTTCGATGGCAACGGCAACACCGGGGGCAGCGTGCCCTCCAGCCAGGTCAAGACCCAGGGAGTGCCGCTCACGCTTTCCGGCAACACCGGCAACCTGACCCGGACCGGCTTCGGCTTCTCCGGCTGGAATACCCAGTCCGACGGCAACGGCACCGGCTACGCGGCCGGCGGCAGCTTCAACATCGATGCGAACACGACCCTCTACGCGGCGTGGAACGCCTCTCCGGCTGTCCATGCGGGAGCGGACCGTGTCGTCTATCTTTCCGAAGACCTGCCCTGGACCCCGGAGGAAACCACCACCGCCCTGTGGCTCGATGCCAGTGACACGACGAAGATCACCCTCAACGGTTCGACCGTTTCGGAGTGGCGCGACAAGAGCGGCAACAGCCGTCACGCCTCCCAGGCCACCGCCTCGTCCCAGCCCGCCTTCACCGCGGGCGGCCTCAACTCCATGAGCGTGCTGACCTTTGACGGCGCCACCGACTTCCTGAATGTCGACCTCGACTTCCTGGCGGGCACCTCCCACTCGACCTTCATCGTCACCAAAGCGACGAACTACACCGACATCTACGGCGCGGCCAATGCCAGCCAGGGCGCGAACAGCCTGCATGTCGGCTTCAGGAGCAACACCAGCTACCGGATGAACTACTGGAGCAACGACTGGTATGGCGCCATCAGCCCGGAGTTCGTGCACAACGAGGCCAACCTGCTCAACTACGTCTGGCTGCCCTCCACGCGTAAGGAAATCTTCGCCAACGCCACCTCGCAGGGGAGTTCCACCAATGCCGGCAACATCGGCACCATGAGCGGCGGAGGACGGATCGGACAGGTGGTCAATCACGGCTACTACGGCGGTGACATCGCCGAGGTGATCATGTGCACCGGCACGGTCGGCACCGAGGACAAGCAGCGCTTCGAGGGCTACCTCGCCCACAAGTGGGGCCTCACCGGCAAGCTGCCGGCCGCCCATCCCTACAAGAGCGCCGTGCCCGGGGGCTCCGGCATGAGCGCGGTGGCGGATCTCTCCGATGCCACGGTCGCCGACCCCGAGGGCGACGGCTTCACGACCACCTGGAGTCTGGTCAGCGGCCCGGCGGGCGTGACCTTTGCGGACCCGGGCGCCCTGCACACCACTGCGACCTTCACCGCCGCGGGTACCTACATTCTGCGCCTCACGGTGGATGACGGCAATGGCCCGGCCTTCGACGAGGTCACCATCGTGGTGAACCCGCCGACCGCCTTCATGGGCTGGGCCGCCGCTTATGGCGTTACGGCCGATCAGCAGGGCAACACCGACGGCGACACCCTCACCGAGTTGCTCGAATTTGCCTTCGGCACCGATCCCACCCTCAGCGATGCCGGTCCGGTCGGCTGGGGCGGCGGGGCGAGCGACGCCGTTCCGGGCACTCCGCGGGTCGTCACCCCCACCTTTTCCAGCGGTGGCGGGGTCAACTTCACCGCCCGCTTCATGCGGCGCAAGGATCGGGACACCTCCGGCAGCGTCCACTACGCCTGGCGCTTCAGCTCCAACCTCACCGACTGGGAATCCAGCGACGACAGCCCGCCCTGGCTGACCCCGCCGCAGGTCCTCGCCGAGGATCCGAGCGGCGACTATCAGCTGGTCGAGATCGTCTATCCCTTCTGGCTCTCCACCTATCGGAAGGCGCGCTTCTTCCAGGTCGAAGTCACCCCGGTTCCCTGACCACGCGTCCCGTCGGAGACGGGCGCGGCGTTGGGCGGAGCGCCGGTTGTGAAACCGGCATCGTCTGCTCTCCTGCCATCGCGTTCCCCATCGTTGACCTCGGCGACCGCGGGAGGCACGACGGTCCGCTGCCTCCACGAGCCTCGCCCAACACAACAATACCACACCGATCGCCGCCGGCCTGCTCGAGCGGGAGTATTGAGCAGTGGCGGCCTGTGGCCGCCGGAAGCACCCGGCCGGATGGCGGCAGACCCGCATCCGCGACCTGGAGGTCGCCCGGCCCTGTCATGGGGCCTGGAAAGCGCCACTCCCCCGCTTGCCAAAGCCGCGCGTCCCGGGCATAGGCCGCGGTGTCGAAATCCTCATGACCCTGCCCGGCCCCGGCGTCCTCGCCGTCCACCCCTCCGCCCTCGCGGCGAATCCGTGCCTGGCCTGCGGGGCATGCTGCGCGTTCTTCCGGGTGTCGTTCCACTGGATGGAGACCGATGCCGGCGGCGGAACCGTGCCGACAGGGCTGGCCGAGCCGGTCGACCTCCACCGCGTCGCGATGCGCGGCACCACCTGCTCTCCGGTGCGCTGCAACGCGCTCGAGGGCGAAGTCGGAACGTCGGTCCGCTGCACGATCCACCCGCTGCGCCCGTCGGTCTGCCGCGCCTTCCAGCCAGCCTGGGAAAACGGCGAGCCGAACCCCGACTGCGACCGCGCCCGGGCCCAATTCGGGCTGCCGCCGCTCGCGCCCGGCTGGCACCAGCCGGACGACGATTCGCCGCCCGAGGCTCCCGCGCCGGACCGCCGCGCGGCGTGAACGGTAGGGGATGAACCGAGAACATCGGGAGGCGGGTCTTTCTTTGGCCGTGTGGGAGGCTGCGGCAAGAGCCTGCGCGAACGCGGCGTCGGGGTGGCGGCTTTCAGGGCAGGCCGAGGTGGTCGATGTAGTGGTCTTCGAAGCTGCTGCATTGATTGAGCTCGATGCACTCGCAATGGCCAAGGAGAGGGGCGAGGGGTTGGGAGCTGCCGTGCAGCAGGAGAAGCATGCACCCCCCAGCGAGGTGTTTCCGAGGGTCTGAAGACGGTCGGCCGGGACCGCGGGGATGAGGCCGGTGCTGGTGGCCGCCTCCTTGCCAAGGTGGAAGCCGAAGCCGCCGGCGATGGTCAGGTGGTCGAGGGCGTCGGCGGTGATGCCGGCCTGCTCAAGCAGCGTCGCGACGCCGCCGGCAATGGCGGCCTTGGCCTGCAGCAGTTCGGCGACGTCACCTTCGGTGACGAAGGCATCCCGCCGGATCTCGACGACCCACTCCGGGGCGTCGTCGACGACCCGCGACTACAGAATGCCTGGCATCTGGATTGGGGTCCGGAGGGTCTTCGATTCTACTGGAATTGCAGTAGTCAACGCCGCATTTCACGAACCGACCCTATTCATATTCAGGAAGCCGAAGGAAAGAAGCGGGCCGTTCCGCCCTAAACTACAATGAGCACCGTAGCAACAACCCTGAAAGTTAACGCGCGAGGACCCCCTTCGAGACCCCTTCGACCGCCGGGAGTCAATGCTTGTGCTTGAAAGACGGGACCCGAATGGCACGGGATTAAGCCACTTTTCGGTAGGATGAGCGATGCGGGATCTCGACGAACTCATGGCGCGGAGCGGTGAGCATCGGGAAAGGTTTCGGTCTTCGTTTGACGGCTCTTGGTTCGTGTCGGAAGGGCCTTTGGTCGAGAGTCCGGGTCGCTACCATCTCGACGAGGAAACCCATCTGTGCAGCCTTCT
>JAKZES010000240.1 GCA_022548915.1 Verrucomicrobiaceae bacterium E54
TGGGATAAGATGCCTCCAGTTCGCAGCTCGGTGCCGACGGCGTGCAGCGCTCGCGCCCCGTTGAAGCTGTAGCCCGCCCGCATGAAGTTCGCGATATGGAAGCCGCGAACCCCGCCCTGCACCGCCCACGCTCCGGCTCCGATGGGCAACAGGAATGCCGCATTTGCGTCCACCAAGTGGGGACTTGCCGAGGGGGACCCGAGGGTCAGCGTCTCGTTGAAACCCGGCGGCCTCACCGTATTCGGTCCGATGCCAGGCTGACTGCGGATGAATTCCCATTCGCGGATCCGCGCGTCCAAGGCATCCTGCTGCTCCCGACTCACAAAGGCGAAGAGCGCCTCCATGAATTCTT
>JAKZES010000241.1 GCA_022548915.1 Verrucomicrobiaceae bacterium E54
AAGAATTCATGGAGGCGCTCTTCGCCTTTGTGAGTCGGGAGCAGCAGGATGCCTTGGACGCGCGGATCCGCGAATGGGAATTCATCCGCAGTCAGTCTGGCATCGGGCCGAATACGGTGAGGCCGCCGGGTTTCAACGAGGCGCTGACCCTCGGGTCCCCCTCGGCAAGTCCCCACTTGGTGGACGCGAATGCGGGATTCCTGTTGCCCATCGGAGCCGGAGCGTGGGCGGTGCAGGGCGGGGTTCGCGGCTTCCAAATCGCGAACTTCATGCGGGCGGGCTACAGCTTCAACGGGGCGCGAGCGCTGCACGCCGTCGGCACCGAGCTGCGAACTGGAGGCATCTTATCCCA
>JAKZES010000242.1 GCA_022548915.1 Verrucomicrobiaceae bacterium E54
GAGCGAGGAACGAGCGATACCACCGGTTTGCGGACCGATCGAAAACCCGCATCCCGGCAGGGATGCCAGCCCATCCCGGAGGGATGAAGGGATCTCGGGTCCGTCGCGAGCCCACATCCCGGAGGGATGAAAGCCTGTAGCCGGTGGTCGAGCGAGGAACGAGCGACACCACCGGTTTCCCGGCCCCACCAACAAACCGCATCCCGGCAGGGATGCCAGTGCATCCCGGAGGGATGGAAGCCTGTAGCCGGTGGTCGAGCGAGGAACGAGCGATACCACCGGTTTGCGGACCGATCGAAAACCCGCATCCCGGCAGGGATGCCAGCCCATCCCGGAGGGATGAAGGGATCT
>JAKZES010000243.1 GCA_022548915.1 Verrucomicrobiaceae bacterium E54
GCCGGTGCAACATTTCGTCTGTAAATTGCCCGATCACCTGTGACCCCGGCGCTTCGGCCGGCGGAGCGTAGCGGAGCCGGCCGAAGCGCCGGCCGCCGCCCCCCTCCGCCCCGTCCGCGACGAGGGTTGAAGGTGCCCGGCCAAGGCTGGAAAATGGAGGTGCTAACCAAAACCAAGCACCAACCATGACCGGACACGACCAGAGTACGCCCGCCGACGCCGCCATCAACACCCTTCTCGAACACGGGCTCGACGACGGGCTGCCCCGCATCGCCGAAATGCTTCTCAACGCCGCCATGCTCCTCGAACGTGCCGCCCACATTCAGGCCGGCTCCCACGAGCGCACCGGA
>JAKZES010000244.1 GCA_022548915.1 Verrucomicrobiaceae bacterium E54
CACCCATCCGTCGATCTCTCCCAGATGGCCGGGGCTTGCGTGTTTGAAGTAGCCATACCAACCCCGCAGCGTCCGGTTGAGGTCCGCCACGATGGTTTCCATGCTCGTCCCATTGGTCCGGCGCGTCTTCGGTTTGATGGTCTCGCGCAGCTTGCGCACGCTCTTGGGGCGCACCAGCCGCAGGAGGTTCCCATGGCGGCTTCGCTGGAAGCGGTAGCCGAGGAAGTCGATGTGACTCCCGACCGGCTCCATGTCCACCACGCGGGTCTTTTCCGGGTGCAGGGTCAGCCCCGCTCCCTCCATCCATTCCTTCAGACGTGACAGCGCGGCGAGGGCTTC
>JAKZES010000245.1 GCA_022548915.1 Verrucomicrobiaceae bacterium E54
AGCGCTCGAAGCGTCTCCTCTAATTGCCAAAGCCTGTTTGTGTCTGTCCTTGCGGGCCCCGCCACTGCAACCAACGATCACCGATCACCGATCACCGATCACCGATCACTTGGCACTCCACCGCTTCGCGGTGGCGGCCACTCTCTGGCATCCACATGGAGGTTGATGAAAGGATTCTCTGTCTGGTCCGACGCTCTTGATCTCTTCGCGCGTTCTTGGCTTGGTTCTTCATTGAAGATACCCGACTCCGTCCTCGAGAAAGAGGAGGAATCAAGCCATACGGATGATTAGTACCGCTCGGCTGCGCCTGTTACCAGACTTCGACCTG
>JAKZES010000246.1 GCA_022548915.1 Verrucomicrobiaceae bacterium E54
CACGATGGATCTGGCCGCGGGGACCGACACGGTGAACACGAATGCGGCGGCGACGGTTGACGGCGCGGGTGCGCTGACGACGAACGGTGTGGCGTTGAGCAACGTCGAGACGCTTGCGAGCACCAACGGCAGCCTGACGAACACGGCGGGCGACGACACGATCAACCTGACGGGCAACGAGGCGGGCGACACCAACGGGATCGGCTTCACCGGCATCAACACGCTGGATGCCGCGGGCGGCAGCGACACGCTGAACACGAATGCGGACACGGAGCTGACCGGGACGGCCGGCGAGGCGTTGAGCAACGGGGTGACGGTGTCGAA
>JAKZES010000247.1 GCA_022548915.1 Verrucomicrobiaceae bacterium E54
TGGCTCGTGGAGGGCATGGCGGTGTGTCAGGGTTGGGTTTTGGGAGGCATGACGGTGGCTCTCGATGAGTGAGGTATGAGGATTTCGGGCGTGGCAGCGAACGCATCGCCCGCCGATTGCGTGCCGGCACCGTGGCGATCAACGCCCAGGTCGTGTCCGATCCGCGCCTTCCCTTCGGCGGGATCCGGGACAGCGGCTGGGGCCGGGAACTGGGCCGCGAGGGCATCCGCGAGTTCGTGAACGTGAAGACGATCGTCCGCGAGGAGGTTACGGATCAGGCCTGATTTTACCATCGTCAGCACGGGTCGATTTGCTACGACGT
>JAKZES010000248.1 GCA_022548915.1 Verrucomicrobiaceae bacterium E54
AGCGCTCGAAGCGTCTCCTCTAATTGCCAAAGCCTGTTTGTGTCTGTCCTTGCGGGCCCCGCCACTGCAACCAACGATCACCGATCACCGATCACTTGGCACTCCACCGCTTCGCGGTGGCGGCCACTCTCTGGCATCCACATGGAGGTTGATGAAAGTCGTTCCTTGTCCTTTTGTGACGCCTTTGATTTCTTGGCGCGTTCTTGGCTTGGTTCTTCTGTTTGGAAGATACCCGACTCCGTCCTCGAGAAAGAGGAGGAATCAAGCCATACGGATGATTAGTACCGCTCGGCTGCGCCTGTTACCAGACTTCGACCTG
>JAKZES010000249.1 GCA_022548915.1 Verrucomicrobiaceae bacterium E54
TGCAGACATGTCAGCTAACCCATTGGAAGATCGCGGGAGGCACCGCGTGAACAACATGAACCCGGAGGCGTGCATGGCCGAAGGATGGGGAAACGGCATGGCTGAAGCGTACACAGGGAATCCCGCAGGCCACAGGGCGCCTCGCAAGCGCCTGAAGGATGATACAGCCCCGTAAGAGTGACGATGCGGAAGGAGACCTGCTAACGTTACAGGGAATCCCGCACCCGGGGGCGCGTCAATGGCGAGCGTCTCTGAGGTTCCGCCGGGGTCGAGAAAGACCGTGGCATGTGTGAAGAGAAGCGGAATGATGACCGT
>JAKZES010000024.1 GCA_022548915.1 Verrucomicrobiaceae bacterium E54
CCTCGATCGAAAAATGGCCACGGGCCTGGAAGGCCCGGCCACGGTGGTGCCCCCTACCGATCCACCCGCGCGGATCCGCCGCCGACGAGCTTCCTGACCTCGTCGGTGGTGGCCATGGTGGTGTCGCCGGGGGTGGTCATGGCCAGCGCGCCGTGGGCCGCGCCATACTCGACCGCCTGCTTCGCGTCGTTGAACTCCATGAAGCCATAGACCAGGCCGCTGGCGAACGAGTCCCCGCCGCCGACGCGGTCGAAGATCTCGAGCTTCGGACGGTGCGTCGCCTCGTGAAACTCACCGTCGTGCCAGCAGATCGCGCCCCAGTCGTTGACCGTGGCGGTGTGCACGTCGCGCAGGGTGGTCGCCACCACCTGGAAGTTCGCGAAATCGGCGACCGCGCGCTGGATCATGTCCTTGAAGCTGTCGACCTGAAGACCGGTCACATGCTCGCTCACCCCCTCGACCTCGAAGCCGAGGCTGGCGGTGAAGTCCTCCTCGTTGCCGATCATCACGTCGACATACCTGGCGATCTCGCGATTGACCTCCTGCGCCTTTTCCAGACCACCGATGCTCTTCCACAGGCTCGGGCGGTAGTTCAGATCGTAGGAAACAATGGTGCCGTGCTTCTTCGCCGCCTTGCAGGCCTCGATGGTCAGCTCGGCGGTCGTTTCCGAAAGGGCGGCGAAGATCCCGCCGGTGTGGAACCACCGGCTGCCCTGCGTGCCGAAGACGTCGTCCCAGTCGATGTCACCGGGCTTCATCTGCATCGCCGCCGTGAGGCCGCGATCCGGGGTTCCCTTCGCCCCACGCACGCCGAAGCCGCGCTCGGTGAAGTTCAGACCGTTGCGAACGTTGCGGCCGAGTCCGTCGAAGGGCGCCCACTGGATGAAACGGGTGTCGACCCCGCCCTGGAGGATGAAGTCCTCAAGCAGGCGGCCGACGTCGTTGTCGGCGAAGGCGGTCACCACCGCCGCACGCTTGCCGAAACAGCGGCGCAGACCACGGGCGACGTTGTATTCACCGCCGCCTTCCCAGACGTCGAATCGACGGGTCGTGCGCACGCGCCCGTCGCCGGGATCAAGGCGCAACATGATCTCGCCAAGCGAGATGATATCAAAAGCAACGGAATCAGCGGGTCGAAGTGTAATGGCCATGGATCGTGGAAATCAGAGTTTGAAGATACTGGGCTTGGAGCTGGTCACCTTGACCGGCGGCTTCGCCCCGGCCGACGAGTCGAAGGAGTTCGCCTGGATGAAGTCGGCGTCGCCGCGGAGGAAGTTGATCAGGTTGTTGGTCGCGCGGGTGGCCTGGCGTCCGACGCTCTCGTGCGTGCGGGAACCGATGTGCGAGGTGATCAGGCAATTCGGCGCCTTGAGCAGCGGGTGGTCGGCGGGCGGCGGCTCGCTGTCGAGCACGTCGGCGGCGTATCCGCCGAGCTTGCCGCTCTCCAGCGCCTTCACCACGCAGTCGATCTCGACGATCTCGCCGCGCGCGCAGTTGAGCACGATCACGCCATCCTTCATCTCCGCGATCTTTGCGGTGTTGATCATGCCACGGGTGGTGTCATCGAGGAAGCAGTGCAGCGAGACCACGTCGGCATTCACCAGCACCTCGTCCATGTCGGCGCAGCGCTTCACCGAGTGAGCCTTGCCGAATTCCTCATCGAAGTAGGGATCGAAGGCGATCACCTCCATGCCGAACGCGCGGGCGCGAATGGCGACCTCCTTGCCGATGCGGCCGAGGCCGAGGATGCCGATCGTCTTGCCCATGATCTCGTTGCCGACCGGCTTCTTCCAGCCGGCCTGCCAGGCGCCGTTGCGGCAGTCGATGCCGTTGAAGAAGATCTTCTTCGAAAGCCCCAGCAGCAGCCCGAAGGTGTGCTCGGCGACCGTGGTGTGGTTCACGCCCGGCGTGAAGAGGACCGGCAGCTTCTTCTCCGTGGCATACGGCACGTCAATCTTGTCGAGGCCGATGCCGTACTTGCTGATCACCTTCAGCCGCGGCAGCGACTTGTCGATGACGGCCTTGGTGATGGCATCGTCGCCACAGAGAAAGCCATCGAACTCCCCCGCCAGCTCCAGCATGCGTTCTTCCGACAGTGGCCCGCGCTCCCGCACGATCTCGAATCCTGCGCTTTCCAGCAGCGCGTGGTGGGAGCCCGGAGTGTCCTGGTAGGACGTCGTGGTCAGAAGGATGCGTTCGCTCATGGCGGGCCCCGTATGGACCTCGCGAATCTGTCATACAAGTCCGAATTGACACCCGCGGGTTGCCCCCCGGATCAAGGCCTGGAGCCGCCGAATGCGTTGGGGCGTCGCCAAAACGAAAACCGCTTCAGGTCCGCAACTCGCTCATGCCCAATCATGGGAAGGGTGGAACGGTCCGATCGCCCGTGTGACAGGTCGGTCAAAGCGCTCCAAACAGCCAATATGGCACGATTGCCGCTGCACGGCGGGCATGAAGACACCTGGCTTTCTCCTCGACATGGACGGCGTGATCTACCGGGGCAACGAACTCGTCCCGGGAGCCGATCGCTTCATCGAGTATCTCCGGAGCGAAGGACACCCCTTCCTCTTTCTGACCAACAACAGTCAACGGACCCGGCGCGATGTCGCGCTCAAATTGCGGCGCCTCGGGATCGATGCGACCGACGACGAGGTGTTCACCTGCGCGATGGCCACGGCCCGCTTCCTCGCCGCCCAGTGCCCGGGAGGCACCGCCTACGTGCTGGGCGAAAACGGCCTGACCCATGCCCTCCACATCAACGGCTTCACCATCGCGGATGACGACGTCGACTTCGTCGTGGTCGGGGAAGGCCGCACCATGAACTTCGAGATGCTCGAGCGCGCCACCCGCCTGGTCGAGAAGGGCGCGCGCCTGATCGCCACGAACATGGATTCCCGCTGCCCGACGGAGTCCGGTGTCCGGCCCGGGTGCGGCGCCATCGTCGCCATGATCGAAAAGGCCACCGGAAGAGAGGCCTTCTCGGTCGGCAAGCCGAGCCCGGTGATGATGCGCATCGCGCGCAAGGAACTCGGCCTGCGCACGGACGAGGTCGTGATGATCGGTGACACAATGTACACCGACGTCCTCGGTGGCGTGCAGATGGGCTACACCACCGTGCTGGTCCTTTCCGGCCACACTTCCGAGGAAGAAATCTCCCACTATGCCTACCGGCCCGACTACGTCGCCCCCAGCGTCGCCGAACTGCCCGAGGCACTCTTCCGGGGTGCCCGCATTCGGATGACGGCCTGATCTCCAGAGCGTGCAGGCCATCGCCAGGCGCCATCCATTCTGGAGGCTTGAGTCGGATCCGGCTTCGGGCAGAATGGGAGACCATGAAAATCCCCCTTCCCGCACGCCTGGGAATCGGCGGTGCCCTGCTGCTCGCCCTCGCTTCCTGCAACGAGGACCAGACCGCCGAGATCGAGAAACTCACCAAGGATCTGGAAACCACCCGCCAGGACCTTACACGACAGGAAGAGCGCACGGATTGGGAGCAGAACAAGCTGGCGGAGGCACGGGCCGAAGTGTCCGAGCTGAAAAGCCAGCTTCGCCAGGCCGAGAGGGATTTGCGCGAGGCCACGCGGGAGCTTGAGCGCTACCGCCACAAGGAGGAGCAGGCGCTCAAGGCCGAGGCTGAGGAACCCGACGCCAAGGAACAGATGGAAGCCGCCCGCGAAACGGTCACGGCCTACCGCGATTTTGTCGTCGGAATCAGCGGCGATCAGGTGGAAGGACGAGGCGTGCTCGTTTCCGACGGGGGAAAGATCTGGATCCACCTCGACCGCCGGATCGTGGAGGACAATACCAAGCTCGAAATCACGACCCCGGGCGGAACGAAGCTGACCCGCTTCGGGGCCTTCGAGGTCGCCCGGAGCCAGCCTCTGGCCCGCCTGGAGGTTCTCGACGAGGGCCAGAAGGGGATCCCGGCCGCAGAGCAGGCGGCGGAAATCGGCCGCAGCACGCCGATGCTGGCGCTCGGTGAGGGCGGCACCTTGGTCGAGGGTCGCGCCTACGGTTCAAGCCAAGCCGGAAATTGGGGCCTCGACCGGAAGATCGGCGACTGTCCCCCGGGCTCCCCGGTGTTCCATGGAGAAACCGGAACCTTGGTCGGGCTGATGGTGTCCGTGACCCCCGAAGAACCCACGCTCTGGCCAAGCCGCTTCGGTCGGGAAAGGGAAACCAACAAACTCGTGCGTCTCGACGAGAAAGTCGAATGGCTGGCGGTCCCCATCGGGACCTTCATGAAGGAAGCGCGCCTGCTTGAACAGGCCGACCAGGGGACCCGATTGATGCATGCCCTCGCCGCCACCCAGGTCGGCACGGGAGGTGTCAGCTACGGGGTGCTGCCCAGCGGAGTGAGCGCCGAAGAGCTGCTCGAGCAGCACAAGACCGATTCCAGCGTGAAGGCCCTCCGCGAACTCGGCCCGTGGCTGGAGGAAAATGCAGCGCGCCTGTCGAAGAGCGACGTTCAAAAACGAATCGACAGCGTCTTCGAAGGCATCCAGCGCGTCGCCCAACGCCAATCCCGGGAACTCGCAGGGACGCGCTTCTCGGAAGCCCACGCCGCCGCCGCCGCACGGACCCTCAAATGGCACGAGGAGGCGACAAAGGAGCTGGCCAAGCACTTGCGGCAGGCTGAGTGAACCCCACGGCACCGGCTCGAGACTCCTCGGGCCGTGAAAACCATCACCCCGCGGACCCGGGGGCCACCATTAATCGAAGTCGTGGTCGTAAAGCTTGCGACCCTCGCGGATCGCACGCTGGTTCGCGGATTCGATCTCGCGGCGGAGGATGTATTTCTCCAGGCGCCGGCGGTCGACCTCGGCCGGCTCGAAGCCCGGCATGTCGCGGCGCGGCGTCCGCCGCAAGCGCTCCGCACCCGTCCGGATGATCGCGAGTGCCTCGTCACGGGCCGCCCCGCCAGGATCGAGTCCGGCGAGGCACGGACTCAACTCCGGGCGCTCGAAGCTAACCTGCGTCCTCTGTCCCGCCCCGTGCCGGAGGACGAACCTCGCACCGGTGAGGGAGGCCAGCCTTTTCTCCTCGGCCGGTGTCAGCGGCGAGCGCCCGGCGGTGTGATCCGGGAAGGCACTCTCGTAGCTCGGATAGTACGGCGCGTTCAGATCCACCCAACTGAACACCTTTTTCAGGTCGTCCGCCGGAAGATCAAGCCCCGCATGCTCCGGGTGTCCCTCGCGCAGCACCTTGACCAGCTTGCTGCGATGCGACCCCCACGACTTTGCCTGCTGGATCTGCGCCGGTCCTCCGCCCACGCAGCTGAGGTAGTCTCCGGACCACAGGTCGATGTAGGAGGCATTGAACACCAGCGTCCGGTCCCCGGCCAGGTTGAGCACCTCGCCCGCCGGCTTCCCGAAATCATGGCAGCTCACGCAATGGCGGTCGAAGATCGGCTGGATCTCCGCCTGATAGTTGAACAGGCGTGCCTCCCCATACCACCCCTCGAGTTTCGATGGTGGTCGCCGCATCGCCAGTGGCACGCGGGGGGATGCCGGGATCGTCTCATTGCGGTCCTCGTGGCAGCCGGCACATCCCTGGCGCTCGCCCGACTGAATGATCGTGCCGCTGCGCATCGACTGGAGCATCCTCCCGTCCCCGTCCAACAACTGGAAGAAGACGAATCGGCCGGCGGGCACCTCGAAGTAAGCCGAGCCGTCGCTTTCGACCGGCACCGTGCCAAGGATCCGCTTGTTCTCGAAATTGTGCCAGTTCATCCCCGGTGCCTGCTGTCCCTGCCCGCCCCACGCGGATCGCGTCCAGGCCCGCTTCTCCGGGGATTCCACCACCCGCAGGTAGCGGATCTCGCCGTCCGCAATCCCTTCCATGTGGGTGCCGACCCTGGCATCCGTGATGTAGAAGGTTCCCACGTCCTCGTTGTAGTTGCGGCTCTTCACCCGGGCAGGATCCGGCCTGCGCGGGCCCAGGGGCATCGGATCGAAGCAGCCGCGGTCTCCGGCGTGCAGCAGCACTTCGTTGCCGAAGGTGTCGACCAGGAAGATCCCCATGCGCGGCTTGCCCGGCTCGACCTGACGCGACACGAGGAAGGTCGTCTCATTCAGCGGCCACGGGTCTTCATACTTCGGTCGCACCCTCTTGAAGCCGTCGATACCCGCGCGGTCGACCAGCTCAATGGCCTCGGCGGGCCAGGTCCGGACGACCGAGCTTCTGCCGTCGACCCCGAGCTCGCGGTCGATGATGGCCAGTGCCCCCCACGGTGAATCGTGGCAGGAGGTGAAGATGCAGAGGCACCGGCCGCTGCCGGGGATGATGCGGGCATCGATCACCCCGCCGGGTGAGGAGGTGTTGTTGCCCCAGTAGATGGCGTGGTTCGTGCCGTCCGGATTCATCGTCCACAGCCCCTGGGCATCGCCGAAGTTGCGATCGACGTACTCCCAGCGGTCGTAGAGCACCCGCCCATCCGGAGTGATGCTTGAATGGCCTTCGAAAAGCGTGCTCTTGCCGAGTTGGTGGATATTGGCGCCATCGGCATCCATCCGGAACAGGTTGGCCATGATGTGGCGGTTGCAGCCGCAGTACTTCGGCTCGCGCGACGAGCTGAAGATGATGCCGCCATCGGGCAGGTAGACCGGATCGATGTCGAAGACGCCGGTGGCCGAGGTCAGCTGGCGCAGGTTCGAGCCGTCCGCCCCGATCTCGAAGATGGAATAGTCCTCGTCCTTGCTCCGGCGCATCGAAAAGACGATGCGCGATCCATCCGGATGCACCTCCGGATCGCGCAGGTGGCCCTGCGGGCCCGGGTCACAGAGCACAAGGACCTCACCGCTACGGAGGTCGACCACCTTCAAGGGACCACCGGGTCGGTAGTTGCCGGCCGAGATCTCGCCGGTCTGGAACATCGTCTCGGTGTTGTGGTGGTCGTAGCGGTAGGGGTCACGCTCGACAAAGAGGACGGGGCGGCTCCCCACCGCAGGGTCGGCAACCAGGGCCTCGCGCTGGAGTTTCACAAAACCTTCCCCGGATCGGTTTGCAGGCTGTTCGAGTCGCTCGAGATAAGCCGCGGCATCCGGGTAGTCCGCTCCATCCCGTGCCTTCAGGTGCTCGATGGCGGCCCGCAGCGTGTCCGGGGTGTTCTGATGCGCACCGAAGCAGGCGGCGGGCACCGCCACGGCGAGCGCGACGCGGAAGAAATGGAAGGTCATCGGTCGAAACCCGGACATCCAACCCTACGCAGGGGACCTGGGCATGTTGCACGCTCAGGGGGATCCATCGCGTCATTCACGGAACCTTCCGGGCGTGGTGACGCAGTGCTTCCGGAAGGACAGGGCAGGCAAGCGGAGATCGGCAGTCGACGAAGCATCCGGGTATCCATGGTGGGAGCAGCCAAGTTCATGATCGATCCGTACCTCTGTGCCCGTATTCTTCCAGCACCACCGCAGGCGTTGGCAGACAGGCGGTTCGATGCCGGATTTTGCCGGGCTTCCCCGTATTCAAGATCCACCGCGAGCCGTTTCGGAGGGCCAGGCCCTGCGGGCTTCCTCAGATATCGCCATGGCCAGGTTCAAGATTGCGGTCAACATGGAGTTCTGCCGTTCGGCGGACCAATCGTTCGAAGCAGGGATCAGTCTCGCCTTCCTGAAGAAGCTCCTCGGACCGCAATGAATGCCTCTCCGCAACTCTACGACGAGCGCCTCAGCCGCTACCTGACGGCGATGCGCAACGGCAAGCCGGACAAGATCCCGATCCGGCCCTTCGTGGCGGAGTTCACCGCAAAGTATGCGGGCATGACCTGCCAGGATGTGGCGCACGACTACCACCGCGCCTTCGAGGCGGTGATCCGCTGCGGCAGGGACTTCGACTGGGACGCCATGGTCGCCAACATGGTCTGGGTCTGGACCGGGCTCACCGAGGCCATCGGCCTCGACTACTACGGGGTGCCCGGAATCCATGTCCCGCCCACCACGGGCTTCCAGTATCGCGAGCCCGAAGAGGACCAGTCCTTCATGCGGTCCGACGAGTACGACGAACTGATCGATGATCCGACGGCCTTCCTCTACACGAAGTGGCTGCCGAGGGTTTCGCGCCGCATCACCGCTCCGGGGGAACCTTCCGACTACCGGAGCCACCTCGCTCTGGTGAAGGGATCGATGGCGATGCTGCAGTACTTCAGTGCCCTCGGCCCCCAGTGTGAGCGGATGAAGAATGAGTGCGGCACGGTTTCCGCGATCGCCGGCATCTTCAAGGCGCCCTTCGACATCATCGGCGACAAGCTGCGCGGCTACCTCGGCCTGACCATGGACATGATCGAGCAGCCCGACAAGGTCCTCGAGGCATGCGAGGCCCTCATGCCCCACCTGCACCACGTTGGGGCGACCACCGCCGACCCCGCCGGACAGGTGCCGATCGGTTTCTGGATGCACCGCGGTTGCGAGCCCTTCGTGTCGCGCGGGCAGTTCGAGTCGCACTACTGGCCGACCCTCAAGCCCATCATCGAGGAATTCTGGAAAGCCGGACACCAGACCCTGTTCTACGCCGAGGGCGACTGGACGTCCCACCTGTCCCATTTCACCGAACTCCCCGACCAGAGCGTGGTCTATCATGTCGACCGCGGCGACCTCGAGGCCGCCCACCGCACCCTCGGCCACAAGTTCTGCCTCAGCGGAGGCATTCCCAACGCGGTTCTCTCGTTCGGCACCCCCGACGAGGTGCGTGCCCACTGCAAGCGGGCCATCGATACCGCCGGCCGGGACGGCGGCTACATCATGGACGCCAGCGCCATCATGCAGGACGACACCAGCATCGAAAACCTGCGTGCCCTGACCGACTTCGCCCGTGACTACGGCGTGTATTCCGATGGACGCAGCGAGCCGTTGGCGGAGTGCCCGACGATCGGCCCCGAGCCGGACACGGAGTTCCCTCCGGGCTACGGCATGCCCGAGAACGGGGCCTCTGATCCAAAGCCGGGCATCTGCATTCCATGGGAAGAGGAGGAGCGGGAGCTCCCGGAGATCCAGGGAGATCGCGAACTGGTCCGAAACGTGTGGGAGAATAACGAGGCCCTTGGGAACATGTTCATCTGGCAGTGCCTGCTGTCGTTCTGAACCTGCCACCCCGTTCCGGGTGATCGCAGGAACATGGGATCAGACATGCCCCGCCACCGACGTGCAGCCCAACCTTCAGTCGGGACGCTTCAACGACATCCTCCCGTGGTCCCCACGCTCGGACCGGTAACGGGCGTCGAAGCTTTCGGGCGTCACCCGTCCTTCCACATGATGGACCCCCACACCCCCGGGCAAGTCCATCTGCCCTTCGAAGATCAGCCCTCCGGCACCATCCGACCGGGTGGGCACGATGTGGGTGTAGTCGCCGAAACGGAGGACCCCCCATCCGGCCCGGTAGCGGAACGCGTGGTCACCACCGCCATGGGGTTCGATCACACACCAGAGAGGGCCGTGGTGGCCATTCATGTCACTTCGCCATTCTCCCACCCAGGGACCCAGGGCGTTGGTGGCAGGCCGGGGTTGCTCCTCGACGCTCGTCCGGAAGTCCCGCTGATAGCTGGCACAGCCGACCAGCAGCAGGATGGCGAGCAGCAGGACCGGAATCCGGCGGTGAAAGAGGTTCAACAAGGCGTCACTCCTTCTCCACGGGTTTGGACGCCGTCTTCTGCGCCTCCAACAATTGGTTCACGAACTCGCGATCCTGCGAACTCAGTTTGGCGAGCGGATACTCGGTCACCTTCTTTCGCTCCTCGATCCACAGGCGAATGCGCCCCTCCCGGACCAGCGGCAGTGCCGCGTCCTTGGAAGCCCCGGGGGGCGGATCGAAGGCCAGCATGCTGGCCTGGATCACCTGACCTCCGGTATTCCTCCAGTCGCGAATCCCGGAGACCGCGATGTAGGTGATCTTCCTGGTCTTCGTCTGCGGCCGGGTGCGGGTGATCGACGCACCGCCGTCGTTGACCTCGCCAACATCGCGGGTCTCGAAGGCCGGCGGCACGTGGGGAGTGACCGGGAAATCCTGAGCCGCCAACCCGAATGGGATCGCCCACAAAAGCATCCAGCGTTTCATCATCCACTCCTACCACGGATCCGCCGCCCCGCCGAATTCAAATCCCATCTTGCTTTCCCGGGGCACCGGGCGAGAAAAGAGAATGTCCGATTCCTTCCATGCATGGGCCGCCACCGAAGCCAGCGGCAAACTCCAGTCCTTCGATTACTCACCGGGAGAGCTGGGGTCCGAGCAGGTCGAGCTGCGGGTCGAGTCCTGTGGCATCTGCCACTCCGACCTCTCGATGATCGACAACGAGTGGGGCCAGTCCACCTACCCGCTGGTCGCCGGGCACGAGGTCGTCGGCATCGTCGAAGCGGCCGGAGACCACGTGAAGGGCGTCACAGTCGGCGACCGCGTGGGGCTCGGCTGGTTCGCAGGTTCGTGCATGAGCTGCCACTCCTGCCTCTCGGGGCACCACAACCTTTGCCAGAACAGCGAGCAGACCATCGTCGGCCGCCACGGTGGCTTTGCCGACCGCGTGCGCTGCCACTGGAGCTGGGCCATCCTGATCCCGGAGGGGGTCGACCCCGCCAAGGCCGGGCCCCTGTTCTGCGGCGGCATCACGGTGTTCGGGCCCATCGCCCACTACGGCGTGAAGCCGACCGACCGAGTCGGGGTGGTCGGCATCGGCGGCCTCGGCCACCTCGCCCTGCAGTTTCTCGACCATTGGGGCTGCCACGTGACCGCCTTCACTTCGACCGATTCCAAGGCGGACGAAGCCAGAGCCTTCGGAGCCGACGCGGTCGTCAACTCGCGCGACGACGCCGGCATGAAGTCGATCGCCGGCAGCCTGGACTTCATCCTCGTCACGGCCAACGTCCCGCTCGACTGGGAGGCGTATCTCGGGGCCCTGCGGCCCGACGGCCGGCTGCACTTCGTCGGCGCGGTGCTCGAGCCGATCCCGGTCCAGGCCTTTTCCCTGATCGGCCAGCGGAAGTCGATCTCCGGCTCGCCCCTCGGAAGTCCCGCCACCGTCGCCGACATGTTGGAATTCTGCGGCCGTCACGGGATCGCCCCGAAGACCGAGCATTTCGCGTTCGACCAGATCAACGACGCCCTCGACCACCTGCGCGCCGGCAAGGCACGCTATCGTGTGGTCTTATCATGATCCTGCCATGAAAACCATCGACTCCAGAACCCTTCAGGCCGCCTTGGACGGCAAGTCGCCCCCGAAGGTGCTCGACGTCCGCCTCGCCGATGACTTCGGTACGGCCCACATTCCCGGCGCGACAAACAACTGCGTCTTCGAAGTCGCGTTTCACGAACGGCTTCGGGAAGCCGCTCCGGATCCCAACCGGCCGACGGTTCTTTGTGGTGCCACGGACGACAGCCACGAGGCCCGGATGGCAGCAGAGAAACTGGAGCGCGGCGGCTACACCGATCTCGCCATCCTCGACGGAGGACTCGCCGCATGGCGGGCCGCCGGCATGCCGGTGGAGGAAGGTGCGCCACTGGCGAGCGCGCCGGAACCACCCGACGGCCGCCGCGAACTCGACCTCGACGAGTGCCGGCTCCAATGGCTCGGGCGCAACCTGCTCAACAAGCATTTCGGGACCATCCGGATCACCGCCGGGCATCTCGACTTTTCCGGCGGGACGCTTAGCGGCGGCGAATTCACCTTCGACCTGCGGTCACTGCGCTGCGATGACCTCGACGGTGATCCGCTCCACGACGTGCTGATCGGTCACCTGCTCGATCACGACTTTCTGGACGCCGACGCCCACCCCGAATGTCGGCTGGTCATCACCGCCGCCGAGACGCTGCCGGATACGGCACCCGGGCAGCAGAACCTCCGCATCGAGGCGAACCTCACCCTGCGGGGCGTCACCGAGCCGGTCGCGTTCACCGCCGCCGCGGGACTCACCCCCGAAGGCAGAGCCGCCGCCCAGGCAAGCTTCGCCATCGACCGCACCCGCTGGGGCATCCTCTACGGCTCCGGCCGGTTCTTCCACCGCCTCGCCGGCCACCTTGTCAACGACCTGATCGACTTCGACGTGCGGATCGTCACCACCTGAAGTCCGGCCTCACAGCGCCGGCTGGATCGTGATCAGTTGGATCGTCACGGCGAAGGCATCGGTCATCTTCATGCGCTTCAGTTCGTGGCCGGCACCCCATGAGTCGGTGTAAAGCACCTCCCCGGTCTTCGTGTTGTAGCCGATGATCAGCCGCATGTGTCCGCCGCCCTGCTGCGGAATGCCCGGCTCGGGAAACACCCCGACCTGAAGCGCCCACAGCAGCGGCACGCCGTTGTCGACGAACTCCTCGATCTTGCCCCGGAAACGATCGTAGCGGTTTCCCTTGGCGACCGCCTGCGACAGCGTCGGCCCGTGGCAGCCGGCGAGGAAAGGCTGGATCGGGATGGGGTCGCTCTCCCGGGGAAAGACGAAGCGCGGATCGACGTCCTCGACCAAACGGTTGTAGGCGCGCACCACCGAGCTGTAGCGCCCGGCATCGATCTCGTAGTGGGTGTGCAGGCGGGTCCTCGTCTGCCCGGTCACCCGCTTGAGGGCGTCGATCATCCGCACCGGATTCGTACCACCCGCCGCGCTGCTTTGCGCGATCTGGGCCATCGCATGCTGGTCGATCGGCATCCCGTAGTAGCGGAACACCCGCTCGGCGCTCGCCACCGCGCAGTAGCCCTTGCGCCCCTGGTCCACCATCGGCACCCCGTCGATCCGGACGTCGCCATTGCTTGAAGTCACGACGTTGGAGCGCAGGTCGCGGCGGTTTTTCGCATCGGCCGCCAGCCCGAGACCCCGGTCGATCGACTCGCCCCCCTCCTTGGCGGAGATCAGGCTGAGCTTGATGAACTCCGGCCTCCTGCGCTCGTCCTCGCCCGAAACGCTGGCGGTCAACAGCAGGTAGGCCCCCGGCGTCCGCCACACCCAGCGCTCGGCCTTCACCACGCTGCCTTGCTGCCGCTCCTTGAGCAGCTCGCCCTCGATCCCGGTCTCCCCGGTGATGCGTTTCCGCCAGCCGTCCCGATGCTTTTCGAACGCCTCCATCGGAATCGGCCCCATGTCGCCCCGGTTGTAGAGCGAAACCTCGAGCGACCGCAGCCGCCCGTCGCGCGAACGCAGGATGGTCTCACCCACCGGCTGCCGCCAGAGATGGAGGCCACGGTGCGAGCTGCGGGCATCATTCCTTTCCCGGCTGAGCCATTCGAAACCCAGCACCTCCCTTTCCTTCAGGACTTCCTCGACCGACTTCTCCCAGATCCCGGCATCGTAAAAGAGCACCTCGAGATCCGGCAAAACCTCACGCGCCGAAGCCGGTGCCAGCGACAGCCCGAGGGCGCAGCACACCCGGAAAGCCATGAGACGTCGCTTCACGCAGGCAGTAGACCCACGGAAGCCCCGGGATGCACGTGGGAAGCTTTGCAAATTTTCGCATCATCGAATCACGATATGATGATTTGAAACTTGCGACGTCGGAGTCGTTTCCTAGATTCCCGGCATGCCGCGCCCCGACGCCACCGCCGAGCTGACCTCCGCCCTTGAGAAGCGCATCCTGATCCTGGATGGCGCGATGGGAACGACCATTCGTGGATACGGCCTGGAGGAAAAGGATGCCCGGGGCGAGCAATTCAAGGACACCGAAAAGGACCTGCTCAACAACGGCGACATCCTCTCGCTGACCCGCCCGGACGTGATTTCCGACATCCACACGCGCTTCCTGGAGGCCGGTTCCGACATCATCGAGACCAACTCCTTTTCCGGCACATCCATCGCCCAGAGCGAGTTCTTCGTCGAGGATCCGCGCGAGAAGGGCACGGGCCGCAAGGACCCGGAGTTCTACCAGAAGGTCCTCGACGACCCGTTCCTCAAGGAACTCGCCGCCGACCTGAACATCGCCTCGGCCAGGCTGGCCCGCGAGGCCGCCGACAAGGTCGCCGAGGCCACCGGCGTGCCGCGCTACGTCGCCGGCGCGATCGGACCGCTGACAGTCGGGCTCAACAACGCCGCCGTCGATCCGAACAATCCGGGCTTCCGGTCGGTCACCTTCGACCAGGTCTACGAGGACTACAAACGGCAGATCCGCGCACTGGTCGAGGGCGGCGTGGACATCCTGATGATCGAAACCATCTTCGACGCCCTCAATGCCAAGGCCGCCGCCGTGGCCGCGCAGGACGTTTTCGAGGAAGACGGCTTCAACATGCCGGTCATCATTTCGGCGGCGGTCGGTCGCGGCGGTGAAACAATGATCTCCGCGCAGAAGATCGAAGCACTGTGGAACTCGGTCGCCCACGTCAAGCCGCTGGCGATCGGCCTCAACTGCTCGCTCGGGCCCGAGGTGATGCGGCCCTTCGTCGAGGAACTCGGCAAGGTCGCCGACACCTTCGTCTCCTGCTACCCGAACGCCGGCGACCCCGATCCCCTGTCGCCGACCGGCTTCCAGTACGACGCCGACCAGATGGAATCCCTGCTCGAGGAATTCGCCGAGAGCCGCCTGGTGAACCTGCTCGGCGGTTGCTGCGGCAACACGCCCGAGTTCATCGAGCGCTACGCCAACCTGGCGAAGAAATACGAGCCCCGCAAAGTGCCCGAGATCGAGCCGCTTCTCCGACTTTCCGGCACCGAGGCCTACAACCACACGCCGGACAAGAACTTCCTGATGATCGGCGAGCGGACCAACGTCGCCGGCTCGCCCCGCTTCCGCAAGCTGGTCCAGCAGGGCAAACTCGAGGAAGCGCTCAGCGTCGCCCGCCAGCAGGTCGACAACGGCGCTCCGGTCATCGATGTGTGCTTCGACGACGGGATGATCGACGGCGTGGAAATGATGACCCATTTCCTGAACCTCATCCAGTCGGAGCCCGACATCACCCAGGTGCCGATCACCGTTGATTCCTCGAAATGGGAAATCATCCTGGCCGGCCTCAAGTGCCTTCAGGGCAAGGGCATCGTGAACTCGATCTCGATGAAGGAAGGCGAGGAAACCCTCCGCGAGCAGGCCCGCATCATCAAGAAGTTCGGGGCTGCGGTGGTCGTCATGGCCTTCGACGAAAAGGGCCAGGCCGCCACCTACGAGGACAAGATCCGCATCTGCGAGCGTGCCTACCGCATCCTCGTCGACGAGGTCGACTTCAACCCGCAGGACATCATCTTCGACCCGAACATCCTGACCATCGGCACCGGGATCGAGGAGCACAACAACTACGCGGTCGACTTCTTCAGGGCCACCAAGTGGATCAAGGAAAACCTTCCCGGCGCCAAGGTTTCCGGCGGCGTCTCGAACGTCTCCTTCTCGTTCCGCGGCAACAACCCGGTGCGCGAGGCGATGCACGCCGCCTTTCTCTACCACGCCGGCAAGGCGGGGATGGACATGGGCATCGTCAATGCCGGCATGCTCGAGGTCTACGACGAGATCGAGCCGGAACTCCTCAAGCACGTCGAGGACGTGCTGCTCAACCGCGACCCCGACGCCACCGAGCGGCTGCTCGATTTCGCCGAACAGTTCAAGGGCCAGACAAAGGAAGCCAAGGCCGAAGACCTCACCTGGCGCGAGACGTCGGTTGAGAAGCGCCTCGAGCACTCCCTGCTCAAGGGAATCGACCGCTTCATCGTCGAGGACACCGAGGAGGCGCGCCTGAAATACGACAAGCCGCTCGACGTGATCGAGGGTCCGCTGATGGACGGCATGGGCGTGGTCGGCGACCTCTTCGGCGCGGGCAAGATGTTCCTCCCGCAGGTGGTGAAGTCGGCCCGGGTGATGAAGAAGGCGGTCGCCCACCTCGAGCCCTACATGGAGGCGGAAAAGGAGCAGAAGCTGAAGCCCATCATCGAGCGGATGCGTGCCGAGGACCCCTCGCTCACCGACAACGAACTCAAGAACAAGGCCGAGAAGACCCTCTCCGCCGGCCGCGTGATCATGGCCACGGTGAAGGGCGACGTGCACGACATCGGCAAGAACATCGTCGGCGTGGTGCTCGCCTGCAACGGCTTCGAGGTGATCGACATGGGCGTCATGGTTCCCTGCGACAAGATCCTCGACACCGCCATCGAGAAGGGTGCCGACATCATCGGTCTGTCCGGACTGATCACGCCGTCGTTGGACGAGATGATCCACGTCGCCAAGGAGATGGAACGCCGCAAGATGAGCATCCCGGTGCTGATCGGCGGCGCCACGACCTCACCGGCCCACACCGCGGTGAAGATCGCCCCGCACTACAGCCACCCGATCGTCCATGTGCTCGACGCCTCGCGCTCGGTGCCGGTGACGACCTCGCTGCTCTCCGAGGGCGGCAAAAAGAAGTTCATCGCCGACAATGAGGCCAAGCACGAGAAGCTGCGCGACACCTTCAACCAGAAGGACAAGAAGACCGTGTCACTCGAGGAGGCGCGCGCCAACGCGCCGAAGTTCGACTGGGATGCCTACACCCCGCCGGTGCCGTCCTTCCTCGGCACGCGGGTGATGGACCACCAGTCGCTGCGCGAGCTGGCCGAATACATCGACTGGACGCCCTTCTTCCACGCCTGGGAGCTGCGGGGCGTTTGGGATCGGGAGACCGAGACCTTCAAGACCCGCAAGGAGGGCGGTGCCGAGCAGGCCCGGATGCTCTACGCCGAGGCGAAGGAATTGCTCGAGCAGATCATCGCCGAGAAGCGCTTCACCGCCCGCGGCGTCTATGGCTTCTGCCCGGCCACCGCCGACGGCGACGACATCATCGTGTGGGAGGACGACGAGCGCACCCGGGAGCGCGGCCGCCTCCACACGCTGCGCCAGCAGCTGGCCAAGGAAACCGACAAGCCCCACGTCGCGCTCGCAGATTACGTCAGTCCCTCCTCACCCGACTACGTCGGCTGTTTCGTCGTCGGCATCCACGGTGCCGACGAGTGGGCCAGGGAGGTCTCGGAGAAGGAAAGCGACGATTACAAGGCGATCATGATCAAAGCCGTCGCCGACCGCCTGGCCGAGGCCTTCGCCGAGCTGCTCCACCACCGCGCGCGGGTCGAGTGGGGCTACGAGCGGCCGAACGAGTTCAACCACAACGAACTGATCAAGGAGAAGTACCGCGGCATCCGTCCGGCCCCGGGCTACCCGGCCCAGCCGGACCACACCGAGAAGCCGACCCTTTTCGAGATCCTCGAGGCCCCGGAGAAGGCCGGGGTCACGCTCACCGAGAGCTGCGCCATGCATCCCGGCGCGGCGGTCAGCGGGCTGCTCTTGTCGCATCCGGAGAGCAAGTATTTCGCGATCAGCGAGCTGCAGAAGGACCAGGTCGAGGACTACGCCAGGCGCAAGGGCTGGACGGTCGAGGAGGCCGAGAAGTGGCTCGGACCATGGCTCGGCTACGTCGCCTGACCCGACTTCAGGTCGAGGAAACGCCGCACCGCCGAGATCCGGTTCTCGACGCCCAGCCGCTGGAACACCGCTTCGAGGTGCTTCTCGACGGTGCGCGGGCTGATGTCGAGAATGATGGCCGCCTCGGCGCTGGTCTTGCCCTCGGCGATCCATTCCATGATCTCCCGCTGGCGTTTGGTCAGCACGGCCTTCAGCGCCTCGTCGCCACTCGGGAGATGACCCGAGACCGGCATGAAGATGAGGATCTCCCCGCTGGCCTTCGGCAGCGCGTGACATTTCCGCAGCCCACCTCCCAGATCGAGTTCGACTTCCTGAAATGTGGCCTTCACCGGATCGGTCCAGGCATTCTCCAGAACTTCCCTCAAATTCTCGTGGGATTCGGGGCTCAACGATCGTTTCGCCTCGTCTTCCGACCACCAATTCTCGGACAGTCGGACCGCCTCGTGGCTCAGCGGCAGGACTTCCAGATCGGTGCCGACGGCAAACACGGCGATGGGATCCCCGGCCGTGCCCATCAGGAAATTGCGGACGGTCGTCTCGACCCCCATGCTGCCAATCCTTCCCAGCACCGCCCGGGCGGTGAAAAGAACGGCATCGAAGATTTCCCGTTGCTTGAGCGAGAACATCCCCTCATCCCGGCACGAGACCAGGATCGTGGTGCTGTGCGGGGAAGCCACCAGCTTGCCGAGGATCCCGTCGGTCGAGGGGGACCCGTCGTGCATCACCCGGTTGAACTCGTTCGCCTGGTACTCTTCGGGGGAAATGAAATCACTCACCGCCGCTCCGAGCGCGCCCGGATCGTTCAGATCGACACGCTGGATCAGCGGATGATCCACGAGAAGCCCGTTCAGCTCGTCGATGCGCTTCCGCGTGGTGTCCGCCACCTTGCATTTCCCGTGCACCCCTCGGATCACCGGCCCTTCGCCGGTCTCGAGAACCAGCACGGAGTCGGCACCGACGAGATGCGGCATCCCATCGCACAGGAGAGAGGAAACGGCCGCAAATGAATGCGCCGCTTCGATCTTCTGGGAGAGTTCGAAGTAAGCTTGGCCGAGCACGGAAAGTCAGAAGGGGGTTGTCTCTTAACTACGCACGGGCCGACTGCGTAGCAACACGCATTGTGAAAAAGGATCGGTAGCCGATGATGGATCTGTCCGGTGGGTGTGTTCCGTCGGCATTCTGAAAATTCTTTGGGGGAGAGACGGCCCCGTCGGACTCGTGCCGGCGGGGCTGTCCATTTTTGGAACCGCTACTTCCGCTTCTTTCTCAGGAAGGCGGGCACGTCCAGGTCCTCGCCGTCGATCAGGCTCGGGTCCGAACCTTCGAAACGCCCCTTCGGCCCGCCATCAAAGCTGAGTTCCGTCTGCGACCCATCGGAATCCTCTTCAAAAAGGTCGTCCGGTGCTCCCGCGAAGTCCTCGATCAGGTCATCCTTGCTTGAGCTCTTGCCGCCGGAGTCCTCGTCCTTGGTCTTGCGGCTGAAACCGGACTCCGCAAAGGGCGCGTCGTCGCCATCGTCCTCCGTGTCGGCGGCAGGCTCGGCGGGCTTGGATTCCTCGGGTTCAGGCTCAGCGGTCTCCTCCGTCTTCGCCGTGGGTTCATCATCCAGCGGCGGGTCGTCGAGGAAGTCATCGAAGGGCTCGAGTTCCACCACCGGGCTCGGCTCGGGTTCGGGCTCATTCTCCGGTTCGGGTTCCGGCTCCGGCTCGTTTTCGGCTGTCGGCTCAGGTTCAATCTCGAGTTCGGGCTCCGGCTCGGGTGACGGCTCCTCCGGAGGCTCGGGTTCGGTCGATTCAAAACCGACGCTGGGCTCGAGACCCGGCGAATCGAGTGTGGCGGTCTTGCCTCCATCCGAGCGACCGGTATCACGAAGCCGCTCCTCCGGGAGCGAACTGACGAGCGTGATGCTGAGCTGGTCGTTCATGGTGGGATCGACGGCGGCCCCGAACAGCACGTGCGCCTTGTCCGGCACGTGCTTGCCCAGGCTTTCCATGAGCAGCTCGATCTCGAAGAGGGTCAGGTCCTCGCCGCCGCAGAGATGGACCAGCACGGTCTCGGCGTCCTTGAGCAGCGATCCCTGGTCGAGCAGCGGGCTGTTGAGCGCGTTGCGCAAGGCCTTCTGGGCGCGGTCCTTCCCCCTCGCGATGCCGGATCCGAACAGACAGCGCGACCGCGTCGTGCGCAGCGCGCTCATCAGGTCATCGAGTCCGATGTTGATCAGGCCGGGCCGCACCACGAGACGGATCACGGCCTTGATGCTTTCCGAGATCATCCGGTCGGCGGCCGCGAAGGCCTCGTGGATGCCCTGCTTGGCCAGCACCAGTTCGCCCATGCGGCTGTTGTCGAAGGTCACCAACGCATTGGAGAGGACCGCCAGTTCGTTGAGCGCGGTCTCCGCCTGCTCGCGCCGGCGCTGGCCTTCGAAGACAAAGGGCATGGTGGCGAACATCACCACGAACGCGCCTTCCTCGCGGGCGATCCGGGCGACCAGCGGCGCGGACCCCGAGCCCGTGCCTCCACCCAGCCCGACGCAGATGAAGACGATCTTGCGACTCTTGAGCGCGGCCCGGATCTCGTCCTCGGCCTCCTGCACCGCCTGTCCCCCGAGCTCCGGATCACCGCCGGTTCCGAGGCCCTTGGTCAGGTTGCGTCCGAGCTGGATGCGCTCGCCGGCCACCGACCCCGAAAGGGTGCGGATGTCGGTGTTGAGCGCCAGCATCTCGGCACCGTCGAGACCGTCGAGCGCCACCCGGTCGAGCATGTTGGCACCGGCGCCTCCGATGCCGACGATCTTCACGGATGAGGTCGGGATGATGTTCTGCGGGTCGCGTGGGAATTCAATCATGGCGTGGATGGGTGTGATGGCGGCGCGTGAGCCAACCGGGTTTCAGCATCTCAGAGTTTCAGTGTTTCAGCATTTACTTCCCGAAAGGCCACAGCCGCCCGAGGATGCCGCGCTTGGGCGAGCGTTCGCTTTCGACGATCTGGGCATAGCGGATGAGCCCGAGGGCCGTGGTGAATTGAGGGTCCTTGAAACTCGCCTGGACGCCGCTGAGCTCGGGAGGCTCGGGTCGGTAGATGTCGCGTTGGAAAGTCTCGTGGGCCAACTCGCCAAAGCCCCGCATCAGGCTCGTGCCACCGGCGAGGAAGACCCCGGTGCCGATCTTCTCGCACGAGCCGGCCGGCAGACGGCTGACCAGCAACTCCAGCGTTTCCTCGAGGCGCTGGCGGATGATGTCGTTGAGCAACTGGCGCTTCACCTCGGTTTCGGCGAAGCCCTTGTCATCGCCGACCTTGACCACCCCCACCGACCGGGCCGCATCGCCGGAGGCGTCGCCCTCCCTCACCTTGAGCAGTTCGGCTTTTGAAAACGGCAGACCGGTGACCAGGTGGATGTCGTTGGTGATGTGGTCGCCCCCGACCGGGATGCAGCCCGTCGCCTCGATCACACCATCGACGTAGAGCGCGTAGTCGGTGGTGCCCCCGCCGATGTCGATCACCAGTGCCCCGCGTTCGCGCGCCTCGCGGTTGAGCGCCACCTGGGCGGTCGCGATCGGCGAAAAGACCAGGTCATCGACATCGAGCGGCATCTCGCGCACGCACTTGATCTGGTTCTCGATCCGCGAACGGATGCCATGCACCACGTGGTAGTCGGCATCCACCGTTCGACCGGTAAGCCCGATCGGGCTCGCCGCCTGCTGGAATCCATCGACACCGAAACGCCGGGGAACGTGGTGGAGGTACACGTGGTCCTGGGGAATGGCGACCGCCCTCGCGATCTCCTTCGCCTCGTCGACATGCTCGGCGGTGATCGTGTCCTCGCTTTCCGGCAGCCGGAAACTTCCCGCGTGGTTCACCCCCTGGATGTGCGCGCCGCTGACGGCGAGAAAAACACTGCCGATCTCGACGTCGCTGGCGTCTTCCGCCTTCACCAGCGCGTCCTTCACGCAGGCGCGGACCTGCGGAAAATCGTAGATCTCCCCCTTGCGCACGCCGACGGACTTGGACTGGCCGACGCCGAGAATCTTGACCGAGCCATCGGACTTCACCTCGCCCACCACCATGCAGATCTTGCTGGTGCCGATTTCGAGTCCGACGTGGATCTTGGAGCGGGCCATGATGAGGGGGTCAGCGTTCGATGATTTGGCGCAGGTCTTGGTCGCCGGTGGTTTCAGGTTCGGGTTCCGGCACCACCACCGCACGCGGCGCTGCCGTGCTGTGGAAAGTCACGGGGAGATTTCTCCGTCCGACCAGCGAAATGGTCGCCAGGCGATCCCCTTTTTCGCGGGCGTGTTCGACGGCCGAAAGGAAATCCGTCATCTGGCGCTCCAGATCATCGTGGCCGAAGGTCGCCTCGATTGCGTCACGCGTGTGGAGCTTGCAGCCCCAGGACTTGTGCAACTCGATCGACTCGACCCATTTCATCGCCTCGGGGACTTGGCGCTCGGCGACCTGCAGCAGGCGCAGGGCCCGGTGGAAGTCGGGATGGTCGATCCGCTCGCCCGGCGTGAGCACACCCTCATTATTCCGCAGGTGGATCACCGGCAGGGCCGCCGCCTCGGTCATCATGCCGGCGGTTGCCGGAAACAGCCGTCCGTTGCGATCCACCAGCAGTCCGCTGCCCACCTCTCTCGACCTGATGCCGGCCGACTCGCAGGCCACCCACACGTAGGGCTTGCGGATCCTGACGTCGACGATGAGCTCGCCGGGGAATTCCCGCACCACGTCCGCCGAAGCCACTTCCGGCAAGGCCAGCAGCTGCGCCCGGATCCGGTCCGGATCGCAATCAAACAGACTGCCTTCGAGGTCGATCTTCGTCACTTCCAGCAACCGAATCTCGTCGATCGCCGGGTTGTCGTTGAGCACGATCTGCCGGAGCCGGAAATCCTCGTTCTCCAGCAGACCCGACTCGATGCCACGCCACACGCCCCAGACCGCCGCCACCACCAACCCGGCGATCAGGCTGAACCGGAACAGCGAGGCGAATGCCCGCCGGAAGTCATACCAGAAGATCCGCGGCGACATCACGCTGGCACGCAGCACCCGCACCTGGCGGCGCTTGCGGACTTTGGATGTGCGGCGGCGGAACATGGCGGCTATCGGGCTCCAAGTTCGAGGGAAAGCTCCGCGATGCGGACGCAGAGGTCGGGAAAAGGAATGCCGACCGCCGCCGCGGACTTCGGCAGCAGGCTGGTCGCCGTCATGCCGGGAATGGTGTTGGCCTCGAGGACGAAGGGCGCACCCCCGGCGTCGAGCAGCACGTCCACCCGCGAATAGACCTCGATGCCGAGCGCGCGGTGCCCGGCGAGGCCGGCCTCCTGAACCCGCCGGGTCGTTTCCCCGTCGAGATCCGCCGGACAGAAGTACTGGCTGCCCTGCGAGCCGCTGAGCCACGGATACTTGCTGGCCATGTCGTAGACGCCGTCCGGTGCGACGATCTCGACCACCGGATAGACCTCGTCGTCGAGCACCGCGACGGTCAGCTCGCGACCCTCGACAAACTGCTCGATCAAGGCCGTGGCCCCATACTTCGCCACATCCTTCAACGCCGCCGCGGCCTGCGCCTCGGTTTTGCAGACATAGACGCCGACGCTCGACCCCTGGCAGGGGGATTTCACGACGTAGGGCAGGGACATCGAGGGGGCTTCGCCCGCGCTCACATCGACCACTTCCGAAGCCGGCGTCGGTACCCCGGCCGCCACGAAGCGTTCCTTCGCGAGGTTCTTGTCGAAGGCCACCCGGCTGCTCGCCGAACCCGCACCGGTGTAGGGAATCCCCCGGCCTTCGAGGATTGCCTGGAGCTCCCCGTCCTCGCCGAGGGTGCCGTGGATGACGTTGAAGGCCAGGCCGGCATCCGCCGGCAGGTCGAAGTCCGGTCCGCGGACATCGACGGGTGTCGCCTTCAAGCCCGCACCCCGCAGGGCCTCGACCACCGCCTTGCCCGAGGCCAGCGAAACCTCGCGTTCGGATCCGGGTCCTCCCATCAGGACGGCAATGTGCAGGTTGTCGGGAAGCATGGTGTTAGAAAGTGATGTCGTCCTCGCCGATGATCTTGACCTCGTGCTCGAGCTCGATGCCGCGGGCACCGCGGGCCTTCGCCTTGATCCGGTCGATCAGGCCGAGGACTTCCGCGGCGGTCGCGCCGCCGCGGTTGACGATGAAGTTGCCGTGCTCGGCGGAAACCTGGGCCTTGCCCTCGGCGCTGCCCTTGAGCTCGAGTTGATCCACGAGCATGCCGGCCGGGATCTCATCCGGATTTCTGAAAATGCAGCCGGCACTCGCCGCGACCGGCTGGGTCGATCGACGCTTCGCGCGCGATTCGTCCCAGCGCCTGCGGATGTTCTCGGCGCTGTCCGGCTCGCCCTTGAAGACCGCCCTCAGGGCGAAATTCCGCCGCAGCTCGGGGACGTTCCGGTAGAAGGATTCGATCTCGTCGCGCTCGAGCGTGCGGATCCCGCCGTCCTCCATGAGAACCGTCAGCCGGACCACCTGGTCGAAGGTCTCGATGCCCATCGCCCCCGCATTCATGCGCAATGCGCCGCCGACATTTCCCGGGATCCCCTCCATCCACTCGAAGCCTCCCAACCCCGCGGCCTCGGCCACGCTCGCAACCTTCTTCAAGCGCACGCCGGCTCCGGCAACCACGTGACCGTCATCGTCCACCCGGCACTCGCCGAACTCGCCGCCTTTCGGATGGATCACCGCCCCGCGGATGCCGCCGTCGCGCACCAGCAGGTTCGACCCCCGGCCGACCACCCGCACCGTGATGCCACGGTCGCGGCAGTAGTTCGCCACCTCGGCAAAGGCCTCGAAGCTGCGGGGCTCGATCCAGAATTGCGCCGGGCCACCGACCAGCATCGTCGTGTGGCGCCGCATCGGCTCGTAGAGCCGGACCTCCAGCGCCTCTTCGGGAACCAGGGCGCGCAGATCCTCCACCACTTTGAGGTCACGGGCGATCCGGGTGCCGGCTTCGTGGACATTGCCCGCTCCCAGGGTGATGAGAAGATCGCCGTCGGCGAGGACGTTGCCGACCCGGTGGTGCGCCCCGGCGAGATCCGGCACCGAAGTCGCGCGTCCCCCGTGGCTGACGATCGCATCGACCACCGTCGCGCCGGTCACGCCCGGGATCGGCCGCTCGCTGGCGGGGTAGATGTCGGTGACGAACACCTCGTCCGCCCCGGCGAGCACCTTGCCGAAATCATCCGCCAGGGCCCGGGTCCGGCTGAAACGATGCGGCTGGAACAGGACCACGACCCGCTCGGGTCCGAGCTGCCGGGCCGTCTGCACGGTCGCCGCGATCTCGGTCGGATGGTGACCGTAATCATCGACGATCCGCAACCGCTTCGACAGATACTTCGTCTCGAAGCGCCGCCGCGCGCCCGCAAAGCTGTTCAACGAGCGCGACACCAGGAGAAAGTCCGCGCCCAGCCGGTCGCAGGTCGCGATCGCGGCCAGCGCATTGAGCACGTTGTGCCGACCCGGGATCGCGAGTTCGACCTCCCCGAGCTTGTCCCCGCCCCGAAGTACGGCAAATGCCGTAGCCCCGCGCAGCTCGCGGATCTCGCCGGCGGTGTAGTCGGCATCCGACCAGCCGTAGCTCACCGCCTGCGGGTGACCGGCGCACACCGACCGCGCGCCCTCGTCCTCGCGGCAATAGACCACGGGGCCGGATGTCTGTGAAAGCAGCGTGCGGAAGACCTCCTTGATCTCGTCGAGGTCGCGGTAGTGATCGAGGTGCTCGGCCTCGATGTTGAGAACGATCGAGCAGGCGGGATGGTAGAGCGCCAGGGTGCCGTCGCTTTCATCGCCCTCGGCCACCATCCATTCGCCGTCTTCGGACCAGCGGGCGTTCTGCCCGAGCACCGGGATTTCGGCCCCGACGTAGTGGCTCGGGTGCATCCCCGCCTCCCGCAGGGCGTAGGCGACCATCGCCGAGGTCGTCGTCTTGCCGTGGGTGCCGGAGACCACGATCCCCCGCCGGGTGGCAAGAATCGCCGCCAGGCACTCGGCCCGCCGCATCAGCCGGATTCCCTTTTCCCGCGCGGAGGACAATGCCGGATTGTCCGGCCGGATCGCGGAGGAATACACGACCACGTCCGCGCCATCGACCGCCTCGGCGGTGTGCGGCGACGAGAACCTCAGCCCGAGCCCCTGCATGCGCTCGGTTTCCGCCGTGGTCACCTTGTCCGAGCCGCTGACCCGGTGGCCCATGCCCATCAGCAGCAGCGCCAGACCGCTCATTCCCGAGCCGGCCACGCCCACCAGGTGGACCCGGAGCGGACGGGAAAGATCGGTCAGTCGCTGGGAAAGGTCTCTCATTTCAGGGTCGATTCGATGGCGGCGCAAACCCGCGCGGCGGCGTCCGGCACGGCCAGCGCCCGGGCCGCCGCCGACATGCGCTCACGGGTTTCATGTTGCAAGAGTTCAGCGATGCGCGCTGCGAGTCCGGTCGCATCGAGTTCCGCCTCGGTTTCCAGAAAAGCCGCGCCGGCATCGGAGAAGACGCGCGCGTTGACGGTCTGATGATCGTCGGCCGCGTAGGGAAAGGGCACGAGGATGGACGGCAGGCCGAGGTGCGCGAGCTCGGTCATGCTCGATGCGCCCGAGCGCGCCACCACCGCATCCGCGACGGCGTAGGCCGATGGCATGTCGTCGCAGAATCCGACCACCCGGTAGCCCTCCCGCCCGCCGGACTCGGTCCGCACGCGATCCTCGTCCCCGGGGCCGGCGATGTGCAGCACCTGGGTGCCGGACGGCAGTTCAGCGGTCGCCACCAGCGAATTGAGCTTTCGCGCCCCCTGGCTCCCGCCCATCACCAGCAGCGTCGGTTTCTCCGGGTCGAGATCCCACTTCGCCGCGGCATCGGCCCTCGTTGGGAGTTCCTGAAGTTCGGCGCGCACCGGAGTCCCGGTCACCAAGCAGTCGCGCCCGCCGAAGTGGGCCTTCGCGGCTTCCAGCCCGACCAGCACCTGGCGGCACCAGCGTGCGGTCAGGCGGTTGGCCTTGCCGGGAAGGGCATTGGAATCGTGGACGAAGCCCGGCAGCCCGAGCCTTTTCCCCGCCACCACCGGCGGCAGCGAGGTGAAGCCACCCATGCCCAGCACGGCGTCGGCATCAAAATCGCGGATCAGGCCCCGGCAACGCCCGATGGTCCTCCACACGCTCCACAGGAAGGGCAGCATCTTCGGCGAGAAGGTCGGCGGCTTGGGCAGGGCCGGGATCGTTTCAAAACGATAGGCGTCGTACTTCTTCGAGGCCTCGCGATCGATCTTCTTCTCGGAAACCAGCAGCAGGACCCGGCCACCACGCGCGGTCCACTCCTCGGCTACGGCGAGGCCGGGAAACAGATGTCCCCCCGTGCCGCCGCAGGCGATCACCAGAGCCGGCTGCCGCTTGCGTTGTCCCATGTGCGTGTCCCGAAGCGTGCCCACGCCATGGCGAAGGCATCACATGGCCGAAGAATGCAGTATTTCCTGATAATCAGGCAATCCTCAAAACCCGGAAAACCCGGAATAAGCCCGCTTTTCACCGCTTCGCCATCTGCTTGCGCAGCAGCGGGATGAACTCGGACTCCATCCACGCGAAGGCCGCCTCGAGTCCCTCGCTGCGGTAGAGGTCGCCGATCCGCGCCTCGACGCGGGTCGGATTTCCGAAGGCACTGAGGAAATCGTTGGAGGTCAGGCGGGTGAACCAGTCGCCGTCCATCGTCCCGCGCTCCCGCAGGACCCACGAGCGGGCGAAGAGCGCCAGCACCGCATCGCCGATCCACGCGCGTTCCCTTTCATCCCGGATGGCATCCTTCTCGTTCATCGGCGCGGAGAAGCTGGCTTCACGGCGTCGGTGTGGCCAGCTTTTCCAGCTTCCGCTGCCGCATCCGCTCGCGCAGCCGCTGCTCGGACTCGCCATCCCAGTAGCCGGGCGCCAACTCGAGGAAGACGCTGGTGTAGGGCAGCGCCGTGTCGGTCCGCAGTACCAGCACGTCGAAGCTTTTCTGGGCATCCTGGATCAGCGTCATCAACGAATCCTGGTCGAGTTCGGTGGTTTCGTAGCCGTGGAGCGCGGTCTCGAGCTCCTTGCGATACTGATCGATGCCCGGTGCGAAATCATTCTCCACCATGGGCAGTTCCCGCGGCAAATAGATCCGCGGACGCACATGCTCGGTCCGCTCGAGCGTCCGCAGCACCTCGTCGAGCACCACCGGGATGGGCTCGTAGGTGTTCACTTGGCGGGTGCCCGACCGGCTGTGCGCCGGAAACGAACTCTCGGCGATGACGATCCAGTTGCGGTAGCCGAGCTGGGCGGCCTGCATGTCCACCTCCGCCCGCCAGCCACCCGGGCCGGCCATGCAGCCGCACAGCAGGCTCAAGCCCGCGCCCGTCAGCACCCTCTGAAAGCCCCTTGTCACCAACGCGGAGTAAAGTCACGGGAACCGGCGAAGTCAATCGACCGGAACCGGGGCTCGCCCTTCTCCCTGCCGATCGTTTCCCGGGCCGGGACCGCGCGAAGCTGGACCATGCCCGGCCCTGCCGTGCGATCAGCCATTCCGGAAAAGCCTGTAACTTCCCTGTTTCGGCATTATTCCCAAGGGGAGGATTCGTCTTGCCGTGGCTGAAGAACAACCAAGCGTCGAAAAGGAATTTGTGGAGCTTCTGGTGTCCCACCAGTCGCTGATCCGCGCCTTCGTCATCTCGCTGCTGCCCGGACTGCCCGAAGCGGAAGACGTCATCCAGAACACCAACCAGGTCCTCTGGAGCAAACGCGAACAGTTCACCCTCGGCACCAATTTCAAGGCTTGGGCGCTCACCACGGCGCGTTTCCAGACGATGGCGCTCCAGCAGAAACTCCGCAACGAGCGACGCCAGCCGCTTGACGACGATGTCATGGAGATGGTTGCGGAAGAAGCCATGGACCTCGATCCGGCCGAGTGCAACCGCCGGCTTGCGGACCTCAACGACTGCATGAGCCAGCTGCAGGTGCGCGATCAGGAACTGGTCCTCCATCGCTACTGGAAAAAGGCCGGACTCGCCGAGCATGCGCGGGAAACGGGCCGGAGCGTCGGTGCCCTGAAGGTCGCCCTGCACCGGATCCGGGAAACCCTGCGGACCTGCCTTGAAAGAAAAATCCAGATGAGGGAGGGTCACCCATGATCCGCGACCACCATGAAGTCATCGAGGAGGCGACCCGCCTCATCCATGACCTTGAGGATGGCGTGATCGCCACTGCCGACCGCGAACGGCTGATGGAGCTGATGCGCTCCGATGGAGCCATCCGCCGACGTTACATGGAGCAGCTGCAACTCTCGGCTCTCATCCAGCAGTCCGCCGAGACGCGGGCGGAGCTCGGCACGATGCCGATCAGCTCCGAAACCCTGCAGCGCGAGAAACGGCGAAGCGTTGTGCTTTCCCTCAGCTACGCCGCCGCGGCAGTGGTGGCGCTGGGACTCGGAATGCTGCTCTATCAGGTCAGCCAGCCGGACCCCTCGAGCACGGTGGTGCTCGACAGCTCGAGCGATGCCTCCTTCGCCATCGTTCAGGGCAACGAGGACGACGGCGGGCAGCTCGGGCCGGGCGATCAAGTCACGCTCCAGCGCGGCCTGCTCCGCTTGCGGTTTCCCTCCGGCGTCGAGGCCTTGATCGAAGGTCCTTCCCAGATCGAGCTGATTTCCGCGTCCACTGTCCGCATGGATGCCGGCATGGGTTGGTTCCGGGTGCCCGAGGAAGGCCGCGGCTTCACGGTCCGGACCGAGCTCGGCCGGATCGTCGACCTCGGAACCGAATTCGGCATCCGGTTCGCCCGCGGCGACCAACTCGAAGTCCACGTCCAGACCGGCCGGGTCGAAGTTCTGCCGTCGGTTCCGGGGGCCGGAAAGGTCGGGTTGAACGGAGGAACGGCGCTGAGCTTCGACTCCTCTGGCCGCAGCCACCCGATCGACCTCCGACCGAGCCTGTTCCGACGTCAGTTCTCGAAGGCTATTCCGCGCGTCCACTGGTCCTTCGACACCGTCGTCGACGGGGCCTTCCCCGCCAGCGGCAGCTTCGACGGCGTCGAAAGCCACGCCCTGCGGCTACGGAACCGGCAAGGTGAGGTCTCCCGGCCGGTAGAATCGCAGATCGACGGGGTCTTTGGCAGGGCGTTGTCATTGAAGGCCGGCGGACTCTTCGCCGAGTCCGACTTCCCCGGCATCGATGGCGACGCGCCGCGCACCGTCGCCGTCTGGATCCGCCACCGCACCGCCCCCTCTGCCACGGAAACCGACCCCCGCACCGGGGCCGGCGCAACCCCTCCGGCCGGCGACCAGGCCTACCTGCTCAACTACACCAATGCCGGCCTGACAACCGCCACGGGTGCAACCGGGGTGACGCTCTCAGCCGGCACCACCTACTCGCTCGAGTTTCAGGCCGCCGCCCTGCCCGAATCGGGAACAACCGATTACCGGGTGGAACTCGTCGCCTTCAGCGCGGCCGATGACGACACCCGCCGCCTTGACTCCCGGGTCGGCAGCAGTCCCGGCAAGGTGGTTGCTGTGGCAGAAGGAGTGGTTCGCGCCACCGACCCCGCGGTCCGTGGTCGCGCCTCCTTCACCCCGGCTTCCGGCGACCCGCATCTGGGCCGGGAACTCGGCATCCGCCTGATCAAGCCGGGCGCGCCGGTGCTTTACGACGAGATCCGACTCGCCACCCATCGCCGCGCTGAACCTCCGGTTTTCGTCTTTTCCGAAGACTTCGAGGTGCCGCAGGTCAGCGGCTACGCCGAGCAGACCCTGCCCTACCGCGGCTGGATCGGAGCGCGGCCTCATGGCCAGTCACCCATCGAAAGCGGCTTCGGAGCCGAACACCACGGCCTGTTCAGTGATCGTCCGGTCGGTGCCACTCCCGTCGTCGCCTGGGGCACACCGGGCTCCGCTTCGGCATGGGCCGGCTTCATGCTGCCGGGCCGCCCGCCGGTTTGGACCGTGATGAATGCCCGCGGCTACCACGACGCCCGTGGACCCGAACCGCTGCTTCCAGACGTGTGGACCCATGTCGCCACCGTGTGCACCGGGCGCAGAAGCGAGGACGGCCGGCCCGAGATTCTCCATTACATCGACGGCAGATTGGCGGAAACCGTGAGCCACTTCCCCGCCCCACTTGCCAGTTCCGCCGCGGACTCCACCGGTTTGCGGATCGGCCGCCTGCCGGGCAGCGCCCCCGGCGGCCCCACCCTCGACGCCGACATCGACGAACTCCACATCCTCCGCGCCGCCCTCGGCGAAGAGGAGATCTGGCGGTTGATGGACGAAAACCGCCCGGTCGTCGCAGGGGAATGAGACCCGCAAAAGCGGGTCGCCAGAGTCATCAGGGGCGATGGTGATTGCGACGCTCTACTGCAGAAAGTAGTTGGGGCAGGATCAGCCTCCACACCTGCGGACGATGTTTTGCGGGTATCTGGTCGTGGCGACCCGCCCGCTCACGAACGAGGGGCCAGGCGTGACTCCCGTCCCGATCCCGCACGCTATCCCACCGGATCCTTTTGCAGGTTCCTCATGGCGTAGAGCCGCTCGGGCTTCTTCCTCAATTCCAATCCGCGGAGGCTGCGCGCACCTTTCCGACGCTTCTCGGAAAACCACTCCCGACGTTCGCGGAACACCTGCTCGACGTAGTCCCGCGAACCGATCGCCGCTCCGTCGGTGAAGTATCTCACCCGGCATCGCAGGTATTCCGCCTGACTCAGCCGTCCCCCGTCAGCGAGCACCTCCAGCGCCTTTTGCCGGGAGATCCGCTTCTTTGATAACGTTGCTGCCTCCTCACCCCTTGCTCTCTCTACATGGCGCCGGTGATTCGCAAGCGGCACCCCGAAGAGCTCGCAGCGCCAACAAGCCAAGGCCTCCTCCACGCCGAGGCTTTCGTTTCGTGGACCACCGTGGGGATCCAGGCTCACCAGCCACTTCAACGCCTCGCGTGCCACGTGCCCGCCGGCCACCGCCTCGGCATAGCCGCACCAGCGGTAATCCTTGGGATCGTCACAGATCTTCGCCCGCACCGGATTCAGGTCGATGTAGGCGGCCATCGTTTGCAACGCGCGGCACTCCCCCTGCACCAGCACCGAGCGGAAGCGGTCCTCCCAAAGGGTTCCGCGGCGCTGGTGACGCCGGTTGAACCACTGCGTGAAGCGTTGCTTCAACACCTTCATGAACTGGCTGACGTTCCACATCCGCGAAAACCACTTCTCGCGCAACGCCTCGGCCCATTCCTCCGAACCGGTCTCTCTGAGGTGGCGAAGTTCCCACTCCAGGTCGCCCGCCTGCTTGTCACCAAGTGTCGAGCGTACCCGGGCCACCAACTCCACGTCATCGGGCAGATCTTCGTCGGCTGGCCGCTTCGGCACCTCGACCAGGATGTGGAAGTGATTGGACATCAGGCAGTAGGCGATGATCCGCAAGCCGTAGAGCCGCTCGTAGCAGCGCATCAATTTCAGAAAATGCTCCTTCTCCGCCGGACCCAGCACGAACTCCCGGTTCACCACCCGCGAAACGCAGTGGTAGAAGGCCCGATCCATCGACTCGGGTGCGAGCATGCGGGGACGTCTCATGCCGCCAATCCAATCAAACCCCGTCGAGACCGCAAGATTTCTTTTAAAGGGACAGGTAATATACAACGGTACCGGCGCAGCCCCCGGGGACCCGACCCTCGACGCCGACATCGACGAACTCCACATCCTCCGCGCTGCCCTCAGCGACGACGAGATCTCGACGCTCATGGAACAAAACGTCGTGGATTTCCGCTAAGAGGTCGATCGCTGAATCCCCGGCAGCATCTTGGACAAGCCCAGAAGGAAGGCCGCAATGAGAAAGGAGACTCCTGTTCGGCCCGACCCACGGCACCTCAGCGGTCTCGACCCTGCCACCCTTGCCGAGAATGCGTGGAACCCGGGCCCCGAGCAGTATCTGATGCTCGAAGAACTTGAGGTGCTTCCAGTTGCGCACCTGGGTGTCGTGAACCGTGCCAGGCTCAAAAAAAAAACACGTTTCTGCGTAACCTTTCTTCACGGAGCCTATTCAGTAGCGAGATGCATCGATCCGTCCAACTCCAACCGCCCCTTCCCCGTATTGTGAAACAACTCCTGACTCCCACCATCGCACTCGGACTTGCCGGAGCCGCATCGGCGGCTGTCGTGTTTACCGAAGACTTTGAAGGTTACGGGAACGCCGACGACAATACGGTTGCCACCTACGACCAGTATCCTCCTACTCCCACTGGCTGGGTTGCCGCAAATACCGGTTTCAATGCATCCCAGTCCGGGCTGAATTTGGTCGGAACCAACACGGTTTACAGCTTCCGCTACACGAACAGCGGGCTTACCACCACCGACGGACAGATCGGCAACTTGGCTGCGGGCACCTACACCATCAGCTTTGATGTGTTGTTCGACAACGGTAATGCCAGCCCGTTCAGCGTGTATTTGGGGACCTTCGCCACTGCGGACGATGCCGACCGGCGCGACGCGGCCTCCGGTGCCACCTCCGACTTCAGCGCCCTTCTCGCACGGGTGGATGGTGAATACAATGCTGGCACTCCTGCCTGGGAATTCTCGTCAGGTGGAACTGATAACGATTCCCAAGCCTTCAGCAATTCGACTGCCACCTCCACCACGGTGACCTTCACCTACATCTCCGATGGGACTGAGACCACAGCCGGGCAAGACGTGGCACTCCGCCTGGACGGTGCCACAACCACCGGCAACATTGACAACGTCAGCGTTGATTTTGTCGCCATTCCCGAGCCCTCCGCTGCTCTTCTCGGTGGTATTGGCTGCCTGATGCTGCTGCGCCGCCGCCGTCGATAATCTGAGTCGGTAGATGCCTTCACCACCAATCGCCACGGCTTGAAAAGCTGTGGCGATTTTTTATTTTTCCGCCTCCAGCGCACGAGTTCCACCTTGCGATGGCAACGACCGCCAGGACGCACGGTAGCCACTCGCGGACATCCTAGCTTTTGACAGAACGTGAAGATCTTCCGACCCGTCTTGCTAGTGCTGAATGGGTTGTTGATGGGCCCACCCGCCAATGCCCTGGAATTCACGAATGTCACACTGGCGGCCGGCATCGACCATGTGTTTGATCAGGATCCCGCCAATCTGGACACGGACCCGGAGCACCCGGTGATGACGGGGGGTGCGGTGGCGGAGGATTTCAATGGCGACGGCTGGGTCGACCTGTTTGTGCTGCAGGGCGGATTGAGCCCCAACATGCTCTACATCAACCAAGGGGATGGAACGTTCGTGGAGGAGGCGGTCAGTCGCGGCGTGGGACAAACTGGCAGGCACACCGCGACCTGCGGGGCCGACTATGACTCGGATGGTGATGTCGATTTGTTGGTGGTCAACGCCGTCGCCGGTTTCCACTTGTTGCTCACCAATGACGGCACCGGTCATTTCGCGCTGGACACGACACAATTCCCCAATCCCGTGATGAGGAATTCCAGTGCCAGTTGGGCCGACACCAACGGCGATGGCTTGCTCGACCTGGCCATTGGAGCGTGGAACAACGAGGGTGGCGGTGACCTCTTCCAAGAGGGGGACATCACCATCTACCGCAACCAGGGGGCTGGCAGTTTTGTGGCCTACCAAACGATCCCCGGAAGTTGGAACTACGTGCCCCATTTTGCCGATCTCAACGGGGATGGCTGGGTGGATTTGCTGCAAGTGGCGGATTTCAGTCAAACCGAATGGTTTTTCAACAATGGCAGCGGCATCTTCCTGCCGGGCGGATCCAGTGACATTGAAAACGGCATGGGAGTGGCCACCGGCGACCCAGACAACGACGGGGACCTGGATATCTTCATGACCGCCATTCGTGACGAAAATGTCGATCCCTCGGTGATCCAGTACACAGGCACGGGGACGAGCGGCAACCGGTTCCTCCGCAATGTCGGCGGCGGAGAATTTGTCGACGCGACGACGCAGGCGGGGGTTCGCGATGGCCACTGGGGCTGGGGGGCGGTTTTCGGGGATTTCGACAATGACGGCGACGAGGACTTGTACCATGTCAATGGCTGGCCTGCCTACATCGTGGATGAACCCTATGCGGGAACTCCCTCGGTGTTGTTTGAAAACAACGGTTCAATGGTGTTTTCCGAGGTGGCCGCCTCATCGGGTGATGCGGCGGATACGGGTCAGGGCAGGTGTGTGGTTTCTTTCGACTATGACAATGACGGGGATCTCGACCTGTTCATCGTCAACAACAACGTCCTCAACCCCCTTCCCGGCGGACAGTTCACCATCTCGCCCGGGCAGCCTGTTCTGCTGCGCAACGACACCGCGCCCGCCGGGAATTGGCTCAAGGTGAGGGTGGCCGGGGCAGCTCCCTACCACTCCCATGGCATGGGGGTCCGGCTCCACTGCAGCTTGCCCGGCAAGAACCAGATGCGCGAGATCAACGCCTCGAGCAATTACAACGGCCACGGTCCCTACCGGATTGCCCACTTCGGTGCCGGGGCGCAGACGGAATTTCAACAGGTCCGTGCTGCTTTTCCCGGTGGCCGGGAAGTCTGGCGGGACCATGTGGCGGTCAACCAGGAAATCGTCATCCACTCGCCGAAGGCCTCCGTGACATCCACTCAGGTCGATCCCGCCGAATCCGTGGAGTTCGAGATTCGCGGGGCTGACCTGCCCGCCGGTGCGGTGGTGGTCTGGAGTTACCTGGGGGTCGATTACGCCAATCCGGCAACCATCCAGTTTACCACACCCGGTGCGCATTCCGTGGTCGCCAGCGTGTATGCCGACTCAAGTGAGACCGAACTGCTGTGGGCCGAGCGCCACCCGGTGGAGGTGAATAACACCGGCGCCCCGGTGCCGAGCATTGCACGCCTGTGGAACGAGGAACTGCTGCAATCGATTCGCATGGACTTCCCGGACCCGGCCGTGCATGCGCGCAACCTGTTTCACGTTTCCGTGGCGATGTGGGATGCGTGGGCTGCCTACGATCCCACGGCGGTCGGCTACATTCACCGTGAGGAGCAGAGCCCGGTCGACGTGGAGGCGGCGCGTCACGAGGCCATCAGCTACGCTGCCTACCGGGTTCTTCATCACCGGTATTCCAAGTCGGTCAACGCTTCAACATCGCTGGTCCTGTTCGATGCGAGAATGGCGGCACTGGGATATCCCACTGCCACGACGACATTGACCGGGGACAGCCCCGCCGCCGTCGGCAACCGGGTGGCTGCGGCAGTGCTCGCCTGGGGGGAGAGTGACGGATCGCGGGAAGACACCTTTTACGACGACCCGTCATACGAGCCTGTCAATGCCCCGATGCGGATCGAACTCTCCGGCACCACGCTGGCTGACCCCAACAGGTGGCAGCCGCTTCGCTTCACTCGGGCATTTACCCAGAACGGACTGACCACCAGCACTACCCAGGTCTTTGTTGGTTCTCACTGGGGGTGGGTCCGGCCGTTTGCCCTCGCGAATGAATCGCCGATCCACCTTGATCCCGGCCTGCCGCCGCAGTTGGGGGGCCAGGGAGACACGGCATACAAGCAGGGCAATCTGGACGTCATCCGGTTCAGCAGTTGGCTGGATCCGGATGACGGGGTGATGATCGATATTTCCCCGAAGTCGAAGGGGCTCAACTCCCTGGGGGCCAATGATGGCACCGGGCATGGGACGGCTCCCAATCCGGTCACCGGTGAACCTTACCAAGAACAATGGGTCAAACGGGCTGATTACGGCCGAGTGATTGCCGAATTCTGGGCAGACGGACCGGAATCCGAGACGCCGCCAGGGCATTGGAACAAACTGGCCAACCAAGTCGCCGACCATCCGCTTGCCGACAAGAGATTCAGGGGACAGGGGCCGGTGCTGGATGAGCTTGAGTGGGATGTAAAATTGTATTTTGCACTCAACGCCGCGCTGCACGACTCAGCGGTCGCTGCATGGGGATGCAAGCGATATTACGACTATATCCGACCAATCAGTGCGATCCGCCACATGAGTGGCAGCGGGATTTTGCCCGAAGTGGCCGGCCTCGTGGAAAAAATCACCGCCGAATCCTCCGCCCCCGGTGAGCGTCACGCGGCACTGGTCGCCGGTGACGCATCCATTGGTGACACCGCCATTTATGCCTGGGGAGGAGAGCCCGCTGATCCGGTGACTGAGTATTCCGGAAGTGAGTGGATCCTGGGGGTGGACTGGCTGCCGTATCAACGGGATACCTTTGTCACTCCGGCATTCGCCGGCTACGTGTCGGGCCACAGCACATTCAGCCGGGCAGCTGCCGAGGTGCTCGCCTACTTCACCGGCACTCCCTATTTTCCCGGCGGGCTGGGAAGTTACACCAAGAAGGCCGGAAGTCTGGAATTTGAATACGGGCCCTCGACGGATGTCACCCTGGAATGGGCGACCTACTATGACGCGGCGGATGAGGCGGGAATTTCACGGCTCTATGGTGGTATTCATGTCCCCGCTGATGATGGCCCCGGCCGAATCATGGGTTCCACGGCTGGAATCAGGGCGATGAGACTGGCTGAAAAATATTATGATGGAACCATTCTTGCGCAGCCGATCCGTGCGAAGTCGATCAGGAATGGAGGGCAGTTTATCGTCCAAGCCGATGTGATTCGGGGGATGTACATGAAACTGCAGTCCAGCTCGGATCTTACAGATTGGGAAGACATTACAGAGCCTCAGCAGATCCTTGATCCCAACCCGAGTTGGACGATTGACAGTACTTTGCCCAAGTATTTTTTCCGGGTTGTACAGCAGCCATCGCCCTGACACGGTTTCCCTTGGCGAGACACCGACGCGTCCGATCTCATGGACATTTACCGGGTGAGTACTGCCTACACTTGCACAAGCACCAAAATGTAGTGCCCCCTAGAGGTTGAACAGCCATTTGTCCTATGAAGTGGCCTACTCAGTGAGACAGGCAGGAGGAGAATATCCCCGCCAATCCTCCGCGCTGGCCATGCGCCGCCGCATCATGCTCGGGGACCAAGGCCACCGGGTAGGGAACTCATCGGAAAATCCGTAACTTTCGACCCCTCGGGCCTATTTACCAAGGCACGAGGCCATTACGGAATCTGGTCCGCTGCGATCATCTGCCACCGGGCCGCTTCGCCAAATATTCCTCGAACCACAAATGAATCCAAAACCCGCACCATCCGTCCTAGGCACCGCCATTCTCGGCCTCGCCATCGCCATGACCCCGCTCCACGCCGGGGTCGTTTTTTCGGAAAGTTTCGAGATTCCGGTCGTCTCCGGCTTCGACGACAACACCGTGCCCTCCGGCGGCAACTGGATCGGCGCCACCGACGGCTTCGGTTCCTCCAACCGGGGCCTCTACAACGAAACCGTCGTGTGGCCCGCCACGCCGCCATTCACCACGCCCTATGGCAATCAGGCCTACTACCTCAACTACACCAACTCCGGCCTAACGACCGCCGAAGGCGTGATCGGCGCACTCACCGCTGATGTCACCTACTCCGTGACCTTCAATACCGCGGTCACCGCCAGCACCGCCAGCGGCAACTACAAGGTGGAACTCGTGGCATTCTCTCCGGGGGATGACCGCGCGGACGTCAATGGCACGCCTCTCCCCGGCACGGTTCTCGCCAGCGCCACCGGTGCTGTGACGACCGACGACATGTCCGCGACCGGCAGCCTCACCTTCACCCCGGATGGCGCAAACGCCCACCTTGGCAAGGACGTCGGCATCCGGCTCGTCAAATCCACCAACAGCGTTCTCTATGACAACATCCGCCTGATTACCGGCCACGACCTCAACCCGAATCCCGCTAGTGGCGAAGATCTCGCCGCCGGCGGCAATGTCACGCTGAGTTGGACCAACATGCCGCCCAATACCGGCGACACCTACGTCGATGTGCTTTTCGGCACTGACCCGGGCTCCCTGGCGCCGGTGCTTGACGGCCAGATTGCGAGTTCGACCATCGTCAACGCTCCCCAGGCCGATACCTACTACTGGCGCGTCGATTCCTACCCTGACGGCGACCCCGATGGCACTCCGGTGACCGGCGACGTGTTTTTCTTTACCGTTGCCGACACCGATGGAGACGGACTCCCCGATTCATGGGAACTCGCCAACGGGACCGACCCTAACGTGATTGACGATACTGCGGACCCCGACGTTGACGGTCTGACCAACGCGGAGGAATACCAATACGGCACCAAGGCAAACGACAACGACACCGACGACGACACGCTCCTCGACGGAGCCGAAATCAACGGAACCGCCGGCTTGCGTCCGCCGACCAACCCGCTGTTGGCCGACACCGACGCCGATGGCTTGAGTGACGGTGTGGAAACCAATACCGGCACCTGGGTGCCCGCGACACCTCCGGCAACCGTGTCCTCGGACACCGGCACCAATCCGACCGACAACGACTGGGACAAGGACGGCCTGCTGGACGGTGCGGAAACCAATACCGGCACCTTGGTCGACAAAACCAATACCGGCACCGACCCTTACCTTTCCGATACCGACTCCGACGGCGCCGGTGACTACTATGAGGTCTACGCCTCATTCACCAACCCGTTTGACGACACCGACAAGCCCTTCGTCCCTTACCCCCTGCCCGACCCGGACGGCTCGACCGGAAATCCTTCACTGCCGGTCAAGGTTTACATCTGCTCCGGCCAGTCCAACATGGTTGGTATTGGGAACGTCGGTCCCTTGGGCACGGCAGGAACCTTGGAAACCATCACCAAGATCGAGAACAAGTTCCCGAACCTGCTCGACGGCTCCAACAATTGGACCGAACGCCAGGATGTCCTCTATCGGGGCGTGATTTCCGCCACAGCCAACGGACCCCTCACTGCCGGCCAAGGAGCCGGAGATGGCCCCGGACCCGGCGACAAGCTCGGCCCCGAACTGGGTTTCGGCCACATCATGGGATGGTATCACGATGAAGCCGTTCTCGTGCTCAAATCAAGCATCGGCAACCGCAGCCTAGGTTGGGACATCCTTCCCCAGGGCAGTGTCCAGTATGACTATTCTCCCAATACTTATGCGGGATTCGGTGATGCCCAGCTCAAGTGGCCGATCGGCGATACACCGGCACCCTGGGTGACCGGTGGTTGGTATGCGGGCTACGAATGGGATCGCTATTTCAGGGATGAAAGCGAATGGGCTCATCCTCACGACGCCGAAACCAACGTGGTCGACATCCTGGACGACTGGAATGGCAAATATGGCGGTGCCGGCAAGCCATTCGAGGGCCGCGATTTCGAGATTGCCGGATTCGTCTGGTGGCAAGGCGACAAGGACCGGGGCGACATGGGCCACGCTACCCGCTACGAACAGAACCTCGTCAACCTGATCAACAATCTCCGCAGCTATTACTCGAACCGCTACCCCGGCAAGGTTCCCGTCAACGCGCCCTTCGTTCTTGCCACGCTCGGCCAGACAGCCGCAGGCGATACGAGTCCGGCCAGCGATGTAGCCATCTTTGATGCCCAAATGGCCGTGGACGGAGATGCCGGAAACTACCCGGAATATCAGAACAATGTGAAGACGGTCTATGCCCACCCGCTCAGCCAGGGGGGAGCCTCAAACAGCCACTACAACGGGAACGCGGAAACCTACATGCTAGTCGGCGACGCCCTCGGCCGGGCAATGATCGACCTGCTCGAAGCCTCCGCCGGACCCGACGAAATCCCGCCGGTCATCATCGGGCGCAGCCCCGAAATCGGCGAGACGGACGTCTCGGCAGGAGCCAACATCGTTATCAACTTCAATGAACCGGTCACCATTGGCACCGGCAACATCACGCTCCACCCGATCGACAACTCCGGGGACGTGGTCATCGACGCCAACGATGCCACCCAGGTCTGGCTTTCAGGCAGCACCCTGACCATCAATCCGACGGCCAGCCTCGCGACCAGCAAGGAGTATGCGGTCCTGATCGCCGACACGGCCATCGACGACCTCGCCGGCAACAGCTTCGCCGGAATCCTCGTCGACACCGAATGGCGCTTCACCACCGCCACTCCCGACACGACCGATCCAACGCTGTCCTCCACCGATCCCGCGAACGACACGAGCATTCTGGTGGACGGCGACCTCGAGGCCACCTTCAGCGAGCCGATCACCGTCGGCAGCGGCAACATCACCCTCAGGAACCTGACCGACGGCCCGTCCGGCGATGTCGTGATCGACGTCACCGACGGATCCCAGGTCACGGTTTCCGGCGCGGTGTTGACCATCAATCCCACCGCCGACCTCGTCGGGGGCAAGGACTACGCGGTGCGGATCGACGCCACCGCTATCGACGACCTCGTCGGCAACAGCTACGCGGGCATCGGCGACGATGTGACATGGTTCTTCTCCACTCCCGCGCCGCCGCCGCCAAATGTCGTGTTCCAGGACAACTTCGAGCCGACGGACTCCGGATCCAATGCGACCTCCCTGCTGGGTGCCGGCACCACGCCGGATGTCAGCACCTACACGGTGCCCAACACGAGCACTCAAGTGAACACGACATTGTGGGTTCGTTCCAATCAAGGGTACAAGAGCAGCCAGAGCGGTCTGGTGGACGAGTCCGAGAGTGGTGGAGCCAACTTTACGGACCCCACGGGAACCCAGGCCTATGCAGGCCGTTATTCCTCCAACACCGGCGTCTCTTCCGCTGCCGACACGATCGGTGCCCTGGCGAGCGGAACGACCATCACGGTCCAGTTCGATGCGGTAACGGATGGTCAAACCGGAGGAGACGACATCAAGGCAGCCCTTGTCCTCTATGACGGCGGCCTCTACAACGACTTCCGGAACGAGTACGCCGGCACGAGTGCGGTTCTTGCACGACTGAACCAGGCAGATGCCACGACCTCTTCCTATCAGACCTTCTCGTTCTCCTACACGGTGGGCGATCCGGTCTACAAGAATGGCGCGGATGGAGGCGGTGGCACAACATGGCTTCCCGGCCTTCTCGGCCAGGACATCGGCCTCCGTTTCTACAACAGGACAGGTGATGCCATCATCGACAACGTGCAGGTGAGCATCGCCGGCCCCGGCGGCCCCGGCCCGGTCGATCACTTCACGATCTCCGCGATCACCTCGCCGCAGACCGTGGGAGTGCCTATCACCGGAATCACCATTACCGCGCAGGATGTATCCGATGCCACCGTCACCGACTTCACCGGCACGGTGACCTTCGGCGGGACGGGTGGGTTCTCGGGCACCTCCGCCAATTTCGTCGACGGCGTGCTGAGCGGCGTCAGCGTGACTCCCACCGTGGCGGGCAGCGATCTGACCTTCACCGTCGATGACGGAGCGGGCCACACCGGTTCGACGACGATCGCCCTCATCGACCCGGCGGAGACCGCCTACCAAACCTGGTCGGGCGGCTTGGACTTCGAGACCGACACCAACGGCGACGGCGTCGCCAATGGCCTCGCCTTCGCACTCGGTGCCGCGGATCCCCAGGCCGACGCGCTCGCCCTGCTCCCGGCCGCCGCCACGGAACCCGGCTTCCTCGCTCTCCAGTTCCAGAGAGCCGGAAACCTGGGAGCCGCCAAATTGTATGTCGAGCACGGCAACGACCTCGGTGGCTGGACCCAGCTTCTCATCCCCGCCACCAGCACGACAGCGCCTCACCTCGCCGATGGAGTTCAGGTGGTGGTGGCGACGGGCAGCCCGAACGACACGGTGACCGTCAAGATTCCGACCACGCTTGAATCCACGAGCGGCGCGCTGTTCGGACGCCTGCGGGTGACGGAGAACTAACCTTGCCCCGTTTCAGAAAGCCCGGGTTGCGAGTTCATTCGCCCCCGGGCTTTTTGCTGAATCTCGCGGCCCGGCTCAGGAGTCAAAGGTCGCGACGTCGAGGCGCTGACCCCGCCACCAGTCGAGGGCCGACATTCGGCGGGAGCCGTCGGGCTGCACCTCGTCGAGCGTGAGTGCACCGTCGCCGCAGGCCACCGCCACCCTGCCGTCGATCTCGCGGACCTCGCCCGGGTTCCCTTCGCCTTCGATCACTTCAGCGAAGGGGAAAATCTTCAGCCGCCGGCCGTTGAATGAGGTCGAACAACCCGGCCACGGATCGTAGGCGCGGAGCCGGCGCTCGATCCGCGCCGCCGGCCAACTCCAGTCGATCCTCCCATCGTCCCTGCCGAGCTTCGGGATGTGGCTCGACTCGCCCAGTTCATCCTGGGGCGTGCGAGGGGCGCTTCCATCCAGCAACAGCGGAAGCCCCTCCGCCAGCGCTTCGACCCCCGCCTCCGCCAAGCGGTCGTGGAGGCTGCCCCCCGTGTCCCGGGCTCCGATCGGGATTCGTTTCGAGAGAATCACATCCCCGGCGTCGAGCTGGCGGATGACGTGCATCAGGGTCATGCCCGTCTCCGCATCACCGGCATCGAGCGCGGCCTGGATGCAGGCGGCTCCCCGGTATTTCGGCAGGAGGGACGCATGAAGGTTCACGCAGCCCAGCGGGGCCATGTCGAGAAGCCGCTGGGGCAGAATCTGACCGTAGGCCATCACGACGATGAGGTCGGGCTGGAGCGCCTCGAGGGCCTCGAGCGCCGCGGGATCGCGGACCTTCTCGGGTTGCAGCACCGCGACGCCGGCATCCTCGGCCAGCAACTTGATCGCCGGAGCTTTCAGCTCGCGGTGCCGGCCGGCCGGTCGGTCCGGCTGGGTGACGAGGGCGATCGGGGGCGTCGATGACACCAGAAGCCAGCGAAAGGTCGGCAGGGCAATGTCGCCGGTGCCGAGGAAGACGATGCGTGCCATCAGACGACCTCCTTGCCCATTTCCTGATACGCCGGCAGTGCCACGATGCGCCGGATGATGTCGCCCAGCACCTCGACCGGCGGGCGCATGGCGTCGACCACGGTGATGATCTCGTCCGGATAGTGGTCGAGAAGCGGACGGGTCTCGGCGTCATAGGTTTCGATCCGCTGGGCGATCACCGTATCGGAAGCATCATCGATGCGGTTCTCCTTGAGGGCCCGCTTGCGCATGCGGCGGGCGAGCTCGCCCCGGTCAGGACAGGTCAGGTGGAAGACCTGATGAACCTGCAGAAAGTCGGCGATGATTTCCGCCTGGCGGACGTTGCGCGGAATGCCGTCGAGGACGAGAAAATCAATATCGGGCTTGTAGAGGTGGGATTCGGCCCAGTTTTCGACCTGCGACTTCCAGAGTTCCACCGTCAGCTCGTCCGGCACGAGTTCGCCGCGGCTCGAGTATTCGACGAAGCGCCGGCCGATCGCCGTGCGGGTGTCCATCGAACGGAAGATGTCGCCGCAGGCGCAATGGAAGAACCGGGGGATGGCTCCGAGAATCTTCCCCTGGGTTCCCTTCCCCGCCCCCGGGGCCCCGAGGATGAGGATCGCCGGGCGACGGACTGCAAATGCCTTCGTCATGAGGAAGGAAAGCGTATGGAGCGGCCGAAATGCCCGCAAGCCCGATCCATTTTCCTACAACAGGAAGAACAGCGGCAAGGGTGCCAGCAGCGCGGCATCGGCGAGCACCCTGAGCAAATCGAGCGAGAAGCGATGTCGGGTCCGGTTGAGAATCTGCAGCAGGGCCGTCGAGATCAGGATCGCATAGAAAAACGGCCGCGCCGGGAGGCTTTCGCCATCGACCCCACGCCCGAACATGTCGGGGTTGTCGAAGTAGGCGAAAAGGAGCGCGCTTCCCGCCAGCAGCGTGAGCGGCAGCGTGAGGCTCATCTCGTCGGCTGCCTTGACCTCCGGATCGTCGGACCGCCGCGAGTGCTCCCAGAGATGGATCGCGGTGATGTTGAGGACGCAGAGGATTGCAAAGCCGATCATTTCGCGCGACAGCACCATCGACATCATGCCCTGCGAGGGCACGCGGGTGTGGGCCATCATCGCGGTGCCGTAGGCAAACGCGAGGCCGGCGATGGCATTCCGCAGGTAGGGCACCTCGCCGGTCGGGCGGGTACCGATGACAAACAGGAAGAAGGCCACCACCAGGCCCACGGCCGGCCCCGAATAGGAGATCAGGAGTTCGACCGGCAGGGCCTTGAAAACGAACCAGAGGACCGCAGCAACAGCCACCACCACGCCGGCGAGGAAGAACACCCGGTGACGCGCATGAAACTCGTGGCGCTCCGCCAGCAGCGGATCGCCCGGGTCGCGCACCCGCAGATCGAGCATGCGGTCGCAGACGTAAATGACCCACACCCCGAGGCCGAGCGCGAGGTAGGCCTGCCACTCGAGGTAGTTCACCTGCCAGGCACGCGCGAACATGTAGAGCCAGGCGACGGCCACCAGGGGGGCATCGAGGCTCAACAGGTTCGGCCACAGCCACCATGGCGTTCTTCGCTCCGACATCCTCGTCGCGACCATTCTCAAGCTGCGGGAGCTTGGCAAGCCCCGGTTGGATCGGGATCGGTCTTTCCCCCGGGGCGAAATCACGCTTCGCTGGCCGCCGTTGGACCCCGAAACCCCCATCCGCGAGCTGCGTTTCACGGCGATCGATTTCGAGTCGGCCGGGGCGGCGCGCGGCAAGACCGACGTGCCCGTCCAGATCGGGCTGGCCTCGTGGCAGCCGGAAAACGAACCGGGCGAGCTCTTCGACTCCTATCTGGCCTGCGACCGACCGGTGTCCTGGAGCGCCCGCAAGGTCCACGGCATCCGGGACGAGGACCTGGTTGGCGCGCCACGCCTGCAGGAACTGTGGCCCACGCTCAAGCAGCGTCTCGGCGGTGCCGTGGTGGTCGCCCACGGCAAGGGAACCGAAAAGCGTTTCTTGCGCGCCTTCCCCGGCCACGGCTTCGGTCCCTGGGTCGACACCCTGCTGCTGGCCCGCGCGGCATGGCCGGACCATCCCTCCCACGGGCTGTCCGAGCTGTGCGACTTCTGCGAACTGTCCGGGGAAATCGAGGCGATGGTTCCGGACCGGCGCTGGCACGACGCGCTCTTCGATGCGACCGCTTCGCTGGTCCTGCTGCGCCATCTGGTCGACGCGCTGGATCTCGACCGTCAACCCCTGGCGGTGCTCCTGCAACCCGGCCAGCACTCCTGGACCCGCCCGGAACGCTGAACTCCGCCCGTTCTTTTCTCTCGCGTCGGGAACGAGGATCTTGGTTTCTTCCCGCATGCCCGACGTCACCGTCGATCTCGCCGACCGCAGTTACCACGTCCTCGTGGAAAACGGTGCGCTTGCCCGCGCCGGCGAACGAATCGCCGCACTCGGCATCGGCCGGAAGTTTGCGGTGATCACCGACGACAACGTCGCCCGCCATCACCTCGAGCCGCTGGCCGCCTCACTGGCGCAGGCCGGCCTCGAGTCCACCACCCACTCCGTGGCGGCGGGCGAGGCGTCGAAATCCTTCGCCACGACCGCCGAACTCTGTGGCGCGCTGGCCGCCGCCGGGCACGACCGCTCCTCTGCGGTGATCGCCCTGGGAGGAGGCGTGGTCGGCGACCTCGCCGGGTTCGTGGCCGCCTCGTTCTACCGCGGCATCCCCTTCGTGCAGATCCCGACGACCATTGTTTCGCAGGTCGATTCCTCGGTCGGAGGCAAGACCGGCATCAATCTTCCCCAGGGAAAGAACCTCGTCGGTGCCTTTCATCAACCCCGCTTGGTGGTCGTCGATCCCGACACGCTCGGCACGCTGCCCTCCCGGGAATTCCGCGAAGGCTTCGCCGAGGTCATCAAGCACGCCGCCATCCGCGATGCCCGGATGCTCGATGACATCGCCGCGCTCGACCCGGCTTCCACCGACGTGCCCGCCGACCTGATCGCCCGCAACATCTCGATCAAGGCGCGCATCGTCGAGGAGGACGAACACGAGACCTCCGGCACCCGGGCGTTGCTGAACTTCGGCCACACCATCGGCCACGGCATCGAGGCCGCCGTCCCCTACGGACAACTGCTCCACGGCGAGGCCATTTCGCTGGGGCTGCGGGCCGCCCTTTTCCTCAGCGAACGCCGGGCCGGCCTGGATCCGCAGGACAGCTCACGGATCCTGTCGCTGCTCAGGCACTTCGGACTGCCGCTCACGCTCGGCCCGGCGGTCGAGAGCGAGGTCGTCCTCGACCGGGCGGCACGGGACAAGAAGTTTTCCTCGGGCCGCATCCGCTTCGTGCTGCTGCGGGCGGCGGGCGATGCCTTTGTCTCGACCGAGGTCACCCGCGGCGACATGGCCGATGCGATCGAGAATCTGCGCGAAGAACCGTGAGCTCAGAAAGTCACATCCCCGGCAACTCGATCATCCGCGTGTAGTGGTACGCGTTGCGGGCGTAGTCCTTCTGATCGAGACCATCGCGTGCGTTCATCCGGGCGATGCCACCGTCGGAAAGGACCGACATGCTGATCTCGACCGCCCGGAGCCGTCCGGCTTGGATTTCCTGCGGGGTGAAGCCTTCCGCATCAAGCGTGGTTTGAATCCCCCGCCCCGTGACCCGGAAATCACCGTTACCCGCGGCACTGCCAAGGACGATGCGTGCCGTTCTCAACTCGTTCGAGCCGTCGTCGGCCGTCCTCGTCACCTCGACATGGAACGCCATCGAAAACTGGTGGACGTTCTCGCAGATGAAGTTCTCCTGGTCATCGATGTTGCCCTCGTATTTGTCGAAGGCGGCGTCGAGATCGGGCTGCCCGAGCAGATCGACAAAGGCCTCGTCCGGGTTCACGAGCAGACGGTAGAGGACGAAGGTCGAAGTCCGGTCGTCGGCCCCGCCCTCGATCGGGTCCTGATAGCGAAGCCGATAGGAAGCACAGGAAACGTCGCCCGCATTCTCCGGAAATTCCTCGCCGACCTGGCCGAGATAGCGGTCGGTGGCGGCGGTCAGGAAGGTCAGGCCGATGGCCTCGGACGAGTTCCCGCCCCCACTGGAAACCGGCGGCAGGTTGCCCCCTGTTTCGAGCTTCGCGTGCAGCCATTCGAAATCATTGCCGCGGCGCACGACCAGCGACTCCAGATCGCGGGCCATCGTGTCGAGCATCACCTTGGCCTGGCGGGATGCCCGGATCTCGTCGCGGCTGCGCGTCCAGGTATCGGTGGCGATGCCGGTGATGCTCACCAGCACGGTGATGATGATGGCGGTGATTCCCATCGCCACCATGAGTTCGATCAGCGTGAAGCCTGTGGCGCGTTGGCTGTGGTTTGAATTCCTCATGGGTTGAACGGGGTTTTATCGGCGGACCGCAAGGTTGCGGGAGAAAATCGGGGAGGCGCTGCCGGCCTTCCATTCATCGAGCTTCTCCTTCAGCTTGTCACCTTGAATGTATCCAACGCTGGAGTTGGGCACACGATAGAACGAGGCGGAAAAGGCGATGTAGGCCTCGGGGTAGGTCGCGGCACTGTCGTGCGTGCCATCGGCATTGCCGGGCTCGCGGAGCTGGCCGCTGCCCGGCAGGTCACGGGCGACCAGTTCTCCGCCGTCGAATACCAACTGGTCGATCAACACGGCGAAAATCCTTCCCTCCAAGGCTTTCAGCTCATCGGCGGCGGCCGCGATGTTGCTCGCCCTCCGGACCACCGGCACGACGATGAAATCCTCGCCCGCCACGCCATCGATGGCGACGACCGGCTGCTCGGGATTCGAGGGATCCGCCCGGAACTGATAGATCAGCAGCGGGTCTTCGTCCGCATCGGCGATCCATTCGAAGGCCTTGTCGAAGCCGGTCGCGTAGTCGCCGTCGGCATCGCCCACCGTGACCAACTCGCGCTCGAGCGCGAAGGCCAGGCGATCCGCATCCTCGGCACTGATCGCCTTGCGAATGCCCTGCGCAGCGGGTGTGAAGACCGCGAGGAAGGCCGTGAGAAGAACCGCGAGAACGCCGATGGCGATCACGGTTTCCATCAGGGTGAAACCGCCGCGGGAGTGGGAATGAGTGGTCCGCTTCATGGATGGATCAGAAGAATTTGGGATTGGTTTCTCCGCCGAGGATCTGCTTGGGATCCCGGAAAACCGAGGTCGAGCCGTTGCGCCAGATCACGAAGCCGCCGAAGTCACGCTTCGCATCGCCCGTGGTCCGGGGATCCTCGTCCCCCGGCTGCCGGACTCCCGCCCCGACGACGAAGCTGGGCCCGACGTAACCGTCGTCGGTCAGTCCGGTGGTGCAGATCCCCTCGCTGTTGAACTCGTAGAAGTAATAGGTGCCCTGATAGGCCGCGGAGATGCGCTGCCCGGTCAGGTCGAAGGTTTCGATTTCACCGGACCCGCTCTCGTGATCCTTGCGACTGAACTCCTTGCTGAAAAACACCCGGTCGGGCAGCGTGTAGCCGCGACCGACCACCTCCCACTGCTTGGGTTCGGTCGAGTTCCCCTCGTCGTCGAGGATCTCGCCGACAATCACGAGCCGGCGGAGGTAGTTCGGAGACGATGGGTCGTCCGCATCGATCAAAAGTCGCGAACTCGCACCCTTGCCGATCGCGATCGAGCGCGCTTCATCGAAAAGGGCCTCGGTCGTGGCGGTGGCCGTGGTGACCCCCTTGCCGCCGGCCCCGTTCAAGGCAACCGTTCCAATGGTGAGCAAAACGCTGATGATCAGGATGACCACCAGCAGTTCGACCAGCGTGAAGCCGGAAAGAGAGTGTCGACGAAGTTTCATTGGCACGGGGTTTGGAGAAAGAAAGCTCATGGCCGGGTCCGGGGCAAGGAGGAATGTCAATACATGGCGGATACGCGGGGACTAGGCATCAAATCGACCGTGGTTGGGACCATTCATCCACTTCCAGGCGGTCCGCACCATGTCGCGGACGTCTTTGCGCCGGGCCTCCCAGCCTAGCACTTCCTTGGCCAACCACGGATCGGCGAGCAGGGCCGGCGGATCGCCCGCGCGACGCTCCCCGTACTTCACCGGCACCTTCCTTCCCGTGACCTCCTCGGCGGCCTGAATGATTTCCTTCACCGAGACGCCGACGCCGGTGCCGAGGTTGCAGCGGACGGAATCGCCGCCCTTCATCAGGTGCTCCAGTGCTCTGAAATGGGCATCGGCCAGGTCGTCGACGTGAATGTAGTCGCGGATGCAGGTCCCGTCGGGGGTCGGATAGTCGGTGCCGAAGACATCCACGTGCGGGATTTCCCCGGTCAGTGCCATCAGCACCCGGGGGATGAGGTGGGTCTCCGGATCGTGGTCCTCGCCGATCTTCCCGTCTTCGGAGGAACCGCTGGCGTTGAAGTAGCGCAGGCAGGCACTCTTCAGGCCCCAGGCGTGCTCACAGTCGCGCAGGATCCACTCGACCATCAGCTTGCTGCGCCCGTAGGGATTGATCGGATCCTGGGGGTTGGTTTCCCGGATCGGCACCGATTCGGGGACGCCGTAGGTCGCGCAGGTGGAGGAAAAGACGAAGCTCCGGCAGCCGTGGGCCTGCATCACCTCGAGCAGGGTCAGCGGTTCCGCCGTGTTGTTGCGGTAGTACTTGAGCGGATCGGTGACCGACTCGCCGACGTAGGCGTAGGCGGCAAAATGTACCACTGCCGAGAACCCGTGCTCGGAGAAAAGCTTCTCGAGCAGCTTCTTGTCGCCGACGTCGCCACGGACCAACTCGACACCTTCATCCACGATCGCGCCCTCGTGTCCGAACACCAGATTGTCGAGAACAACGATCCGGAAGCCCTGGCTGGCGAGGAGGCGGACGGTGTGCGAGCCGATGTAGCCGGCACCACCGGTAACGAGGATGGAATCTTGCATGACGGGGAGCACCCGTCAGCAAACGGAGGGTCCGGAGGCATGTCAATCCCCGCCCCAGACACCGTCGTTGCCGATTCGGTGAATAAAGCCGCCCGCCCACCCGTTTCATCCACACCATGAGAAATGCTTTCAGAATCCTGCTGGCCGTCGGCTGCCTCGGATTGGCGACTTCCTGCTACTACGGTGCCTACGATTATGGCTATTCCAGCTCCTACGGTTTCAGCAACGGCGGGAGCACCTCGTTCATCTACACCAACAGCGACCGCTGGCTCTACGACTCGACGATCCGCTGCTACTACGACCGGACCCGCCACTGCTACTACGATCCCTGGGTCGGCGGCTACTATCCCCGTGGCTACTGCCCTCCCGTGGTGGTCGGCGTGCCCCACCCCTACGGCTGGAACGGCCGCGGAAAATGCCCGCCGCCCCGCAACGTGCATTCGGGCTACATCAACCGTCACAGCGACCGCTTGGGTCACCTGCGCTCCAGCAACTATGATTGGGCACGCAACGTCCGCCACGGCGGCGGTGCCCACAACCAGAACTGGCGCAACAACCGGATCCGGGCCGCGGAAAACTACCACTCGCGCGGTGGCCAGCGTGGGCAGATCGTCCAGAACCAGCAACCCCGCCGTGGCCACCAGGGTCAAGTCGTCCAGAACCGCCCGATTCCGCGCACGCCCGGTGTGCAGAACCGGGGATGGAACGACGGGAACCAATTCCAGAACTGGAACCAACGCGGTGGCCGCCAACCGGAAATCCGCCCGGGCCGCCAACCCGTCCCGCCGAATTCCTTCGGACAAGGCCGCGGAGGGAACTCCTGGCAGAACCAGAACGCCCGTCCGCGCCCGGGCTTCAATCAGCCGGTGAACGTCGGCCGGACCCCGGCGACCCGCAATCAGCCGCCCCGGACGAATGCCGCCCGGCAGCCGAGTTCGAACTCGGACCGCGGCATCACCCGACAGCAACAAGCCTCCCAGTTTCTCCGTCAGCAGATGCAGCAGCTGAGCCGCCGCCGCTGATCAAGCCTTCTCACGCCGCCGCCGGTCGCGCTGGAGTTTCTCCAGCGTCACCGGCGGTCGGAGCGTCCAACGGGCAGCCATCCACCCGATCAACCCACCGCCAAAGTGGCAGGCGTGCGAGACCTCGAAGAGTGAATCGCCCAGTGCCGACGCCAGCGCACGCCCCCAGTCGGACAGCACCGGCAGCCCGAGTGCCGGGTTGACCAGCATCAGCCCCCCCGACGCGAGCAGCATTCCGATCCCCAGGCTTTTCCCCGACACCGGCACCGGCCACATCCTCGACCCCGGCGACACACCGGTCAGCCACAGCACCGCGGCGAAAACGCAGCCGGAGGCCCCGACCAGCGGACGGTCACCGCCGCCATCGGCAAGCAGGTGCAGGCCTCCCCCTGCCAGCAAACCGCCGAGCATGAGCCACCCCCACAGCCTCAAGCCCCCGATCCGCTCGAGCCTCGGACCCAGCGCCAGGAGGGCCGCGGAGTTCAGCGCCAGATGCAGCCAGTTGGCGTGGATCAGCCCGTAGGTGGCAAGCTCCCAGACCTTGCCATGAGCCAGCCCGTTCCGGCTGAGGCCCAGGTCCAGGTAGAGCTGGGGCACCCGGTCGACTCCACCAAGGGCCGCGAGCACGATCTGGATCGCCACCAGAACGCCCACCAGCGACAAGGTCGCGCGGGCCGCGGCCAGATCATCGCCGACGTCCCTCCAATTCGGCCCGTGTCCACGCATTCCCCGGGGAAGTTGCATGGCCGCGCGGTCTTGGAAAATTCGGAAATCAGTCGATTTCGCGCGAGCGCGGCTCCCGGGTCACGGGATTCCCGGCACCCGGGCTGGTCACGAAGGGACCGCCTTCCAGCGGAGCCACCCCGGTAAAGGCCACATCCGGCATCTCGCTTGGACGGCCGGCCAGCGGAAAGTCCTTCCTCAGCGGATGGAAGGGATAGCCCTCCCACATGAGGATGCGGCGCAGGTCAGGATGATCCTCGAAGCCGATGCCCATCATGTCGTAAACCTCCCGCTCATGCCAATCGGCACCCGCCCAGATCGACACCACGCTCGGCACCTTTTCGTCCTCGCCGACCTTGGCCCGGATCCGGAGATGCTTGGAATCGTCGACGGTCGCCAGTTCGTAGACCATCTCGAACCGCGGATCCTTCCCGAAATGGTCGAGGCTGGAGATATCGAGGAGGAAATCGTAGCCCAGCTCGTCCCGGGCATGCTGGAGCACGTCCTTGAGCGCCGACAGCGAGACTTCGCAGGTGTGCTCCCCGCGGAAGGCCACGGTGTCGACCACCGCGTCGCCGAACTTCGCCTTGATGGCCTCGGAATCCTGGGCTGCAGCAGACATGACGGTCAGGAGGAAAGCTCCTCGAAAAACTCCTTCTTCTGGTTCTCGATCGCCGGATCACCCTCGATCTGCGACTGCAGCTTGAGCAGGCCCTGGATCAGGGCCTCGGGCCGGGGCGGACAGCCGGAAATGTAGACATCCACCGGGATCAGGTTGTCGATGCCCTGCAGCACCGCGTAGCTGCGATACATGCCGCCGCTCGAGGCACAAGCCCCCATGGCGATGCACCACTTCGGCTCCGGCATCTGGTCCCAGATCCGCTTCACGGCGAGCGCCATCTTGTAGGTCACGGTGCCGGAGACGATCATCACGTCCGCCTGGCGCGGGGAAAAACGCATGACCTCCATGCCGAAGCGCGAAATGTCGAAACGCGCGGCCCCGGTGGCCATCAACTCGATCGCGCAGCAGGCGAGGCCCATCGGCATCGGCCACAACGAGTTCTTCCGCATCCAGTTGATGGCGGCATCGACGCGGGTAAAGATCACGTTGCCCTCGACCCGGGAATCGAAGGCGGCGTGGGCGACGGTTTTCGAATCGGACACCATGGCAGCTCGGCGGACGTTGGCGCGCCCCCCGCCGACCCTCAAGCGGTTTGTGAAAGTTTTCACAAGCCCCGGGAAGCTCGCGTTTCCCCGCGGTTGCCAAGATGCCGATCAGGCCGTATCGACAGGCCCGTCTCATGAATCGCATCGACTCCACATTCCAGCAGCTGCGCGCCAAGGGCGAGAAGGCCTTCGTCGCCTACGTGGCCGCCGGCGACCCGTCGTTTGAGGCTTCGCTGGAGGTCATCAAGACCCTCGCCGACGCCGGATCCGATGTGATCGAGCTGGGCGTCCCCTTCTCCGACCCGCTGGCCGACGGCATCGTCAACCAGATGGCCGCCGAACGGGCGCTGAAGGCCGGCATGAGCACCCCCCGCGTGCTCGACCTGATCCGTGCCTTCCGCGAGACCCACGACACGCCCATCGTCCTCTTCACCTACCTCAACCCGGTCTTCACCTACGGCTACGAGCGCTTCCACACCGACGCCTCGGCCGCCGGTGCCGATGGGATCCTGCTGCTCGACCTGCCGCCCGACGAGGCGGCGCGAAATACCGAGCTGGCCCGTGGTGAGGGTCTGCGCCACATCCGCCTGATCTCGCCAAACACCCCGGACGACCGGGTCAAGTTGCTCGCCGACGGTTCGGAGGGTTTCATCTACGCCCTCTCGCGGACCGGCGTCACCGGCGCCCACGGCGGCCCTTCCGACCAGATCGCCGGGCAGGTCGCCCGCATCACCGCCCACACCGACACGCCCGTCTGCGTCGGCTTCGGAATCAACACCCCCGAGCAGGCCGCCATGGTGGCCGAGGCCGGAGACGGGGTCATCGTGGGCTCGGCCATCGTCAAGCAGATCGAACTCCACCCCGACCGCGCCGCCGAGGTGGTCCGCAGCCTCGTCACCCCCCTCATCGCCGCGACGAAGTCGGTCTGATCACCTGGAACTTGGAACTTCTCACTTGGAACTTCGACCCATGCTCATCCACTTCTACAAGATGAACGGCGCCGGCAACGACTTCGTCGTTGTCGACAACCGCGACCTCTCGCTGGAACTGACCCGCGAACGGATCGCACTGCTCTGCGACCGCCACCGCGGTGTCGGCGCCGACGGCCTGCTCGCGGTCGAGCCCGCCGAAGACGGGGCCGACTTCAAGTTCCGCTACTACAATGCCGACGGCGGCGAGGCCGAGATGTGCGGCAACGGCGCGCGCTGCTTCGGCCGCTTCACCGCCGCGCTGATGGAGGAGGTCCCCGAGCGGGTCACCTTCGAGACCATCGCCGGCACCCTGGCCGCGGAAATGGTCGATGAGAACATCCGCATCGCGATGTCCGATCCGGTCGACTTGGAAATGGACAGCGGCGCCAAGGTCCCCGGCCTCGATGGCACCCTGCGCTACGTCAACACCGGCGTCCCGCATGTGGTCGCCTTCGTCGACGACCTTGAAAGCACCGACGTCGTCACCCACGGCCGTGCCATCCGGCACCACGAGCGTTTCGCCCCGAACGGCACCAACGCCAACTTCGTCCAGGTGCTCAAGCCCGGCCACATCGCCATCCGCACCTACGAACGCGGGGTCGAGGACGAGACCCTCGCCTGCGGCACCGGGATGGTGGCCAGCGCGCTCTTCCACCACCTCCGCAGCGGCGATCCCTCGCCAATCAAGGTGGACGTAAAAGGCGGCGAGACCCTCGAGATCGGCTTCGAGCAGGCTGGCGAGCGGCAGTTCCGCAAGGTCACCCTCACCGGCCCGGCCGACTTCGTCTTCGAAGGCGACATCGAGATTCCGTGAGAGGGGTGACCGGGCCTTCCAGGCCCGGAGTCAAAAGGGTTGATTCGGGGGGGCTACGGGCCTGGAAGGCCCGGCCACTGCCCCCGCTTCACCGCTTCAGCGGTGAGTCATCGCACTCGAGATCGCCGGTCGCGTACTGCATGCCGTTGAGCAGGTAGCGGAGCAACTCCGGGCGTTCGAAGCTCTGGGCGTTGTGCGAGGGCGAGGAAAAGAACACCCGGCCCTGCTTGTGGGGCTTGATCCACGAGACGTAGCGGGGCTGGTCGTGGAAGCCCCGGTCCTTGCCCACCTTGATTCCCTCGGTGTCCAGTTCGAGCATGGGAGCGAAGTTGAACTTCTCGTAGGCTCCGCCCATGACGTAGGGCTCGTCGACATGGACGAAGGGCTTGCCGCCGAAGGGTTTGAGCATCGGATGGTCGGGACAGCAGGGATGCAGGGTGACCTCCTGCTGCGGCGGGTGGTAGGAGAAGCTCCCGCCGGCGAGCTCACTGAACTCCTCGGAGTAGGCGAAGTTGGCGATCGCACCGTGCATCAGCACCAGGCCGCCACCCTTTTCGACGTAGTCGACAAGACTGCGGTAGAGCATGCGGGCGAGTTCCTCCCGCTCGTCGGCGGGCATGGCCTCATACTTCTTCCCGGCGTCGCCGATCTTCTGCACCAGCACGTCGTAGAACAGGTCGCGCTTCTTGCCGGTCGGGCAGTTGTTGTTGAGCACCACCGCATCGAAGGCCCGCAGGCGCTCCGGCCGGAACACCTCGATGTCGACGCTGGCGACCGATTCGTAGGCACCGCTCCGCTTGCCGAGGATCTCGATCACCGCCTCGGTGTGCGGGATGCACCAGTGCTTGAAGCCGGTGGCCAACGAGAAGATCAGCACCTTGCGCGCCTGCTTCGGTGCGACCTGCGGCTTCTCCGGCGCCACGGCGGCGACCTTCTCTTTCCAGGCCTCGTCGAGCTCGAAGGCCGGGATTTTCTGGGCATCGGCAACGGGTGCCGAAACCCCGCCGACCAGCAGCAGGGCGAACCAAGCCGCGATGATGCGTTCAGATCTCATAAGGCTTGCGCATGGGGACCTGCAGTTTGGCGTTGGCCTCGTCGTCGCCGATGATCTGTTCCTTCACCGGATCCCACTTCAGCTTGCGGCCGTCGAGCTTCATCGACAGGTGATGGAGCACGCAGACCGAGTTGGAGCGGTGCCCGACCTCGACCGGACAGATCGGATCACTGCCGTCCCGGGCGGACGAAAGGAAGTCGCCCATGTGGTTCTGCGAGGTGTAGAGCTTGGTTTCCCCGTCGGTCGGCTGGCGTCGCAGCAGTTCCTTGTCGCTGCAGTCCATCTTGCCGCGTGAGCAGTAGGCCCAGCCATCCTCGGTGATGAATTTCACCCCCGGGCTGCCGTTCCTCGAGGTCAGGACCACACCGTTGTCGTAGAGCGCGTCGCCCTGATAGCCGACGTGGACATCGAAGAGCCCGCGATCGGGAAACTCGCCCGTGGCCTGGATCTCGGTCGGGCCGCTGTCGACATCGCTGCCGTTGGCCCACTGGGCGATGTCGTACATGTGGGAACCCCAGCCGGTGATCATGCCCAGGCAGTAGCGCTGGACCTGCAACCAGCCCGGACGACCGAAGCCGTTCTGCGGATGCACCCTGGCCTCGATGTAGGGAACGTCCGGACACGGGCCGAGCCACATGTCGTAGTTCAGGTTGGCGGGAGGCTTGCCCGGTTCGCCATGGGCTTCACCCCGGTCGGTGGGGACCTCGACCTCGATCTTCTTCAGCTTGCCCAGCCAGTTGTTGCGGATGATCGTGCAGACCTGCCGAAAGCGGATGTCGGACCGCTGCTGCGAACCGGTTTGCAGCACCACCTTGTTCGCGCGCACCGCCTTGACCAGGGCCTGCCCCTCCGGAATCGAGTAGGTCAGCGGCTTCTGGATGTACATATGCTTGCCGGCCCCGGCGGCGGCGATCCCGACCAGCGCATGCCAGTTCTCCGGTGTGGAGATGACGAGGCCGTCGATGTCGTCGCGCTCGAGGAGCTCGCGGTAGTCGGTGTAGATGGCGACCTCGACCTCGGACTCCCCCTTGCCGCCGTAGAACTTCTTCACCACCTCGCCGGCCGAGGCCGCACGGGCGGAATCGACATCGCAGCAGGCGATCACCCGCGCATTCAGTCCCTCCTTGGACCCCATGCTCATGGCGTTCTGCATGTCGCCGCGGCCCATCCGCCCGCAGCCGATCTGGGCCAGCTGGAGGGTTCCATTCTTCGAGCTCTTACCCCACGACCGGGAGGGCAGAATGGTCAGTGCCGCGCCGGTGGCCACGGTCGAGGTGAGGAAGGATCGGCGTTTCATGGGCTTGGGTGTGGAATGTTCAGAGTTCGATGCTCGAGGCGGCAAAGATCACGATCAGCCGCGGATTTCCTTGAGATACTTCACGCTGCGTTCGGCCTGCTCGAGGGTTTCGCATTCGACGCTGAATACGATGTCCTGGGGCAGGTCCCTACAGATTTCGAAGATCGCCGGGTAATCGACCACCCCGTCGCCACAGGCGCAGCCGACGGCCGTGCCCATGACCTTGCCGCGCTCGGCATCGGACTGCTCGATCGAGATGTCCTTGGCGTGGACGTGGATGACCTTGTCCTTCACCCGGTCGAACCACTCGACGGCGTCGTGGCCGCCGAGGTGGGCGTTGCCGGTGTCGTAGTTCGCCCCGAGGTTGGGCGAGTCGACCAGGTTGAGGCACTTGTCATAAAGGTCGGGGTCGAGCGAATAGGTCTGGTGCATCTCGAAGCCGATCTTGATGCCGCGGCGCTCGCAGACCTTGAGGGCCTCGGTGAGCGAATACTTGATCAGCACGAAGTCCTCCTCGGCGGTGGTCCACGGCTGCTTGTGGCCCTCGTGGGTGTTGATGATGGGCGCGCCGGCCTCCTTGGCGAAGCGGGCGGCCTGCTTGAGATACTCGACCGCGATCTCGGGCTTCGAGGCCTGGCTGTGGGAGGAAAAGGCGGAAAGCTTGATGCCGTGCTTCTCGACGCAGTCCTTGATCCGGTAGGGATCGTCGAGCATCGACACACTGTGGAAATACCGCGCCTCACTCAGCAGTTCGCGGCCCCAGTGCACCATCGGCTCGATGTACTCGTAGCCGAGGTCGGCGGCGAACTCGACGCCCCATTCAAAGTTTTTGTGCGAGGTGCGCACCGCTTCCAGATTCAGTCCGATTCCGATTTTTCCCATGGTGTTTGTGTTGGTTCGAGGTCCGCATCCTAGGCCGGCTCCAGGTTGACGGCAACCTCACCATGTGCAGGATCATCCTCAATGCGTGCAACCCCAAAAGGAGCCCGATCGATCCCCAAGGTCGCCCTTTTCCTGCAGGGAGTGCGGCACTACGAGCGCGAACTGCTGCGGGGGATTTCGGACTACGCCAATCTCCACGGTCCCTGGCAGTTCCAGCGAAACGTCTCCTACCTCACCGATCGGGAGGTGGATCCGGTGGAACTCATCGAGCGCTGGCAGCCCGATGCCGTGATCCTGCGCGAAAGCCGTCCGCACCGCTACGACGAGATCCTGCACACCGGGCGACCGACGGTCTACAGCCCGACCACCGAGTGCCGTGCCGGCATCCCCAACATCGTGGTCAATGATCCCGCCACCGGGCGGATTGCCGCCGATCATCTGCACGAGGCCGGCTTCCGGCACTTCGGCTACTGTGGCGTGCGCGCCTTCTTCTGGTCGCGACGCCGCGGCGAGGGCTTCGGCCAGCGGGTGGAGGACCACGGCCATGAAGCCCATCTCTTCGACAGCGACGACGGCCGGGAGTTCTTCAGCTGGGACGCCGGTCACCAGCGCCTGATCGATTGGTTGCTCGGGCTGCCCAAGCCGGTCGGCATCTTCTGCTGCACCGACGACTTCACCCTGCTCGTCCAGGAAGCCTGCGTGGCGGTGGGCCTGCGGATCCCCGACGAGGTGGCGCTGATCGGGGTCGGCGACGACGAGTCGATCTGCGAGTTGGCACAGGTTTCGCAGAGCAGCGTGCGGCTCAACATCCGCCGCGGCGGTTACGATGCCGCGCGCCATCTGGCGCGGTGCCTGCAGGGCAAGGGCGGCCCGCGCCGGCCCGACGACATCGTCATCGAACCGCTGGGGGTGAGGGCGCGTCCCTCGACCGACGCCACCGAAACCCTCGACCCGGAGGTGGCCAAAGCGGTCTCGTTCATCCGCGAGCGGGTCAACACCCCCATCGAGGTCGACGACGTGATCCGCGTGGTCAACCTCTCACGTCGACGGCTCTATGACCGGTTCCGCGAGGCCACCGGCAAGAGCATCTACGCCTACATCCGCGACCGGCGGCTGGAGAACTTCGCCCGCCTGCTGCTGGAAACCAGCCTGACCGTCTCGGAAGTCGCCTACGCGATGGGCGAGAAGTCGGACAACAACGTCGCCCGCCTGTTCAAGAAGCATTTCGGCATGACGCCGGTCGCCTACCGGCGCAAGCACGCCCGGCCCATCAAGCACGGCGAATGAAGGGATGCCCGGGGCGTCACTGAAGGTGGCCGGGGCTTCCAGCCCCGTCGCCAATGCCTCATCTAACATGGCGACGGGCCTGGAAGGCCCGGCCACAGGCAGGCCACCTTTCCCGCTTGGGAAACCGTTGCAAAACGGCACGGCCCCGCCACCTTCCCGGTCATTTTGTTAGAAAGCAGTCGATGTGGCCGCCCGATGCGCGACAGCGTCGCGCGGTCCTTGCCGCATCCCCTTCCTCTCCGCCGGCTACTTCCACTCCTTCCAGAGCGCTTCCGCTTCGCCTGCCGTGAGGGCCCGGTCCGCCATGACGACCCGGTAGCGACGCGAGGCCACCTCGGGGCTGTCCTTGGTGAGGGCGAACGACTTCCTCATCACCGGGTTGAAATTGATGAAGGGATTGCCGTGATGCATCTTCGAGTTCCAGACGCGGAGCCGCTCGGCCGGATTGCCGTCCTTCTCCGCACCGCTGAGCATCAGGAAACTCGCCTTGTCATCCTCCGCCGGGCCGCTCACGAAAACCCAGCGGGCTTCCTGGCCATTGGCGCTGTCGCTGTCCTGCCCCCCGCTCGTCACCATCGCGCTGTTCTCCCCGGTCCAGCTCATCGGGCCACGCCACGAAAACCCACTGTAGCGGTAGGCCGTGATCTCCACCTCCTCGCCGGCCACCGGTGCATGCTCAAGCCCGATGTCGAGGACGTAGGCATCCTTTCCAAGACGCGAAAAGCGCAGGTTCACCGTTTCCGCAATGACGGGCCGATACTTCCCGTCGCGTTGAATCTGGATCTCGTTGCGGGCGGTGATCGAGACCGCATCGTCACTCTCGCCGGTAACCGTCGCGGACTTGGCGACATGGCACCCCTCGCCCTTCTGCAACTCCCAGGTGACATGCTTCTTGCCATCCACCGTGACCTGCTTCCACGGCCACCAGAGGCCGAGGTGGTGGAGGTGATCGCTCGGCTGAACGGCGGTCAGGTCGAACCCGGACGGGGTGGCCAGGGGGTCGACGTAGGCGCTGATCGGAAACTTCTCGATCCCGCCAAGGGGTTCCGCCGGCGGCTGGATCTGCCAACCGAAGACACACTTCCCTCCATCGACGATCTCGATCCGGGAATCACTGGTCTTCACTTCGAAGCCGGCCTGCACGGGAAGCAGCAGGCCGAGGGCCAGGGTCATGCGGAGGATGCGGATCATGATCGTTTGCGGGGTCACTTGCTGAAGGACTGCCAGTACTTGTCGAGGGGCGCCGCGGCAAGATCCGCCTGGACAAGCACCAAGCGGTAGCGCTGCTTGAGCGACTCTCCCTTCTTCAGAGTGAAGGCGTCACCCTTGAACTCCTTGTCCTTGTAGGAGCGCGGGCCGAAGGGGTTGGCGGCGAGCAGACCGTAGTCGCGGGCGTGCCACCACGTCGGATGGCGCAGGTTGGAAGGATGATCCATCAGCGCGATCACCGTCGGGGTGCCCGCGGAGTCCGGGCCGTGGAAGGCGACCCACTTCGCCCGCTTGCCCCAGGCATCGCCACCGGTCAGCCCCTCGCTGTTGGTGATCCCGCCCTTGGCCACCGCGCCCTTCATCCGGATGGTCGGGGCGACCCGGATGGCGAACGACCCTTCCTTGGTATCTCCGAAGACGACGTCCTTGTCCGTGGCTTTCAAATCACAGCTCACGTCGATCACGCGGTCCCGGCCCTCGACCTGGATCGAATAGGTCCGCTGCTCGGAAAGCAGCGGCTTCTGGTCCTTGCCCCGCCATTCCAGATCGACCGTGAAGGTGAGCACCTTGCCGCTCGAATCGATCTCCGGTTCACCCACGAAACCCTTGGTGACCACCCGGCAGCCCTTCGGCTCGTGCCAGAAGTCGTTGCCGTTGATGTCGCCGTGGGTGAACCAGAAGCCGATGTGATGCGGGTGGTCCTTGGCCTCCCCCGCCACGTCCTTCTCGAAGGGATACCGCCGGGTCAGATGCGTCCCATCGGGACTCATCAGCGGGTAGAGGCAGGGCAGCCACTTGTCGTTCCGGTACTCGGTGAAAAGCCTGCCGTCGATTTCCACGCGAAGCCGGTCGCCATCGCGGGTGGCGGTGATCTCCGCCCCGAGCGGCAGGATCGCGGAAAGACAAAGGCAGAGTAACAGACGCATGGGCTGGGTGGAAATACGCCACCAAAGGTCGGATCTCACCGAAAAATTCGAAAACCGGAATCAGCGCTCGGCGGGATCCAGGCGCTCAAGCGTGAGCAGCCGGAACTCCAGCGCCTCGCCCCCCGGGATCTCGAGCGCTTCCAGCCGCAGTTCACCGTCGCCTGCCGAAAGCTCCAGCGTTCCGGCCACCAGCGGCTTGAAGTCCTTCACATACGACTCGCTGCGCGGCGCATGATCCTCGGCTTTTCCCACCTCCGGCGGATCGTGGGCCTCGGCAATGGTGAACTCGAGGGACTCATCCTTGAAGCGCAGCGCCATCCGGGCCCCGGCTTCCCTGGCCGCATACCAGACGGTCGCCCGATAGCGGCCCGGTGCCTCCACCCGGCCTGCCCAGTGCAGCGCATCCCCGGTGTCCTTCCAGTTCAGGTAGTACGAGCAGTTCGGGTGGATGCTCGACCGCTTCAAGCCACCGGTCGCCTGCGCGTCACGAGCCGGCAATTGGGTGATCGCCAGATCCGGATGAGTCAGGATGAAGGGCCGGTCGTCGTCGCGATACCCGGGAAGGAATTCGCGACGATGCTTCTCCGCCGCTTCCCCGAGGCGGGCGAGCACTTCCGGGTGCTGCTTGTTCACCGGCTGGCTCTGCCCCGGATCCTCGACCATGTCGAAAAGCTTGCCCTGAGCATCGAGGCGGAAGCGCTGACTCCGGGCACTGACCTTGTTCTGCCACTGCTGGATGAGGATGCGCTCCGGCCAGGCGGTCTCCGGATCACGGATCAAGGGGGCGAGGCTGCGGCCATCGAGCGGCTTCTCCGAACGTTCATCGAGCCCGGCCAGCTCGCAGAGCGTCGGCAGCAGGTCCCGGGCCGAGGCGATCTGCGGCACCCGGGTGCCCGCCTTGATCGAGGCCGGCCAACGCACGTAGAGCGGGCTCCGCACGCCTCCCTCGTTGGTCGACCCCTTCTTTCCCTTCATCCCCCCGTTCCAGCGGAATCCGTTCGGTCCGTTGTCGTGAAACCAGACGACGATGGTGTCGTCGGCCACCCCGAGCCGGTCGAGCTGGTCGAGCAGACGACCGACATTCCAGTCGAGGTTTTCGCACATCGCGAGGGCGCAGCGTTGATGGTCGGTCACCTCGCGACCCGGGGCCGTGGACTTGAGCTGCCTGTCCTTGAAACGCTCCCAGAAGCGGTCGGGCACCTGCATCGGCGAGTGCGGGGTGTTGTAGGGCAGGTAGGCGAAGAAGGGCTTTCCGGCCTTCACCGATCCCTCGATGAAGTTGATCGCCCGCTTGGTGAAGTCGTCGATGCAGAAGCCCTCGCCCTTCACGATGCGGCCGTTGTGGTCGAGCATCGGATCGAAGTAATGCCCCCAGTGGCCACTACAGAAGCCGTAGAACTCGTCGAAACCCCGGGCACTCGGATGGTAGGGACCCTGCATGCCGTTGTGCCATTTGCCGAAGGCCCCGGTGCGGTAGCCCGCCGCCTTCAGGATCTCCGGCAGGATGGTTTCATCGAGATCGAGCCGCTCGCCGCCGGCCGAGGTCGAATACACGCCGCCCCGGGCATGATGGCGACCGGTGAGGAACTCCGCACGCGTCGGCGAGCAGACCGGACAGACGTAGAAGCGGTCGAAGCTCACGCCCTGCTGCGCCAGCGAGTCGATGCGCGGCGTGGCCAGGTCCTGGTTGCCCGAGCTGGAGAGGTCGCCCCAACCCTGATCGTCGCTGAGGAAGACCACGATGTTGGGTTGGGCAAAACACCACCCGGCGAGGACCGGGATCAGAAAAAGAATGGCGGAGAATCGAATCATCGGAGAAGCGGGGAAAGGTCGGAGAACGCCCTGTCGTAACCCGAAGACGCATCCCATGAAAAGACGTCACTTCATCCAACGCTCCGCCGCCTTCTCCGTTCCTCTCATCGTTCCGGCCTCCGTGCTGGGCAAGGGTGGCACCACCGCCCCCTCCGAACGCGTCGGCGTCGGCCTGATCGGCTGCGGCGGCCAGGGTTCCGGCGTCTTCAACGGGATGCTCAACCTCAAGGAGGTCCAGGGCCTCGCGGTCTGCGATCCCGACGCCCAGCGGATGAACAAGGCGAAGGACAACGTCGAGAAGCGCTACGCCAAGGAGAAGGAAAGCGGGAGCTTCAAGGGCTGCGACACCCATGCAGACTTCCGCGAGCTTTGCGCCCGCGAGGACATCGACGCCGTGGTCGTCGGCACCCCGGACCACTGGCATGCCGTCACGGCTCTTGCCGCCCTCCGTGCCGGCAAGGACGTCTACTGTGAAAAGCCGGTGACCCACCTCTTTGCCGAAGGCCAGGCGCTTTACAAGGAGGTCGCCAAGCGCGAGGCGATCTTCCAGACCGGCTCGCAGCAACGCTCCGACACCCGCTTCCGGGTCGGGGCGGAGATCGTCCTCAACGGCCTGATCGGCAAGATCAAGCACGTCGAAGTCGGCCTCCCGACCGGCAAGGGCACCGACATCGAGGGCAAGGAGGCCCAACCGATCCCCGACCACCTCGACTACGACATGTGGTGCGGCCCGAGCCGCCTGCTCCCCTACAACGAGAAGCGCCTCCACTGGAACTGGCGCTGGTGCCTCGACTACGGTGGCGGCCAGCTCATGGACTGGATCGGCCACCACAACGACATCGCCCACTGGGGCCTCGGCCTCGACAAGAGCGGCCCGGTGCAGGTCGAAGCCAAGGGCTTCCGCTATGCCGACAAGGGCATGTACGACCAACCGCTCGACTACGAGGTGCTCTCGACCTACGCCGACGGCTACACGGTCTCGATTTCCAACAAGAACACGATGGGCTGCAAGTGGATCGGCGAGGACGGCTGGGTCTACGTCAACCGCGGCAAGATCGACGCCTCGAACAAGGAGTGGATCCGCGAATCCTTCGACCGCGGGCCGGTGAAGGCCTACGCCTCACGCGACCACCGCCGGAACTTCATCGAGGGGGTCCTCACGCGGAAGGAATGCATCTGCCCCGCCGAGACCGCCCACCGCTCGATCACGCCCGGCCACATCGGCTACGTGTCCGACGCGCTCAAGCGCCCGCTGAAGTGGGATCCCATCAAGGAGGAAATCGTCGGTGACCCGGAGGCCGACAAGCTGCTCAAGAAGATCGACTACCGCGGCGAGTGGAAGATCTGATTCATCCCAACTCCCAGCCCTTTCGCCGGGGCATCCGAATGTACTGCGGGGCCTCGCGATTTCCCGGGGCTTCGCCCTTTTCGGCATCCCACTCGATTTTGCCGCCGAGGCGGATCGCCAGGTTGCCGATGTGGGTCAGCTCGTTGAGACCCGCCGCATACTCGAAGCCCGACGACACCGGGCCCTCGCCCTTGCAGGCCGCCGCCCAGATCATTTCGTGGCTGCCACGCAGGTTCGGCAGCTCCGACTTGATGCCCGCCGCCTCCTTCTTCAGCGATGCCGGCAGCAGCGTCAGGCTGTTGCCCGGATAGGTCCCGTGGGTGATCATCCCCTCCGAGCCGATGATCACCGCCCCGCCCTGGTCGTCGCCCGGCTTGTGGTCACCGGTGATCTCGTCGGCCTCCGCCGGACGCAGGCCCGAATACCAGTCGAGCTGGAGCGGCGCCATCAATCCCCTGGCCGGAAACTGGTAACGGATGTGCGCCTTGTCGGGATGCACGTACTCGTTCTCGCCCTCGATCATGAGCCTTTCCACACTGCTCGGAGCCGTGAGGCCCAGCGCCCAGCACGAGGCATCCAGGGTGTGCACCCCGCGGTCGCCCATCATCCCGCATCCGTAGTCCCACCACGCCCGCCAGCGCGCCGGGTGATAGGTCGGATGATACGGACGCACCTCGGCCGGACCGCTCCACAGGTCCCAGTCGAGCGTGTCCGGCACCGGAGGAGTCTTCGAAGGCGGTGTGTCCGTTAGAGTGGACCATCCCGCATGACCCCACGGCCGGTAGGTCAGGCTGCACCACGCGATCACCCGCTCGACCTTGCCGATCAATCCCGCGCGGACCCAGTCGACCACCTTTCGCGCCCCGCCCGAGGAATGGTGCTGGTTGCCCATCACGGCCACGCAGTCCTTCGCCTCGGCCGCCGCGGCCGCCAGCAGGCGCGACTCGTGGATGTCGTGCGTCAGCGGCTTCTGGCAATAAACGTGCTTGCCCGCCTTGAGGGCGGCCATCGCGATCGACGCATGGGTGTGATCGGGTGTGGCGATCATCACCGCCTCGATGTCGTCCTGCTTCTCGAGCATTTCACGGAAATCGGTCCACCGTTTCGCGTCCGGCCACTTGTCGAAGCTGCGTTTCGCCACCACCTGGTCGACGTCGCAAAGGGCGACGATGTTCTCCGCCGCGAGATTGGTCAGGTTGTTGAAGCCCATTCCGCCGACACCGATTCCCGCGATCCGGAGCTTGCGCTTCGGGGCGGCCGCCTGGGCTAGCAGAGGGTGGCTGACTGCCGCGGCCGCCAGGCCGGTCTTGAGGAAAATGCGCCGGGATTCGTTCATGGTTCGGAGGGGTCGGAAGATTCGCATTCATCCCTACGAGACCGGCGGGACGGGATTGTCACGAACCCGCATGAGACCTTGATCCGGACCGCGCTTTCGGCAAACTTGGTCCATGACCAACCGCCATGGATTGCTGCTGGCAAGCGCCGCCCTGCTCCTGACCCCCGCCTTCGCCGAACCCGTCGTCAAAAAAGAGATCCGGGTCGAGAACGGCAAGAACGTCGAATACATGTGGATCGACGGCATCAAGGTCCACGAAACCGACCCGGAAAAGCAACCGCAGCCGGAGGTGGTCACGCCCCCTGCCTACGATCCCGCGGCAGCCAAGCCGCCGGAAGGTGCCACCGTCCTCTTCGACGGAACCCAGGCCTCGATGGAGAAGAACTGGGAGTCGGTGAAGAAGGACGCCAAGCCGTGGAATCTGGTCGACGGCGCCATGGAATCGGTCAAGCGCGCCGGCTACATCCGGACCAAGGACGAATTCGGCTCATGCCGCCTCTACCTCGAATTCGCCACGCCCTCGACGGTGAAGGGTGAGGGCCAGGGCCGCGGCAACAGCGGTGTGTTCCTGATGGGCCGCTACGAGGTGCAGATCCTCGATTCCTACGAAAACACGACCTACCCCGACGGCCAGTGCGGCGCGATCTACGGCCGCGCCGTGCCGAAGGTGAATGCCAGCCGCCCGCCCGGTGAATGGCAAAGCTACGACATCACCTTCCACCGCCCGATCTTCGACGACGAAGGCAACGTCACCCGTCGCGCGCGCTTTACCGTGATCCACAATGGCGTGAAGATCCACGACGACGTCGAGCTGTGGGGCGGCACCGGCTGGCGTGGCCCGCACTCGATCTCCGAGTACGAGGCCCACGGCGACACCGGTCCGATCTCGCTCCAGGACCACGGCAATCCGGTCCGCTTCCGCAACATCTGGATCCAGCCCATCGAAGACTGAGCAGGCGGCTGCGGCATCCCTGCCGCAGGCCGTCCCGGCGGCATCCTGCCGCCTTCCTGCATTTTCCCCGCGGACCCATCTTCGGTGTTGGACCTTGAGCGTTCAGCATTCAATCTCCCGCGCATGAGCTTCCGAGGCACCTACACCGCCCTCATCACTCCCTTCCGCGACGGGGCCGTCGACAAGCCCGCCTTCCAGGCCCTCATCGACCGGCAGGTCGCCGCCGGGATTGACGGAATCGTGCCGGTCGGCACCACCGGCGAGTCGCCGACCCTCGACCACGACGAACACATCGACGTCATTGCCCTGGCGGTCGAATACGCCGCCGGGCGCTGTCAGGTGGTCGCCGGCACCGGAGCCAATTCCACCTCCGAGGCCATCACCCTCACCCAGGCCGCCGAACAGGCGGGCGCCACCGGCACCCTCCAGGTCTGCCCCTACTACAACAAGCCGTCCGCCGAAGGCCTCTACCAGCACTACAAGGCGATCGCCTCGGCGACCTCGCTGCCGATCATGCTCTACAGCGTGCCCGGCCGCTCCGCGATTCCCATCCCGGTCGAGGTCGCCGCGCGCCTCGCCGCCGATTGCCCGACGATCACCGCCATCAAGGAAGCAGGCGGCTGCGTCGATCGCGTCAACCAGCTCGTCCAGGCCCTGCCCGACGACTTCGCCATTCTTTCCGGCGACGACCCCCTCACGGTCCCATTCATGAGCTGCGGCGCGGTGGGCTTGGTCTCGGTCGCCTCGAACCTCGTCCCCGATGTCATGGTCCGCCTCGTCCGCGCCTGCCTGAACGGCTCCTTCGACGAGGCCCTCGCCATGCAGAAGCAGTGGTATCCCCTCTTCCGCGGCCTGATGTCGCTCGATACCAACCCGGTCCCGATCAAGGAAGCGGTTGCCCTGCAAGGCCACTGCACCAACGAATTCCGGCTGCCCCTCGTCGGACTCGCCCCGGAACGCCGCGACTCGCTGCAGGCGCTGATGCATGATTTCGATCTCCTCTCTTGAATCGAAAAGATGATTTTTTAATTGAATTTTTCATCTTTTGGATTCAATTGGCCTCATGAGAATCACCGTCGACATCGAATCCGAGATTTTGGAAGACGCCATGCGGTTGACCGGGGAAACCAAGAAAGGTCCAGCCATCGTCAAGGCCGCCCAAGAGTTCATCCGGCGGGAGATGGCCAAGGAATTCGGGCGGATGGTCATGGAAGGCGAATTTGGTGACTATCCGATGACCAACGACGAGATCGAGGCCTGCGACCGCTGATGGTCCTCGTGGACACCAGTGCCATGGTCGAGTTTTTCCGCCGCGCGGGAAAGCTCGAGGTCAAACTGGCGGTGCGCGGCCTGCTGGATGCCTTCGAAGCGACCCTCTGCGGCCCCGTCGAGCTCGAATTCCTCGGCGGGGCCCGTCGCGACGAGAAAAACCGCATCCAGGCATGGCTCAACATCCTCCCCTACCTGCGGAATGATCAGAAGCTGTGGCGCAAAGCGGCCGAAACCTACTCCCGCCTCCGCGCCGAGGGCCTCACCGTGCCGTGGAACGACGCGCTCGTCGCCACCCTCGCCCTCGAAGCCGACTGCCGCGTCTATGCAGTGGACAAGCACTTCACCGCCATGGCACCCATCCTCGGCCTGCGCCTCTACACCCCCGGCTACGCAGGCACCTACCGGCCGGAAAAAGAAGAACCATGAACTCCATCCTCGTCACCGGAAAATCCGGCCGCATGGGCCAGGCGGTCATCGCCGCCGTCGAAGAAAACCCCGATACCGAAGTCGCGGCGACCCACGACGTCGGCGAAGACCTCGCCGCGGCCATCGCCAAGGCGGACACGGTCATCGACTTCACCATCCACTCCTTCACCCGCGAGCTGCTGCGGGCGGCCCTCGAAAGCGACACCCGCCTCGTCATCGGCACCACCGGTCACACCGACGACGAACGCGCCGCGATCGTCGAAGCCTCGAAGCAGCTGCCCATCGTTTTCGCCCCGAACTTCTCGGTCGGCGTCAACACCCTCTTCTGGCTCACCCGCAAGGCCGCCCAGGTGCTCGGCCAGGACCGCTTCGACATCGAGGTCACCGAAATGCACCACCGCCACAAGATCGACGCCCCCTCCGGCACCGCCCGCCGCCTGCTCGAGATCCTCAACGAGGAAACCGGCACCTCCTACGAGGACGATGTGAAGCACGGCCGCTTCGGCATCACCGGCGCCCGTACCCGCAAGGAGATCGGCATGCACACGCTGCGCGGCGGCGACGTGGTCGGCGACCACACCGTGATGTTCGCCGCCGACGGCGAGCGCGTCGAACTCACCCACAAGGCCTCGTCGCGCATGACCTTCGCCGCCGGTGCCACCCAGGCCGCCGCCTGGCTCGCCGACAAGCCTGCCGGTCTCTACGACATGCAGGATGTGCTGGGGTTGACGTAAGACAAAAGACTGGAAGACAGAAGACACAAGACCCCTGGCCAATCAGCTCTTCCATCTTCTGTCTTCAAATCTTCCGTCTCCCGCGAAGCGAGCCATGTCTTCCGTCTTCCAGTCTTCTGTCTCTCACTCGGCCGGCCTCGCCCTCGGTTCGAACCTCGGCAACCGCCTCGCCCACCTCCGGCAGGCCCGCGACCGCTTGCGGAAGATGTCCGCGGACGGCCTGCTTCAGGCACCGATCTATCAAACGGCTCCCGTCGCCTGCCCCGAGGGCTCGCCCGATTTCTACAACACGGTCGTCGAGATCCGCTTCCAAGGCTCGCCGCAGGAACTCCTGGCTGCCGCCCTCTCCCTCGAGCTCGAGCTCGGCCGCGATCGTTCCGCCGGCCCGAATGCGCCCCGGACCATCGACATCGACCTGCTCTACTTCGGCCACGAGACGATTGCCGAAGCCGACCTCGAACTCCCCCACCCGCGCCTGACCTCGCGTCGCTTCGTCCTCCAACCGCTCGCCGACATCCGCCCGGACCTCGTCCTTCCCGGCGACCACTCCACCATCGCCGAGCACCTCGCCCACCTCGACACCAACGAACCCGACCTCGCCCTCGTCCAGGCCGCGTGGTAGTCGATCTCTTGGAACTTGGAACTTCTCACTTGGAACTTGGAGGCGCAGCCTCCTCCCATGACCGGCGTCGAAAAAGCCCAGGCCCTGCGCGATCGGAAAGGCGGCGCCCGCATCGCGGCGCTCACCGCCTACGACTACCCGACCGCCCGCCTGCTCGATGAATCCGGCATCGACCTGATGCTCGTCGGCGACTCGCTCGGCATGGTCGCGCTCGGCTTCCCCGACACCACCCACGTCACGCTCGAGCACATGCGCCACCACGTCGCAGCGGTCGCCCGCGCCGAACCCACCGCCCTCGTCCTCGCCGATCTCCCCATCCACACCTATCCCGACCCCGACACCGCCGTGGCGAATGCCCGCCTCCTCGTCGAAGCGGGTGCCGAGGCCGTCAAACTCGAAGGAGGAATCCGCCAGGCCGACAAGGTCCGGGCCATCACCGAAGCCGGCATCCCCGTATGTGGCCACCTCGGCATGCTGCCCCAGCGGGTGCTCGAGGAGGGCGGATACCACAAGAAGGGCAGGACGCCGGAACAACTCGATGCCCTCAGGGAAGGCGCTTGGGCACTGATCGAGGCGGGCGTCTTCGCCATCGTTCTCGAAAGCGTCGTCCAGGAAGCCGCGGGCGAACTCACCGCCACCCTCCCGGTGCCGACCATCGGGATCGGCTGCGGCGAAACCACCTGCGATGGAGAGGTGGCCGTGGTCACGGATCTCATCGGCAGCTTCCCGTGGTTCGTCCCGCCCTTCGCCCGCCCCGAGGCGGACGTCGCTCACTCGATCCGGACCGCCGCCGCGGCCTACGTCCAACGCGTCCGCCAGCCTTGATCTCCCCCGAAAAATGGACCGCGCTCGAGACGCGGATGGCAACCCTCGGCATCATCGACGAGGAGCTGACCGAGAAATTCATCCTCGGCTCCGGCTCCGGGGGCCAGAAGATCAACAAGACCCACTCCTGCGTCTATCTCAAGCACCACCCGACGGGCATCGAGATCAAGTGCCAGTCCTCGCGCTCGCGCGAGCTGAACCGCTACCACGCCCGCCGCGAACTCTGCGACGAACTCGAGGAGCGCCGCCTCGGGCGCGAATCAAAACGCCGCCAGCAGATCGAGAAGATCCGCCGCCAGAAACGCCGCCGCTCCCGGCGGTCGAAACAGAAGTCCGTCGAGGACAAGCGGCTTCTCTCCCGCAAGAAACAGCTCCGCAAGCCACCGGCGCGGGAGGAATGAAGCCCCGTTCTGGATGCCATCGCGTCTGGACGTCCCTCGCCTTTGCGCCGTCTCGACGAATCCCGCATCGCCACTCCGAGCTTCCCTGTTCCCCACGCTTCATGTATTGACTTCCCCGAATGGGATACTTCCCTCTCCAACCCGGACCCTCGAAACCGTCACGACGCGAATCTGACGTAGTGACAGAATACGGCTACAGATACTACGACCCTGTGATGGGGAGGTGGCCATCAAGGGATCCGATAGGGAAAAGAGGTGGGATGAACCTGTATGGATTTGCTTTGAATAGGCCGTTGGGGTTCGTGGATATCCTCGGACGGGAGCCACGGCGGATTGAGGTTGCTGAGGAAGACGATGATGATCCTTGGTGGTGGCCAGAGCAAGAAGCTCCTAAAGATGGCGGCGCTAGCCCGGATTTCTCATACCGAGAATTGAGGGCGGTTGGAGTTTTGGTGTAAGTTGTTGGTGTTCAAATCAATGACTCACACACAAAACCCAAC
>JAKZES010000250.1 GCA_022548915.1 Verrucomicrobiaceae bacterium E54
ACAAGCCCTTCCCCGAAGTTAAACTATCACTCCCCACGAGTTATGGAAAAAACATCACTTTGCCCCTTGCCAAACAAGCAGCCATAGCAACGTCAAAGGCCTGGCACCCCTGACCGAGGGCGCGGTTTCGACTTTGGGTTGAGGGTTGTGCTACCAGGGATCATGGAACTCAGAGCGGGTCAGGGGTTGTCCAGCGCCGACTTGTGTATGCCCATCATGGGTTGGAACCAAAGGGGGTTCAAGTCCCCCGTGTGATGAAACGATGAAAGAAGAAAGCACTACCAGAAGCCAACTGCGTGAGGGTGACCGAGCG
>JAKZES010000251.1 GCA_022548915.1 Verrucomicrobiaceae bacterium E54
TTTTCTAGCGCGGAAAAGGGGTGACGTCGAGAATGGAACCCCATGAACGAAAAGACAGAGAGGGTCCGCAAAAGGACCCCGAGAAGGAAGTTGGCGCGTCGCAGAAAGTGGCGTGAATCGGAGCCGCGGCAGAGGGGCTATCCGCCCGAGTTCCGGCTCAGGGCGGCGCTGATGTGCGTCGAGGGAGGGGCGGTCCAGAAGACCGTCGCCCACGAGTTGGGCATCTCGCCCAACACGCTCAACACCTGGGTGCTGGCGTATCGCCGGGAAGGTCCCGAATCGCCCCTGCTGCGCGCTTCGCCGCCGCC
>JAKZES010000252.1 GCA_022548915.1 Verrucomicrobiaceae bacterium E54
CGGGGGTGTTCCCCGCTGTCGCGGGTTCGACCCCCGGCCACCCTCCTGTGACGCCTCCGGCGTCGTTTGCCGGAGACGGCATCAGGCAGCTCCCGCTGCCTTGGCAGGCCCGCCCAGCCCGCAGTGTGGATGGGGTCCTCGCATTTCGCATTTGTTCATCTAAGGGGTCTCTAAGGGGTCCCGTTTTTCGAGCATTCGTGCAAAACTCCTTTAAGCTCCCTCCATTCCCTTCTCCCCCCGCACCCGCCTCAACGCGCGCGTCACTTTTCCCTCCACCCCCATCCCCAGGCGCTCTGCCACCCA
>JAKZES010000253.1 GCA_022548915.1 Verrucomicrobiaceae bacterium E54
CGGACGCTGCGGGGTTGGTATGGCTACTTCAAACACGCAAGCCCCGGCCATCTGGGAGAGATCGACGGATGGGTGCGCATGAGACTGCGCTCCATTCTGCGCAAGCGCCACCGGCTCAAGGGTCGGGGCCGCGGGCGAGATCACCAGCGCTGGCCCAACCGCTACTTCACCGACCTCGGGCTCTTCTGCCTGCTTGATGCCCGGGTGTCGGAATCCGCCGGTCTCCGTAACGGAGCAAACCGCTGACTGGACAGCCGGATGCGGGAGATCCGCACGTCCGGTTCGAAGGGAGGGGCGGCGC
>JAKZES010000254.1 GCA_022548915.1 Verrucomicrobiaceae bacterium E54
GCGCCGCCCCTCCCTTCGAACCGGACGTGCGGATCTCCCGCATCCGGCTGTCCAGTCAGCGGTTTGCTCCGTTACGGAGACCGGCGGATTCCGACTTCCGGGCATCAAGCAGGCAGAAGAGCCCGAGGTCGGTGAAGTAGCGGTTGGGCCAGCGCTGGTGATCCCGTCCGCGCCCGCGCCCCTTTCCTCGGTGGCGCTTGCGCAGGATGGAGCGCAGTCTCATGCGCACCCATCCGTCGATCTCTCCCAGATGGCCGGGGCTTGCGTGTTTGAAGTAGCCATACCAACCCCGCAGCGTCCG
>JAKZES010000255.1 GCA_022548915.1 Verrucomicrobiaceae bacterium E54
TTGCCCACATGAACCTTCGCTCCGACGAGCTGACTCCGTGCCCATTCTCGCGAAGAACCCTGTGGACAACTTTCCTCCAAGACCCGCACAAGCCCCTCCCCGAAATTAAACTATCACTCCCCACGAGTTATGGAAAAAACATCACTTTGCCCCTTGCCAAACAAGCAGCCATAGCAACGTCAGAAGGAATGGCGTCGCGACCCCGTGTCGGCGGCACCGATTCCGTTACTCAGATCGAACCACCAATCGGGGTTTTCAACAAGGCCGCTGTGGAGCGTCGCCATCTACGACTTGTTCTGC
>JAKZES010000025.1 GCA_022548915.1 Verrucomicrobiaceae bacterium E54
GGGCAGCTCCGTTACCGCCGCCGGAGCAGTCGGCCGAGCGAGTCCCTCACGGGCTCGCCCGCCTGCTCCGGACGGGTGTTGGAATGGTACCAGTCTCAATGGAATGGATGCCGGGATCGTCTGGAAGGAACCCTTCCGGATCGATCTTCGTCCCCTGGCCAAGGCGGGCGAGAATGCGCTCAGGATCGAGGTCACCAACAACTGGAACAACCGTCTCGTCGGCGACGCCCGCGGCGAGGGCGAACACCGGATCACCCGGACGAATCTGGCGGGCAAGTTCAACGAGCGGTCGCCACTGCAGCCCTCGGGGCTGATCGGCCCGGTCGTCTTGCAATTTCCGATCGTCATCACCAGTAGTCTCAGCGAATGAAATCACGCACCTTCACCCTCCTTCTGGCCGTTGCGGGCCTCGGCTTCGTTCATCCGCTCGTGGCCGCACCCCGGGGACAGGTTTCCAATCCGGACTTCACCAAGGGGGGCACGATTCCCGAGGAAGGCAAAAAGGACTGGAACCTCGGTGCCACCGGGGCGCGGGGTTGGATCTACTTCAAGAACATGGAGACCACCGAGGCGCGGCAGATTTCCATCACGCAGGTCGACGCAGGGTCAGCGGCCGATGGCGTGCTGCAGGTGGGGGATGTGATTCTCGGCGTGGGCGGAAAGCCTTTCTCGCAGGATGCCCGGACCGCCTTTGGCGAGGCGTTGACGCTCGCCGAGTCGGAGAAGGGGGGCGGCAAGCTGGTGGTCACCCGCTGGAGGGGGGGAGAGACCGCCGAGGTCACGATCGAGCTGCCGGTGCTTGGCACCTACAGCGCGACCGCTCCCTACGACTGCCCGAAGTCCAAGAAGATCATGGACCAGGGATGCGAAGCCCTGGCCAGGCGGATGGCGGATCCGTCCTACACGGGCAACCCGATCACCCGTTCGCTCAACGGAGTGGGCCTGCTCGCCAGTGGGGATCCGAAGTATCATCCGATCCTGAAGAAGGAGGCCGATTGGGCGGCGGGTTACTCGGTCGATGGAATGGCGACCTGGTATTATGGCTACGTCACGGTCTTTCTGTCGGAGTACATCATGGCGACCGGCGATGATTCGGTGCTGCCCGGGTTGCGCCGGATCGCGATGGAAGCGGCCAAGGGTCAGAGCATCGTGGGTTCGTGGGGACACAAGTTCGCCGGTCCCGACGGACGACTTCTCGGCTACGGCATGATGAACTCGCCCGGGGCGGTGCTGACCATCGGCCTGGTGCTGGCGCGCGAGGCCGGGGTCAAGGATCCCGAAGTGGCGGAGGCGATCGAACGCAGCGCCAAGCTGCTGCGCTTCTACATCGGCAAGGGCGCGGTGCCCTACGGTGACCACGCGGCGTGGATGCAGACCCACGAGGACAACGGCAAGTGCGGCATGGCGGCCGTGCTCTTCGATCAGCTCGGGGAAAAGGACGGCGCCGAGTTTTTCTCGAAAATGAGCACTGCCTCGCACGGCAACGAGCGCGACACCGGTCACACCGGCAACTTCTTCAACATCACCTGGGCGATGCCCGGCGTGTCCCGCAGCGGCCCGCACGCGACCGGAGCGTGGATGAAGGAATTCGGCAGCTGGTACTTCGACCTCGCCCGCAAGTGGGACGCCAGCTTCCCCCACCAGGGACCGCCGCAGCCGCGCAGGGATGCCTATGGCAACTGGGACGCCACCGGCATGTATCTCATCGCCTACGGCATGCCCCGCAAGGCGATCCGGTTGACCGGTAGCAAGCCGTCGGTCGCGCCGAAGCTTGACGCCGAGGCCGCGCTTCAGGTCGTTCTCGACGGTCGAGGCTGGAGCAACAACGACCGCAACAGCGCCTACGATGCGCTGGGCGGCGACATGCTTTTCGAGCGGCTTCAGAGCTGGTCGCCGATCGTCCGCGAGCGGGCCGCCATGGCCCTGGCACGACGCAAGGACGCACCGGTCGAACCGATCATCCGGATGCTCGATGCCCCCGCGCTCGAGGCGCGCATCGGGGCGTGTCAGGCGCTGGAACAGCTCCGGGGAAAGGCCGCTCCCGCGGTGCCGAAGCTGCGCGAAACCCTGAAGGCCGATGACATGTGGCTGCGGGTCAAGGCCGCCGACGCTCTGGCGGCGATCGGCGAACCGGCGATGGTGGCGGTGCCCGAGTTGCTGCAGATGCTCACCCGCGGACCGACCGCTGCGGACCCTCGCGGGATGGAGCAGCGTTACCTTTCCTTCGCCCTGTTCAACAAACGCGGTGGTTTGCTGGGAAATTCGCTCGAGGGGGTCGATCGCGCCCAGTTGATGGCGGCGGTGCGGGCCGGCCTGCACAATCAGGACGGACGCGCCCGCGGCTCGTTCTCCAGCGTTTACACCAACCTTTCGTTCGAGGAGTTGAAGCCGCTGCTGCCGGCGATTCACGAGGCCATCGTCAAGCCCGCGCCGAGTGGGATCATGTTCAGCGACCAGATCCAGACCGCCGGTCTCGAGCTTTTCGCCAGGCACCGGGTCAGCGAGGGAATCGAATTGCTCGGAAGCTACGTGAAGAACCAGAAGCCCCACGCGAGCGAGAAGCGGATCGGAACGATCCTCAATCTGCTGAAAAGCTACGGTGCCCACGCCCAGCGGGCCATCCCGCTGCTGGAGGAGGCCATCCATTACTTCGAGAACGACGAGCCGGATTTTCCGAAACGCCTGAGCCTGCAGAAGGCGCAGAACACCCGGGACGCCATCGCCGAGATCAAGGCGATGACGGACAAGCCGGAGCTGATCTCGCTCGGGCTGTAGTCGAAGCCCTGAACCAAGCCACGGAACCCGGGCATGGCTTCATCTCCACGCAAATCACGGCACGTCCTGCGGTCGGCCCGCAGCGTGCTCGTGGCCGGGCCTTCCAGGCCCGTGCCCAAGCCTGGTGCGATTCTCGGCGACGGGGCTGGAAGCCCCGGCCACATCCACGTCCGCCGCCCGCGTTCCGGCGGAAGGGCCGTGGTCGGCGCGACTTTCCTGATTCTAACATCCGCGGCGGCATCCGGGGAGCCGCTTCGGCCGGCGGGCGTGGCCGACGTCAGCGTCGAGGGCGGCTTCTGGGGGCCGCGCATCGACACCAACGCCACGGTCACACTGCCGCACAACCTCGAGTTCATCGAAAAGACCGGCCGCATGGGGGCCTTCGACCGGGCAGCGGGCAAGCCGACCGACGGCACCGACAACCCGGTGTCGGTGGTGGATTCCGACGTCCACAAGATCCTCGAAGGCGCGGCCTACACGCTGCAGGTGAGACCGGACGAGGTCGATGCCGATGAAATCGCCCGCAAGGTGGCGCGGGTGATCGCAGCCCAGGAAAAGGACGGCTTCCTTTGCCCGCGGTTGACGGTCGATGAGACCAGGGAACGCTGGGAAGACCTGCGCAAGTCGCACGTCCTCTACAGCGCCGGCCACCTGTTTGAGAGCGGGGTGGCGTGGAAGCAGGCGACGGGAAAGAACGACCTGCTCGAGGCGTCCGCTCGCTTTGCCGATCTGATCGACAAGCGCTTCGGTCCTGACGGCGTGCACGACGTGCCCGGCCATCAGGAAATCGAGATGGCGCTCATCCGTCTCCATCAGGCCACCGGAGAAAAGCGCTACCTCGACCTCTGCCGCTTCTTTCTCGATCAACGTGGGCATGTGCACGGCGGCACCGAACGAGTGAGGGGACCCAAGCCGCGCAGCGCGGACTACAACCAGGACCGGGTGCCCTTGAAGGAAGCGACCGAGGCGGTCGGTCATGCGGTGCGAGCCACCTATACCTACGCCGCGATGGCCGATGTCGCGAGGATATGCCCCGACCACGGCTACGATCACGCGCTCGATGCTTTGTGGGAGGACGTCGTCGCCCGCAAACTCTACCTGACCGGAGCCTCGGCCTCCGCCCAGTTCTACGATGAAGGCTTCGGTGATCCCTACGTGCTGCCGAATGCCGACGCTTATGGCGAAACCTGTGGGACCATCGGCACGGCGCTGTGGGCGCACCGGATGACGCTCCTGCGTGCCGATGCCCGCTACGCCGACATCATGGAGCGGGCCTTGTACAACGGCGTGCTGTCCGGCATTTCGATCTCCGGCGACAAGTTCTTCTACAAGAACCCGCTCGCCAGCCGGGGCGGGGTGGTCCGGCATCCGAGTTGGAACCCCGCCTGCTGCCAGTCGAACCTGGTGCGGATCATCCCGCAGGTCGGGTCGATGGCCTACGCGACGCGTGGCAACACGATCTTCGTGAACCTGTTCGTCAACGGCACCGCGAGCCTGCAACTGCCGGCCGGAGAGTTCCGCTTCCGGGTGGAAACCGAGTATCCGCATGACGGGCGCGTCCGTTTCGTTGTTGAGGAAGCGCCAGATGACTTCGTCACGCTTGCAATTCGGATTCCGGGCTGGGCACGCGGGACGCCTGTGTCGAGCAAGCTCTATCGGTTTATCGGGGAGCCCGACACCCACAATCGGATTGCTGATGCGATGGTTGACGATGACGGCTATTTCCGCCTCATCAGGAATTGGGCGGATGGCGAAGTGTATGATCTTCCCTTGCCGATGGCGGTAAGGCGGGTGATTGCACACGAAGGAGTTCAGGCCAATCGCGGCCGGGTCGCGCTGCAGCGCGGACCGCTGGTCTATTGCGTCGAGGCGGTCGATCACGCGGGCCAGCGCACCGATGCGATCGTGCTTCCCGACGGGGCGAAATTGAGCACCGAACAGCGTGACGATCTCCTCGGCGGCATGACGGTCGTCACCGCCGATGCGGAGATCGCGAAGGAACCGGCGTGGGGGAAGGCGGCTGAGTTGGAACCGATCAAGCTGACCGCCATCCCCTACTACGCCTGGGCCAATCGCGGCGAGGGCTACATGGATGTGTGGCTGGCACGCACGGCCGAAGCCGCCACGCCGCTGCCTGCGGCAACTGCCGCGCATGAGGCGTCGCTTGCCGCTTCGGTTAAGTCACCGACCAAGGCGATGGAAGCCGTGCGCGACGGTCGATCCGGTCCCACTTCCGATCACCGACCCACGCCCTGCATGACCTTGCCGGACACCGGTGACGGCCCGGGCTGGATCGAGTATCGCTGGGACGAACCCCGGAAGTTGAGTCGCGCCGCGGTTTACTGGGCGGTGGATCGGCGGGCCCAGGTTTACTGGGGTCCGCGCATCCGCGGCGAGGACCTCGTGATGCCGGAGAGCTGGAAGCTCACCTACTACGATGGTAGTAAATGGATTCCGGTCGAAACGGAGGATCCCTTCACCTTGAGACTCGATCTCTTCAACGAGGTCGATTTCAAGCCGGTGGAGACCACCGCACTTCGGCTGGAAGTGGAGTTCGGCCCCGCCCCCGCCGCCGTGCAGGAATGGCGGGTCGATTGAGCGGATGCCAGTGCGACGGGTCCGGCCTTCCGGACGGACCTCAAGAGGAGGGTCCTTCTTGGTCGCTGATGCGTGGTCTCTCGGTGCGCATCCGCTTAAGGGAGGGAGCTCGAATCCACTGGGCCCTTCTCATGATGCCATCTTCGTTTCACAAGCTGTCCGCCGCCGTGTGGTTCGGGTTCGCTGCAGCTTCGGCAGCCGCGGCCTTGCCACAGATCGCGCAAACCGGGGAGATCGTGACGCTGCACAATGCCGGGGTCCGGTTCGAGTTCGATCTTTCGAGCGGGCAATACCGCATCCTCCGCGAGGGCGACCGCCACCCGGCAATCTCGAAGGCGAGCCTGCGAGTCAACGATTGGTCGTCGGACGATCCGGCATTCGAGCGCCGCTACACGGTGCGAACCGCCGACGGTCCGTTCGGCGAGGAGAAGTTCCTCGAGTTGAACTGCACCGCGCCCGGCCGCCCGGAGCTGCTGTTCACGGTCGCCCTGCACGAGGGAGACTTCTTCAGCCTGGGCGGAGGCATCGTGAACACGGGAAACGAACCCGTTCAGCTCCGCGAGCTTCACGTGATGGCCGATGCGCAACTTTATCCCGGCGCGGACATGACGCGGGATTTTGCGATGATCGACGGCTTCAGCGGTGGCGAACCACTCGAATACGGGGAAAGGTTCTACTCACCGCTGACCCGGGCCAACGCGCTCAAGTCGCGCAACAACATCCTTCTGAACTTCACCGGAGACGACCGGCGGCACGTGATGGTCATGGGCGGCCTGAGCTATCACGACTTCGAGAAGTTCGCGACCATCGCGCAAACCCGCCGGACCGAGTTGGCGGAGGGCTCGGATGGGAAACCGAGCCTGCTGTGCTACCTCGACCTGCCCCGGGAGAAATCCGACCGGGCGGAAGCGGGAGAGACGCTCGAGCTGATCGAGGGAGCGGGTTCCCGGACCTGGCACTATCACGAGTTCCGCTGCCGCGAACTGGCGACTTCGGTCGAGGAGCCGGACCGGGTCGTCGTCGAGGCGCGCGACCTGCGGACCGACCGGCCCTACACGCTGGGATTCTCGTGGTGGCGAGGTTTCCAGCACGGCGAGTATCCGGATGTCGCGCAATCGGTGATCGTCGAGTACGAACGCGATGGCCGCACCCGGCGGCTGCCGCTGGTCGAGAACCGCACCCTTCCGCGTTTCGACGGCACGAGCAAACAGGACGTCGAGCAGGTCGAGTTGCCCCTGCCGGCCGAGGCGGTGAAGTCCGGAAGCCTGCGGATCGTGGTCGAGAAGTCGGCGGCGGCGCAGGACCATGTCTATCTGGGTGAAGTCTGGCTCCGCGACGGACGCCACGAGGCGCTGCTGCCGGCTCGCCTGACCCCCGTCTCCGAGTGTCCCCGACCGCGTCGCGCCTACTCGGGGCAGTTGTTTGCCTCCGATCCGGTCGGCAAGCGCGTCGATGCCGGCCAGCGCTATGTCGCGCCGGACCGATTCTACATCGACGTCACCGGCTCCGATCCTTTCACGGCCCTGGAAAGCTACGCACTCCGGGTGCGCGAGGCCCAGCAGATCGACCTGAGCATGTATGACTTTCCGACCGTCTGCCTGTGGTATGCCGCCGACACGCGCTACGGCTCGGGGGCGGCGGACAACACCACGCTCGGCGCGGTGAACGAGATGAAGGTGATCGCCGACAGCGGCTTCCTGAAATACAGCCGGGTCGCGGTCAGGCTGGTGCCCGATTCCTACATGCCGGACAACCAGCAGGGGTGGTGGGACGACGAGCACTGGCAGCGCGACGACACCGACCGCGACACGACCCAGAACGGGCGTTATGTCGAACCGTACGAGACCAGCGAAAAGTGGGGCAAGGCAGTCACCGAGCTCGGCGGGATCCCGCTGACCTACTTCCAGACCGCCTATCGGTCGGAGGACTACGTTCGCCAGTTCCCCGGGCACATGCTTTTCAACAAGCGCTACGCCTGGAAAGGCGAGCCGGTCGACACCGAGGGCGAGGTCTTCACCACCTGGCAGCAGACCTGGAGGCGAAACGGCCGGGTGGTCTGGGGCTACGACTTCACCGACCCGGAGTTCCTCAGCCACATGCGGGGAGTCTATGCCAATCTCAGGAAAGGCGGGATCAAGGGCCTGATGTTCGACTACCCGGCGTCGGGCTGGGCGAAGGCCGGCGGGATGGAGGATGAGGCGTCGACCACCGCCGCCGCCTACCGCACGATCTTCCGCCTCGCCCATGACGGCCTCGGCCCCGGGGCCTACGTGCACGAGCGCAACATGGAGCGCGGCTCGGACGTGACTCTCGGCGTGGTGGCCTCGATGCGCACCGAGAACGACACCGACGCGCTGGATCGCGCCACCGTGACGCGCTGCGGGATGCGCTGGTACAAGAACCGGGTGGTGGTCAACCAGGACGCGGACTCGAAGGACCTCGTCGAGTTGCAGGGGAGTCGCGACCGGGTGCGCGCGGTACTAACGATGTCGTACGTCACCACCGGGCGCCTGCTGCTCGCCAACAGCTTCTCCGAGTTCTCGCCGGAGACCTTTCACGATCTGACGCGCACCTTCCCGTACCACACGGCAGCCCGGAGCGCGCGGCCCGTGGATGCCTTCCTGTCCGGCAACCCCGCGGTGTTCGACTTCGAGGTCGATCCCGGATGGCATCAGGTGACCTTCTTCAATGCCGATCCCGATCGTCCGAAGACCGTGGGCATCGACCTGTCGGGGCCGCAGGAACGCGGGGCGCTGGGGCTTGATCCGGAAGCGGACTACTACCTTTTCGACTTCTGGAATGATCGCTTTCTCGGCCGGCAGGCGGGGGACTCGCGGATCGAACAGGAACTGCGCCCCGGGGAGGCCCGCATGATTTCGGTCCGCAGGTGCCTCGATCGACCGCAGGTCCTTTCCACCGACCGCCACCTGATGCAGGGCTATCTCGACCTCGACAAGGTGCGCTGGGATGCGGAAAGCCGGGTGCTGTCCGGTGTCAGCAAAATCATCGGCGGCGATCCCTACCGGATTGCGCTGGCCGCCAATGGCAAGGTGCCGGTTGCGGTCGAATGCGACCACGCCGGCGTGACCGCGGAATTGTTGCCGCCCGTCGACGGAGTCGTCGGGATCCGCCTGCACGGACCGGAGAACGCGTCGGTCCGCTGGTCGGTCCGCTTCGCGCCGGAAGGCTGAGCGTCCCTCTCATGCGAGTTCCAAGAAAAAAACCTGACGCTTCCGAGCCCGTGGAGTTATTGAACCGCCAAGACGCCAAGAACGCCAAGCTCGACCGATGGAAGCTTCAAATTTCCTGCCTTCGCGACCTTGGCGTCTTGGCGGTTCAATCATCCGGTCAAACTGTCAGGCCAATTCGACGAGATGGTATCAGATGATTCTCTCGCGCAGGGCCTTGGCGACGGCACCGGTGTTGGTGGTCACGTGGAGCTTGGTGTAGACGCGTCGCAGGTGGGTCGAGACGGTGTGGGTGCTGATCTCCAGGGCCATCGCGATTTCCTTCTTCTGCAGGCCGTCGGCGAGCAGGCGCAGGATGTCCATCTCCCGCTCGGTGAGCTCGTAGTCCTCATACCCCGCCGGCAAGGGTTGCAGCCTTGGAAAGGCATCCAGCACCTTCCGGGCAACGGCCGGGCTCATCGGTGCCCCGCCTTCGACGACTTGGCGGATCGCGCTGCCGATCATGTCGATGCCGGACGACTTGAGCACATACCCCGCCGCCCCGGCGCAGACGGCCCGGAAGATCTTTTCGGCGTCGTCGAAAACGGTTAGGATCAGCACCCTTGCCTCCGGTGCCCGCTCCCGGAAGCTTTCCAAAGCCGAGATGCCGTCGAGTCCCGGGAGTTGGACGTCGAGCAGGATGACATCCGGAGCCGGGCTCGAATCGAGTGCCTCGAAGGCCGCCTCGACCGAGACGAACGGCGCTTCGCACTGCATGTTTTCGAGGCTTTCCACGACCCGCTGCACACTGGTGGCGAACAGGGCGTTGTCTTCCACCAGCCATACGCGGATCGGATTCTCGGTCGTCTTCATTGGCGGGGAGTCTGGAGGCGTGCCACGAGCTTCACACGGGTTCCTTCGCCGGGCCGGCTGACGATTTCGACACGGCCGTTCAAGCGCTCGGCCCGGCGCCTCAGGTTGGCCAATCCATGACCGTGGGGCGAGGCCTTTTCGGGATCGAAGCCGCGGCCATCGTCGCTGACCTCGACGCACAGGTCACGGCGACCGACCCGGATTCGAATGTCGACCACCTGCGCCCCGGCATGGCGGCGCACGTTGTGAAGGGTCTCCTTGAAGGCGAAGAAGAAGTGCCGGCGGAAATTCAGCGACAGCCGCCGGTCGCGGAAATCGTCGGGCTCGGTCGCGAGTGAGACGCGGTGGTCACCAAGGATCAGGTCGGTGGTCTCGCGCATGCGGCTGATGAGTTCGCGCAGTCTTTCGTTTCCCCGCTCGATCAGCCATACGATGTCCTGCATCGACTGCGAGCTGGTTTCGGCGGCTTCCCGGATCGCCAGGAAGTCCTCCCGGGCACGGGGGTCGGCGCTGTGGCGGCCACCCATCTCGCTGAGCAACGCGATGCCGCCGAGGTTGCTGCCCACATCGTCATGAAGATCCCGGGCGATCTGCTCGCGCAGGCGGATCACGGCGCGGCGGCGCACGCTGCGCTGCCGGATCAGCAACCAGCCGCAGCTGATGAGGGCCAGGCCTCCCAGCGTCCCGCCGCCGTAGCCGAGGACCAGCCCGGTGGTCCGCAGCCGCGCGGCTTTCTCCCGGATCAGTTTGTCGCGTTCCTCGGTGAGGCGCCGCCGCTCACCGATCCGATCGAGGTAGTCGGGCAGCTCGATCAGCTTGTGCCGGCTGGTGAAGCCGTCATTGACGAAAGCCGGGGACCAATCGGGTCCGGCATCCGCCTCGTCGCTGGCCGTGACGGCTTGGCGAAGGGCGACATTCGTGTTGCCGGAATAGGCCTGGATCTCGGCGAGGCCGTAGCCGTGCTTTCCCGGGTCGCCCCAGAGGTCGAGTGTCACGAGGCGCAGGTAGCGCGCCCTCTTGTCGGGGACATCGATCACGACGGCGCAGTCCCCGGGAAAGCCGATCACGTTGGTGGTCTTCTGGGTGGATTCCCAAACCACTTCTTCGAAGTCCGGATCCGTCGCCAGCTCGAGCCGGTAGCCACGGGGAAACGAACCCGTTTCGATCATCTCGAAACCCTCCCGACCGACGGGCAGCAGCCGGATCTGTTCGATCAGGTGTTCGGTGCCGAGGTCGATCCGGATCCACTTCCGGGCTTCGGTTTCCGCACTGGGGCCGCTCAGGTATCCCCGGGTGGGACTCGGCTCCATCCTCTCGGGCATCCCGAGCGTGCTTTGACCATCTTGGACGCGCAAGGCCGACCAGTTGGGATAGCGCTCGAAGGTGCTCGACGCGGTGACCGGATTCCAGATGGAGACCGGCTGGTTTCCCGAAAGCACCAGCAGCTCCTCCAGCGCCCAGATGAAGCCGTCTTCCACCGGGAAGTGCAGGGTCGAGGTCATCCGGACGTAGCGACCTTCCGTGGGTTTGATTCGGAAGTCTTCGGGGAAGCGTCCCGGGTTGGCCACGTCCTCCGTGGTGCGATCCACCACCGTGACGGCACCGATCATCTCCGGATCGTCGGACACTTCGATTTTGAAGCGCCTCGGGAAACCATAGCCGATGCCCCGCTCCCCCAGCGGAGGAATGAAGGCCGGCATCGCCACGATCCGGTCGATCGAGCGCCGCCGCCCGAGGTCGATCTGCAGCCACTCGGGCTGATCGGCGCTGAGCAGGTTCTCGCTGCGGAATCCGTAGCGGGTGGCGAAGGGCTGGGACATGAGGTCCGGGAGCTTGGCACTTGCAAAATCGAGCTGCGCCAGCCGCTGCTCGATCCGGCGGAATTCCGGGCTGAACCGGCGGGCAACGCCTTGGATAAATGCCGGACTGGCGAGCTCGGCGCCAACGGCTCCGGAAATCGAAGCAGCCAACCCGACTAGCCATGATCGTCCGGCGTAAAGCATCTGCGAAACACTAGTCCGATTGGGTGCTGGTCGTCATGCCCCAATTCCTGCGGGTTGGCCTCGCACGATCGTGCGACTGGACGGCAGCGAGCGTGGGTGCACACTTACATATGGTAAAGGAATGCATTCCGCATAGTCCCCGCACGCACGTCCGGTTTCAATTTGTCTTCGAGAAGCCTAGTCAAACCTTCCTCAACCAAAGTCTGAAAAAACCATGAAAACCAAGCTTCATTTGTTCATTGCGTTGCTCGGCCTCGCTGCGGCGCTTCCATCTCAAGCCGCTGAAATCGCGGTCCCCGACCTCACACAGACCCCCACTGCTGACGCCACGCAGCAGAACGATGTTTCAACCCCCAATGGTGGAAACCTCAACAGAACGAACGACAGTGTCACCTACTACGTCACCACCTTTACGTTTGGGGCCGGTTCACAAGCACATATCGAAACTTTCTTTGAGACGTCCGGCGGTGCGGATCGGCTGGGTGTTCGAGTTCAGGATACAGGCTTGGTCGATTTTCTTAACGAGGGAGACCCCGGCAATACCACCTTCTCGATTGGGGGAGGCGGGGGTGCCGGATTCATGGCGGGAGAGACCGTCACTTTGATTGTCAGAGACTACCGCGAGACCGGGAACTGGCTTCTTCGCTTCCCCAACGCGGGTTCCGGTGCCACATCGCTGATGAACGTCTGGGTCAATCCGGATTTTGCCGCCACCTACACGGAAGCTTCGCCGGGTGCCGCCGATATGCCCGACGACGGCAACCTGAATGTGCTCTGGAACTCGAATGATTACTTCTTCCTCACTCAAAGAATCCGGAATGAGGGGACGCCGGGAGGAGCCGGTGACAACACAATCACCGACACCACGGTTCTCACAGGCGCGGACGCCACCTTCCCCAGGGCTCTTGAGTATGCGCTGGAAGGGGGGCCGACAGCGCCCGGCGTGGTCAGCGCCTACATCTCGACGATCTCGGCTTCACCGATTCTCGTGCCGAACGATGGCTCGACGGCCTCGACCATCACCGTCACCCTGACGGATTCCGCCGGCAATCCCGTGGCGGGCAAGGAGGTTTCGCTGGCCAGCGATGGCGATGCCTCCATCACCACGCCCGGCAGCAACATCAGCAATGCGAGCGGCGTGGTGACCTTCGAGGTCACCTCCGGCACCGGTTCGGTCCAGGAGTTCACCGCCACCAACGTGACGGACGGCAGCATGGTCCTTTACCAGAAGACCAGCGTGACCTTCGAGCCGGTGGGAACGATCGACCCGGATGCTTCCAGCGTGGAGGTCTCATTGCCTGATGTCCCGGCGGATGGTTCCACGACCTCCACGGTCACCGTAACCTTGAGGAACAGCCTTGGGTTTCCTGTTGAGAACAAGGACGTGCTTCTGAGCTCAGACGGGGATGCCACCATCAGCCCTTCGGTCGCGACAAGCACCGACGTCAATGGTCAGGTCAGCTTTCAAGTGAGCACCAACACGCAAGGAACCCAGATCTTCACGGCCACCGATGTGACCGGCACGCCTCCTCCGGCCAGCATTCCGGTCACGCAGACCGTCCAGGTCATCTTCACGGAAGTGAGCCCGACGCCCGCCATCCTGTTCCACGAGCCCTTCGACTATGCGGCTGGCAGCAACCTGAGCGGACAGGGCGGATGGAGCGGAGGCTCGAACACAAGCGGTGCCTTCCCCGAGGTGCACGACGGAACCGGAGCCGAATCCTGGGATGGCAGCTTCACCGGCGTGACCCAGAGCGGGAATTTTGTGGGCGAGTCGAAGACCCCCAATCCAGATGCCGACCATGTCTATGCCGGCAAAGCACTCGACCCCTCCGTCACCGCAACCTTCACCGATGGTGCGGTCACGTGGTTGGGCTTCATCGCCTTTGAGAAGACCCAAGTGGCCATCGGCGCGGGCGCCCTGAACAATCGCGGCGAAAGCGCCGGCGGTCAGGCCATCGGGGCGGGAGGCCTCTTCAACAACAACTCCGTGCGCGCCCACTACTGGGACGACGAGGATAGCAACGGCAGTTTTGAGGATCATCCCTCGCTGACGACCCTCGGCAGCGCAAATCCCGCATTCGTCATGGCCAGAATCGTGTGGAGCGACACCGGGGACGATACGATCACCGTCGCCCGCTTCTCCTCGGGATCGGCCATCAGTGAGGCCGAGTTCAACGCCGCCTCACAGTCGACCATTTCTGCCGACCTCGACCAATCGCTCTTTGATACGGTGAGCTTCGCCGGCAGCAATGAATACGTCGACGAGATCCGCATCGCCACCACCTTTGACGAGGCTGTCAATGGCACCGTGAGCGGCGGACCGGGGCCTGTAGATCCAGAGCAGTCGACTGCCGAGGCAGCGGATGCAATGGTGCCGGTTGACGGCACAACGACCATCACCGTGACCCTGCGTGATGCAAGTGGCGTGGTCATCTCGGGAGAAGACGTTACCCTTTCGAACTCGGGCTCAGCTGTCATCGGACCACCCACAACCATCACCACAGACATCTCGGGTGAGGCGGTCTTTAGTGTAACTTCCAGCACACCAGCCGTTGAGGAATTTGAAGCCACCGTGATTATTTCCGGGAGTCCGGTCATCATCGATATCGCGAGTATCGAATTCCAAGAGGTGGTGACGATCGGCCCGGTCGACCCCGCCAACTCCACCGTGGTGGCCTCGCCGGACACCGCCATCGCCAATGGGATCTCCACCGCCACCGTCACGGTCACCCTGCGCGACAGCAATGGGCAGTTGGTCATCGGGGAAGACGTCACCCTGGGCGGCAGCCCCTCGGGTGCCGCGATCAGCCCGTCCACGACGCAGACCACCGATGGGAACGGTCAGGCCGCTTTCACCGTCAGTTCAACGACGATCGGGACCGTCGTCTTCACGGCGACGTCTTCCACTGACAACGTGACCGTCACCCAGACCGCGAGCGTGGACTTCAGCGACCCGCAGGATGCCGAGGCCTTCAACGTGAAATTCCTCGAGGACAACCCGGCCCAGGCACCCGTCGCGGGCCTGGTGGGAGTGGTCGGCGATCCCGGTGAAACCTGGAACCAGGGCTACCAGTCGTTGAGCGATCTGGTCGATACGACCGGCACCGTGGTTTCCTCGGTCGGCGTGTCCGGGCTCGGCAACGACGGACGCCTGATCAGCGGCACCGGCCTGAGCCTCTTCAGCTCGAATCGCGGTCTCTTCGACAAGGGTGGGGATGTCACCATCTCCATCACGGGCCTCACGCCCGACGCGGCCTACGACCTCTACATCTACGCGCTCAGCCACAATACCGGGAGCTGGGGGGATCCTTCCAATACCGAACGGGCGGCCGGCGACTTCGTCACCAGCAACACGGTTGAAGGCAACGGCCAGTCCCAATGGCTCGACAACGCGGTCACCGGCACCAACGGCAACGCCTTCGTCCCCAATGGCAACTATGTGTCCTTCGAATCCATCGTGGCCGACGGATCGGGGAACATCTCGATCGTGGTCGACGCCTATGACGGCATCGATGGAGATCCCGCCACCGACGACGGTGACTGCCGCCTGCACGTGTGCGGCCTGCAGATCCGGCCCGCCAGCGGCATGAGCGTCGATTACATGAACTGGCGCCAGACCTACCATCCGGGCATCGGGTTGCCGGGCGAGGATGATGACGGCGACGGGCTGAGCAACGACTACGAGCGCATCTTCGGGCTCGATCCGACCGACCCGGGATCGGCGAGCCCCTATTCCGCTTCCTTTGATCCTGCCACCGGAACCTTCGGCTACACCCGGCGCAGCCAGTCGCTCGCCAACCTGAACTACAAGGTGTGGTACTCGACCGACCTCCAGCAGTGGTTCGAGGACAACGCCGCGAGACAGGCCACCCAATCGGAGGCCAATGGCATCGAGGTCATGGGCGTCGGGATCGACCCCGCACTCCTCGGCGAACCCCGGCTGTTTGTACAAGTGCGGGCCACTCCCATCGCCGGTGTCGACCTCGAGCCCTCCTTGCTCAACATCCGGGGCAGCGGCAACACGATGACGCTGCTTTTCTCGGAACCCATGAACCCTTCCTCCGCCTCCAATCCGGACAACTACGCCGTGGTGCAGGACGGAGGGGGAGACTTGGGCATCACCGGGGCCACGGTCAGTGCCGACGGTGGCAGCGTCACCCTGACCCTCGACTCGACCCTGGGCATCGACACCGCCTACACGGTGAGCGTGGACGGAGTGACCAGCGGCACCGGCCAGTTGCTGGAGGGAGCGATCAACCAGCCGTTCAGGACCTGGGACGACGATCCGGCCGGCATCCAGGTCTTCATTCTCGCCGGGCAGTCGAACATGGTCGGTCGTGGCGAAAGCGAGCGGGGCAACGGCGATGTGGATGGAGCCATCGGCAGCCTTCGCTACGAGGTGGTCAACGACAACGCGAACTATGGGCAACTGGTCGTCGATTCCGGCAACCCGGCGACGGATCCGTGGGTGGTCCGCAGTGATGTGAAGTTCTGGTGGAACCGCGCCGACATCGGAGCCGGCCCCGCCATTTCAAAAGGCGGGCTGAACCCCCAGGGCTTCGGTTCGGGACCGGAGACCTTCGGTCCGGAGTTCGGCTTCGGCTGGGCGGTGGGGGATGCCCTCACGCAGCCCGTGCTGGTCATCAAGACCGCCTGGGGTGGAAAGGATCTGATCAACCAGTTCCGTCCCCCGAGCGCCGTCGCGGCGCGCGGAGGACTGGTCGGCCCCTACTATGTCGAGATGATCGAGCAGGTCCGGGAGATTCTCCACAATCTCGGCACCGAGTTCCCCGCCGCCGAACATCCCGGGTTCGACGCCGTCGGCTACCGCTACCAGATCGCGGGCTTCGGCTGGCACCAGGGCTGGAACGACAGTCTGAACACCTTTGCGGCCAACGAGTATGAGGCGAACATGGCGAACTTCATCACCGACGTCCGTGCCGAGTTCGGCAAGCCCAACCTGCCTTTCTCGATCGGCACGACGGGCATGGTTGGAGCCGCGACCAGCGGCGACCGCCTGACGGTCGTCAACGCCCAGATCAACGTCGCCAATCCGGCGCTGCATCCCGAGCTCGGCGGCAACGTCTTCACCGTCGACACCCGGCCTTTCGCCCGGACGGAGGCTCAGTCACCGACCAACGACACCACCCACTGGAAGAACAACGGTGAATCCATGTGGCTGATGGGCAAGGGCATGGGTGACGGCATGGTCGGATTGCTGACGCCTCCCTGATCGCCGAGGGCGGAGCTCAGGGTTCAAGCGTGAGATAGGGCCCGATCCTTTCGAGGATCGTCGGCCCGATGCCGGGGACGCGGTCGAGGTCTTTGATCGAGGTGAAAGGCCGGCTTTCGATGATCGCATTGGCCTTCGCTTCGCCGATGCCGGGCAGGCGCATCAGCTCGTCGCGCGCGGCGGTGTTGGGATTGATCGAGGCTTTCAACAACTCGGCCCCGCCATCGATCGCGGCCTGGAGGTTGGCCTCCTCGTCGCGCTCGGCCTGGCGCTCGGCGGGGAGCGTTTCCCAGTCGGTCAATTGCCAGGCGCCACGACCCTTGCGGGCGGCGAGGAGTTCGAGGTCGGCGAGCTGGGCCCGGTAGTCGTCGGCGTGCTTGCCGCCCGGGGTTTCGCGATAGACGCCGTAGGCGCGGGCCAGCCCCTCGCTCACCAGCACGGCCGCGAGATCCTCGCCGTCGGCGGTGGTCACGAAGCCGTAGATGCGCCTGAACTTTCCATCCCCCCGGGCGTCGGCGAAGGCCGTGTGGACGGTGAAGGGCTTCTCCAGCAGCTCTTCGCGACGGTCGGTGGCCTGCATGCCGAGCTGCTTGGCATACTGGATCGAGGCCTGGGGCGAGCCGCCGTAGCCCGAGAGGCCGAAGTAGCGGCGCTGGGCGCGCAGGCGGCGGGCGTCGGTGGTGTCGTTGATCGTCGCCTCGATGCAGTCGGCTCCGTAGAGCCGGACGGTGTGTTCCGTGCCGGCACCCGTGCGGATGCGGAAGCTGTCGCCGTCGGCCCATTCGGCTTCGACCAGCGTGCAGCCTTCGAGTTTCTGCAGGGGCTCCGCGGCGGAAGCGGTGAAGACGAGGGCCAGGAAAAGAAGTGGGCGGATCACGAGGAGGGAGAACGTTCGGAACACCGGCGGCATTTCGTTCAGCGGTTGAGGATGAGAAAACCGGCGTTCAGGTAGGTGGCGTAGCTGACCCACAGGAGGTAGGGAGTGAGCAGGAATGCCGCGGTTCGGTCGAGCGGGAGAAAACGGCGGATGGTCAGGATGATGGCGACCCACAGGGTGACGATCACCGCCAGCGCCAGACCGATCTGCTGCAGTGCGAAGAAGACCGGACTCCAGGCCATGTTCAACAGGAACTGGATCGCGAAGAGGACCAGCGCGTGGCGTTTCGGCGTGCCGGAGGGGACCCGGTGCCACACCAGCGCGACCGCCGCGCCCATCGCGGCGTAGAGCAGCGTCCAGACCGGCCCGAAGACCCAGTTGGGCGGCCGACCGGGGGGAGTCTGCAGGGTTTCATACCAACCATCGATCGATGAGGCGGTGGCGATGCCACCCAGGCTGCCGAGGACGATGGTGCCGATCGCGCAGATGAGGATCTTGCCGAGGAGGGGCATGGAGGGGGTGTAGCGTGCAGCGGGCTTCCCGGCGAGCGGGCATTCCCGAGATTCCGCGCGCCACCGGATGGGGCGGGCACCGGCATGTGGCCGGGCCTTCCAGGCCCGTGGCCCTTGTGGACTCAAAGATCGGCGACGGAGCTGGAAGTCCCGGCCACGATGTGGCTCCGGCCGCCCCGGAATTGGCTCGCCGAGGGAGGCGCCGGTGGCTATGCGATTCTTATGAAACGAGTGATTCCCTGCCTGCTGCTGGCGATGACGGCCGTGCATTCCGACGAACTCAAGCCCTACCCGCCCGCGGAAGAGGGCATGACGCGCCACGTCCTCCAACTGGAAAAGCGTGACAAGGAACAGGACGCCAAGGTCGAGATCATCGTCGGCAAGACCGTGATGACCGACGGCGTGAACCGGCATTTTTTCGGCGGGAAGCTCGAGCAGCGGACCATCGAGGGCTGGGGCTACACCTATCACATCCTGCCGGTGCTGGGCCCGATGGCGGGAACCTTGATGGGCGTGCCGGGCGGCAAGGAGCCGGTCGAGACCTTCGTTCAGGTCGGCGGCGAGCCCTACCTCGTCCGCTACAACAGCAAGCTGCCGCTGGTGGTCTACGTGCCCGAGGGCTGCGAGGTGCGCTACCGGATTTGGAACGCGCCGACCGAAACGCAGAAGATCCCCGAAGGTTGACTGAATTTGCGCGTTCCCTTCGAGCGGTGGATCCGTAGGGTTCCGGCATGCGCCGCCTCCTGCTTTCCGCGCCCCTCGCCCTGATCTTCGCAGCCTGTGGCGAAAAGGAGGCGACTCCGGTTGCCGCGGAGGAAGCGCCGCCGGTCGTGCCTCCGCCGCTGACCGATCCGTCGACGCTGGCGGAGTCCTCGAGGTGCATCGCCTGCCACCAGGATGCCCACGAGTCGTGGATGGGATCGCACCACCAACTGGCGCACCGCGATGTCGGCAACGAGGTCGACGAAGAGGCCTTCGCCGGTCACGAGGTCACCGTCGGGGATGCCCATTGGACCTTTTCCGGCGGTGCGGAGAAGCCGACCATTCACTGGGACGACAAGCAGGACACCGATGCCGAGCCGGTGGACGCCAACCCTCCAATGGCGATCGGCTACACGCCGCTGGTGCAGTATCTCGTGGCCAAGGGGAATGGCCGCTACCAGATCCCGGACATGTCGTGGGATCCTGCGGCGAAGGAATGGTTCAGCATCTACGATGACCAGAACCGCCGTCCGAACGAATGGGGGCACTGGCTCGGCCGCGGGATGAACTGGAACTCGCAGTGCGCGTACTGCCACTTCACCGGCCTGCGAAAGAATCACGATCCGGAAACCGACGGCTACAAGACGAACTGGATCGAGCAGGGCGTGGGCTGCGCGCAGTGCCACGGCCCGAGCCGGCCGGAGGCGAAGGACGGCGAGTGCCTGGTCGATCCGAAGCAGAAATTCACCACCGAGCAGTGGACCCATTCCTGCGCCACCTGCCACGCCCGTCGCGAGGAATTCGACGAGGAATTCACGACCGGGCGCTCTTTCCACGACCATTACGGCACGGCCCTGCCGAGCCAGCCCGGGCTGTGGTTCGCCGACGGTCAGCAGCTCGACGAGATCTACAAGTTCAACTCGCTCATGATGTCGCGCATGGGGCACAAGGGCATCGGCTGCAACGACTGTCACGAGCCCCACGCCGCGACCCCCATCGGTGGCGATCCGGCGGTCCGCACCAACGCGCTCTGCATGACCTGTCACGTCACCGGCAAGGACGAGGCGACGGTCATCGATCCGCTGACCCACGCCGGTGCCGGCCACCCCTACGGCAAGGAGGGTTCGGCCTGCGTCGACTGCCACATGCCGAAGCGCAACTACATGTCGCGCGACCCGCGCAGCGACCACCGCTTCCCCATTCCCGACCCCCTTCTAACAAAAGAACTCGGGGTGCCGAACGCGTGCAACGACTGCCACGCCGACAAGGGGCTCGACTGGCAGATCGAGTGGACCCACAAGTACTACGGCGAGGACATGAACCAGGTGTCGCGGAAGCGAAGCCGGGCCGTGCACGCCGGGCAGCAGGGCGAGACCGGTGCGCTCGACCAGTTGGTCGAGGCCGCCGAGGTCGAGGAGATCGATGCGTGGCGCGCGACCCTGCTTCGCCTGATGGAGCCGTGGGCGACCGACAGCCGCGTGGTGCGCCTGACCAACCGCTTCGCCCACGAGGGCGGACCGCTCGCCCGCGCCGCGGCCGGGCTGCTGGTCGCGCGGCGGGGCGAAACCGGCGGGCTGCTCGAGAAGTTGCTTTCCGATCCGATCAAGGCGGTGCGCGTCGAGACCGGCTGGGCGGCCTTCGAGCGCCTGCCTTCCGGCCATGCCGTGATTGCCGAGCTGGAGAAGATCGCGCGCCACCAATCCGACCAGCCCGGTGGTGCAATGCGCATGGCCCGCATCCTGATTTCCCGCGACCAGCTGGAGGAGGCGGAGAAGTGGTTCCGCAAGGCCTGCGACTGGGACCGCACCTCGCCGGCGCCGCGACGGGATTTTGCGGTCTTTCTCGGTGGCATCGGTCGCACGGCCGAGTCGGTCGAGTGGCTGGAAAAGGCGATCGCCCTCGCTCCGGAGAACCCCGAAATTCCCTACCTCGCCGCCCTCGCCTACGCCGAGATTGGCGAGAGCCTGAAGGCCGAGGCCAAGCTTGGCGACGCGGTGCGCATCGATCCCGGATTCGCCCGGGCCTGGTACAATCTCGGCCTGCTCTACGCCGGACAGAACCGCGTCAACGATGCCATCCGCGCCCTGCGCCGGGCCGGCGACGCCGATACTTCCAGTCCGGACGCGCCCTACGCCCGGGCGACCATTCACCTGCGCATGGGCCAGGTCGACCAGGCCCGGGAGGCCGCCGCCGAGGCGCTCCGCCGCGACCCGAACCACGGCCCCTCGATGCAGTTGCTGCGGGAGCTGGGCGGATAAGTGTGGCGCAAAGCGATGCTTTGCGAGTCGATCCACGGCGGCTCCCGCCCCGTGGCGCGGTGCCCGTCCGGTTACGCCGGACCGCTGGCTTCGCCGCGTCTTTCGATCCGAGGCGGTGACCCATGGCGACCGGGGGGGTGGGCCGTGGCTGCTGCGGCCCGCAGCAGGCCGTGGACGCGGCGGCCCGCCACGCGGAACGCCCATTCACCCCCGCACCCGGAACCACCCGGTCACGCTGGCCCGCGTCCGCTGCGCGACCTCGACCTCGTGCCAGTGGTCACCGGCGAAAAAGACGACCAAGGTGCCGAGTCGCGGCTCGATCCATTCGACCGGCCCTTCCTGAACGCCGGGTGTGGTCCACAGCTTCAGGCGTCCGCCATCCTCCGGCACCCAGCCGTCGTTGAGATAGAGGATGGCGGTCACCACCCGGTCGGCGGTGCCGCGGTGCCGGTCGAGGTGCGCCTTGTAGAATGCCCCGGGAGGATAGACCGCGAAGTGCCCCTCGAAGTTGAAGAGCCCGGCGAAAAACCGCCGGTTGATCCCCAGCCGGAGCTCCTCCAAACGGTCAAGGTAGCGCCTTGCCGCCGGGCCGGCTGTCGCCTCTTCCAGCCACAGCACTTCGTCGCGCCGGATGTCTTCACGGATGACCTTGCCGCTGCCGCGGCCGACCCGTGCCCTGCGGAACGCGCCGGCCTCGCGGGCCCCGAGGCACTCGGCGGCCAACTCCCGCGCCTCGTCCGCAGCGAGAAAGGCATCGAGGCACGCCCATCCCCGGGCCTCCAGGCCATCAACAACCGCAACGGTGGGATCCGACGATGTCGTGCTCAATCAGGGGCCGCCGGACGGTTGTGTCGCTTTGGCACGGCATCTTGAAATGACTTTTCCCCACCCTTGTCGATCGGAAACAACGGCGTGGAGGATTCCGCTTGTCAGCCCGCGCCTTTCCACCGCAGGCTTCGACTGTTCAAATGATCAGCCGACTCTATTCGGCCGCCTTGCGCGGCGTCGAGGGCCTCGAGGTGGAGGTCGAGGTCAACGTCACCGGTTCCGAGGATCCCAAGGTGATCATCGTCGGCCTGCCCGACGCGGCGGTGCGCGAGTCCGCCTCGCGGGTGATTTCCGCCTTTTCCGCGACGCCGCTCAAGGTCGGGGAGGGGGTCAAGACCGTGAACCTGGCCCCGGCCGACCTGAAGAAGGAAGGCCCGTCCTTCGACCTCCCGATCGCCCTGGCCATGGCCTCCGCCGCCGAGGGAGTGAGCCTGCCGGCCGAGGAGTTCTGCATCGTCGGCGAGCTCGCGCTCGATGGTGGCGTGCGCCCGGTCAAGGGTGTCCTTTCCATCGCGCTCGAGGCCAAGGCCCGCGGCCGCAAGCGGGTGCTGGTGCCCGCCGCCAATGCCCCCGAGGCCGCCGTGATCGACGGCATCGAGGTGATCCCCATCGCCAACCTCTACCAGGCATGGCGCTACCTCATCGGCGAGGAGGAGATCCCGCCGCTGCAGGTCGACCGCGCCCGCCTGTTCGAGGAGAACCGCCGCTACGAGGTCGACTTCGACGAGGTGAAGGGTCAGCACCACGTCAAGCGCGCCCTCGAGGTCGCCGTCGCCGGGAATCATAATCTCCTGATGGTCGGGCCGCCGGGCACCGGCAAGTCGATGCTCGCCAAGCGCCTGCCGACCATCATGCCCGACATGAGCGAGGACGAGGCGATCGAGGTCACCCGCATCCAGTCGATCGCCGGCCTGCTCGATCCCAAGCGTGCCTTCCTGACCACCCGGCCGTTCCGTGCCCCGCATCACACCATCTCCGATGCCGGCCTTCTCGGCGGTGGCACCAACCCCGGGCCCGGCGAGATCTCGCTCGCCCACCACGGCGTGCTTTTCCTCGACGAGTTGCCCGAGTTCCGGCGGCAGACCCTCGAGGTCATGCGTCAGCCGCTCGAGGACGGCCACGTCACCATCTCCCGCGCCGCCGGGTCACTCACCTTTCCGGCAAACTGCATGCTGGTGGCCGCGCTCAATCCCTGTCCCTGCGGCTACTACGGAGATAGTAAAAGGGAATGCCGCTGCTCGCCGCGCAAGATCGAGCAGTACCGCCAGCGGATCTCGGGGCCGTTGCTCGACCGCATCGACCTGCATGTCGAGGTGCCGTTGGTCGACTACCGCGAGTTGTCGGGGAAGGCCAGCGGCGAGAGCTCCGCCGCCATCCGCGAACGCATCGTCGCCGCCCGCGCGATCCAGCGCGAGCGCTTCGCCGGCACCTCGGCCCGCACCAATGCCGAAATGGGCCCGCGGCAAGTCCGCGCCTGCTGCGAACTGGACACCGAGAGTTCGACCTATCTCGAGCACGCCATGGAGCAGCTCAACTTCTCCGCCCGCGCCCACGACCGCATCCTCAAGGTCGCGCGCACCCTGGCGGACCTCGAAGGTGCGGACCGCATCGCCTCGAACCACATCCTCGAGGCCATCCAATACCGCTCGCTGGACCGGAATCTGTTTGCCTGAGGCCGATGGTGCGAATTCCAACGAGACTGAATTTCCGCAGACCGATCCCACTGGGATTTTCGGGAAGAATGATCTTCGATTCCGACTGACGCATGCCCACCCCGGATCCACCGCCCTACACCATCACTCCCGCCATCCTCTCGCTGGTGGCGGAGGTCGCGGGCGAAGTCGGGCGCCTGCACGCCCTTGCCGGCACCATCACCACGCCGCAATTGCGACGGAAAAGCCGCATCCGCACCGTCCATGCCTCTTTGGAGATCGAGAACAACACCCTCAGTATCGATCAAGTCACCGCCGTTCTCGACGGCAAACGAGTCCTCGGGGCGCCCGCCGAGGTCCAGGAGGTCCGCAACGCCTTCGCCGCCTACGAGGCCATGCCCTCGTGGAATCCCACATCAGCGAAGGATCTTCTCGCCGCCCACAAGCTGATGCTTCACGGCCTCGCCGATGACGCCGGCAAGTTCCGCCGCGGATCCGTTGGCATTGCGCGGGGAAAGCAGGTCGTTCACCTCGCTCCGCCCGCCGGCCGGGTCCCCGGCCTCGTGAAGAACCTCCTCGCCTGGCTCAAGCGCACGGATGCCCACCCGCTCGTCGCCGGCAGCATCTTCCATTACGAAATCGAGTTCATCCACCCCTTCGCCGACGGCAATGGCCGCATGGGCCGCCTTTGGCAGTCCCTTGTCCTCAGCCGCTGGCAGTCTCTTTTCGCCTGGCTTCCGGTGGAAACCGTCATTCGCGACCGCCAGGCCGCCTACTACGAGGTTCTCGGTGCCTGCGACAAGGCAGGGAACTCCACCGCCTTCATCGAGTTCATGCTCTTCTCCCTCGCCACTGCCTTGCGGGAGGCCGGAACCGATCAAGTCAGCGATCAAGTCAACGACCAAGTCGCCGCGCTTCTACGGGCACTCGGAGACAAGACCCTCAGCGCCGCGGAGTGCATGAAGCGACTCAAGATGTCCCATCGCCCCACCTTCCGCACCAACTACCTCCACCCGGCGATGCACGCGGGACTGGTGGAAATGACCATCCCCGAGAAACCCAACAGCCGCTTGCAGAAATATCGCGCCACCATCGCCGGAGCCGCCGCCCTTCGGTCCTGAACGTCACCCATGATTGGTAGCGGCCCGCGCCCACGACCGCATCCTCAAGGCCGCCCGCACGCTGGCCGACCTCGAAGGTGCGGACCGCATCGCCTCGAACCACATTCTCGAGGCCATCCAGTATCGCTCATTGGACCGGAACCTGTTTGCGTGATTTGGGTCGCTACGAATTTGGCAGCCTTCCTCGAGCAAACGAAGGAGTCGGTAACACGCCGTTCGTGATCACGCTGGAATCGGAATCGTACCGCAGTGATCGACGCCGAAGCGACCCTGGTCGCGCCCGGCGAGCAGGCCGGCTCGCGACGGGACGCACTGGGGCGCGGTGACGTAGCCGCTGGTGCAGCGCAGACCATCGGCTGCAAGCCGGTCGAGGTGGGGCGTCCGGAGGTCATCGAGTTGGCCCTGGCATGGCAGGTCCGCGTAGCCCTGGTCGTCGGTGAAGAGGACGATGATGTTGGGGCGCTTGGCGGGGGCGGCGGAGGCAAGCGCCAGCGACGCAACAAATCCGGCGAGGCCGCGGAGGAGGAGCCGAAAGGGCATCATGTCTGCGGACGAATGGGGCTGGAATACGAGGATCACTCAGATCCGACAAGTTTTTCAAGCGGCGGCCAACCTCATCGAGGAACTTGGGCTTGCCACATAGCCGCTTCCCAGCCTAAGGATTGTAGCAGATGGAGTCATCGAAAGAATCAGCATCCACCCCGGATTTTATTTCCGATCAGGTAAGCGAGAGTAGCTATTTTTTCCTTAACCTGAGTCCCTCCCCGGAAAGGAGGTTCACCGTCACTTGTGGTGGAGTCGAGCATTGCAACCCAGATTATGAAATCCACCGTGACCGGTTCGAATATTATGGCATGGAGTACATCGCAAGCGGTATTTGCAGGCTTCAGATTGAAGATGCCACCTATGATCTGAGTGCTGGCAGCATTTTTTGCTATAGTCCGAAATCCCGCGTAAGAATCGTCAACAGCGGCAACAAGCCACTGATCAAGTTCTTCATTGATTTCGATGGTCCGGATGTGGAACAGGTGATCGGCGATCCATTTTTGAAAACCTCCGTGCCTTACCGGATGCCGAACCTGAGGACGATGCATGTGATTTTCGATCAGATGATCGAATTCGGCCAACAAGGGGGACGTGGATGTCAGCGCATTCTGGAGCAACAACTCCGATTGGTTTCCTTGTTGGCGCGCTTCAAGGCCGTCGATCACTCGCATTTTGGCAGCCACAGTTACGATACCTATGTGCGGTGCCTTCGGCATGTTGAGCAAAACTATGTTTCTATCAAGTCGGTGAATCAACTCGCAGACGAATGCTGCCTGTCGGCTGGGCATCTTTCAAGATTGTTCAGCAAGTTCGCAGATGAGAGTCCATGGCAGATGATTATTCGGCTGAAGATGAATCTGGCCGGGGAGCTTCTTCTTCGTCGTTCAGGCATGATCAAGTCGGTGGCCTCAAGAGTCGGATTCGACGATGCCTATCATTTCTCACGCCTCTTCAAGCAATACTACGGGATCGCCCCGAAGCACTTTCTTGAGAGCATGAGAAGGCCTCATTCCTGATTTTCCCGATTCGTTGTTCGGGCGTCCCGACGAGCTTGGGATTGAGAAAAACAACCTGTTGATGGATATTCGATGCATCCTCTCGAATTCCGCTGGCGTGCGGCAGTCCATAGGTCATGCTCGACAAAGTTCAGAGGGCATTTCCGAATGAAGCCTGGTCAAGGCATCCTTACGTCGTTGCAGCGTTTCTCGGGGGGCGTGGTCGTCCGGAACTCCGCCAACAGTGCGTGCGGATCGGCCGTGCGAGGGCGCTACGCGATCCGCGTGACCGGCTGAATCAATGTCACCGACATGCACATGCAGGAACTCGCCTTCACCGATCCATGAAACCTATTCCATCCAGGCCTGCACTGAGCCTTGTGCTGATGTCCTTGCTTCTATCGAGTGCGTTCGGTGGCGCTGCGGAAAAGGATTTGCCGCCGCATGCTCATGAGCATGTGGCTGGAACGGCTTATGTCGGGGCACCGCAGCCGGAGGTCAATCCGTGGGCGAGCCGGGGGATCCCCTCCCGTTATGACTTTGCGGCCTACTACACCCGCAAGCACTACGAGGGGGAGAAATGGCACGAGATCTCCCGGACCGGGGAGTACACGGATGTCGTGGTCCGTCTTGGTGAATCGCCCCGCGAAGTGGTCTTCGGGCGCGTGTCGAGCTATCATCCGGAGGTTTTGGTTGACGGAGAAGTGGTGGCGGCCTTTCCGGAGCGAACGGAGCGCCGGGGTGACGGGCCCGGGCGGCGGCCCGACAAGGTGAACCGCTATGCCCGCGCGAGATTGATCGAGACGAATGACAACCGGGTGGTGATCCATTACCGCTACATGCCGCAGATGCCGGCTGCCGAGCAGATGCGCCGATTGAATCCACCGGACCAGACTGGTTTCATTGATGAGTATTTTGTGTTCTATCCGGATGGATCCGGCGTTCGGGCCTTGCGACCGGGGAGTCCCCGGATGGAAGCATGGTATGATGCGGACCGTCTCCAAGTTTTCCGATTTCAGATCAGTGCGGAAGGTGCGGTCGAGGAGGAGCTCGCATTTGCGGATGACCGCCGGATGATGCTGGATGTTCTGGGTTTCCGCATCGCGCCCCACCGCGCCAGCGCTCCTGCCCCTTTGCTGGAGCGGAGCCGGACAATCCCGCAGCCCATGCTCGAATGGAACTTTGACGAAGGAGCGGGCCGAACGACCAGGGAAGCGGTTTCGGGTCGGGTGAGTCAGGTTGAGGGACATGCCGCTCTCTGGAGGCGGGGCGTTTCCGGCAACGCCCTGCTCTTTGACGGCTACACGAATCGCATCCAGCATTCTCCCAGTCGATCGATCCAGAGCGAGCAGCTCACTCTATCCGCCTGGGTCTGCATCGCGGCTTACCCATGGAATGATTGCTCCATCATTCAGCAGGGGGATGTCCTTGCGGACGGGGATGGCATTTCACTGGGTATTGATCCCCATGGCCGCCCGCTCCTGGCGCTGAGCACGACCGACGGGCGCGTTACCGTGCGGAAGGAGGATGCGGCGTTCCGTATTCCCCGTTACCAGTGGACACTGCTGACGGGAATCATTGACCGGAAAGAAGGAATCGCCCGGCTTTACCTGAATGGGCTCGCGGTGGACGAGCGCTCCCTCAGGGGGAGGCGGATCCGCTGGGCGGCCGGGCAACCGGTGAAGATCGGCGAGGGGCCCCCTCTCGAGGCGGCATGGCCTGTGGGTCGGGTGCACGGACCCTATCCCTACGGCTTTGAAGGCTTGATCGATGAGGTGTGCGTCCATGGGCAAGCGATTGCCCCCGATCCTGAGCTGCCGGCAAGGCTTCAAAAGGAGATGCCCGATATGGAAAGGCGGATCCTGCCGGCCGGCGAGGAGAGTTGGAAGAACTTCGGGGCGCGCTATACGCGGCTTGGATATCACGAGGCGTGGGACAGCATGTTTCGCATGTCCGGCCATCCCGATGTGGTCGTGACCTTTGACAAGGTTCCCGGTCGCTATGTCTTCTGGCATGGCGCGAACTACATCCCGATGATGGTGAATGAAAAAGGGCACTGGTATTCCAACCAGTTCAATGAAACCTGGTGGAACGGCGGTTTCGAGCCGATGGGGGACAAGCGCATGGTCTATGGCCGCGTCCATATCGTGGAGCAAAGCCCGGCCCGGGTGGTGATTCGCTGGCGCTATCCGCTGAGCGGAGTGGATTACCGGATCTTCGCGGAGGGTTGGGCCGACGACAGCGGCTGGGGCGAATGGTGTGATTGGTATTTCACGATCTACCCGGACGGAAGCTGCGTGAAGCGGATGCGGTCCTGGAAGAGCCGCACTCACGGTAGGGAATGGCACGAGTCGATGGTCATCCTTGGTCCGGACCAACACCCGGAATCGGTGATCGAGTCGCGTCCCACGCTTACGCTGGGCACTCTCGACGGAACGATCCGCCGGTACAATTGGATTGAGGAGCCTCCCACCGATGTGAACTACGAGGACGTTAGCCTGCATATCGTCAACCTTCAGGCGGAGTATGACCCCTATACGATTTGCGGACCCGTCAACCGGGGCAATGTTTACACGAAGCGAGGGGACAACCCCTACGGCGTTTTTCCTGCCTGGAACCACTGGCCGGTTGGCCAGTTTCCGTCACCTGGTCGCTATGTCCGCTATCCGGATCGAAGTGCCCACTGCTCGATGACGCACCTTTACTGGGACCCCAGTGTTGCCTTTGAGGAGGAGGGCCGATTTGAGGAAAAGCTGATGCTGGAAGGTCTGAGCAATGCGTCGCCGGAGCGGCTCGTTGAAATCGCACGATCCTACCTCAAGCCACCCGCTGCAGTGGTTGAAGGCGGTCAAGTGTCGGTCGAATGGGATGAAAAAACCCGGGCCTATCAGGTTACACGGGAATCGGGCGAGGTCCGGGAAATGGAGCTACGTCTGGAAGCCAGCGAGGCACATCCTTCCGTCAATCCGGTTTTTGTGGTCGAGAACTGGGGCGAGGATCATGAGGCCAATCTGCTGATCAATGGCAAGTTGCCCCCCAATGATGTCGATATCCGACAAGGCGTGGTGCGTCGCCCGAATGGAGTCACCGCACTCGTCATCTGGATGGAGATGGCCTGTCGTGAGCCGACAGATTTCCAGATCCTTAATAATTAATAGTTATCGTGGCGGTGAGGAATTTGGCCCTGTCTTGATCAACCCGACCTTGTGGGCGACCACCGGACCGTCGGCCCCCTCGGCGAGAAAGCGGATCGTTCCCGAATTTGTCGCGAAGCGGTAGTTGCCCAGCTTACGCCAGATGTTGTCCTCCCTTGTGTCGAGGGTGGACTGCGCGGTCCCGTCGGCGTGAACGATCTCGACCGGCGCCTTTGAGGCCTGAGCGGGGTCTCCGACGGTGAAGAAAAAGACATCGTAGCGGCCGTCTTCTGGAACGGGCAGGTCAAAGGCCGCCTCGGTCTCCGCCCCGGCCCCGGGTGCACTCTGCTTGTAGAAATAGTTCAGGAGTTTGCTGAAGCCGGGCTTCGAGACCGTCCGCCAGTTACCCTTCAAGGTCACATGGTCCTCGTTCCAGCAACTGATCACCAACCCGGTGTGGGAGCGTGCGGCGGCCGGGATATCGCTGGCGGCCGTTCCTCCGCTGCCCATCTCGCTGGTGTCACCGTTGGGAGTGTTATCATGCAGCGAGTTGTGCACGCCTCCCATGTAGAGCCGGGTGGCGGAGTCGCCGTGCCCGCCCGAGCAATCGTGGATGACATTTTGCGCCACGGTCGAATAGCTGGTGTACCAGTCCAGGTAGATCCCGTAGGCGTAGGCTCGGCCGGGCGGCTTGCCATGCCGGCGGCTGATCCCGTGACAGTCGTGGATGTGGTTGTGGAGAATGTGGTTCGGGGCGTTGAGCTTGCTCATCGAAGCGAAGTGAATCCCCGCGCCGTCGATGGTTTCCTTGAGGCACTCGTGGATGTGGTTGTACTCGATCAGGTTGCCTCCCTGGTTACGGAAGGCGAAAATGCCGTTGCGCGAGAGATCGTGGAAGGTGTTGTGGGCGATGTGATTGCCGATGCTCATCACGAGGGCCTCCGGCCGGCTGTCGAGATGCACGCCGGCATTGTAGTAGCGGATCCGGCCCAGCCCGTGCGCATGGTTGTCGGCGATGGTGTTGTCCACGGGATAGGCCCGGTCCGCATTCGGCCGGTGGTCGAAGACGAGATGCGGTTCCATGTAGCTGAGCTGCGCACCCGTCACCAGAAGGAAGCCGGCACCGAGTTCCCGCGCGGTGTTCTCGGTGATCCGGTTGTGGCGTGAGTCGAGCCGCAGCCAGACCGCGTAGCCGCCGAGGTTCTGAAAGTCGTTTCCGGTGATCGTGCAGTGCCGTGCGTTCTCGAGGATGATCGCTCCGTCGGTGTTCACCCGCGGCTCGAGCTGGCCGAGCGTGTAGGTGGTGTGGCGCAGGGAGAAACCCTTGATGGCCACATGCTCGACATGGGTTCCCGCTTCGATGTCGCCCTCCAGTCGGAAGATGCTGTTGAGGCGCGGCGCCACCAGCCCGCACGGCCTTCCCTCCTCCGGCTTGAAATAGAGGCGCCCGGTCGGCGCGTCCAGGTACCACTCGCCGGGGGCGTCCAGTTCGGACTTGATGCCCTCGACGTGGAAGGAGTTGTTGTTGCGGATGGCCGTGAAGCACTCATCCTCGAAGTGGACGGTGCCGGAGTCGGGGTCGACCGAGGCAATGGTCGGAAGCTGGTTGTAGAATTTCGGACCCGCCACGATGTGAACCTGCGCGTCTGGTTCGCTTCCCCAGGAGGCCTTCACTTTGCCGGGGCGCAGGGTCATGTGGTCCACGGCTCCTCCGGTGGCATAAAGGTGGCCGCTGTTCGGATAGCGGGCTCGCGGTTGCCGGGTCCCGTCCGCAAAAAGCTGACGGAAAACCCATGGACGCTCCTGGTCGGCCTTGATGCACATCACCGCCTCCGCCATGACGAGGCCCTCGGTGTCTTCGTTCCGCACGATGACCGCGCCGCCGGACGCGGCCGTGAACGGGTGGGTGCCCAGTTTGTACCACCCGCCCCGGAACGCCTGATTGACCGTGTAGCGTCGCGAGCCGCCGTCGAACCTGACATGGACCGGAATCCTCCGTGCGGCATCGTCGCGCTGGGTCCAGCGCAGGAAGACCCCATAGTCCCCGTCCTCGGGAATGTCCGCCCGGAAGGTGACGCTCTTGCTTCCCTTTCCGGTGTTGTCGTCGTGGAGATAGTCCCCCTTGCGGACCCAGTCACCCACGATATCGACCTTGTCCTCGTCGTCATGTGCGATGACCTGTTTGATCCTCCGGTCGGCGGTTCCGGTGAGTTCGGTGACGAACACCCGGGTGCCATTCAGGCTCGTCTCGGTCCACGGTCCTTCGATCGGCACGCCGCCGCTGAGGGTCACCTTTTCTCCCGGGGCGGCCCGGTAGGTCACCGGCTGGCCGGGAGTGCCGGAATCCTCCGGGCGGAGGAGGATCGGCTCGGCGAGATGATAGGTTCCTCCATGCACGTTGACGGTGACCGGCGCGTGGAAACGTCCGGTCTCTTTGAGATTCCGGATCGCATCACGGGCCCGGGTGATGGTGGCGAAGGGAGCGGTCTTGGTTCCCGGGTTCCCGTCGTCCCCGGTCGTGGCCACGTGGAAGATGGTCGCCGGCGCATCCTCCGGAGGGAGGGCGCGGCCGCTCTGCCCGAAGGCGCCAAGGGAGGAGAGGAGGCCAAATGCCGCCACCACCCACGCCGGATGCCGAAGCGGCGGGGATCGATGACTGTCGGGGGCGTCAGTTTCGTGGATGATCATGTTGAGGGAGGACCGAAAGCGCGCAGGGAGTAGATCTGTGCGCGCGACAGGCCGTTGGTTTTGACGATCTCGACGCGCAGGCGGCGCACGTCCTCCAGGTCCACCTGGTGACGGCGGTTGCGCTGGTGGTTGCCCGTGACTTCCGCAACGACCGAGGTGGATCCATCCCGATGCGTCGCAACGATCCGGTAGTCGCTGACGAGCGAGGGGATGGCGTTGACGGGGTATCCCTGCCAGCTTTGCCAGAAGTGGAAATGGAGGGACGAATCGAAGAGAATCTGGACTTCGGAAATTGATCGCGGTGACTGCCAGCTCAGCTCGATCCACTCGGGACGGTCGAAGAAAGTCGCGGCCGACGCCCAGAGGTTCGGCTGAAGGGTGGGGCGGCTGTGCGGGTTCACCACCACGGATGGATGATGGACCGGTTGCTCGGGAGTGGTGCGGCAACCGTATCCAAAATGGAGGAAGGCACTCAGGGAAGCGGCCTTCTCGGCATGACCATTCCAGTCCGGGGATGTGACCCGCGCTCCGTCGGCGTCCACGGCCCGGGTCATCCCGATGACCAGAGAACGTGCGGTCCAGGCGCTGAACGGATTCGGGCGGATCGGGTCGGCCGGTCGGGGATAATACCAGCGCCTGCCGGGCGGAGTTTCGGTCACGTGAATTGCCACGTCCTGGTTCTTCTCCAGCACCAGGAAGTGCCAGCCGGGGCGGCGGATGTCGGTGTCCACCGGTAGTTCGATCCAGCGCGATTCCCCGCTTGGAACGGCGACGGCTCCCCCGGTCAGACGTTCTTCGGGGTAGGTCGATCCGTTCTCCGGACCTTGGTGGAAATGGAAGCGCAATTCCGTGTCCCGATCTGCGTCCACGAGCAGAGCCAGGGAGTCGATGTGGTCGGTGACGACGGGCAGTTGCAACATGCGCTCGTCGCGCAGCCGGTCGGTGCCCCAGCTTTCGACCGGATCACCTTCGGAGAACACGCTGGAGGCAGTGACTTCGGCTTCCGGCGCGATGTCATTCTCGATGGGCAACTCAAGGGCGTGAATGTGGTGGTCGGCGCGAAGGAGGTCGCTTTGCAGCGCGCAGATGGCTCCCCCTGCCACAAGGTCGCGCGGGTTGCATTGGGACCGCACCGCGTGGCTGGCGGCCATTCCAACCGCCTCGCCAAGCTGGGCACAGGTGAGCATGACGCGGGTCGAGGACAGCGCATAGTGGGTCGCGCTGATGTTGCGGCCGGCGAGAAACAGGTTCGACACATCGCGTGCGTAAAGCGAGCGCAGCGGCACGTTGTGCGGGCCACGCAGGTATTGGTGGGTGCTCGGGTTCACCTTGTCGTAAAAGCCGTCCGGCGGATGATGGTCGAACCCCCATCCGCCGTAGGCCACGGCATCCTCGAAATCGGCCTGCGCGCCGATCTCGTTCATGGTCAGGATGTGGTCCCCCTCGAAGCGCCGCGACTCGCGCTTGCCGGGCACCGCGCCCATCCAGTCGATCTCGTAAGTGGCTAGCTTTTCCGCCAGCGGCGAGCGGTTCTTGAGGTAATCCCAGACCGCCAGGGTAATGCGCTGAACCTCCTCCTTGATCTTCGTGGAGTCATGCACCGTATCGAGCGCGCCGCCCCACTCCAGCCACCAGAATCCGCCGGTGTCCGGGAAGAAATGCTCGGACACCGGCCGGTAGGGGCCGAAGTCGTCCTCGTCCAACTCCATGCCCACCCAGGCCGGAAGCTCGAACGGCATCGGCCGACCGGCGTCCCGCGCGTGCATGTGCAGACTCATGCCCATCGTGTCGCCGGTCGCCTTGTCCGGGCACATCGGCTCGTCGAACTCGGAGCGCGCCTCGACGCCCATCCGGAAGCCCGCCCCGGCCAGCGAGCCGACCACCCCGTCGCCGGAGCAGTCGGCGAAACAGGGGGCCGAGAATTGGTGCCAGGTCTCATCGACCGAACAGTAGGCCTTGATGCGGTCGATGCGGTCGCCTCCACCGTTCATTGCCAACTCGCAAACCGCGGTGTTGAGAAAGAGATCGAGCCCGGCTTCACTGCGCACCAGGCTTTCCAGCTCCAGGTTCCACCCCTCCGGGCACCAGGTCGGGTTGCGGCGCAGGTTGTTGAGGAAAAGCTCCTCGATCAGGCCGGTCTCACGCGAATAGGCGAAGTTGCATTGCGAGGCCCCCACCGGCGGGACGCGAATCTCGGTGCTGGCATTACCTCCCAGCACGGGACGGTCCTGGACGAGCGCGACCCGCAATCCCTGCCGCGCCGCCGTGACCGCCGCACAGATTCCGGCCAGCCCGCCACCGATGACCGTGAAGTCGTGCTGATGCTCAATGGTCTTCATGTGCGGGTCGGAAAGGATGGAGGACGCTGGTGACAGCGCGGGATGGGTCATTCGGAAACGGCGGGCCGGACGCCGGGCTTGATGGCAAATGCGACAGCAGCAAACACAAGGCACGTGATCGGATAGAGATATAATTCGTCGAGACTGATCACTCCCCGGCCTTTCAGAACCAGCAAGGTCAAGGCCGCCGCCACCGAGAGGAGGGCCGCGGAAAGGATCGCCCGAGATGATCCCCGCCTTGCCAGCGCGAAGAGCGCGATCATCAGCATCGTGCCATAGGTCAGGACGGGCACCTTGTAGGCGAGGTTGAGCAGTCCCTCGTCCTGAACCAGTCGGCCGGCGAGGTAGGCCAGCAGGCTGAGAACGATCCCCCATCCGACGACCGCCAGGCGCGACAGCCGCAGGCAGCGTCGCTCGTCGGCCTTGGGGTTGATCCACTTGCGGTAGATTCCGTTGACGGTGGTCTCCGAAAGGGCGGCGAGGGCGGAGTCGAGCGTCGAGATACCGGCTGCGAAGATGCCGGCGATGAGCAGTCCGCTCACCCCGACCGGCAGCTCGTGAACGATGAAGTAGGGAAAGGCGCGGCTCGGCTGCTCGGCGAGGAACGCGGCGGCCTTTGCATCGAGCGCGTGGTGCTGGTAGTAGAGCCAAACCCCAAGCCCGACCGCCGACATCAGCAGGCTGAACACCACAATCCCGAGCGACCCGAGCACCGCCTTGCGGGCTTCCTTGTAATCCCGGCAGCACATCATCCGCTGCGTGATGACCTGGTCGACCGAGTTCTGCGCCAGCTCGAAGATGGCGAAGCAGATCAGCCCGGTCCAGACCGTCCAGGTCTTGGCTGGATCGGCGGCGACATCGATCAGCTTCAGCTTGGCGGCCTCGTCGAGCTGGCGGACCGCCTCGCCGATCCCGAACGGCAGCCCGCCCATGATCGCCACCAGTGAGATGATTGCTCCAGCCAGCATCACGCCGAACAGCACGAAGTCGGTCCAGATGACGGTGGTGATCCCGCCCATCAGCGTCCACAGCACCGCGAAGACGCCGATGATCAGCACCGACCGGCCGATCGGGATCTCCACCACCACGCTGAGCACCAGCGCAATGGTTAGAAGCCGCACCCCGTGACCGAGAATCGCGCTGACGAGAAACAAGCCGCGCGAGAGCTGCGAGGCTCCCTGCCCAAGCCGGTGCTCGATGAAATCGTAGGGGCTGTAGATCTTCCGCTCGTAATATGGCTTCACGAACAGATACGCCATCAGGACCTTGGCCACCACGAAGCCGAGGAGCGTCCCCTGCAGGAAAAGCAGGTTGCCGCCCTCACGGAAGACCGCCCCCGGCACCGCGATCACCGTCACCGCGCTGAGCTGAGAAGCCATGATCGAGCATGACACCGCCCACCAAGGCAGGCTCCGGCCGCCAAGGAAGAAGCCCTCCATGCCACGCGCCTTCCCCGTCAGCACGTGAGCCAGCAGGGTCGTGCCGAGGACAAAGGCGACCAGGACGCCCCAGTTGATCCAGCCGAAGGTCATGAAGGAAGGTGGGAGCAGAGGGTAGGGTGATCAGCCCGATCGGGCAATGCGCGGATGCGCACCAAAAATACGGATTTGCGACAGAGGGTTCGTGGTCCGTTGACTAAGGACCAAAACGCTCAACTCCCCGCATTCTTACGGTACCGTGACGGCGTGCAGCCGTGGTATTTCTTGAAGACCGGGATCATGTGCTCGACGTAATTGAACCCGCAGGACTCGGCGATTTCAGGGATCGAGAAGTTGGTTTCGTCGAGGAGCAGGCGCACCCGCTCGATCTTGGCGCGGCGGATCTCCTCGGCCGGGCTGCGACCCGTGACCTGCCGGATGCGTCGCTCCAGGGAGCGGCGGGCCATCGGGACCTTCTTCAGGACGTCGCTCACGTTGATTCCGTCGGTGGCGTGGTCGCGGATGTAGCGCAGGGCTTGGCGGACCTGCGGGTCGTCGCAGGCCACCAGGTCGGTCGATTGGCGGCACGTCACTCCGAGCGGTTTGAGGACGATCTCGTCGGAGGCGGGGCGTTTGCCTTGCAGGAACCGGTCCAGCTGGGCGGCGGCCTGGTAGCCGATCTGCTGCACCGGGATGTCGACACCGCTCAGCGGGGGATGCACCACCATTCCCAGCAGGTCCTCGGTCTCGAGGCTGATGATGGCGACCTCTTCGGGAACCCGGATCGAGCTTTCGGCGCAGGCCATGGCAAGGTGCCGGCAGAGGGCGGTGGACCAGCCGACGATCCCGACCGGTTTGGGCAGCGATTCGATCCAACGGCGGCGGTCGGTTTGCCGGGCTTCCAGTCCGGCCCGGCGGCTGAGCCGCGCGGATGGTTCGTAGGCGACGGCTTCCGAGCCGAGCTCCCGCATCACCTCGCGGTAGGCCGCGGTCCAGAAGTCGATGAAGGCCCGCTCCGGCTCGCCGCAAAACGCGATGTGCCCGAGTCCCTTGTCGCGCAGGTGGTCCACCGCCATCCGGACCACCGCTCCTGCGTCACTGGTGACCCGGGGAAAATCGATGCCTTCCCGGCGGGAGCCGGACACGTTGACGACCGGCACGGCGAAGCCCCTGAGCTTGGCGGCCAGGCGCCGGGTGTGAATGGCCGCAATCACCCCTTCGCCGGACCAACCGCGCGGCACATCGGTGCGCTCGTCCGGCTCGCTCGGCTGCATTTCCAGCAGCCAGGGACCATGCTGCTGGGCATACTTCCACACGCCCTCGATAATCCCCCGGCCATACTCGTTCCACGCCGCCACCAGCAGGGCGATCCGCGGGGGGGCGGACCGGGTCTTTTGCCGGGCCGACGTCTCGCCAGCCGATGCTCGGGTCGTCCTCATGGACCGACACGATGCGACCCGGAACAAGAGCCCACAAGGCGGAAATGGCGCAAAATATTAATAACAATACGCTTCAGAGCATAGACGGACAAAGGGAAATAGGCTTGGATGCTGTCGAAGCTCGAAAATTCCGGCTCTAAAATCACATTGTTCATGAAAACCAAGAACCTATTCGTCTTCGTGTTTACCGGTCTCGCCGGTCTCGCGAATGCTGCGACTATCGTTACGCCAACATCTGCATCGTCCACAACGGGTCTAAGCGGCCGGACGATGACTGAGGCCATCAACGGCAGCCTGCTCACCTCCACTGATCCGAATGTCCTCAACTGGACCCACGGAGCGGCGGACGCTTCATCCGGTGATTACTGGCTGTCGGGAAATGGCGCCGCCACCTCGGGAACCGAGGAGATCACCTTCACTTTCTCCAGCCCGGTCACGGTTGGAACGATCTACATTTGGAACTACCATCGCGACAATACGAACTGGGACGATCGGGCGCTCGGATCATTCGACATGGAATTCACTTTCGATGGCGGTGGTACCAACACGATTACCGGCTTCCAGCTTTCGGACATCCGCACCGCCACCCTGGGTGAGTTCATTCCGACCGAGGCGCTGGGTTTCGCCGCCCAGAACAACGTGACAAGCATCAAGCTCACCAACCTCCAGAATCTGCACCAGGTTTACGGATCGGGTGCTCCGGACTCCGACAGCGACTATCTTGGCGTTGGTGAGATCCGCTTCGACACGGCGACCATTCCCGAGCCCGCAACCGGTGTGTTCGCCGCCTTCGCGCTATCGCTGGGACTCCTGCGACGGAGACGTTGAATATTCACACCCGCGCGCCCCCCACCATTTGAACCAAAAAAACCAACACGACCCGTGAAATCCAGAACCATGGACTTCCCAACTGTCAGCCTGCTGCTCCTGCTCGCCGGCGGCCTTTGTCATTCCCAGGTCATCACGCCCGTCGGCGTCACGGCCACCTCCTCGCTCGATGCGAATCGGGACATTTCACACACCATCAGCGGTGCCGGCCTCTCCGGCGGCGGCACGCCGATCCTGGATCAGACGCACAGCAACAACGTCAACGGCACCTACTGGCTGGGAGCCTTCGCCGGAGGCCAGGTTCTGACCTTCGACCTGGGCGGAGCCAATGACGTTCAGTTCATCCACATCTGGCAATACTGGCGGGATAACGCGGCTTGGGCCAACCGGGCGATCCAGTCTTTCGACATCGCCTACTCGACCGACGGCGGCTCGAACTACTCCACCCCGGTGGCCGGGCCGGTCGGACTGACTCTCGGTACAGCAGCCACTCCGGTGCAGACCCTGGATCTTGGTTCCGTCCAGTCGGGAGTGACCCACGTGCAGTTCACGAATCTACAGAACTTCGGGGCAACGGACTTTTTCGGGCTTGCCGAAATCCGTTTCGGTGGCCCGGGAACCGGTCCCGCCATTGAACTCGGCGACCCGGAGGTGACGGTGCTCGACTACGATCAGGCCGAGGCCACGAGTTTCCTGAGCGGGGAGGATGCCTCTGGCGTCACCCTCTACTGGGGCACCGTGGACCAGGGCGAGAGCCAAACCGGTTGGGACGACAGCGCCTCACTGGGCGCCCAGACCGCGGGCGGGGCGATTCCGGACCCGGCCGCCCTGATGGCCTCGCTCACCCAGGGCACCACCTACCACTGCCGGTTCTACGCGGAGAGTGCGTCCTCCTCGGCCACCGCGTGGTCGAATGCCGCCAGCTTCACCACCCCCAACGCGCTGCAGTTGACCAACCCGCAGGCAAGCAACGTCGCCTATGACCAGGCCGACGTGACCGTGACCTCGAACCGTGACGCCGACACCACGCAACTCTACTGGGGCGAGAGCGATCCCGGTGCGACCGCCACCGGTTGGGACAATGGCCCGGTGAGCCTCGGTGCGCAGTCAGCCGGGACCTTCCCCGCGGAAACGCTCAGCGGATTGACCGAGAACACCACCTACTACTTCCGCTATTTCTGTGAAAGCTCAAGTCCGGTAGCCTCCACCGCTTGGTCGGAGGCGGGAACCTTCACCACCCCCAATGCGCTGGAGCTGACCGCCCCGGCGGCAACGAACGTCGTCTTCAACCAGGCCGACGTGGCGGTGACCTCGAACTTCGACACCGTCAGCATGGACCTCTACTGGGGAACCAGCGATCCGGGTGCCACGACCACCGGCTGGGACAACGGGCCCGTGAACCTCGGGGCGCAGACCGCCGGCACGATCCCGGCGGAGACCCTGACCGGGCTCACCGAGTTGACCCCGTATTTCTTCCGCTTCGTCGCCACGAGCAGCTCGCCAGTGGCCTCCACCGCCTGGTCGGACGCCGGAACCTTCTCGACGCCGTCCGAGAACCCGTCGGCGGTGATCACGCCGAGTGCGGTCACGGCTACGGACTCGCTGGGTTCCTACCCGATCGAGAACACGATCAACTCTTCGGGCCTGACCTCCTCCCCTCCAAGTGTCGCCGGTTGGACGCACGTGGCCACGCCGACCAACAGCAACGACTTTTCCTGGCTGGGAACCAGAGCCGGCACCGAGATCATTTATCAGCTACCCTCCGCGAGCAGCCTGGATTATCTGTTCTTCTGGCCGTATTGGGGCGGCGTCGCCGCCCGCTCGCTCACCGCGTTCGATATCTCGTTCTCCTCCGACGGCGTCACCTACTCCACGCCATCGACGATCACCCTGGGAGCGCCCGGGAGTGCCACCGAGGTGTTCGATTTGGGGACTCAGACGAATGTCACCCACGTCAAGTTCGACAACCTGCAGAATGGTGGAGACGTCTATGCGGGGATCGGCGAGGTGCGCTTCGGCGGGGATACCACCACTCCGGGCGACCCCTACGGCACCTGGGCGGCAGGCCCGTGGTCCGGCACGCTGAGCGACGACAGCTCGGAGCTCGACTTCGACGGCGGCGGGCTGGAGACGGGCATCGAGTGGGTCGTGGGCGGCGACCCGACCGACGGCTCTGACGACCCTGGAAATACGCCGATCTACAACACCAGCGATCCAAGCAACTTCATCTTTACCTTCAAGCGCCGCGATGCGGCCGCGGCGGATGCCAACACCGACATCGCGGTGGAATACGGCTCGAACCTCAGTGGCTGGGCCGAGGCCGTGCATGGCACGGACGGGGTGACCATCGACGACAGCACCGACCTCGGTGGCGGGTTCCACGAGGTCACCGTGTCGATCCCGCGCACGCTGGCGGTCGATGGCAAGCTGTTCGCGCGCCTCAAGGTGACGGTGACACCATAGGGACGGCCTCCGCGCCATCATCCATTCAACCCACTCGGCGGTCTCTCCGGGGAGGCCGCCGTTTTTTTCCCCATAATCCGGATCTCCCACCACGCATGAACCGAGCAATTCAACGTGCCGCCTTTTTCGTCTTGTGCGGTCTGTCCATTCCCCAACTCACCGCCCAGGACACCCTGAAGGTCTTCCTGCTCGCTGGGCAGTCGAACATGGAGGGCCATGCCTACACCTACACCGCCGAGAACCCGTCCTCGATCCCCACCTTGGAGTATCTCGTCGATACCCCCGGCTACCTTGCGATCCTCCCCGCCGCAGACTACAGCTTCAAGGGCTCGCTCGCCGCAGGCTGGATCAATCCCCGCAGCGACGCCTGGGCCGTGCAATACGATTCGGACGACGGCACCATGCGCCGGGCCGAGCCGACTCCGCAGACCGACCAGGGGGCGTGGAGCACCGCCATCCTGCCCTTCGGCCCCGGGTTTGGCAACAGCGACGCGAAGTCCTCGTTCGGCCCCGAACTCGGCATGGGGATCTACATCGCCGAACTCGAGGCTTCGCCGATCCTGCTGGTGAAGTCGAACCGCGGGGGGCGCAGCCTGGCGGTCGATTTCCGGCCGCCCTCGGCGGTGGAGGCCCGAGGCGGAAACGTGGGCCCCAACTTCACGAACACCGTGAACGTTTTCTCGGCCCTGCTCGACGATCTCGACGCCGACCTCGGCGACAACGGCGTGCTGGACGGCTACAACAACGCCACCGGTTACGAGGTCTGCGGCTTTGTTTGGCTGCAGGGTTGGAACGACGCGCTCAATGCAAACATGCGCCTCGAGTATGAGGAGAACCTGGTGGACCTGGTGCACGACATTCGCGCCTCTGACCCGCGCATTCCGGCCGACCTGCCGGTCATCGTGCCCGAGTCGGCGGATCAGAATGCCGAGATGAACGTGGCCCGGGCCAATGCCGTCGCCATTCTCAACGCCGAGCGTCCCGGGACGGCGGTCATTTTCGAGAACAACAACCTGATCGGCAACGACTGGACCGCGCAGGGATATCCGTTCACCCTCGACTTCGGGTCGCACTTCAATGGCCGGGCCGAAAACTACCTGGAAGTCGGCTGGCGCGTCGGCAAGGCAGTGGTGGACAACGGCTACCTCGACTCCAGCCCGCTCTGGCTGGATGCCCCGGAGGTCCTTTCGACCGCCTTCGATGGCGCCACGCTTGAGACCAGCGTCAACCTCGCCGCCGACGAGCTTACGATCTACTGGGACCAGATCGATCGGGGTGCCACCAGCACAGGCTGGGGGAACAGCCGCTCGCTGGGCGCCAAGGGTGCTGGAACGGTCACGGCGGTGCTGGGCGACCTCAGCGAATACACGGATTACGTCTTCCGCTTCCATGCGACAAATGCCTCGCTCCCGGCGGAAGCCTGGTCCGCACCCGGCAGTTTCCAAACTCCTTGGGAGAACCCGCCGCCGCTTGCGGGGGTTCCGATCACCACGGCTATTTTCAACGACGGCGCCACCGTGACCTGTGCGCTGAGCCAGGCACCGGCCACTGCCACCGCCGTGGTGTGGGCCTACGACGACCAGGGTGAATCGGACGTGGCTACCTGGCAGAGCGCCCCAGGCGGGGGTTCGGCCTCGCTTGGTGCGGCCAACCCGGGTGACACGCTGAGCCACACCATCAACGGCCTTGATGCGACTACCAGTTACACCTATCGTTTCTATGTAACCGGCGCGACCGGCTACTCCTGGTCGGAGGCGCGAAGTTTCCCGACCGGGGCCACGCTTGACGGGGTGATCACGCCAATCGAGGCCGTGGCAGCGAATTTCATCGATCTCGGCCGGCGGGCCGAAAAGCTGATCGATGGCAGCGGGCTCTCCGGGGCGGGGGACATCCTTACCCAGACGCACTCGGAACCGGGGAACACGACGAACGACTATTTTCTCGGATCCGCCACGGACAACGAGATCGTCTTCACCCTTCCCGCCACAGCGACGGTCGGGGAAGCCCACATCTGGCAGTATGACCGGGCCGGCAACACGTCCCGTGGGATTCATACTTTCGACATCTCCTTCTCGACCGACGGCGGGGTGACTTACCCGACCACCCTCGCGCTCACTCTGGAGGAGGGGACCGGTGCACCCACACCGGTGCAGACGCGCGGCTTCACCCAGCAGTCCGGCGTGACCCACATCCGCTTCGACAACATCGTCAACTACGGCGACGCGAGCTGGATCGGCCTGTCGGAAGTGCGCTTCGGAGTCGGCGGTCCGCTGCAACTCGATCCTCCCGACTCGTCGAACGTCCAGTTCGACCGCGCTACCGTCTCGACCGGCGTGAATGAGCCCGTCGATACCGCGACCCTCTACTGGGATACCGTCGATCACGGCCCCGGCGCGGATGGATGGACCCATAGCGTTTCCCTCGGCCCACAGGCGGCGGGGGCCATCGACCACCTCTTGACCGGTCTGTCGGAGAACACCGGCTATTTCTTCCGCTTTCACGTGGAGAGCACCGTGCTCTCGGCCGAGGCGTGGTCGGAGCCCGGCTCGTTCAGCACCCCCTTTCAGTTCGCCCCCCCGATGCTCGGCACCCCGTCGGTGGACGCCCTGCAGACGGATGGCGCCTCGGTAAGCTGCCTCCTCACTGAAGCCGCGGCGACGAACACCGTCGTGGTGTGGGCGCAGTCCGATCAGGGGGAATCGGATGTCACAACCTGGGAGGCGGCTCCCGGCGGCGGCTCCGCAACGCTCGGGGCTGCCGGTGCCGGAGACTTGCTCGCGCACACCATCACCGGCCTTGACGATGGCACTGCCTACGCGTTCCGCTTCCAGGCGGTCGGAGCCGCGGCAACGGTCTGGTCGCCGGCCGGCAGTTTCACGACCTTGTTCGACGCGCCCTCAGGCCCGATCCTCGCCCCCTCCGCGGCCACCGCGACGAACTCGAATTCCAACTATCCGATCATCCACACCATTGACTCCTCCGGCCTGAATGATGCCGATCCGGATATCCTCAATTGGACACACGACGCCACCCCTTCCAACACCAACGACAAGTCGTGGCTGGGAACGCGGGCCGGCACCGAGATCGTCTATGAACTCCCCGGCCCCAGCACCGTGGGCTCCCTGTATTACTGGTCCTACTGGGGCGGCGTGGCAGGCCGCTCGCTCACGGCATTCGATATCTCGTTCTCCTCGGACGGCGTCACCTACTCCACGCCATCGACGATCACCCTCGGAACGCCCGGCAGTGCCGCGGAGTTCTTCAGCCTGGGGACGCATGCCAACGTCACGCACGTCAGGTTCACCAACCTGCAGAACGGTGGCGACAGCCTGGCGGGTATCGGCGAGGTGCGCTTCGGCGCGGCGGGCACCACTCCGGCCGACCCGTATGGCAGTTGGGCGGCCGGCCCGTGGTCCGGCACCCTGAGCGATGACAGCCCGACCCTCGACTCCGACGGCGGCGGGCTGGAGACGGGCATCGAGTGGGTCGTGAGCGGCGATCCGACCGACGGCTCCGACGACCCTGGAAATACGCCGACCTACGACAACAGCGATCCAAGCAACTTCATCTTCACCTTCAAGCGCCGAGATGCGGCCGCGGCGGATGCCAACACCGGCATCGCGGTGGAATACGGCTCGAACCTCACTGGCTGGGCCGAGGCCGTGCATGGCACGGACGGCGTGATCATCGATGACAGCACCGACCTCGGTGGCGGGTTCCATCAAGTCACCGTGTCGATCCCGCGCATGCTGGCGGTCGATGGCAAGCTGTTCGCGCGCCTCAAGGTGACGTTGACCACGGCGCCGTGACGGCACGGCATGGACTCCCGGAACCAAGACCCCTGCCGAATGGAATGAAGAAAGCCACCAACCAACAGCGACAGCCTCAAAGCGGGCTCTACGGTGAGCCCTGATTGGATTCCGTATCGTGCCACAGGGGAGCTTGGGAGATGAGCCTGTACGCTGCGGTCTCCTCCACGATCAGATTCCGCTCCTGCGACTCGCGCCGCAATGGCTTTGCTCTGGTGGTCACGGTCAGTCTCATGGTCCTGTTGACCTTGGTCGCCGTCGGTCTGCTTACACTGTCCACAATCACCCTGCGCGGCGCCTCCCGGGAGCAGGTGCGCGCGCAACGGGTTTTCGTTGAATTATAGAGATGATGAATTTGGCACGGCACTTTGGCGAATGAACGCTCCTCGCGCACCGGTCAGCGAAAAACCGGCTGAAAGATGCGGGCGCGTGCCTCATCTGCCGTCAGATGATCGAAGAGTTTGCCGTTGATTGAGTCCATCCGAATGCATGCTGCCATCTTCACGCAGAACGCCTCGCCCCGCATTCTCCAGATGCAGGGCGAGGCCGTCCAGGCTTTGGATCACTGTCCGGCCAGTCGGCCAAAGAGTTTGCCATTGCTGGCATTGCCAGCAGAGGGAATGGTCGCCACCACGTCGTTCTTGGTCGAGTCGCCAGCGTTTTCGGAGACGTTGAAGTCGACGCCTCCGACGATACTGGTGCTGCCGGGCACGTCCACACTGGCCCAGGCATCCGAGACTCCGAGATCGCCGCTGTGTTCCAGGCTGAGCACGGCCGGGGCGCTGTTGTCAGGCTTGAGCATGGTGAAGCTCATCTGCAGGCCGCCGCTGCCGTCTGTGGACGTCGCTGGCAGGAGTCCGGTGGCGTTCTGGTCGGGGCTGCTTGCTCCGAGCAGGAAGGCCATGCCGTCCTGGATGCCGTCGCCGTTGGCATCGCCCTCGAAGGTCACTCCGGTCACGGTGCCGCTGGTCGCCCAGGAGTTGAAGGGGTCGGAGCCGGTGGCTTCGGTGCCATCCAGAACGACCCCGGCGAATCTTCCATTATCCGCGGAATAATTGAAGGAAATCAGGTCGTAACCGGAATCGTTGAGGAAGGAGATCTCAAGCACGTAGAATTCGTCGTTGTTCGTTCTCCTGCCGAGTTTGCCGGCATTGAGCAATTCAATATTGGATACCAATGCTTCGTTGTCGCTCATGGTGAGATCGACCTCTGGATCTGAGCGATAGGCGCCATAAATGAAGTAGATTTTCCCCGAGGCCAGGCCGGAGATGTCGATGGTGCCGGCGCCATTGTCGAAGCTGTTCATAAGCATGGTATTTGCGGTGAAGTCTGCCGGGGTTGCGAATCCAGCAGTGGTTGTCCACAGGTCCATAAAACCTTGATTCCCGAGCCCAGTGTCTGTTGTTGTGAGGTTGGAGATCCGGTTGCCGCTGCCTTGGGCATAGGTTCCGATCACGTCTGGAGTCGCGGTTTCATTGAAGAACCGGTAGTCAAGGACCGTGCCATCGCCGAAGGTGCCACTCGTGGGATTGTTGCTGTTGTCTTGGCCCGCGTAACCAGCGGCCCCATCAAACACGGATACATCGAAATCGCGACTGGAAGCAGATCCTCCAACTTGGACCAATCTGGTCTGAACGAGTGGCTCAAGGGGCAGAGTGGTGAAGGAACCCGCCTCCGACCAGTCGTCGCCGCTGGCGGCGCTTGCAAAGAAGCGGTAGCTGTAGCTGGTCCCATCGGAGAGACCGGTGATCGTGTGGCTGATGACGGTATCTTTGATTGAACCGGGGAAGGCCTGGGAGCCGCCGCCGGGAGCGCTGGTCCAGTCGCCGATCGTGGTCGCTCCCTGGTCGGCCTCGGCCCAGACCAGAGTGACATCGGCATCGGCCATGGAGAGGGTGCATTCCACGGACGCTCCGTCGATGTTCACGCTATTCGTCACCGGTGCCCCGAGCACGGGGACGGGGAATTCAAGCGGCGTGGTGAACGTATTGGGGGCCGAAATAAAGTCCTGCCCCAGTGCTGTATTGGTGGCGTGGAGACGCACGAAGTAGGTTGTGTTCTCCTGCAGTCCAGTCAGCGTGGAGGCAATGGCCCCTGCGGACTGGGAAGCCAGGCTGGCGGACTGGTCCCATCCGGCCGTGGTGGCACCGGGGTCGGTGGTGCCCCAATAGACAGTCAGAGTGTCGGCGGCGGCATTGACCGAACTGGAGACGTCCGCCTGATTGAACTGAACCGCCCCGATGCCGGGACGTGTGAGCCAGAAGTCGCTGCTTTCAAGGTAGCTGTTGTCGAGCACGGCACCGCCGACGATCCAGCCCATTTCCAGAAAGTTCTCGGCCCGGGCATGGAAGTGGAAGCCGTAGTCGGTGGTGAAGGGGCTTCCCAGTTCGTTGTTGCCCCAGAAGACGGAGCCCGGATTGCCTTCGATCATGTTCTCCGTCTCGTGGAACACGGCGGAACCGGGAATCCCTGCGTTGAGTGTGGCGACCGCGTTCGTGCGGGCCGTATTCATCGCGGCATTCTGATCGGAGGACTCCAGCACGATGACGGGTAGGTCGGCCGGGATGCGGGTGTCGGCACTCCGAATGTCGTAGGTGAAATCGATCAGGTTTTCCTCATACTCCGTAATGAATGCCCCTCCGTTTTCAACCACCTCATTGTAGCCCTGGATCCAGACCAATCCGCATATTTCGTAGGAGGTGGCGTTGCCGTATCTCGGGTCTTCGTCGGGATGGATCGAGTTGTTGAGGGTGCCGTCATCGAGAAGGTCGGCATCGAGGTCGTCGAGGAAGGCGCTGAAACGGTTGACGGTGTTGGTGTAGTTCGGGCCGACCACCCCGCCCCGCGCGGCCACGGCCGAGGGCGGTCTCCAATCCTCAGCCAGGGTGGTGCCACCCTTGTCGGATTTGAATAGAACGATGGGATCGGTGGTCGCATCGCCCAGGCGGATGCCCATGCCGAGCTCCGCACCGAACATGGAACCGAAATTGACTCCCACTCCGAAACCGGGGCTCAGCGGGCCGAAGCCGGTGAAATTGTCTGCCGGGTCGGTGCTTGGCGCAACGGCTTTGAGATTTCCATTGCTCGAGTCGTAGTGGACGCACCAGGCATCGGATCGTGGACTCGTCCAGCTCGAGTCGAGACTTGCCTTAAAGCTGTGCGGCATGTTCGCCAGGTAGTTGGTTGCCGCCGGCGTTCCACTGAGCAGGAACTCGAGGGTCGGGATGTTCCAGCCAGCTGTGCTGGCGTTGTCATAGGTGTATGCCTGACCCTCCATGTTGGACTGCCCGGCGAGGAGGAAGACCTTCAGCGTTTCCTGAGCAGATGCGGGCAAAGATGCCAATATCAACGAGGAAGCCAGTAGGGATAAACAGGTATTTTGTTTGGTATTCATCGTAGAATATTATCTGGGGCTTTCGAGTAGGACGTTCTGGGCTGGATTAGAATGCGTGGATGGCGCGTGGCCTTCCCGCTTCGAGAGAGACTTCCTTTGTGTTTTCTCCGAGTCGGACAGTGACGGTTTTGTCCCTGGCTGCGGTCAAGGTCGCCTTGGCCAGTTTTCCCTCCTTCCATTCCAGATCGACGCCGATATTATTGCCAGGGAATCGCTTTTTCAGGGGCCGGCTGATGGAGCCCCGGCGGCCGGGGTTGGAGGGGGTTGAAAACATGGTCGACGAGGTCCTGAGGCGCACCCCGCCCGACGACGACCCCCTTCTCTCATCCCGCCGCCCCGAGAACCGCCAACTCCCCCTCGCCGGCTCCGCGTTCCACCGCGCCTGGATCGCACGGGTGCACGGTCATGAGGAGGCGTGGATGGGAGAATGGGAGACGTTCCTCACCCGGTGGCTGGACAGGGCATCGTCCACCGACTGAAGACGACCAGTCCGCACCCCGGTATCGCTCGTTCCGTATGGTTTCCACCCGGAACCCCCAGGCTCAACGTTCCCAGTTATTTTCGATCACCTCGCGGATGCCCTCTTGATCGGCATCGGTATCTCCGAGGTCCTTTCTCAACCGCTTCAACTCCGCCTTCAGTCGCGCCACCACGCCGGCATATTCCGGATCGTCGTAGCGGTTGTGCATCTCGTGCGGGTCTCCCACGAGATCGTAGAGTTCCCAACCCGCCGGAGTGTCCTTCCAGAACCGGTTCCCGTCCTTCCCCTCGACCGGCTTCCCGGCATGGATGCCGGTGTAGTCCTTGCCGTAGTAGAAGATGAGCTTGTGGCGCTTGGTCCGAATCCCGAAGTGGGCCGGATTGTTGTGACCGTGCGCCATGTGCATCCAGTAGCGGTAATAAATCGCCTGTCGCCAGTCGGCCGGCGCCTCGTCGCCGTCCAGCGCCTTCAAGAAGCTCCGGCCCTGCATGTCTTCGGGCACCTTCGCTCCGGCGGCTTCGAGAAGGGTCGGTGCGAAGTCCACGTTGTTGAGGAGCCAGTCGCAGCGGCTGCCCGGCTTCATCCCCGGCGCGCGGATGATCAGCGGCAGCCGGATCGACTCTTCGAGCATCCAGCGTTTGTCGATGTAGTCATGCTCGCCCAGCATCATCCCCTGGTCGCTCGTGTAGAGGATGACCGTGTTGTCCATCAGGCTCTCGCGCTCGAGATAATCGAGAAGCCGCTGGAGGTTGTCGTCGATCCCTTTGACGCATCGCAGGTATTCCTTCAGATAGAGCTGGTAGGTCCAGCTCGTGAGCTCGCGATCCGTCAGGTCATCGCGGCCCGTCAGCGTCCGGATCTTCTGGCGATAGTAGCGGGCCAGATTGCGCTTCGTCTTCTGCGGCGAGACGGTCGAGCCGATCACCCCGACCAGCGAGTCGTTGTCGCCGCGGGTCGCGACCGAACCGAAGTCCGGGCCCGGCTGGTCGTGAAGGTTCGGAGGCTCGGGGATGGTCGCGTCCTCGAGGTATCCCTCGTAGCGCGGGGCGTACACGAACATGTCGTGGGGCGCCTTGAAGTGATGCATGAGGAAGAACGGCCGGTGCGGATCCCGCCGGTCCAGCCAGTCGAGACTCATGTCCGTGAGCACGTCGGACGAATGCCCCTTGGTCTCGATCACTTCGATCTCCCGGGTCATGGTGCTGTCGAAACGGACGCGCCGTTTCCGTCCGCCCTCGCTGACGTGCAGGAGCGGGTTCATGTAGGTGCCCTGGCCGGCAATCACCGCGAAATAGTCGAAGAACTCCGGAGAATCCTTGAGATGCCACTTGCCGATGACCGCGGTCTGGTAGCCGGCCTCGCTCATCCGCTTCGAGAGCTCATGGCGGCGGCCGGGCAGGCGGTCGTAGAGGTCGCGCACGCCGTTGACGTGGGAATACTGCCCGGTCATCACGCTCGCCCGGCTCGGAGTGCAGATCGAGTTCGAACAGAACACGTTTTCGAAGACCATTCCTTCCCCCGCCAGCTTGTCGAGGGCGGGAGTCGGGTTCAGCGGGGCAAGCCGCGAACCGTAACATCCCATGGCTTGATAGCTGTGGTCATCCGACATGATGAACAAGATGTTCGGCCGGGCGGGAACGGCAGCTGCCGGGGAGGCCAGCAGCATGACGCAAAGGGTCTGGATGATGGTGGATCTTCTCATGGTTCCGGGGTCGGACCGCTCCCCTCGGGCGGAAGAACCGCCGGATTGAACGGGTTCCGAAGAAGCGATGTCTTGGATGGCGAAGCAAGGCCGGCATCATCGCCGGCACTCCAATGGGCGAGGAAATGGTCGGCTTGGCATGGATCGTTCAGGAATTGCTAGGCAATCGCTTTTTCAGGGGCCGGCTGATGGAGCCCCGGCTGCCGGGGTTGGAGGGGGTTGAGCCCGGCGCCGGCGAAGCCCTGACGCGATCCCAGGCCAGTGCGTCGTCATTGAGCCTTTGACGGGGCCTTTGAATAACGGGTTCTTATTGTAGGATTGTATTTGTTTGGTTTTGGTGAATGATTTTCGACCGTATCAGAACGTGCGGATCACCCGGGGCCTTGCTGCTTTGAGAGCAATTTCTCTGGTATGTTCTCCGAGCCGGACGGTGACGGTTTTGTCTCTGGCTGCGGTCAGGGTCGCCCTGGCCAGTTTTCCCTCCTTCCATTTCAGATCGACGCCGATATTGCCGCGCGCCCTGAGGCCCTTGATGGAGCCTTCTTTCCAGGAGGCGGGCAGGGCGGGAAGTAGGTGGATTTCCGAAGTATGACTCTGAAGAAGCATTTCGGCGACCCCCGAAGCAAATCCAAAATTGCCATCGATTTGAAAGGGCGGGTGCGCATCGAAAAGATTGGGATAGGTGCCGCCTCCTCCCAGGGCATGGCCACCTTCGATCGCCGGACGCAGCTTGTTTTGAATCAGCATCATGGCATGGTCCCCATTCTGGAGACGTGCCCAGAAATTGATTTTCCAACCCATGGCCCAGCCTGTGCCGTCATCGCCCCGGTGGGCCAATGTGACCTTGCAGGCCTCAAAGAGGTCGGGAGTGCCGTAGCGGGTGATCTCATTGCCGGGATGTAAGGCCCAGAGGTGGGAGACATGCCGGTGTTTGTTATTGGGATCGTCCCGGTCTTCCAGCCACTCCTGCAGCTGACCGTATTGCCCGATCTTGTTTGGTGCGATGCGCGCGGCGGTTTCCCGGAGCTTCCGGCGGAATTCCGGATCGACTTCCAGAATCCCGGAAGCCTTTGCGGTGTTTCTCATCAGGCTGCGGATAATCTGATGATCCATTGTTGGTCCTGCGACCAGTCCACCTTGTTCCGGTGAGTTGGACGGGGTGCTGATAAGGTATTTCTCCGGAGATCGCGGATCTTCGATCAGGTGATCCAGGAAGAATTCACAGGCACCCTTCAATACAGGATAAGCGCGCTCCCGAAGAAACGATTCGTCCTCGGTGTAGACGTAACGGAGCCAGAGGTGCTGGCACAGCCAGGCTCCTCCGGTCGGCCAGATTCCGTGATTCGATGCATTGATCGGAGCGGCCCCGCGCCATAGATCGGTGTTGTGGTGCATGACCCATCCATCGGCTCCGTAGTGTTCCTTCGCAACTTTTCGTCCGGACTCGGCGACCTCTTCGATCAGTTTGAGCAGGGGTTCATGGCATTCGGATAAACTGCAGATTTCCGCCAACCAGTAGTTCATCTCGGTGTTGATGTTGCAGGTGTATTTCGACTCCCATGCAGGGTTCAGGCTGTCGTTCCAGATCCCCTGGAGGTTGGCCGGCTGTGATCCGGGGCGACTGCTCGACATCAGAAGATAGCGACCATAGTGATAGCCTAGCGCGATGAGCGCCGGATCCTTCTCCGGCGTTTTCTGAAATTCTTCGAGTCGCTGCGGCATCGCTAGGCCGGAGTTTTCTCCCTCCCCGAGATTGATCTCCGAGCGCCCATACAAGGCAGACACATCCTTCACATGCCTCTTGTGCATGGCCTTGTAGTCCCGCTTTAGCACCTGATTCAGCATGGTCTCGCATCGTTCCTCCGGATCCGCGCCAACCGTTTTGTAATCGATGAAACTGGTGGCCGCCACCAGTCGGATGATCACTTCGTTGGCATTGCGAACCGTGACCGACTTCTCGCCGGTTTCCATGGTGCCGCCTTTCGCTTCAACCGAGGAGATGGAGTGAAACGTCAATACCGCCTCGCGATCCGAGTTCAGTTTTGGGGTCGATTTCCCGGAAAGGTGCACCTGTCCGTCAATGGCTTTCACCTGGTGGACCGGGTGGGGGCTGTCCTGCGTCAATTCCATGGAAATTTTGCCCGGCTTGTCGGCTGTGTAGCGAATCACCAGCACCTTGTCGGGTGCGCTGGAGAAGCACTCGCGCTGGTAGCGCACGCCATCCGCCTCGTAGCGGACCGTCGCGGTTGCGGTGGGCAGATCGAGAAAGCGTTGATAGTTTTCGACGGTGCCGTGGTCCGGCATGCGGACCTTGAGGTTGCCAAAGGCCAGATAGGCCTCCTGACGGAGCGGGATGCTCATGAATTTCTGCATCGCGAGCGTCTCGGCTTCCTTCTGCTTCCCTTCGAAGATCAGCTGGCGAATCGCGTTTAGATGTTCAACGGCACCCTTGTTCGAGTAGTCGTGCGGATGTCCCGACCACAGGGTGTCCTCGTTGAACTGGTAACGATCCTCCAGGATGCGCCCGAAGACCATCGCCCCAAGTGTGCCGTTGCCCAGGGGGAGCGCTTCCTGCCACTTCTCCGCAGGCCGGTCGAAGAGAATGGTATGCGAAGGATCCGCCTGAACCTGCGCGTGGCTCCAGAGCAGGCCCAATATCAAAAATATTCGAATGGTAGCCAAAATCCTTGCCGTCATGTTTTCAATCCCTTCAGGTCGACTTCCAGTTTCTTGTTTTCTTGTAGCAGTTGTTCCATGGTCAAGTCGATACCCCGTTCGGCGGCCTCGCGACCGAGGATGCAGGTCAGGCAACCGTCGATGGCGCGAGGCACGGTCTCGTTGCTGAAAATTCCCTCAGTGATCTGACGGTGGAAGGTCGCTATGTTGCGGTTGGCACCATCCCGGTAGAGATTGGTGACTTTGCCGCCCTTGAACCTCAACTCACCCGGACCGTGAAGAAAAGACTCGTTGCCGTAATTGATTTGGCAGTGTGCTTTCGCACTCTGTACGATGACTTTGATGTCTCCCCTGACGAGGTTTTTCAGACCCTGGCCAAAGTGATTGTGGACTGCCCCACTGGCGTAGCGATAGACCACCGAGCAGACGTCATGCGAGTCGCCATTAGGATTCGGACGTGCAACCTGAGAGGCACCACAGGCCGAGACCGGACGTTCACCGATCGCCCAGAGCGCGGCATCGATCGCGTGAATGTCGAAATTGCCGATGTAATCGCAGCCCAAGGCAATGTCATTGGTCCAGATCAGATCCTGCAGGCGGCTTTCGAGGTTGGGGCCGCGCGGTGGGTCGTTGAAGCCGGCGCAGATTCCGTATGACTGCAAATGAACGATGGGACCGAAGGCAGGGTCTTTAATTCGGCGGACTACTTCGATGTTTATCGGATCCGTCGGTATTTGGTAGTCGATCAAAAAGACTTTCTTTTGGCGGGACGCCTGCTGGGCACTCGCTTCGATGGAGAGGCAACCAGGGACATCCACGGCGACCGGCTTGGCCATGTAAACATGCAAGCCGGCGTTCACGGCCTCGGCGGCCTGCTCCGGGAAGAAGTAGGGCGGCACTTCCAGGACGATGGCGTCCACTCCGCTTTCGATGACCTTCCGGTATCCGGAAAGACCCGAAAAGCAGCGTGTATGATCGACGCTCAACTCAGATCCCGCCTTATCGGCAACCGCTTGAAAGTAGTCCGTCACGGCATGGAACTGGTAGCCGCCATGCGCCTGGAATAACCGGGCAATCCATAACCCACGTCCCCCACAACCGACGAGGCCGATCTTGATCTTCCGATGGGCTTTTGTCATGTTCTGCGTGTTTCCCACCAGTGGTAGCATGGCGGACGCGCCAGCCGCACCCTTGATGAACCTTCTTCTGGAGATATCCAGTTTATATGGTTTCATATTATCTTGTTGAGCGTGTATTTTTGAAGTGTTTCACGGCTTCCTGCATGGCGGCGCGGACCGCCGGTTGCTGATTGTTCCTGCCTTCCTTGAGATTCCAGCTGTGTAGCCTAAGGCAGCGCTCGAATTGTTTGATGATCGGTCCGGCATCCTCTCCGAGGTCCTCGGCGATCTTGACGAGTCCCGGTTGCCACCGGCTTCCGGTGATCAGCCAGTTGGCGTGCATGTTGTCACTTGGTTTCCAGTCTTCGAGATACTCGGCGAGTTGAGAAGCGATTACTTTGTAGGGTGGGTTTTTGATGTCGCTCAGAATCATCATCGTCCGGTGGGCGGCTTCCTGGCGCGCCGCGAAGGGATCGTAGCCCGCTTCAAACAGGGTGTCCTGCAGTTCGGAGGCAATGGCCTTGACGAAGGTGGCGACGGCCTGCTCATCAAGTTCCACCCGCTCTCTTTGGAACAAGTGCTTGATTCCCTCATTCATGGCGCTCCGCTCGAACACGGAACGTGAGCGGTTGTAGCGCTCTGCCAGTGCCAGTAGCTCCGGACTGCGGATATCCTTACCCAGTCCGACCAGCGCCCAGTAGGAACTCTCACGCAGGATCCACTGCTCGTGCTCGCCATAGTGATCAATCAGGTTGCGGTTGCGGCGAATGTCCTCCGCCTGCGCGAAGCGCAGTGCATTGAAGACCCCGTCGATCTCCCACCAGGCTGCCTGTGGATCATTCAGCATCGCCTCCAGATGTGGGACGAAACGCTGCGAAACGATGTCCCGGGAAATGAAAGAGGTGTTACTGCGTCGCCAATTGTCGTACTGTGAGATGGCATCGCATCCAGCCCGACGGACGCGTGGGTCTTGATGTGCCAGAGCCTTTCCAATGGCCTCGTAGGCAGCCTCGGTATTCATCTCGCCCAGCTTCCTGGCGGCGCGGGTGCGGATGTAAGGGTTGAAGTGGTGCATCAGACGGAATAAAATCGTTTCCGGGACGGGTTCACGGGATTCAACCAGCGCCTGGATTTTGTGAGCGTTCACCGTGTCCTGGCCGAAGCCGTCCGCGTGGGTGCTCAGCAGGAAAGTGGCATCGCGCGGCGTGCCCCAGGGCTGGCTTGGAAGCGGTTGGCCCGGCTTGCTGTATTGGGTGCGCGGGGCACCGGTCATGCGCAGGGTCCTCAAGGGGGCGGTGTAAGTCAGGCCGAGTCCGCGGCCCCAGCCTTCGGAAGCGTAGCGCGTTTGAGCCGGAGGGGAGGGCAGGAGGCTAAAGCCGCCATCCGGGAGCCGGCAAAGGTCATAATACCAGGCCAGTTGACGCATGTGGTTCCTGCGATGTTTTTCGCCCATGAGGGTGTCGGGCAGATGAGGCAGCGAGACACCGCGCCAGAGGACGTTGAACCCTCCGCCGGTGTGGCCCGCTTCGAAACTCGCATACGAGTCGGCGACCATCATGGCCAGATGCTTGGCCGCCGCCTGATAAACTTCGCCATCGAGGAGGCTCATCGCGCAGGCGATGGCGGCATTGCGTCCATTGGTGTCGGGGAAGATTTCCGCGCGATGGTCCCCATAGGGAATACTGCCGTGACCGATACCACGGTAGAAGAAGACCAGCGAGCGCTGCCAGGCCTCCTCGTGGACCGTGATGCCGCACTCGCGTGCCAGCGTCATGCCCAGGAACAGAGTGACGCCGGCCGAATTCATCAAGCCGCTCTGAACGTAGCCCACGCTTGTGCCGGGAGCTGATAATCCATGTTCCCAAGCGCCGGCCACTTGACCCTCGGCAGCGACTTTGCAGGCGGCTTCCATGGCGGGGAGCACCGAGGCATCGCCGGTCTTTAGATAATATTCACTCAGGAAGATGAGATGGTAGCCCAGATGCCATGTGCTGCCAGAGGGCTTGTTCTCGACACTTTTCGAGAGCGCTTTTGCATAGTGCCGAATGGGATCCTCATCCTTGGGGTTATCCGTCGAAAGGAGGAAGAGGGCACCCATGACATGCCAGAGCTCGGCACCGTCAATCCACCCATCCGCCGTTTGCAGACCGGCGAGGTATTCGGCATGCGCCCGAATGATGCTTTCCGACTTGGCGCAATTCAGAGGCCAGCCTGGTGCGTAGTCACCCTTGACAGGGACCTTGACAACAGCCTCAAGGTGCCGGCTTGCCCGCCGGATTGAAAGGGTCAGGCTCCCGCTTTCTGCCTCGGCCCGGCTCAGGGCCGTGCCGAGCGGCACGCGTGGATCCGGTCCTTCGATGGCGATTCCGTTTGCGGCCAGAATCAAGTCGTCGGCCTTGAGTTGTCCGGCTGCGGGCGTGCCTGGATCGATCCGGTCGACGGTCATTTTTTGCCCCGGCTCGATCCGGATCCAGGCTCCGGTCACGCCAGCCTGGAATGCCGGATAGGTCGATTTCTCGCCAACACTGCCTGAGCCGGCCGATGCTTCGCGCGGTGCCACCACCACGAACAGGCTCAGAAGCGGGAGAATGAAAAAGCTGCAATGCTTCATGATGTTTGTTTGTCTGGCAGTCTGCGACTGGTCCGGTCTCGGTTTGTTCTGTTTGGCCACGGCCGTGGTGGGAGAGCTGCTACTCGATGGCCGAGATCGCTTCTGCGAAGGCGACGCCCTTCAGGAAGTAGGTCTTTCCCGAGCCAAGGTAATGGTAGGGGCGATCGTTGCCGACGGTCATCCACTTTGCCATGCCTTCGGGACCTTTTTTCCAAAGGCCCTCTTCGAAGTATTGCAGGGCGACCTTGTCCTGAAACTGAGCGGTCGGCACAAAGACGACCGTATTCCTGAAATCCGGGAGTTTTGCGATGTTGGCCTGAGCTTCCTGAAATGGACCGCGTCCCTCAACACCGTCGGTTCCCAGTTCGCCGATCACCACCGGCAAATTCGGTGCATTCAGATCCTTGCGAACGTCCTTGATCAGTGCGGCCGTCCATTTGGTGTAATCGGAGTAACCCGTCTCATTGTCCTTGTAGTAGGCGGCGACCTTGTCGTTGAAGCCCTGGTGCCAGACGAAGCCGGCCAGCTCCGGAGTGGTGCCCTTCAGCTCGGGAAACTTGTTTTCATAGTCGGCGAGTTCCTCTTTAACGTGTTGTATCATCTTCCGGTAATACTCCCCGTAGGATGCCTTTAGTTCGTCGAAGCCCGGCACGGGCTTCGGCTTGCGGGTCTTCTTGCCTTCCGCTTCCTGACGGCGGTTCGCCTCGATCGCGGCATCGTATTTTTGCTGCAGTTCCACTATGATTTGCCGGATCTCTGCGTCCGTGGGTTGGGCGCTTGGCGGGCGGAAGGGTTGGTAAACACTCTTGCCGCCCCAAGCCGTCTTGATGATCAGCACGGGTTCCTCGTAGAATTCACCCACGGCATGGCCGAATCCGAATTCGGGCCCAATGGAATTCCCCCCCTTGGTCCCGTAATCGACCGTGAGGGGACTATGCTTCGGTCCGCCGTGCTTGGTTGGGTAGGTGATGAACACATCCTCGCGCACCGCCCAGTCATCGCCGTCCTTGATAATGTCATACCAGGGTTTGATGAGTGGGTCGTCCTTGTAGGTGTCGAGGTGGGTGGGCAGACCCTTGCCTTCCATGTTGGACTGTCCCGCGAGGATGAACACCTTCAGGGGCTTCGCAGTGGTGGCCGTCGGGATGGCCAGTGCGCACAATAGGGTGAAAAGGCGGAGTGTTGTCACGATTCTGATGAGTTGGGATTGAAGAGTGGATGGGTAGCCAAGAAGGCAGTGGATCCTAGTAGCGGCAGTAAAGTTCCAATGATTCACCTGCGGGGAGATCGATCTTCCACAAGCCGCGCCCGACGGTGGTGACCGCATCTTTTCGGGCGGGATCGACGGCATCGACGAAGCGCAGGTGGTGGCCGAAGCGCAGCGAGATCTCCTGAGCTTCCTCGGAGTGGAGGGTGACCTTGACCCAGCCCATGAGCGTGTTCCAATTGAGTTCCTCCACGGTGATTCCCCCGCGCGCCAGACAACCGCGGATCCGCCCTTTCGGGAAGACATCTTGAGGCAAGGCGGCCAGAAGTTCGATTTCACCCGGGTCGGACTGGACGAGCATTTCCATCAAGAGTCCGGGGAGGGAGAAGGTTGCATCAAGGTTGTAGATCTTCGGGCCGGGATTATGCCCTGTCATAAGGCTTGAGTTCAGGTAGCGGTTCCTGGCGAAGTAGTTGAGGATCTGCTTCACCAATTCAGCATCCCGCAGTCGTGCAGCGACCAGGGCGGCGTGCATTTGCCCGTGGGCGGATTTGTTGCCAAGTCCGGCCTCGATTCGCTTCTGCATGGCGATCCGGGCGGCCTCGAAGAGCTCGGGCTTGCGTTGCGGCGAGACTTCCCGTCCCGGGTAAACGGGGTAGAGGTGGGATAAATGGCGGTGATGATAACGGTCACCCAGGCCGGGGTAGGACCATTCGGCGATGGCACCGTCGCTGTTGATGCCGTAGTCGGGCAGCCTGGCCAGGAGCGCCTCCCAACGTTTGATGTTCTCCGATTCGATGTCGAGTTTCCGGCAGGCGGCGATCAGAGTTGTCAATACCTCGCGACAGATCGCGATTTCGCTGGTCGCATTCGGAACGACATTGGTGGTCTGTTCGACAGGCTCCATGACCGGAACGTTCTCCGGTGAGATGGACGGGTAGAAGACGTGCCGATCGTTCAACTCCGGATGCATCGGAAGAAAGCTGGCATAGAATTCAGCGGCGTCCTTGAGCATGGGGATGGCATGCTCGCGGAGGAACTTCTCATCACCCGTGTAAACGGCGTAATCGTAAAGATAGCTGGCCAGCCAGCCGACCCCTCCGGTCCAGGCGAACGCCGGCATGAGGACCGCTCCGTGCCGCCATCCCTGGCAGAGATCGGTGACGGCACCCTCGGCTCCGTAGAGCCGACGGGCGTTGTCGCGCCAATCCTGCCGGTATCGCTGAAGGAAAGAGGCGTAGGTGTGCATGACCTCGGGAAGGTTCCCCTGAGCCACGCCCGCCATCGCCAGATTGAGGTTCGCATCGAAGGTGTAGCGGCCATCCCACGGCGGGGTCCATTCGTTGCCCCACAGGCCCATCAGGCTGGGCGCCAACTCGCCGGTGGCTCCACAAGTCAGCGCATAGCGGCCGACGGCATGGAGCGCTTCGAAAAGCTCGGGCAAGGATTCCCCCCGCAGGCCGGCGGCGATCAGTTGCTCGCTCGACACGGTGGAGGTGGTGGGACCCCCGAGATCCAACGTGACACGCCGGAACATCTCGCCGTGTGCCGCCGCGTGGGGTGCCAGTAACTCGTCGTAGCTAGCCGGCAAGCTTGCGAGTTGTTTGCGCAAGGCGGCGCGATCCGCTTTGCCCGCGTCATCGAGATATTCGAGGCGCATGATGATCAGCACCCGTTCGGCCGTCTTGACATCGAGTCGCTGGTCGGCAACGCCGCTGGCCGAGCCGCCGAAGGTCAGGACCCTTGCGAGAGCATGATAGCCCTCCGGCTGGGGCTTGCCCATACGACGACCGTAGGTGGCGTGATAATAGACTTCAGACCCGGTGTGGTCGATGTCGATCCCCGCGATGTCGCCGTCGAGCTTGCCCGGCGCCTCGACCAGCCGAATCGAGGCATCGAATTCCTCCCCGGCGGGAGCGAGCAATTCGATGACGATGACATCATCCGTGCGTGAGACGAAGGCCCGGCGGAACCAGGCACCCTTGTTGTCCTGCCAGGTGACCGAGATTTCTCCGGTCTCCAGGTTGGTCTCACGCCGGTATTCGAGTGGCGTTCCATTATTCTCCGTGATGATCTCGAGATGAAACGCCGGATGCGTCCGGTCGTAGGCCGGGCGACGACCGGTGAACTGATCGCCGTACATCGCCTGGTTCTTGCGCACGGCTTCTTCGGCAACCAGTAGATCCGCATCCAGATAGCGGCCTTCAAGCGCGATCTCCCGAGCCTCCTTCCAGGCTTCCCCCAGGTCCGGTGTCTCTGGACGGTAGTCGTTGCCGACGGTCCAGAGCTTCTCATGGTTGACGATGATGCGTTCCTGGACCGGGAGTCCCAGCACCATGATGCCGGTCGTTCCGTTCCCGCTGAGCATCGCGTCCTCCCATCGCAAGGGAGGTGTGGTGGCGGCGACCTTGGTGGTAAGAGTCGGTGCCTCGAAGTGGTCTGCTGAGTGGACGGCCGAGGAGATCGACAAGAGAGCGATGAAAATCGGAAGAAGAGCTTTAGATGTCATGAATGGCACTGTCTTACCATCGGTTTGACCCATAAGTTTTACCAGAAAACATTTGGTTTTTCACGTGGCGTATTGAGCAATACTTGACCGTCGGCGGGTTCGGATATGAGTAGTCGGTGAAAGTCCGTCGTGCTGTGTTCCGGAGGATTGGCACCCTTCAGGGTGGTTGGATTCGTCATGTTCCAATTCTATGTGCTCGTGGCCAGGGATTCGGCTTAGGGCATCGCCCTATCCCGCCGAATCGCACGATGAGTCTTTCAAGTCTCGCGATTTCATGAAATCGAAAAAGCCGACATCTTGATGGAGATTTACGACATAGTCACCAGGTTCGAAAAAGAACTGCAGGCATAGGCAAGGAGGTTTTGATCGTCATCGGTGACGTCTCTGTCGTTGAGGATGAGGGGTTTGGCCCTTGCTCGAACGCATCGACCTGCATGTCGAGGTGCCGCTGGTGGAATACCGCGAGCTTTCGGGGAAGGCCAGCGGCGAGAGCTCCGCCGCCATCCGCGAACGCATCGTCGCAGCCCGCGCGATCCAGCGTGAGCGCTTCGCCGGCACCTCGGCCCGCACCAATGCCAAAATGGGCCCGCGGCAAGTCCGCGCCTGCTGCGAGTTGGACACCGAGAGTTCGACCTATCTCGAGCACGCCATGGAGCAGCCCAACTTCTCAGCCCGCGCCCACGACCGCATCCTCAAGGTCGCCCGGACGCTGGCCGACCTCGAAGGTGCGGACCGCATCGCCTCGAACCACATTCTCGAGGCGATCCAGTATCGCTCATTGGACCGCAATCTCTTTGCGTAGCCAGTCTTCAGCCCTCAGCGCTTCGACGGAGGCAGGATGGAGCGGAATTCCGTCGGGCTCCGGCCGGTGATCTCGCGGAATCTACGGGAGAAGTAGTACTCGTCGCAGAAGCCCAGTTGCTCGGCGATCTGCTTGTCGAGCAAGTCCGTGGATTGCATCAGCTCGCAGGCGCGGTCGATCGTGCGGACCGCGCGGTAGCGGGCCGGGCTCATCCCGGCCAGTTGCCCGAACTTCCGTCGGAAGGCGTGGGGAGCGAGCCCGAGGAGGGTCGCGAGTTGCTCCACCGATGTCTGGCGGTGCCGGTCCGATTCAAGCAAGGCCTGCGCCCGGTCCAGCCATGCCTCGTCACCGCTGCCATCGGTCCCGCTGCGGTGGCAGACGATTTCGGCCAGCAGGGCCTGCAAGCGGCAGATTTCCACCAGGGAGGGCGTGGTGCCCAAGGTCCCCGACGGTCCGGGCACGCTCTCGAAGCGCCGGGCCCAGACTTCGAGCGGGTCGAGCCCGCCGAGTACCGGTTGGTGGCGCTGAATCAGTCCCTGTGATTCCCAAAGCTCGATCACGGGTCCATCGAAGATCAGGTAGAACTCGGTCCACTCGGTGCCCGGTGCCGGCCGGTAGAAATGGCGCAGGCCGGGGAAACTGAACACCACGCAACCCGGGACGATCCGGTGGCGTGCCCCGGCTTCGTCCTCGTAGCTGCCCCTTCCCTCCAGGATGAAGGCCGCCGCGTGGTGACCCAGGTCACGCCACCCGGACATGCCGCGGTGGGTCATCCATCCCGCGGCCGAGACCCGACCCAGCGCCGATGGCCTTCCGTGCCGGAACTTCAAGCCCTCGGGGCCCGCCGAGCCCTTGGATTTCGACATGCATCAACGCTGGGAAATTGGTTCGAAATCCACAAGTCGAATCAAGGTTTCATCCATTCCAAGGATCCAATCCGTGCGGTAGTCTTGTCCGAAAGACAAAACCTTTCACGCAGCGGCCGTTCCGGTTCGACGCGTGGCTCCCTTTTCTGGCTTCCTTGATCCCGTGAAATCCACCCTCCCCGGCTACCGTTCCGACCGCGAGCTCTTCGACCTGATGCGTGAGGGCCTCTTCAGTGCCGTCATTGGCGACGTCATGGATGTCATGGGGCACACCCGCCAGTTCCTGCCACCGGAGATCCAGCCATTGCGCGACGACATGATCGTGGTCGGCCGGGCGATGCCGGTCCTCGAGGCAGACGACTTCGGCGGCGGTGAGGGTCCGGGCCGCACCGGCCAGGATCTCAACCAGCCCTTCGGCCTGATGCTGCGGGCGCTCGATGACTTGAAGGAGGACGAGGTTTACATCTGCTCCGGGTCGTCACCGACCTATGCCTTGTGGGGTGAGCTGATGAGCACCGCTGCCGGCAACCGGGGTGCCGCCGGTGCCGTGGTCAACGGCTACTCACGGGACACGCCGGGCATTCTCAAGCTCGGCTTTCCGACTTTCTCGATGGGCCGCTTCGCCCAGGATCAGCGGGCCCGCGGCAAGGTGATCGATTTTCGCTGCACGATCGGCTTCGGCGACGTCACCGTCCGCCCCGGGAACATCATCTTCGGTGATCTCGACGGGGTGGTGGTGATTCCCCGCGAGATCGAGCGGGAGACCCTCGAGGCGGCGTGGCAAAAGGCTCACGGCGAGAAGCAGGTCTTCGAGGCCATCAAGGGAGGCATGGGCGCCCAGGAGGCGTGGGACACCTTCGGGATCATGTAGGGAATTATTATGAAAATATCTGAAATCCAGACCTGGCTGGTCGAGGGGGTGAAGTACAACTGGACGATGATCAAGGTGGTGACCGACACCGGTCACACCGGGGTCGGCGAGGCGACCAACTGGCCGGGGTCACCGATCATCGAAGCGGCGGCGAAGCATGTGGGCGATCGGGTGATCGGACTCGATCCGATGCGCACCGACTTCATCTGGACCAAGCTTTACCGCGACCTCAACTGGATCGGCCCCTATGGGGCCTCGATGTGCGCCATCAGCGGGCTCGACATGGCGCTGCTGGATTTGAAGGCCAAGGTGCTCGGTGTGCCGATGTATCAACTGCTGGGAGGGGCCTTCCGGACCTCGGTGCCGCTGTATGCGAACTATTGGTTCACCGGTGGGGGGCACACGGCCGATGACTACGCGTCACAGGCGCGCAAGGTGAAGGAGGCGGGGTTTGGGGGCCTGAAGTTCGATCCCTTTGCCCACACCAACTACCTCTACGGGACCGACCTCAAAACCAACCTCGCGCTGACGCCGGCGATGCAGGATCGGGCGGTGGAGGTGACCCGTGCGGTGCGCGAGGCGGTGGGTCCGGAGATGGAGATGATGATCGAGACCCATGCCATGATGAACGGCCAGATGGCGGTGCGCATGGCCGAGCGGTTGGAGCCCTACGGGATGGCCTGGTATGAGGAGCCGGCGGGACCGGAGAATGCCGACACCTTGCGGGCGCTGCGCGAACGCCTGCCGGGCAATGTTTCGATCTGCGTCGGCGAGCGGCACTACACCCGCCACGGATTCCGGCCGGTGCTCGAGAATCACGTGTGCGACATCATCATGCCCGACATCACCCGCTGCGGCGGGCCGTCGGAGATGAAGCGCATCGCCACACAGGCCGAGGCCTACAACGTGCTGATCGCGCCGCACAACCCGAACGGGCCGTTGTCGACCCTGGCCAGCGCCCACGTCTGTGCGGCGATCCCGAACCTGTTCCGCTGCGAGTTCATGTTCCACGACGTGCCGTGGCGCGACGAGGTGCTGACGCATCCGATCGACGTCCGCGACGGGCAGCTCCATCTCTCCGACCGACCCGGGCTCGGGGTGGATCTGGTGGAAGAGGAACTCGAGAAGCACCCCGGCATCCGCGAGCTGGATGCGCGGGAGAATTTTTACGTCTAACAAGCCATGACCCCGAAGGAGAGAGTCCGGACCGCCCTGGCCCACGAGCAGCCCGACCGGGTGCCGCTCGAGATGAGCTTCACCCCGGAGTTTGCCCAGCGTCTCCGCGCCCGGCTTTTCGGTGAGACCGGCAAGGGCCACAATCCCCACGGCGGCGGCAATGACTACGCGCTGGAGCTTGAGCTGGGCCTCGATGTCCTGCTGACCTCGGTCGGCTGGGCGAATTCCTACTACGCCGGGGACCTCTACAACCCGGGGGCGGACCACTACACCGACGAATGGGGCGTCGACTGGCGGAACATCCGCTACGAGACGCGTTTTGGTGAAGGGTTTTACACCGAGTTCGAGAATCCACCGCTTGCCGACGACGATGCGATCGGTTCCTACCAGGCACCCGACCCGACCCGGCCGGAACTTTACACGTCGGTCGAGCAGGCGGTGCGCGATTTCGGCGATCATTACTGGATCGTCGGCAGCTGCCAGACGACCATCTGGGAAACGGCGGTCGCGCTGCGGGGGTTTGAGAACCTGCTCATGGACATCCTCGAGGACCCGGACCTGGTGGGAAGCATCCTCGACATTCCACAAGCGTACCACACCGCCGTCTGCCGCCGCCTGGTCGAGCTTGGCGTCGACATGGTCTGGCTGGGCGACGACATCGGCGGGCAGCAGTCGATGATCATGTCTCCGGAGCAATGGCGCACCCTGCTCAAGCCGCGCTTTGCGGGATTGATCGCCGAACTGAAGACTTTGAATCCCGCGCTGAAGATCGCCTATCACACCGACGGCCATGTCGAGCCGGTGATCGACGAGTTGATCGAGATCGGCGTCGACGTCCTGCACCCGATCCAGCCCGCCTGCATGGATCCCGCGGCGCTGAAACGCCGGTATGGCGACCGGCTGTGCTTCATGGGCACGGTGGACGAGCAGCACACGCTGCCCTTCGGCTCGGTCGATGATGTCCGGCGTGAGGTGGAGGAGCGGATCCGCACCGTCGGCAAGGACGGTGGCCTGATCCTGGCGCCGACCCATCACGTCCAGCTCGACACGCCGATCGAGAACCTCCTCGCACTGGTCGAAACCGCCAAGCAATCGAGTCATGGCACTTGAGATCGATCTCCGCGGAAAGAGGGCGCTGGTCACCGGAGCGAGCTCCGGGGTCGGTGCCGGGGTGGCGCAGGTCCTGGCCCGGGCCGGATGCCGCGTGGCGGGCACCGGCAGGGTCGGCGCGGACGACCCGCGGGCGGCGGAGTTTCTTGAGGCCCTGCGTGCGGAGGGAGGCGAGGGAGTGTATCTCAGTGGCGACCTGGCCGATCCGGCGGTTCCGGCCCGGTTGGTCGGGGACGCCGTCGCCGCCCTGGGCGGTCTTGATCTGGTCGTCTCCAACGCCGGCGGCAATTGTTTCTTCGGGGCGTCCGAAGCCACCGAAGACGAGTGGCAGGACTGCATGGATCTCAATCTGGCCTCGCACTGGCGGCTGGCCAAGGCGGCGCGTCCCCATCTTGAGGAGGCGGATCCCGGGGTGTTCATCGCGATGGGATCCAACCACGCCTACCAGACCATCCCCGGGTGCTTTCCCTACAACGTCGCCAAGACGGCGCTCGATGGCCTCGTCCGCGCGCTCGCCATCGAATGGGGGCCGTCGGTCCGGGTCGTCGGCGTCGCGCCCGGCTTCATCGACACCCCGGGCAATCAGGCGTGGTTCGATTCCTTTCCCGATCCGGCGGCCGAGCGCGAGCGCACCGCCGCGCGGCATCCGGTCGGCCGCATCGGCATGCCCGAGGAGGTCGGAAACCTGTGCGCCTTTCTGGCGTCTCCGCTCAGCGGTTTCATCACCGGCAACACCCTGCTGATGGACGGCGGCCGCTCGGCCCTGATGCAGGACTCCTGAAACAGCTCCACCCATGACCATGAAACACCTCACCAAGATTCTGTCGGTTCCGATCGGGCTCCTCGTGGGCTCCATCGCGTGCGCCCAAGACACCTTCTGGGTTCCCCAAGGGGATTCGAAGATCGTCCACCAGCTCGGCGACGAGCAACCCGTGGTCATCTGCATGCAGGGGCGCAAGGTGGTGATGCAGACCAAGGTGGATGCGAAGGAGGGGCTGTCCTACCTCACGCGCTTCTTCGAGGTGCCGAAGGGACGGGCCGACCGGGATCGCGTGACCTTCGAGAGCCTGGCTTCGCGAATGCCCCGCATTTCGGCAGGGGGCCAGCCGTGGAAACCGGACCTGCCGGAGTCCGTGGCTTTCGACGGACGGCTCACCGTCCACTACCCGGAAACCGATGGACTGGTCGCCACCCGCACCGTCTTTCCCTCGACGACGCAGGCCCTCGTGGTCGAAAGATGGAAGCTGCGCAATGTGAGCGAGCGGAAGATCCCGGTCGATGTGCGAGCCACGCGCATGGTGCAGACCTACGATGACAAGGTCGTGGACATGGTCTGGAAGTCCGCACCGGTGGCGGAGCAGAGCCTTGAACCGGGCGGGGAGATCACCTTTCCGGTCACGATCCATGCCCGCCTCGTCGACCAGGCCGACCTGACCATCGACGTCGATGCCGAAGAGGCGGCCCGCCAAGCGCTCGCCGACGCCGCCTTTGCCGGTCCCGGCCGGTTGGAGACTCCCGATCCGCTTCTCGATCTCGCCTTCGCCTTTCAGAAACTCCACGTGATCGAGTGTCCAATCGAGACCATCAAGGGGGTCATCACCCACAACGGCAGCCTGCGCTATTCGCCGGGCGTGTGGGCCAACGATCCGGTCGAGTATTCGAGCCCGCTGTTCCCCTTCTTCGGGGACGAAGCGCTGAACGAGGCGTCGATGAACATGTACCGGATCTGGCTCGACCACATCCGCGAGCACGGCATCGACCCCTTTCCCGGATCCTTCGAGTATCCCACCCTGAAGCTCGTCCAGAAATTCCGCGGCGACGACGCGATGGTGCTCTACGGCCTGTCGAAGTTCCTCCTCTTCCAGGGGGATCGCGCGGCGGCCGAGGAGATGTGGCCACTGGTCGAGTTCAGCGCCGAGTCGGTGAAGCGCGCGACCCGCGACGACGGCATCGTCGCTTCCAAGACCGATGAAATGGAGGGCCGCTACCCGACCGGCGACGCCAACCTGAGCACCTCCGCGCTGGCCTATGGCGGCTACCGTCTGGCCGCCGTGCTCGGCCGCTCGCTCGGGAAACCGGAAGCGCCGGAGTTCGACCGGCGGGCGGACGCCCTCGCCCCGGCCATCGAGAAGTTCTTCGGGGCCACGGTCGAGGGTTTCGACACCTACCGCTACTACGAGGGCAACACGACCCTGCGTGGCTGGATCCTGCTGCCGCTGGCGATGGGGATCAACGAGCGGCAGGAGGCGACGGTCGACGCGATGTTGTCGAAGAAGCTGTGGCCGAACCGGATGCAGGGCGGGGACATCCTGGCCGAATCGACCCGCGAGACCGAATGGGGTCGGGAAACCTACTATGCCCTTCGGGTGATCTTCATGGCCGGGCGGACGGCCGAGGCACTGGACACGACCCAGAGGGTGGTGCGCACCCAGATCTTCGGGCCGAAAGGACCGTATCCCGACGAGGATGCGATCGACATGCTTTGTCCCGGATCGCTCTACCCGCGGGTGTTCACCGAGGGCATGTTCGGGATCGTCCCGACCGGGTTGGACTCCTTCGAGTGCACCCCGTGGCTGCCCGACGGCTGGCCTGAGATGGCGCTGCGGGACCTGTGGGCCTTTGGCAAATCCTGGGACCTGGTGGTCCGCCGGGAAGGCGACGAGCAGCGGGTGACCGTGACTTGCGGCGGAAGGACGGTAATCAGCGCGAAAGGTCCCGCCGGGAAGACCTACACGGTCGCTTTTCCCGAGTGAGGGCCCGTTCAGCGGTCCTCGACCTGCTGAATGAGCGCGTTCCAGGTCTGCCAATCGTGGTCGCCGGGCAGCCACACGGTTCCGGCCGGCCTGAGTTCGGCCGAGGCGAGGCGGGTGGAGGATGCCAGCCGGTCGGACTCACCACAGGCGAGATGCAGTTCGGGCCGATCCTTGCGTGGCAACCAGCGATCCCGGAGCCCGAGCCAGAGCTTGCGGCTGAAGCGGTCGGGATCCTTTCCTTCCGGTTTCAAGGCGGCGAGCCCGCCTTGCTGGCCGATGTCGGTGATCACCGACTCGTCACCGAGAAATGGGGAGAGCAGGATGACCTCGTCGACCTGGCCGGGATGCTCCAGCTCGTAGAGCATGGCGCCCAATCCCCCCATCGAGATGCCGACGAGGGTGATCTGCCGGACCCCGGCTTGCTTGGCGGGAATGATGACATCCCGGTGCAGGCGTTCGGCCATCTGGCGGTTGCGGTAGTAGCCGATGTGTAGGTCCGGGGCGACGATGCGGGCGTGCGGTCGGCTGGATCGCAGGATCCCGACGAATCCCTCGCGCTCGAATTCGGAAGGCAGCGAGTGCCGTCCGGGAAGCAGCACCACCAGTTGGTCGGGATCGCCGGGCGGCTCGTGGGTCTGCATCTTGACCGGCGAGGGGGCCGGCCGGGGGAAGAAGGTGCAGGCAGTGGCAAGCAGCGACAGCAGACCGGCGAAGATTTTCATGCTGGAGAGTGGTGGGGCTTGGCGGGAGCGCAAGTGCGGGAAAAGGCCGCAGCCGTGGGCCGGGGATTTGGCGAGTGAAACTGAAAGTGGTGGGCAGAGCGGTTGGGCTGACCGCGATGCAGCGGCCCGCGGCCGGACTTTTCAGGCTCGGTGTTCCTCCCCTACTCCCTGGCTTCACTCCGCTCCGGATGAGGAGCCGCCGGAAAATCAAGACTGCGGCGATTCATCGCCGCTTTGATGGAGGCGATTCATCGCCGATGGCGCGGCTCGCATTGAAATGCTTCGCCAAAGCGGCGATGAATCGC
>JAKZES010000026.1 GCA_022548915.1 Verrucomicrobiaceae bacterium E54
CCAAGAGGAAGAACGGCGCGCGGCCAATTCGCGAGTCGGCCGAAGCCCGCCTGTTTTCCCTGCGGGCCTTGCGCGTGAGGCCAGTCGGTTGAGCGTTTTGAAGGGGTCATTTGAAGGGGGTGCTGCATTGCAGCATCTGGCTTGCGCAGGGTGTTCTTCTGGTTTGGGACCGGGGGCGCAGCGCAAGAAGAAGGAACAGGCGGACACCTACAGCGTGCCCGTCGCCTCCGGCCTGATCGCCGGCAACGCCCTGATTTCGGTCCTGATCATCCTGCTGGCCGCGCTGGTGGTGGCGATGAAGTAGGCACCCCGTCGGAATTTCTGCCAGCGCCATGGCCCGCCGGCACGGCGGAAAGCCGGGGGATGCCTCCCGGCTGGCTTTGTCGCCCCACTTGAGGGGTCGGATTCCCGAGCCTCCGCTGTGATTTTCGCCAACTCGTCCGTGGCGAATTGACCGGATGCCAACCCCTCGGGCAAACTTTGCTGTGATGCCAAGTCTTTCTCCGTGCCCGCTGTCTGGCCGACCGGAGGTCCGGATGCGGACCGACCGGGACGGCGGGGGTGGACTCGTGGGGCGGACCTTCGACGTCAAGCGCTTCGCAATCCACGACGGTCCCGGAATCCGCTCGACGGTGTTCTTCACCGGCTGCCCGATGCGCTGCGCGTGGTGCCACAACCCGGAGGCCTTCGCGCTGGTCGAGCCCGGGCATGCGGAGTCGGAGCTTTGCCTGCGCGACTGGACCGTCGAGGAGCTGGTCCGCGAGCTCGAGCGGGACATCCCCTACTACGACCGTTCGGGGGGCGGGATCACCCTTTCCGGCGGGGAGCCGCTGGAACAGGCGGAGTTCTCGATCGAGCTGCTGAAGACCTGTCGGCGTCGTGAGCTGCACACCGCGCTGGACACGAGCGGCTGCGCGGAGTCGGGAGTGCTCGAAAAGGCGGCGGCGAACTGCGACCTGATCCTCTACGACCTCAAGGCGATCGACGACGAGGTGCACCGCCGGTGGACCGGCGTGAGCAACGTGACCATCCTCGAGAACCTGGAGATGCTGGACGGCCTCGACGTGGAGACCTGGATCCGCGTGCCGCTGATACCCGGGGTGAACGACGATCCGGATGCCATCGAGGCAATGATCGGGTTCCTGCGCGGGACGAGGTTCCGGCGGGTATCGGTGCTGCCCTATCATCGGATTGCGGCGGGAAAATACGCTCGGCTGGGACTGACGAACCGGATGGCCGGCGTGGAGCCGCCGAGCGGGGAGGAAGTGGAAGCGGTGCGGGCGCAATTTGCCGGGGCGGGCTTCGACCCTTGGGTCGGTCGTTAGTTTTCAAATCCACATCCCATGAACGAACGAATCCGGAAACTGCGGGAAGCCACACTGGCGGCGGTGCCGCGGATCAGCAACGAGCGGGCGAGGATCGTGACCGAGACGGCCGCCTCGCCGGAGTTCGCGCGCGCCTCGGTGCCGATGCAGCGGGCGATGGTCTTCGCCAGCATCTTCGACCGCAAGGAGCTGTATCTCGGCGAGGGCGAGCTGATCGTCGGCGAACGCGGGCCGGCACCTGCGGCGGTTCCGACCTATCCCGAGATCTGCATCCACACCGCGGAGGACCTCGAGATGCTCGATGGACGCGAGAAGATCCCCTACCGGGTCGGCGCGGAGGAGAAAAAGGAACACCTGGAGACCATCCGGCCGTTCTGGGAGGGCCGCTCGCAGCGGGAGCGCATGTTCCGCGAGCTGCCGCCGGAGTGGCACGACTGCTACGAGGCCGGGATCTTCACCGAATTTCAGGAGCAGCGGACGCCGGGCCACACGGTGCTCGGCGACACGATCTACCGCAAGGGGATGCTCGACCTGAAGCTCGAGATCCGCGACGCGATCGCCGCGCTCGATTTCGAGGCCGATCCGCTGGCTTACGAAAGGCGCGAGGAACTGCGCGCGATGGACACCTGCGCCGACGCCCTGATCCGTTACGCGCAGCGATACGCCGGCCGGCTCGATGCCGAGACCGGGAATTGCGCGGATGACGAACGCGCGGCGGAGCTGCGGGCGATGGCGGAGGTCTGCCGCAAGGTGCCGGCCAACGCACCGGAGAATTTCCACGAGGCGCTGCAGTACTACTGGTTCGTCCACGTCGGCGTGGTCACCGAGCTCAATCCCTGGGACTCGTTCAACCCGGGCCGGCTCGACCAGCACCTGTGGCCTTTCTATCAGAAGGGGCTCGAGGACGGCACGCTCGACGAGGAACGGGCCCGCGAACTGCTGCAGGCATTCTGGATCAAGTTCCACAACCACCCCGCCCCGCCGAAGGTCGGCGTGACAGCGGCGGAAAGCGGCACCTACACCGACTTCGCGCTGATCAACGTCGGCGGCGTGAAGCCCGACGGCAGCGACGCGGTGAACGAACTCAGCTTCCTCATCCTCGACGTGATCGAGGAGATGCGGCTGCTGCAGCCGAGCTCGATGGTGCAGGTGTCGAAGAAGAACCCCGACCGCCTGCTCCGCCGCACCGCGCGAATCGTGAAGACCGGCTTCGGGCAGCCTTCGATTTTCAACACCGACGCCGTCGTGCAGGAGCTGATCCGACAGGGCAAGTCGCTTGAAGACGCGCGCACGGGCGGCTGCTCGGGTTGCGTCGAGGCCGGCGCCTTCGGGCGCGAGGCCTACTTCCTCAGCGGCTACTTCAACCTGCCGAAGGTGCTCGAGATCACCCTGCACAACGGAACCGACCCCCGCAGCGGAAAGAGGATCGGCATCGAGACCGGCGATCCGCGCTCGTTCAAGAGCTTCGATGAGTTCTTCGACGCCTTCGAGAAGCAGTTGCAGCACTTCATCAGCATCAAGATCCGCGGCAACAACCTGATCGAGACGCTGTTCGCGAAGTACATGCCCGTGCCCTTTCTTTCGCTGCTGCTCGACGACTGCATCGCCAACGGCCGCGACTACCACCAGGGTGGCGCCCGCTACAACTCGACCTACATCCAGGGCGTCGGGCTGGGCACCGTGACCGACGGGCTGGCGTCGATCCGCCACAACCTCTTCGAGACCGGCCGCTGCACCTGGGACGAGATGCTCGCCGCGCTCGACGCCGACTTCGACGGCCACGCCGAACTGCACCACGATTTTCTCGAAAAGACGCCGAAGTACGGAAACGACGACGACCGCGCCGACAACCTCACCTCGCGGGTCTTCGAGTCCTTCTGGAAGCACATCGACGGTCGGCCGAACGTCCGCGGCGGGTACCACCGCGTGGACATGCTGCCGACCACCTGCCACGTCTATTTCGGCAAGGTGACCGGCGCGCTGCCGGACGGCAAGCGGAGCGGCGAGACCGTCAGCGAGGGCATCTCGCCGGTACAGGGTGCGGACCGCCGGGGACCGACCGCCGTGCTCAACTCGGCGGCGAAATTCGACCACATCAAGACCGGCGGCACGCTGCTCAACCTCAAGCTCACGCCCACCCTTCTCGACGACAAGCAGGGCATCGACCACTTCGTCCACTTGGTCCGCGGCTACTTCGCCAAGGATGCCCACCACATCCAGTTCAACGTCGTGACCCGCGAGACGCTGCTCGAAGCCCGCGAGCATCCGGAGAAGCACCGCGACCTGATCGTGCGCGTGGCCGGCTACTCGGACTACTTCGTGAACCTGACGCCCGAGCTTCAGGAAGAGATCATCAAGCGCACCGAGCAGCAGGGATTCTGATCGGAGCGGGATGTGACCGGGCCTGGAAGGCCCGGCCACGCCCTAAATTTCCGGCATGTATGCCTCGAACTCGAGTCCGTTCGACAGGCAGGGACCGACCGGGACGTCCGCGAGGGTGACTTCCCGACCGACATTCAGCCGTTCGGCTTCCTCGAGCACGTAACAGGCGCTGACCGCATCCTGGATGGCCATGCCGACCGACTTGAAGACGGTGATCTCATCCTGGCTGGTCCGCCCCGACTTGGCTCCTGTCACGAGTTCCCCGAGTTCGGCATCCGGAGTGATGCCCGGGATCAGCACTTCGCCGGCCTCGCGGCCTGCGGCCGCCATTCCATCCACGACCACGTAGGAGCGGCGCATGGTGTCCTCGTCCAGCTCGCGCCGGTCCGGCCGGTAGGCGCCGATCGCATTCACATGCGTGCCGGGCCGCAGGACGCTTCCGTGAAACGTGGGCACCGGGCTGGTGGTGGCGGTGATCACGATGTCGGCATCCGCCACCCCTTCATCCGACTGCCGGGTCCGGGTGATCACCGGAGGATCCGGCATTGCACCGAACTCGCTCTTGAGGATCTCGACGGCTTCATCCGAAGGATCAAACACCGTCACATACTTGATGTTTCTCACCGTCATGGCCGCCAGCAACTGCTGGCGCGCCTGCACCCCGGCCCCGATCAGGGCGACCGCACAGCTGTCGGGACACGCCAGCAGGTCGGCGGCCAGCCCGCCGCCGGCACCGGTCCGGATGGAGGTCAGCTGGCCGGCATCGATCACCGCCCGGGGAGTGCCGGTGACGTCATCGAAGACCAGCACGATTCCCTGGACCAAAGGCAGTCCCTTGTCCGGGTTTCCCGCACAGGTCGTCACCAGCTTCACCGTCATTCCACGCCCCGGCAGACAGCATGGCTTGAGCAGCATGTCACCATCGGCCATCTCGACTTTTTGCCGGACCGGCATTTCGGTGCGTCCTTCGGCCAGCGCCCGGAATCCCTCCCGGGTCAGCTCGATGGCGCGGTCCATGGGGAGCAGCTCGGCAACTTCGCTGCCGGCGATCATGCGAATCGACATGGGTTCGGGGAATGGGTTGATCGCCGGGGCGACTGACCGCGCTCCCGGCGCCCGTCGACTCTGGCACAAGCGACCCCGAAGACAAGACGGGTCAGTGTCTTACCCGGAAGGTTCTGCAGAAAGCTCGAACCGGTCCGAAGCCGTCGCCCTCCCCGGCGTCCCGGCCCGGGCCTCAAAAGCTCTCCAGCGCCAGCCGGATGCCGGCGGCCTTGTGCAGGGTCTCTTCGTACTCCTTTTCCGGATCCGAGTCGGCAACGATGCCGGCACCGGTATGGAAATGCAGCCGCCCGCCCTCGCGGACGATCGTGCGGATGGCAATGTTGAACTGACTCTCGCCGTGGTAGCCGAGGTAGCCGATCGCGCCGCAGTAAAGGCCCCGCGCCTCCTGCTCGAGTTCGTGGATGATCTCCATCGCCCGCCGCTTCGGAGCCCCGGTGATGCTGCCGCCGGGAAAGCACGCCGCCAGGGCATCGACCGCGCCGACATCCCCGCGCAGCCGCCCGCGAACCGTGGAAACAAGGTGATGCACCTGGGCAAGGGTCTCGAGCCGCAGCATCTCGTCCACCTGCACGCTGCCGAACTCGCAGACCTGCCCGAGGTCGTTGCGCATCAGGTCGGTGATCATCACCAGCTCGGCGATCTCCTTCGGCGAGGTCTGCAGCTCGACGGCCGAGCGGCGGTCGTCCGCCGGATCGGCGAAGCGGGGGCGGGTGCCCTTGATCGGGCGCGTTTCGATCCCGCGCCCCGAAATCCGCAGGAAGGTCTCGGGAGAGGAGGAAAGAACCTCCTTCCCGTCCAGCGACAGCCAGGCGGCCATCGGCGCCGGCGACGCCTCGCGCAGGCGCTCGTACAGGGAAAACAACGACGAACCTCGTACTTCCGCCTCGAAGCGCTGGGCGAGGTTGACCTGGTAGATGTCGCCGGCCGCGATCCATTCACGGATCCGGCGCACGCCTTCGACAAACCGCCGGCGCGTCCAGGTCTCCCGCAACGGGCCGACGACGACGGGCTCCGCCGGGGTATCGGCGAGGCGCCCGGAAAGGTCGCCGACCTCGTGCCAGCCACCGTCGGGGGTGTGCACCAGCATCTCCGGATAGTCGCCGAAGACAAACCGCCCTTCGTAGTCCACCCAACCGCACAGGCCGCCCTCGGGAAATCCACGGTCTGCCGAGGGAAGCGCGCCACCGCGCTCGGCAAGGCGCGCACTCAACCGGGCACGGTCCGAAGGATCGTGAATCGAGCCTTTGAAGACTTCGGTGGGATCCGCGGCAAGAATGGACAGCGGCGCGCCCCGGTCGGAGGGCACATTCCCGGCCGTGTCGAAAAAGACGAAGCCGGGCCGGTGACGCAGGCGCGACGCCACCTCGCTCGGCGTGAGGGCGTCGAGCCGGGGCCGGCGGCGGGCAACGTTCGGCGTCACGCGTCCACCTCTACCGGCGCCCACTCCGCTGCCAAGCGCCAAGTTTCCGGCGGGAATCCCGTCTTGCTCCCGGCGGCGGCGCGCGCCTACCGTTGCCGGGTGAATCCGAGTGGCGCCCGAACCGGCCCCAACCTGTGCTTCCGGCTTTCGTGCTGGGTGCTCGGTCTGGTTGCATTCGTCCAGCTTCTCGCCGCGGGCGTGGCGCTGGCGATCCGCCTCGAGGCGAGCCGCGAGGTGGTGGTCGAGGAACGCATCGTCACCCGCCTGGTGAATGTCGCGCCCGAGTCCCCCGCGGCGGCGAAACCCGACCCGGTCGTCGCACTGCCGCCGGTTCCCGAGCTGGTCGCCGCGGACCCGCTGCCGCCGGCACGAGAGCTGGATGCCCCCGCCATCGCCGATCCACGGGTCGAGCGTCTCGTGACCGAGGCCCGCGAGGCCCGCGTGGCCGAGGACATGGGCAAGGCGATCGTGAAGCTCGAAGAGGCCCGGGCCAAGGACCCCGACGAGCCGAACGTGCACTTCGAGCTCGGCATGGTCTATGAAACGATGGCCGCCTTCGATCCCTCGCTGGCCGACAAGGCCGCGGCCGCCTACCAGGAGGTCTTCCAGATGGGCACGACCCGGGCGGGAGCGCTCTATCCGCTCGCCGCCAGGAAACTGCGCGACGGCATCTCCATGCCCACCGACATGCGTGGCAAGCTGGCACTGGGGCGGACCCGCATCTTCAAGGACGACCGCTTTCCCGATGGCGAGCGGGTCGTGCTCACGATCCCGGTGCGCGCGGCTCCGGGCCATGAGCCGAAGCCCGAGGACTTCATGGTGGCCGTGCACTTCTTCGACGAGTCGCCCCAGGGTGAGGTGATGAATGCGCTCGGCGAAGCGGCGGTGGCGGCCCAGGCGACCATCGCCTGGCCCACCGCCCCGATCGACTGGCTCGGCGGTGAGGAAGCGATGCGGGTGACCTACACCATCCCCCGCGCGACCCCCGCCGACGAGCATCTGTTCGGCCGCCGCAAGTACTACGGGCAGGTGGTCGAGCTGACCTACAAGAACGAGTTGATCGACAGTCAGGCATGGCCGCGCCACCTGGCCTCGCGCAGCCGGGTCGAGCCGGCCGGGCGTCAGGATCCGGTGTTTCTCGATGAGGACCTGAATTTCGACGGCTCCCTGCTGCCGCCGCTCGACGACGAGATCCCGCTGGAACCGGTCCTGCCCCCTTTCCCCGCCGAACGCTGAAGCCCGATGGAATCCCGCACGCTCGGCGACTACCGCCTGCTTGAGAAACTCGAAGAACGCGACGGCGAAGTGTTCTGGCTCGCCGAGCAGGCGTCGGTCGGGCGGAAGGTCCGGCTGGTCGAGCTGACCGATCCGTCCCGGCGCGAGGACTTCCTCGGCCACATCCGGGCCAAGGCCTCGGTCGATCACCCCCTGATCGGGTCGGTTTACGAGGCGGTCGACGACGGCGAGTGCTTCGCCGCACTGGAATTCGTCAGCGGCAGCACCCTGGCGGACCGCCTGAGGGCCCGTGAGGCCATGCGTCCCGCCGACCTCGCCCACGTCTTCCGCCGTACCGCCGAGGCCATGCTGCAACTCGAGGCCAACGATTGCGCCACCCGCCCCCTCACTCCCGGCGACATCCACTTCGACGCCCACGGCGTGGTCCGCCTCGACAACACCGTCCGCTCCGGCAAGTTCAATCCGGCCGTCGTCGAGGCGGACATCGTTCGTCTCGGCAGGGAGCTGCCGCCGCTGGTGGCCGACGGTCTGCCGGGTGCCAGCCGCGTGCTCACGGTGCTCGCGTGGATGCGCGGCGAAGGGGTGGAAAAGCCGCTGACCTGGAGTTCGATCCGCTCCTACGGCGAGCAGATCGAGGAACAACTGCGCGAGACGCGCCCGCTGCCCACCGCACCGCGCACGCAACCGGCAAAGCGGAAGTCCAAAGTCCCGGCGGTGCTGGCCATGGTCACCGGCCTCATCGTCATCGCTGCCGCCATCACCATCCTGCTTCCGAAGAATGAAGCGGAGGTTCCCGTCACCGAGCCCACTCTTCCCGATCCGGTCTTCATCCCGGCCGGCGTGCATCCGACTCCGGACGGCGACGAGGAATCCCTGGGGGCCTTTGAAATCGGTGCCTGCGAGGTGACCATCGGGGAATACCTCCAGTTTCTCCAGGTGCTCGAGCGCCTCGAACCCGGCGAGCGGGACGTCTTCGACGTCGAAGGCCAGCCCGCGGAGAAAAAGGGACACGAGCCGGACGACTGGCAGGCCATGCTCGATGCCGCCCGTGACGGGGCGATGTGGCGGGGCCGGCAGATGGATCTGTTCTGCCCGGTGGTCAACGTCGACTGGTGGGATGCCTCGGCCTTTTGCAACTGGAAGGGTGCCCGACTTCCCACCCAGGAACAGTGGTTCGCCGCCCTCCGGGCCAAGGCGACGAACCCCGGAGCCCTCCAGCCATCCGCGTGGGGCCCGGTCACCGAGATCGGCAATCAGGACCGGACACCGAACGGACTCCGGGGCATGGCGGGATCGGTCGCCGAGTGGACGCGCCGCCCGGCGGTCAATCCGGCCAACCCGCTCGGTCCCCGGCACCACGTCATCATCGGCGGGTCCTACGATCGCCCGGCCAACGGTGCCCTCGCCCGCGAGTGGACCCCCAACCGCCTCCAACGCCGGCCCGACCTCGGCTTCCGCGTCGTCTTGCGGCCGGAGTGAGCCTGTGGAAAAGCGGGTGGCCGGGAGCTCAAGAGCCCCAAGGGGACGGATCAGCCCTTCGGGTGCCGACGCTCGGGCCAAACCGCCCCCCGTTACCCGGGCCCGGCCCAAAACCCCTTGCACCATCGTGCCGGCGCGTGTTCACTCCGCCCGCTGTCAGGGGCCGTGGAGGTTCGGCAGGTGAATCCCGCCAGGCCTTGATCGGAGCAACGGTAGCTTGTCCGGATTTGCCGCGGTTCCCTGGCAGCACTTCCTTTTTCCGGGAAAGGCCGGACGCGCCGTGCCAACCGGCGGATCGGTCGGGTGGATCACGAAACCATTGATCCCCGGGACTTTCGGAAATTCCACCCCACCGGGGCATCCCGCGAGTGGGGATCAGTAGGTCGGGGCGAGCACGCTCACATCGACGCCTTCCTCGCCGGTGTAGCGGTAGTGGCCGATGATCTTGAAGTTGAACAGGCAGTTCTCCCACACCGGTCCTTCGCCGATGTTGTGGACGACCCATGGCTCGGAACGATTTTCGCCGGGACCCGGAACCACGATGCCGATGTGGCTGCGGCCTCCCGCCAGGCGCCAGGTCACCACGTCGCCGGGCCGGTAATCCCCCGCCTCACGGCTGGGCGCGTCCCCTTCGACGCCGCTGGTGAGCAACTCGGCACCCGAACGCCGGAAAAAACGTTGGAGATTGGCGGTCAGGCGGTGATCGATGTTGGCATCGGCCGACTTGCGCCCGAAAATCTGCGGGTACTCGGAAAAATTCCGGCTCATGTCCTCATGGACCCGCTGCTGGAGATCGACGCCCAAAGCGCGGTACGACCGGACCACCAGATCCTCGGCACGACCCTTGCCCGAGGGGATGTCTCCGTTGGGGTAGGGAATCTTGTAGTACGCATCCTCATAGACCACCGACGACTGGGTCCGCTGCAGCGCGGCGGCGGCGAGGCGATCACCGATGGCAGCTGACGGCTGGAGCTCGCCGATGAGGGCGTTGGCCCGCTCTGAAGTTGGCGCAACTTGCTGAGCCTGAAGGAGCGGAAGGAACGGCTTACCGAAGAAGTAGACGGCTCCGGCCGCCACCAGAAGCACCACCCAGCCGAGCAGGAAATTGGGTCGTTTCGCCGGCTTTTGCGGCCGGGGACCGATGTATTCGATTGTGTCGAGGCGATTGGATCTGCGGCGGGCCATCTGCGCTGTCGGTGTCTTACCTTACCGATGAACAATCGCAATACGCGAATGCATTAATCAGAATTTCGGACAATTCATTGAGCTGAAGCCATTAAGCTGACTCCCGGAGTCGACCTCGGGCGCAGCAGATTGTATGCCGTCGCCATGATAGCGATATCGTCGGACCGGGTGCTGGAATGGGGCGGGCTCGACCTGACGATTTTCGGAGTCCATCGGGACTGGTTCGGAAATCCCGTGGATCCGCCGGTCGGATGGAGCCTCGCCATTGATCCCGTCCGCCTCTGGTTCGTCGCGACCCGGCGGCAGCCGGCTCGCGGGCACCCCGATGCCGCCCCGGGCGCCTTCGCCGCCGGACTCTGGCGGCACGACGTGGCGGAGTTGTTCCTCGCAGCGCCCGAGGGTGGCCGCTACCTGGAACTCAATCTCGCGCCGAACGGTGCCTGGTGGAGCTGCGAGTTCACCGCTCCCCGGCGGAGGGCCCACGAAGAGGACCGGGAATGGCCGGACGTCCGGACCCACGCCGAAACGCAGGCCGATGGCTCGTGGATCACCGCGATGTCGCTGCCACTGTCGTCGCTGCGCGATCGCCTCGATTTCGGGCCGGGCACGATGGCCAATGTCAGCTTCATCCTCGATTCACCCGCACTGCGCTTCCTCAGCGTCACCCGCCTGGGTGGCGACGAGCCGGATTTCCACCAACCGGAGAAATTCGCCCCCTTGCGGATTCACGATGGTGACTTGCCGGGGTCGGGCAACGCTCCCTAGCTTCCTCGCGTGGCCGAACCCCTGCTGGTCGTGGCCCCGTCGACCTGGCGGGATGCCTGCTTCTCGCTGCCCGCGACCCGTGCGCTGGCCGACGTGGCCGAGGTGACCGTTCTCTGCGGGGCCCGCCAGGAATCCTTCTGGAGCCTCGCCGGTTTTCCGGAAGTCATCGCCCACGAGGAAAATCCGGGCCGGCTGGCCTCGATCGTGCCCGACCTGCCGCGAGCACTCCTGTGGGAGGGCGGTGCCGCGGCCAAGGCCTGTGCCAAGGCGGGCATCCCGCACCGGACCGGACTCCCGGCACCCGACCTCGCAAAACACCTGACCCACCCCCTCGAGCGAACGGTGGTTCCCGGCCCGCCCGAGCATCAGGTCCGGCGGTTTCTCGACACCGCCGCGCTGCTCGGAGCCCGACCGAACGAACCCCGGTGGTTCGAACCGCTTGCGAAATCGCGCGATGCCGGCACCGCGCTCATCGCCCCCGACAGCGACTTCGGTGCCCACTTCGAGTGGCCGCTGGAACGCTGGCTCGAGCTGATCGGCTCCATCGTGCCGGATCCCTCACAAGTGCGGATCGCACGGGGCCCTCTTGGCGGGCGGATCGCGGCCGAAACGGGCATCGAGCTCGTCGATCTGGCGGACCCGACCGGGGCCGGCCGCTTCGATTGGTTGATCGGCGCCGACGCGTCGCTCCCCCATGTTGCCGCCGCCTTTGGTACGACCTGCATCGTACTCTATGGCCCCGGCGATCCACGGTCCATCCGGCCGCTCGGCACGCGCCACGCGGCCATCCGCCGCAAGGTCGAGTGCTCGCCCTGCCTCGCCGATCGATGCCTGCTGGACGGACGCTGCCAGGCGGAACTCGGGATCGACCGGGTGAAGCGGCGGATCAGAGCGCATCTCCGTCCATGAGGAAGTGCAGCAGCATTCCCTGGAGCATCTGGTAGAAGTGGCTCCGGATCCCGGCGGACTTCACTTCGTCGTCCTCCTCGATGCCCTCGTTCTCCGAGAGGTGGTAGCGCTCCTCCAGGGCCAGGCGCGCCTGGTTCAAGCCGCCGAACCACGCTTCCGCATCTTCCCGCCCGATGAAGAAGGTCTCGCCGGGCGTGACCTTTCCCAGCACCCCGACGATGGTCTCCAGCTGGGCATTGAAGGATCCACGCAGCTCGGGCAGCACATAGTCGTCCCAGTCTTCGGCGAGGTCCGGGTCGATGCCGGCCGCCAGACGCGAGGCCAGATCGTCGTCGCGCGCATGGGCATCGGCCACGATCGCCCGCAGCACCGCCAGATCCAGTGCATCCTCGATGTCGATGCGGATCCTGCCGTCCAATGTGGGCGCGGCCTTCATTCGCCGGGCTTCTCCATCTTCGCCTGGAGTTGGTGGGACTGGAGCTGCTGGGTGTAGAGTTCCGCCTCCTCCCGGCCGCCGTTCCAGACCACCGAGCGGCCCTGCTCGTGCACCTCGCGCATGCGCCTCTCCGCGACGCTTTTCGGAAGGGACAGAACCTTCATGAAGACCCAGGTCACGTAGTCCATCAGGTTCACCGGATCGTCGTAAACGACCACGTTCCACGGCTGGTCCAGCGCCGTGTCCTGCTCCAGCAGCGTGTCGCTCTCGGGCATCGTTCAGACTTCGGCAGGCTGCTCGGCGGGCGCGTCGATCCATTTCCCGTGCTCACGGATCAGGTCGACCAGCCGGTCGACCGCTTCCTCGGCCGGAATGTTGAACTTCACCGCCTGCTTGCCGACGTAGAGGTTGATCTTGCCCGGTGCCCCCCCGACGTAGCCGAAGTCGGCATCCGCCATCTCGCCGGGACCGTTGACGATGCAGCCCATGACCGCGATGCGCACTCCCTTGAGATGGCCGGTGGCCTCGCGGATCTTCTGGGTGGTCGTCTGCAGGTTGAAGAGCGTGCGCCCGCAGCTCGGGCAGGCGACGTAGTCGGTCTTGAAGATGCGTGCGCCCGAGGCCTGGAGGATGTTGTAAGAGAGTCGTAGTGACTGGCCCGGCGCCGGCTCGCCCTGGACGAGGATGGCGTCGCCGATGCCGTCGCAGATCAGCGAGCCGATCACCCGCGAGGCCACCAGCAGGGTTTCGACGAAGTCGCCGCTCTCCTTCGCCGGTTGCAGCGTGTCCTTGAGCAGGATCGGGTGCCGGGCATCGAGGCGGAAGGCGAGCATGCGGAAGGCGTGGATGGTTTCCATCTCCAGCCCGTCGGCCACGGTCACCAGCTTCGGGGTTTCCGAGCGGTTGATCCCGGCGATGGCCTCCTCGTCGCGAGGATCGACGGCCACCACGCCGGATTTCTCCAGCACGATCTCCGGCTTGTAGTCGCCCATCTTGGCGATCTTGTGCGCCACGGCATTCCATTTTTCCTGGCTCGTGAAGACGCGGATCTCGCGGTCACCACCCAGCTCGTGGCCCATGACTTCCACCACCTCGGACCTACGGCGTTCATAGGAGAAAGGGTCGTAGGTGGGGGTGAGTGAAGTGGCTGCCCCGGCCCGGGGCAGGCCGTGGTTGCGGCGGCCCGCCGCAAGTTCTTCATAAACCGTTCCCACCCATTTCCAGCCGTGAAGCCCCGCCTTGACCGGATTCGCCAGCACATACTTCACCTGCGCCCGGAGATCCGCCGTGTCGCGCACGAGATGATCGTAGCTCTCCTTCTGCCATAGCTCTGCTTCCCGGCCCAGGCGGCGATTGAGCTCGTGCGCCGTGAAGCTTTTCCAGGTGTGGAGGATCCTCTCAAGTTCGTGGCCTTCCTTCGGTCGCAGGACGGCATGCACATGATTCGGCATCACACACCAAGCGAGGAGGTCGTAGCGCTCACCGTCGAAATGACCGAGACACTCCGCCATGACCGCCGCCAACTCTTCATTCCCGAACAGGCACTCGCCATGTCCGCGATCCATTTCGGTTTCAACGAGGTTCTCGCGCAGGCTGCCGAGCTCGTTTCGCAGATCGATCAACTCCCCACGAACGCTTCGCGAACCGGAGGACTTGGACAGCTTCTCCAGACGGGCGAGCAGCAGGTTCCGCTTCGAACGGTAGTCTTCGACGACCTTTGCCGGAAGTGAATCACCCAGCCTGAAGGTGACGGCGTAGGTTCCTCCTTTCACCCTCCAATGCGGAAGAAAGGAGGCATCCGCCTTCTCGACCAGATCCCAATCGATGGAAATGGCGGCACCATCCCTCTCCAAGGACCGGCTGCGGGCCGCAGCCTCCACGGCCTGCCCCGGGCCGGGGCAGCCACTCGCAGAAGCACCCGGCTGGAACGGCGCGGCCAGCGCCCTCGCCACGGGAATCTCATGGACGGAATCCTCGGTGAGGCTCACCCGCACCGTGTCGCCGATGCCGTCGGCCAGCAGCGAACCGATGCCGATCGCGCTCTTGATGCGGCCGTCCTCACCGTCGCCGGCTTCGGTCACGCCGACGTGCATCGGGTAGTTCCAGTCGGGGCCCTCGGCGTCGAGTCGGGCGACGAGCAGGCGGTAGGCCTCGATCATCACCTTCGGGTTCGACGCCTTCATGGAGAAGACGAAGTTGTGGTAGTCCAGCTCGCGGGCGATGCGGGCGAACTCGAGCGCGCTCTCGACCATGCCCAGCGGCGTGTCGCCGTAGCGGTTCATGATGCGGTCGGAGAGCGAGCCGTGGTTGGTGCCGATGCGCATGGCGCGGCCGAGCTCCTTGCACCGCTCGACCAGCGGCGCGAACTGCCCGCGGATCCGCTCCAGTTCCTCCTCGTACTGGGCGTCGCTGTACTCGCGGATCTCGAACTTCTTCTTGTCGGCGTAGTTGCCGGGATTCACGCGGATCTTCTCGACCCACTTGGCCGCCTCCATCGCGGCGTCGGGCTTGAAATGGATGTCCGCCACCAGCGGCACATCGCAGCCGGCGGCCCGGACCTCGCGAGCGATGTTCTCGAGGTTCTCCGCATACTTGCGGGTCTGGGCCGTGACCCGCACGACCTCGCAGCCCGCCTCGGCCAACTCGAGGATCTCCTTCACGCAGGCCGGCGTGTCGCGCGTGTCGGCGGTGATCATCGACTGGACCCGGATCGGGTGGTCGCCGCCGAAGCCCACGTGGCCGACCATCACCTCGCGGGTGCGCCGGCGGTGGTAGGCCAACAGGTCGGGGCAGTAGCGGAGCGTCTCGGACATCTGCGGATGAAATACACCACGGATCGGTGGCGGACAAGCGGAGGCCTCCGACGGACCGCGAGCTTCAGCTCGCCTCCTGTCAACGCACCGGGAGTGGTCGATGCGAGCCGAAGCTCGCGGTCCGACATCAGTGCATGCGGCGCTTGAGATTCAGCTGCGCCATCGACTTGGCGATGGTGGCCCGGAGGTGGCTCAGGTCCTCCGCGTCGTCGCTGTGGCTGATCTTGGCCAGCTTTTCCTGCGCGCGCTTCATCGCTTCCTCGGCCTGGGCCTCGTCGATCTCGTCCTCGCCGAGCGCCATGTCGGTAAGCAGGTTGACCCGCTGCTGGGTGATCTCCGCGAAGCCGCTGCCGACCGCGAGAGTGTGAATCTGCCCGCCCTGCTCGTAGCGCAATTCGCCGGGCTCGAGTGCCGTGATCAGCGCGGCGTGGCCCTCGAGCACCCCCATCTCCCCGTTCGAACCCGGCATGTAGACATTGCCGACCGGACCGGAAAACACGGTTCTCTCCGGGGTGACGATTTCGAGGTGCAGGGACATGGGTAAGAGCTGAAACGCTGGAATCCTGAAACGCTGAAATGAATCACTCCCGCTCGACGGTGTCGATGCCGGCCTTCATGTAGAAGTTGCCTTCCGGGACGTCGTCCCACTTCCCGTCGAGGATCTCGGCGAAGCCCTTGACGGTGTCCTCCATCGAGACCAGTGCCCCGGGCACGTTGGTGAAGACCTCGGCGACGTGGAAGGGCTGGGTCAGGAAACGCTGGATCTTTCGGGCGCGGAACACGCTCAGCTTGTCATCGTCCGAAAGCTCGTCCATGCCGAGGATGGCGATGATGTCCTGGAGGTCCTTGTAGCGCTGGAGCGTTTCCTGGACGCCGCGGGCCACGCGGTAGTGCTCCTCGCCGACGACTTCCGGGGCCAGCGCCTTGGAGGTCGAGGCCAGCGGGTCCACCGCCGGGAAGAGCGCCTGCTCGGCGAGCGAACGCTCCAGCACCACCGTCGCGTCGAGGTGGGCGAAGGTGTTCGCCGGGGCGGGGTCGGTGAGGTCGTCCGCCGGGACGTAAACGGCCTGCAGCGAGGTGATCGATCCCTTGTTGGTCGAGGTGATCCGCTCCTGCAGGGCGGCCATTTCCTCGGAAAGCGTCGGCTGGTAGCCCACCGCCGACGGCGTCCGGCCGAGCAGCGCGGACACCTCCGAGCCGGCCTGGGAGAAACGGAAGATGTTGTCGACGAACAGCAGCACGTCCTGGCCGGCCTCGTCGCGGAAGTGCTCGGCCATGGTCAGGGCCGAAAGGGCGACGCGCAGGCGGGCGCCCGGAGGCTCGTTCATCTGGCCGTAGCAGAGCGCCACCTTCGAGCCTGGGGCGAGCACCGGGTTGCCGCGGTCGTCGAGCTTCGGATGGCCGTTCTCGTCCTTCTCGGTGGCGATAACGCCTGATTCGATCATCTCCCAGTAGAGGTCGTTGCCCTCACGGGTCCGCTCACCGACGCCGGCGAAGACGGAGTAGCCGCCGTGCGCCTTCGCGATGTTGTTGATGAGCTCCATGATGACGACCGTCTTGCCGACGCCCGCACCGCCGAACATGCCGCCCTTGCCGCCCTTGAGCAGCGGGCAGATGAGGTCGATGACCTTGATGCCCGTGGGAAGGATCTCGGCGGCCGCCGACTGCTCGGTGAGCGAGGGAGCCGGGCGGTGGATCGGCGAGCGATGGTCGGGATCCGGCAGCGGCACGTTCTCGTCGACGAGGTCGCCGGTGACGTTGAAGATGCGGCCGAGCACCTGCTCGCCCACCGGCACCGCGATCGCCTTGCCGGTATCGGTCAGGGCCATGCCACGCTTGAGACCATCGGAAGTCGACATCGACACCGCGCGCACCCAGCCGTCGCCGAGGTGCTGCTGGACCTCGAGCACGAGGGTCGTGGGCTCCCCGTTGAGTTCGTATTCGACCTCGAGGGCGTTGTAGATCTCCGGAAGCTTGGTGGCTTTCGAGAAGTCGGCGTCGACGACGGCGCCGATGACCTGGACGATGGTTCCTTGGTTGGACATGGTGGAAGTGATCAGTGAGCGGTGATCAGTGATCAGTGGATGGTTTAGCGGACGTGGTGAAAAATTGAAAACGGTCGGGCTCGAGCACTGATCACGGATCACTGCTCACTCGGCACCTCTTACTCCATCGCCTTCATGGCGGTGGTGATTTCGAGGAGCTCGGAGGTGATGGCGGCCTGGCGGACCTTGTTGTACTCGAGGGTCAGCTCCTTGATGAACTTGTTGGCGTTGTCGGTGGCGGCCTTCATCGCGACCATCCGGGCGGAGTGCTCGGAGGCGCGGCTCTCGAGCAGCATCTGGTAGACCTGGAAGTTGATGTAGAGCGGCAGCAGGGCGTCGAGCACGCCCATCGGGCTGGGCTCGAAGAGGTAGTCGGCACCGGCACCCGCGCCCTCGACGATCTCGTCGTCGCCGCCCTCGACCTCGTTGACCTTGCCGATCGATTCGTGGGAGATCGGCAGCAGGGGCACGATGACCGGCTCCTGGGTGAGGGTGCTGATGAAGCGGGTGAAGGCGATGCTGATGCGGCTGTATTCGCCTTCGAGGAAGAGGTTGGTGAGCTGCTTGGCGATCGGGCGGGCCTGCGAGAAGGGAACCGGATCCCTGACCTCATGGTCGGCCACCAGGTGGTACTTCGCCTTGCCCAGCTGCACCCGCAGCTTGCGGCCGACGGTGACGATGTCGGCCTCGGGCTTCTCGGAGAGGATCTTGCGGCCGAGGTTGGTGTTGAGCGCGCCGCAGAGGCCCTTGTCTGTGGAGATGACGAGGATCAGCTCCTTGCCGCCCTCGCGGGTCCGGAGCAGGGGATGGACGTCGTCCTCGAAATTCGACTCGAGGTTGGAAAGGACCTTGTTGAGCAGTTCGGCATAGTCCCGGCCGGCGAGCGCCTGGTCCTGCGCCTTCTTCATCTTGGCCGCCGCGACAAGCTGCATCGCCCGGGTGATCTGGGCGGTGTTCTTGACCGACTTGATGCGTCGGCGGATGTCGCGGAGGTTGGCCATGGCTTAGCGTGGAGCTTGGAGCGTTGAGCGCGGAGTGGGTTTACTTCCAGCTGCCCTTGAAGTCCTCGAGGGCCTGCTTCACGACATCGACCATCTCGGTGTTCTTCTTCAGGTCGGGCTTCTCGTTGCGGATCTTGTCAAGGAGTTCGGTCTTGCGGGTCTCGAAGAACTCACCCATCGCGTCCTGGCATTCCTGCACGCGATCGACCTCGACGTCATCGAAGTAGCCGTTCTGCATCGCGAAGAGGTAGATCGACTCGAGCTCCATGGAGATCGGCGAGTACTGGTTCTGCTTGAAGAGCTCGACGATGCGCTGGCCGCGCTCGAGCTTCTTCTTGGTCCCGGCATCGAGGTCCGAGCCGAACTGCGCGAAGGCCTGGAGCTCGCGGAACTGGGCGAGGTCGAGCTTGGTCGTGCCGGCGACCGACTTGATCGTCTTGGTCTGGGCGGCGGAACCGACCCGGGAGACCGAAAGGCCGACCGAGATCGCCGGGCGGATGCCCTGGTAGAACAGGTCGGTCTCGAGGTAGATCTGGCCGTCGGTGATCGAGATCACGTTGGTCGGAATGTAGGCGGACACGTCGCCGGCCTGGGTTTCGATGATCGGAAGGGCGGTGAGCGAACCCCCGCCGGCGGCCTCGGTGAGACGCGCGGAACGCTCGAGCAGGCGGCTGTGGAGGTAGAAGACGTCCCCCGGGTAGGCCTCGCGACCCGACGGGCGCTTGAGGATCAGCGACACCTGGCGGTAGGCGACGGCATGCTTGGAAAGGTCGTCGAAGACGATCAGGCAGTCCTCGCCCTGGTCCATGAGATACTCGGCGATGGCGCAGCCGGCGTAGGGCGCCAGGTACTGCATCGCGGCGGCATCGGAGGCGGTCGCCGAAACGATGGTCGTGTATTCCATCGCCCCCTCGTCCTCGAGGATCTTCTGGATGCGGGCCACGTTGGAGAGCTTCTGGCCGATGGCGACATAGATGCAGTAGAGCGGCTTGTGGTTCTGCAGCTTGCCCTGCTCGGCCGCCTTGTTCTGCTTGGCCTGGGAAATGATGGTGTCGACGGCGATGGTCGTCTTGCCCGTCGAGCGGTCGCCGATGATCAGCTCCCGCTGGCCGCGGCCGATCGGGATCATCGCGTCGATCGCGGCGATGCCGGTCTGCACCGGGACCGAAACCGACTTCCGTTTGATGATGCCCGGGGCGATCTTCTCCATCGGATACCGGTCGGCCGCCTCGATCTCGCCCTTGCCGTCGATCGGCTCGCCGATGGCGTTGACCACGCGGCCGAGCACCTTGCGGCCGACGGGAACGGAGAGCTGGTTGCCGGTCGCCTGGCACTCGACGCCTTCGGTGACGTGGTTGTAGTCGCCCAGGAGCACGACCCCGACCTCGCTTTCCTCGAGGTTCATGGCCAGGCCGGTGACACCGCCGGGGAAGGAGATCATCTCGTTGAGGGAGACGTCGGAGAGGCCTTCGACCTTGGCGACGCCGTCACCCACCTCGCGGACGGTGCCGACGTTGGTCTTTTCGACCGAGGTGGTGACCTTGGAGATCTCCTGTTCGATTTCCTGGAGGATGCTGCTCATGGGATGGGGACCGTTGTCGTTTGTCGGTTGATCGTTCAGAATGCCTCGGCGAGGCGGTCGAGGCGGCCCTTCACGGTGCCGTCCCAGACGTCGCTGCCCACGCGGACCTTGAGTCCGCCGAGAAGCTCGGGATTGGTCTTGTATTCGTAGGTGAGATCGGCGCCGTACTGAGCGGCGAGGCCGGTGGCCACGCGCTGGCGGGTGGCCTCGTCGAGGACCTCGGCGCTTTCCACCACCACGTGGCGGCGGGCAAGCTCGAGGCGCACGAGGCGCTTGAGGGCGTGGAGCACGCCGCGGTAGCCGCGCGGCTTGGAGGCGGCCACCTGGCGCACCGCCTGGCCGAGCTTGGTCTCGTCGAGCCGGCCCTCCGACTGGCACATCCGGAAGATGCGTCGGGCGGTGGAATTGGCGGCCTTGGAGATTTTCATGGCGGGGTGCGGAGAAAAGGAGGCGGGTCAGCTCTCGACCTTGGCGAGCGCTTCCTGGTTGATGCGGGCCTTGTCCTCGTCGTTGAGGACCTTGCCGGTGACCTGCGCGGTGGTCGCCGCGACGAGGTGGCCGAACTCCTTCTTGAGTTCGGCGGCGATCTGCTGGCGCTCGGCCCTGGCCGCGGCCTCGGCCTTGGTGAGGATCTGCTGGGCCTGGTCGATGGCCTCCTGCGCTTTCGCCTCGGAGAGCGAGGCGGCGCTCTCGCGGGCTTCCTCAATCAGGCGCTTGGCCTCGTCGTTGGCCTTGGCGATGGCCGCCGCGGTCTGCTCCTCCGAATCGGCGAGCTGCTGCTCGATGCGCTTGAGCTTCTCCTCACCCTCGACGATGCGCGCGCGGCGCTGCTCGAGCATCTGCTGGATCGGCCCGAAGGCGAACTTCTTGAGGACCAGAATGACCAGGATGAAGTTGATGACCTGGGCAAAGAAAAGGGGCCAGCTGAAGCCAAAGGGTCCAAGGATGCCGTCACCGGACGCGGCGGCTGCGAGAAGGGTCATCATGGTTCGGAAAGGCTGGGCTTGGAGAGGGAATGGGTTCCACCCCGCTCACCACGACGGCGAACGGGATGGAACGAATCGGATCAGTCGAAACCGACGGCGAAGGCCGAAAGGATGAAAATTCCTTCCATGAGGGCCGCCAGGATGATGGAGATCACGAGGATCGGGGTGGCGGCACCGGGATTGCGCCCGGTGGCTTCCGCAGCCTTGGAGCCGAGGAGACCGATGCCGATGGCGGCACCGATGGCGGCGAGGGCAACGGCGAATGCTTTGGTGAATTCCATGGTCGTTGTTGGTTGGTGTTGTTGTGTTTTCCCGCGACGCCCACAGATCTTTGCCATGGTCCCGCCGCCGAAATCTGGATCAATGATGTTCCTCGTCGCCGTGGTCGCAAATGAGCTTGAGGAAGATCGCGCAGAGCAGCGTGAAGACGAGGGCCTGGACGAAGCCCACGAGCAGCTCGACGAAGTAGAAGGGCAGGGCCGGCAGGAAATGCAGGTACTTGTTCGGCATCAGAAGCATCAGCTTCTCAAGCGTCTGCTCGCCGCCGTAGATGTTGCCGAACAGACGGAAGCTGAGCGCCACCGGGCGGATCAGGATCGAGATCACCTCGAGCACGCCGACGAAGAGGAAGACCGGCACCATCAGCACCAGCATGATGCCGCCGAAGTCGCCCTTCGGCGCGAAGATGTGGGCCATGAACCCCTTGAAACCGTTCTCGCTGATCGCCCAGTAAAACCACAGCAGCGCGAAGGTCAGGGCCATCGCGGCGGTCATGTTGAGGTCCGCATTGCCCCCCCGCAGCAGCGGCGTGAAGCCGATGACCTCGCCGGTCTCCTTGTCCAGCATCTCCCAGCCGGCGGTGCCGACGCCCGGGATGAGGGCGAGGTAGTTGACCGTGATGATGAAAAAGAAGGTCGAGCCGAGGAACCAGAAGGTGCGCTTGGTGAGGTGCGCACCCAGCAGGCCCTCGAGGAACCCGTAGAGCGACTCGAACAACCACTCGGCGACGTTCTGGAGGCCGCTCGGAATGAGCTTCATCTGCTTGGTTGCCGCGCGGCAGAAAAGCACGATCACCCCGACCCCGATCCAGACGGCGATCATCGAGTTGTTGATCGGCAGATAATCGCTCAGCCGGGGCGCGTCGAGCGGCAGCGCGTGACCACCCGCCGCCAAAGCCGGCGCAAGGCTGGAGAGCCATGCGAGCAGCACGGAAAGGGTCAGGCGACGGGAAAACATGGCAAAATCATCCGCGCTCAGGTACGGCGCGCGGGGCGTTTATCAGACCGCTTCGCAGAGGAGCAAGGGCGATTTGTGAAAAATTTCACAAGCGGGACAAAGCACTGATTTTCCAACAATTAGGAAAGCCATCATAAGCCGGCGCGCGCGCCGTGCAGGGCGGTCTCGGCGGCGGCACCGGTGAGCAGCCCGCCACCGCCCAGGTTGGCCGTCGCGACGATGCGGAATCCCTGCTCCAGGGCCTGGTCGATGAGCGCCTCGGCCGGCAGGCACAGGCGGCCGCCGGATTCGATGAGCCGGAACTCGAGCCCGCCCTCGCCGTGGTAGGCGCGATAGACCACCTCGGTGCAGACGAGCCGGTCGCTCTTGCGGAAGTCGAAGACGAAGTCGTAGAGCTTGCCGGCGTGGCGGGCGGCCCGCTCCAGGGCGCCGGCGATGGCGGCGGGTTCCAGCGGCGGGCGCAGGATGACGAAGCGGTCGACCGCCAGGGTCTCGCCGGCCGGGCGGAAGCGCACCCCATCCTTCTTCGCCTCGAGGAAGCATGCGGGGTCGCCGGCCTCGGCGGGCAGCTCGATGCCCATCTCGCGGCGCTGGGCCTCGCTGCCGACGTGAAAGGCCGCGTGAGGCCAGAATCCCGGCAGGAAGAGGTTGCTGAGGGCGTCGTCGTGGCGGGTGATGAAGACATCCCCCGGGCGCGCCAGCTTCAGGGCCGCCTCGCGCAGTTCCGCGGTGACCTTTTTCGGACCCGGTCGATGACCCGGCTGGCGAAGGTCGGCGATGCGGCAGCCGGCGTCCTCGAAAACCCCGAAAACCGCCCTTTTCCAGGCCGAATGATGACGGCGGCGGAAGGAAAACCACCGATACCGGACCCGATCCGAAAAAATTTTCGACCCGCTGAGGGGCGGAATGGCGGCAATCCAGCCGTCGAGCCGGTCGACGAGCTCGCCGTAACGCCCGGTGCCCGCGCCGGCGTGGATCTCGTCGTGATGGGCCCGGTAGAGGGCCAGCGCGTCATGAAACTGGAGCAGCCGCCGCGGGCGGGTGGCGGCGCGGTAGATGAGGGTGAAGGTCTTGCGCGGAATGCCCCGGCACGGATCGGCCTCGTCGAGCTTCTTGCGCAGCAGCCGGGAGGTCAGGGCCGTCTCGATGGTTTCCCGCGCCCCGCGCAGCAGCACGGTGGCCGCCGCGAGCGCCACGACAAAGGACGGGAGGCGCTCCAACCATTGATTTTCCTTGGATCCACAGGATTCCTCCATGCTCGCGAGGGCTTCCAGCAGGGCCGCCCGGCCGGCCAGGAACGACCGGTAGCGGACCCGGATGCGCTCGTCCTCCCCCGGCGTGAAATAACCCCGCGCCCCGGCCGCCGCGAGGACCTCCGGAGACGCCGGCGCGCCCTCGAACGAATCCGCCGCCGCCAGCACCGCCGCCGCCGCGCGGGCCACCTTCGGGTCGTCTGGATGCGGGGTCGTCATGGTCGCGGATCGAAGGTCGTGAAGTACGATTGATCTAGTAATTGACCGGGCCCCGGAAAGCCCCTTAGCGCCCGGAAAGCCTTTCAGTAAAGGAAAAATCAGGCGTGCAGCGCGTTTATTTTAGCTTGTCAAACAAGCTTGATGCACGCATTAAGGTTCCTGCCATGAACAAAGCTGAACTTGTCGAAGCCGTCCAGAAAGCCCTCGGAGAAGATGCCACCAAGCGTTCCGCCGAGGACGCCCTGTCCGCCGTACTTGACTCCATTTCGGGTGCCCTGAAGGCCGGCCAGAAGGTGCAGATCATCGGATTCGGCACCTTCGACGTGAAGAACCGCGCCGCCCGCATGGGCCGCAACCCGAAGACCGGCGAAGCAATGCAGATCGCCGCCTCGAAGTCCGTGGGCTTCAAGGCCTCCTCGACGCTGAAAGGCGCGCTGTAAGCCGACCGTCCCGGCCGGGCCTTCCGCCCGCCGGGGTCCGCCAACCCCCATTGAACCTCAAACAGAAAACCCCGGCCAGATGGCCGGGGTTTTCTGTTTGGAAACAGGCTTCAGTCGATCAGAACCACGGCTTCTGGCCGGTGATGTAGGTCTTCTCGAACTCGTCGTCGGACTTGGTCAGGTAGAGGATGCCCTCGATCAGGCCGATGACGCCGACAATCGCCGTCGGAATGGCGCAAAGGAAGTAGCCGACGAGGCCGACCACCAGCATGATGATTCCTTCCTTCTGGTAGCCGAGGTAGAACTTGTGGATGCCGATCCAGCCGAGCAGGATGCCCAGCACGCCGGCGATGACCTTCTTGTCGGAACCACCACCGCCAGCCGGGGCGGGTTGGGGAGCCGGGGGTGTCTCGGCGGCCGGAGGCGTCTCGGGTGCAGGGGCCGGTTCAGGAGCCGGAGGCGGTGAATCTTCGGATTCCGGCTTTGGATTCTCAGGTTCGTTGGACATGTCGACCCCTTTCTACTAAATCCTGCGCGCACCGCAAGAAAGCATGAAGCCCCGCGTCATTCTCGCCCAAACCATCCAAGCCGATGGCTCGGAGCTCGTCCTCCACGAGCACGACGCGCGCCCCTACCTCACGGTCGACGGCATCCAGACCGCCGGTCCGGCCACCCGGGCCAGCGAGGAAGGCCTCGCACGGCTGGCGAGTTCGCCCTTCCGGCCGGTGCGGCAGCCGCGGGTTTGGATCGCCGGACTCGGGCTCGGCACGACGGTCCGCGCCATCGCCGAGGCCCTGCCGCAGAAGCGCGGCCACTTCCACGTCGCCGAACCCTGCCCCGAACTGCCCGGCTGGCTGGCGGAACATCTGGAGATCGATCCCCTCGAAGATCGGCGCGTGACCCTCGGTCGCGACGTCGGACCCGCGGGCCTGGAGTCCGCCGCGGATCCCTGGCACCTGCTGCTGGTGCATGCCGAGACCGCGCCACTGCTCGATCGCAAGCGGGCGCTCCACGAAGACCACCGCTGGCTCACCGCCGCCTACGACTCATTGCGCGACGGCGGCCTGCTGGCCATCGCCGCCGCCAAGCCGATCCCGAAGCTGGAGAAAACCCTCGCCCGCGTCGGCTTCGAGGTCATCCGGCACGAGATCGACATCGCCCCGAAGGCGAAAAAACCTCGTCTCCACCCCCTCTGGCTTGCGCGAAAGGGTCGACCGGCCGATTGATTCACCCCAGCACCCGATGAACACCCGATTTTTCATCCCCGTCCTCCTCGCTCCCGCCCTGTCCGCGGGCGAGTTCACCGTGGAATCCCGGCCGTTCCAGGTCGAACACCGCTTCCAGGCCACGGTCCTCCCCATCGACCCCCCGGTGCTCGAGCTCGAGCCGGAGACCTGGAGCAGCTTCGTGGTCGAAACACTGGTCGATCACGGAACCGGCGTGAAGAAGGGCGAGCGGATCGTGCTTTTCGAGACCGAGGCCCACGAGCGCCGTGTCGAGGACCTGCAGCGGGCGGTGAAAGCGAAGGAAATCGCCGTCGCCCGCCAGCAATTCGACCTGAAGAAGCTCGAGGAGGAACAGGCCATCGCTTTGGAAGCCGCCAGGCGCGCCATGGAGATCGCGGCCGAGGACCTCAAGTATTTCCGGGAGATCGGCCGCCCCGCCGCCGAGGCGGAGGTCGAGCAATCGCTGGTCGGGGCCCGCTTCCGCGTCGAGTCGGCCGCCGAGGAGCTCAAGCAGCTCAAGCAGATGTACGAGGCCGACGACCTCACCGAGGACACCGAGGAGATCATCCTCAAGCGTCAGCAGATCTCCCTCGAAATGGCGGAGTTCAGCCTCACCGAGGCCGAGCGCACGGCCAAGCAGACGCTCGGCACCCAGCTGCCCCGCCAGCTCGAAGCCCTGCAGCGCGCCGCCAGCCAGGCCGCCCTCGCCTTCAGCAAGATCGAGAAGGATCAACCCCGCGCCCTGGAAGAAGCCGCGCTCGCCCTGAAGGGTGCCGAGGCCGGGCTGGCGCGCGAAAAATTGGAGCTCGAGCGGCTGCAAAAGGATGAAGCCCTGCTCGAATGGAAAGCCCCCGCCGACGGCGTCGTCTTCCACGGCGGGCTCGACGGCGACGGCTGGGACTACGGCGACCTCGCCAAGACCCTAAAGGTCGGCGGCAGCGTGCCGCTGAGAACTCCACTGCTCTCGCTGGTCCCGAACGATGCCAGGACCCGCCTGAGCGCGAAAGTGGAGGCCGGAATTGCCGGCGACCTGCGCTCGGTCGAACCCCTCACCCTCCACATTCCGGGCGGCGGCGAGGCGACCGCCTCCCTTTCCTCCATCGACGAGGTCCCGGGGCCCGACGGAAAACACGCGGTCACCCTCGATGCCAATTGGCCGGAAGAACTCAAGTCGGAGGTCGGCACCACGGTCGAGTGCATCCGCGTTGCCCATCACCGGCCGGACGCCCTGACCGTGCCGCTGAAGGCCCTCACCCCCCGCCCGGCAGGCGGCTGGGCGGTGGAGCTGAAGCTCGCCGACGGCAAGACCCAGAACCGCCCGGTGAAACGGGGGCCGTCCGACGGCAAGCAGGTCGTGATCACGGAAGGCCTCGAACCCGGTCAGGTGATCGTCGTCCCGGAATGATCCGCCCGCTGGTCATCGTCGGCCTGCTCGCGGCACCCGCCGCGGCCCAGGAAAAACCGGTCGCCGAGGTCACCCCGGAAACGGTGGCCGCATCGCTGCGCAAGGGCGTCGAATTCCTGGTCGCCGACCAGAATCCAAACGGCTCGTGGGGCGGACCGACGCGCACCAAGGGCCTGAACATCTACGCGCCGGTCCCCGGGGCGCACCACGCCTTCCGCGCCGGCGCCTCCGGGCTGGCGCTCAGTGGGCTGATCGACAGCGGCGACACCCGGCCCGAAACCCTCGCCGCCATCGAGAAGGGTGCCGCCTGGATGGAGGAACACCTGCCGAAGCTCCGCCGCGCCGACCAGACCACCACCTACAACGTCTGGGGCCACGCCTACGGACTCAAGGCACTGACCCGGCTGCACCGTCTGGCCGAGGACGAGGCCGAGCGCTCCAAGTGGAAGCAGCTCGCCGCGCAGCAGATGGAGTTGCTCGAGCGCTACCACGAGGTCAACGGCGGCTGGGGTTACCTCGATCTCTTCGACGGCTTCACCAGCCAGCGGCCCAGCGGACTGCCGACCTCGTTTACGACCGCCACCGTACTTCTGGCGGCACACGAGGCGGAGGAGGAAATGGGTGTCGGGCTCGATCCGAAGACGGTCCGGCTGGCGATGGAGAGCATCGTCAAGCAGCGCACGCCGGACTTCTCCTACACCTACTCCTTTCCGCATCGCATGGCGCCGCGGCGCCCGATCAACCGCCCCGCCGGATCGCTGGCCCGCAGCCAGGTCTGCAACGCCGCGCTGCGGGTGCTCGGTGACGAGGCGATCACCGACGAGGTCCTGGAAACCTGGCTCAAGCGCTTCATCGACCGCGAGGGTTTCCTCAGCATCGGCCGCAAGCGGCCCCGACCCCACGAGACCCACTTCGCCATCTCCGGTTACTTCTACTACTACGGCATCTTCTACTTCACCGAGTCCGCCAAGCTGCTGCCGGAGGGCCGCCACGCCCACCACGCCGGGGAACTCGCGCGGGTGATCCTTCACCGCCAGGAAAAGGACGGCTCGTGGTGGGACTACCCGCTCTACGACTACCACCAGCCCTACGGCACCGGCTACGCGCTGATGGCGCTCGCATGGTGCCAGAGCAGCCTCGCCTCCGACCCCGAGTGAAGAGTCTCCCCCGTCGAAGACCTATTCACATTGCCGGACACGGTCGGATCCCGGCCAGTGTGGATTTCATGGTCTCCCTGGTGGCGAGCTGATCGTGGTGGGATTGGAGATTCAACCAGACTTCGGCAGGCCAACCGAAATAGCGTTCAAGACGAAGGGCCGTGTCAACGGTGAGAGCCCGCTTGCCCTTCACGATTTCGTTGATGCGGCGCGGTGGGACGCCGATGTCCTGAGCGACTCGATACTCGGACAGGCCGAGAGGGATCAGAAAATCCTCGCGGAGGACTTCGCCGGGATGGATTGGGGCATGTGTTTTCACAGGAGCGGATCAGTGGTAATCGATCACTTCGACTTCGTGCGGACCGTCCGACTTCCAGCGGAAGCAGACGCGCCATTGGTCATTGATGCGAATGGAGTAAGTGCCTTTGCGATTGCCCTTGAGGGCTTCCAGACGGTTGCCCGGCGGCACGGACAGTTGATTGAGTTCGGTAACGGCATGAAGTTGTGCAAGTTTCCGCAGGGCAACTCGCTGGATGTCCGGCGGGAGGAATCTCGTTTTCCGTTTCTCGAAGAAAAGGGCGGTCTTCTTGCAAGCGAAGGAACGGATCATGAAGACGGCTGAATAATAACGCGCGCCGTTAATACGTCAAGCAGTGCGTTCGTCCCTGGGTCGGGGAAACTCGCGCGGGTGATCCTCCACCGCCAGGAAAAGGACGGCTCCTGGTGGGACGACCCGCTCTACGACTACCACCAACCCTACGGCGCCGACTACTCGCTCATGGCCCTGGCCTGGTGCCGGGATGCGCTGGCAGAGTAGGACCGCCGATCTCCGAATCGGCATGCAGGTAAGGAGCCGATTCGGAGATCGGCGGTCCCTCACGAGTTGGCTGGGGTCTCCGAAACCACCGGCCAGGCGCCGCGAACCGACCCACGGTGACGGACAAGGTCCCGGAACCGCTCCGAGTCCGGATCGGGATCGATCGGAGCCTGCCCTGCGGCAAGATACAGACATCCCATATCCTCCGCCGGCAGGGCTCGCACCAGCTCACGGGAGGTTTCGAGCATGGCCAGCCACTTCTTCTTCAGGCTCCGAATATCCAGCGGCTCACGCAGTTGCAAGCGATCCAGGTCGGCCTGGGTGTAGGCCGAGTGACGGGCAACTTGCTCAAGCAGGAAGTCCGGCGTGAAGCCGGCATCCTTTCCGCAGGCGGCCCAGGCGAGCGCCCCCAGCGAGAGATAGGTCTCGTGAAGGTGGAGCACATCGACGAAATCCCGAACCTCGCTGCGGCCCGCCAGGGCCAGGACTTTGTTGGTTGCCGCATCCGCCGCATGAAGTCGAAACCCGAGATCAACGTCTTCCTCCACGGGAAAGAAGCGAAACGCGCTGTCATGAGCCCATTCGATCCTCAACCGTTTGTCTTCCTTCCGGACCACCGCCCGGAAGAAGGATGGCGTCCGGAGCATCCAGTCCAATTCATAGCCTGCGGCCACGAGCGTTTCCGCATCCTTCTCCGCACTCGACGCCACGCTCTGCTCGACGTCATGAAACAGGTCCAGATCCTTGGAGTACCGCGGGGACTTCTTGTCCCGATGCAGAACCGTTGCCCCTGCCAGAAAGCTCTCGGGGCTGCGGTTGGCCGCGATGCACCGCAGGATCTCGGCTTGAAATTCGCTTATCGGCATAGCTTCGCCGCGAGGATGAAGCCCTCGCGCCCTCCGTGCTGACGCAGACCCCGCACGATCTCGGGAATGTCTTCCAGACCGACCTCCAGATCCTCCCGCAGGTGCCAGAAGCACTGACCGTAAAAGCGTCGAAACGCCCGCCGTGCCTCGCGCACCCGGACCATGTCCCGCGCCTGCTCCGGACTAAGTCGACGCCGGCTCTTCGCGCCGCCCTTTCGCCCGATCTCAGCCAGATACTCACGCACCTGATTTGGCGTTCCACTCATCTCCTCCATATCAAAGCCCGCTTATGATCGTTCTGCAAGATCTATTACGATTGGGGTTCGCCCCGGCCAGGAACCCGCACGGTTGAATTTCCACCGCCAGGAAATGGACAGCTCGCGGTGGGACGACCCGCTCTACGACTACCACCGGCCCTACGGCACCGGCTACGCGCTGATGCCTCTGGCGTGATGCCGGGATGCGTTGGCAAAGGAGGACCGCGCCTCCTCTTGCCAGGACGCCTGGCGGCTTCACTTCGACTCGCGCCCGCCGGACCGGGGAACACCCGTATCGAAGGTGATGCCGACCACCTGTTCGAAGGGGCCGGGATGGTTCGACGTCGAGATCGTGGTGCAGGTCACCTCGAAGGTGTAGCCCGGGCGCAGGTCGGTCAGGTCGAAGAACGCGACGTCGAGGCCCTTGCCGGTCCATTCGTGCACCGGCGTGGTCGCCGTGGCGGTGCCACCGAAAGTCTGGCGGAGGGTGTAGGTGGCGGTGTTGGGGCCGCCCATGACGTCGAAGAGGACGCCCACGCGCAGGACTTCTCCCTCTGGGATCTCCTCCGTGATCTCGAAGGTCACCAAGGGGGCGCTGGTCTCTCCCGCATTCGCCTTGGCGTCGTGCAGGACCCCCTGGGTGGTGTCCTTGCCCGCAGGATCGAGCGGGTCGTCCCAGCGTCCGTGGGCATTGGCATTCGGAGCGACCTGGGCGGTGGTGGCGTAGGGTGGATCCGACACCGCATTCCCCACCTGGCCCACCCGCCAGCCATCGGTGCCCAGAATGTGGTCGCCGTCGACATCCAGCGGCTTTGGCGGCGAGGGATTGCGCCAGCCGACGCCCGGATCGTCCTCGGGGGACTCGATGTCGAACTGGGTGTCGACGTAGGTGATGGTCGCGTATTTTGCGGTCGCCGGGGTGGCGAAGCTCCACGCTTCGGCTCCACGGGTCCCGAGAAAGGCGTTGCCCGAATTGTCCCTGATGGCGGTGCCCTCGATCTCGACGTAGAGGTCGGTTCCAAGCGGCAGGTCGGCCACCGGGTTGATCGTGATCGTGTCGCCCAGGTAGGTCAGGCCGTCCGGCGGGTCGTCGACATCGAAGCTTTCGACCACGGTGCCGTCGGAGCGACGGATGTGAATCGCGCCGCTGCCGAAGCCGATGTTCTCCGAGAAGGTGATCACGAGATTGTCGGCGGGAAAGAAGTCGTCGGTCCCCGGCGGCGGAACCAGCGAGGCGATCACCGGCGCGGTTCGATCCGGCACGACGGTGGTGAAACTCCATGCCTCATCGCCGCCGAACCCCGCGAACGGGTTGCCGGCGAGATCGACGATGGCGGTGGCGTCCACTTCAACGGAGTAGGTCGTCGATTCCTCCAGATCCTCCGCCGGGTCGATCGTCAGCGTGCCTTCGGTCAAGTCCAGGCCGCTGCCGGGCGATCCGACATCGAAGCTCTGGACCGGGGTGCCGTCGCTTCGGCGAAGGTGGATCTTGCCACTGCCGAACACGACATGCTCATCGAAGACCAGGATGAGGTCGCGACCCGGACGGATCTCCGTGGCCTCACGCGGCGGGCTCACGAACTTGATCCGAGGTGCGGTGGAGTCCGGCTTCTCGGTCACGGCCTTGGGCGACCGGGGAGACGGACCGGCAGCTTTCGACTCGGCGGTGAAGCGGATCTCCGCGAGGCCGGTCCGGTGCCTTTCCCCCTTCCAATTGCGGTTGACCTCGAAGCGCACGTAGCGAACGCCCTCGCCGGGCAGCGGGGTCCCCGCGACCGTCGCCAGGTCGAAGCCGGTGTTCGGCGTGCCGGTGGCAGGCGCCCGGGGAAACTCCACCGGACCGTCTCCGAGGCGGATCCAGTTGGCGGCCTCCGCCCCCTCGGGATCCCCGGGAAAGGCGACGTTGGAAACATAAACGTCCGCCGTGCGAATGCCGGCGTCGGTGTCGTCATCGACCTTCAGGTTCCAGACGTGGATCGACTCAAGTTCGTAGCTGGCACCCAGGTCCCACTGGATGAACGAGTCCGAGGGATCGATCCTCTCGGTCATCCAGCCCGCGTTCTTCCCGCTCCCGTGCTCGCCATTCTCCAAACCCGAGCCATCGACCGTGTGGTTCGGATGCCATGCCGGGTGGCCCTTCTGATCAAAGGTGGAGAAGCTGAGGGAACCATCGGAGGAGCTGACGATGATCGCCTCGCCATCGATCACTCCACCCGCCTTGGTGGAGGTCTCGTCGCCGGTCCCTGAGAGCTCGGTGGGGCCTGCCGATTGTGGATCCCCTTCGAGCGTGTTGAGGTAGGCCTGGGCATAGGCATGGCCCAGATCGATGTATCCCTGGCCCGTGAAGTGGAGGTTGTCCTTCTGCATCTCCATCCCGTCCGTATCGATCAGATGGGCCTTCGGATCGGCGGCGGCGACGTATTCCTGCGCCGTCCGGACCGCCTCGACCGGGCGGGCGGTCTGCAGCAACGACAAACGGCTGAAGAAGAAGGGCAGGTCCTCACCCCAGCGCGAGCGCATGTCGGCGATCAGGGCTTGCAGATCGGCCTCGTACTGGGCCGTGGTCCGGAGGTTCCAGGCGTCGCGTTCCCCCTGCGTCCAGAGGATGCCGACGATCTCGTAGCTGTGCCCGGACCGGGTGAGGGCTTCCAGGGCGATCTCCACCACGTGCTTGAGCCGGGTGTAGCTCCTCCCATCCTCGAGATTCCACTCGTTCCACAGGCTGGTGCCCCCGTCGGAGTGCTTGATCAGGTAGAAATTCTCGCGAGGAAGCGCATCCGCGATGGCGCGGCCGAAGGTGACCTCCGGACCAAACACACGCCCGCTCCCGGGCTTGAGCCTGGAGAACTCGGATCCGCTGTAGAGCAGCACGTCCTCCTGCCGCTGCTGCAGATCCTCGGGCAGGGCCTCCAGTTTGGAGTCCGCGCCATACATGTTCGACTGCCCGCCGAGGATGAAGACCTTGTAGTGCTCGGCCTGCGCGAAACCGGCGACAAGGGCGACAAGCGCCAGGGTCCAGGTCTTGGGAGTGTTTTTCATGGGATGCAACGTGGGCGATGGGACCGTTTGTGGCCGGGCCTTCCAGGCCCGTCGCCCTCCATGGAATGAAACTTGGCGACGGGGCTGGAAGCCCCGGCCACAATTTTACTGCTCCTCGACGCGGAAGAACGCTCTCGGCGACCCGGAGAGCGGAGCCGGCATACCGAACGCGTGCTGGGTGGAGGAACCCTGAGATTCGATGTCAGTGGACACCGCGTGCGGGAAGCCCTGCAGATCTCCGGATCCCATGATCCGGTAGGTCTTACCGGGGCTCGAGGCCCAGGTCAGGTCACCGCCCGCCGGTCCCACCTGCGAACCGAGCATCCTGAGCTGGTTCTCGAAGATGCCGACCACCTCGGTATCGTAGTTCGTGTAGCTCGTGTAGGTGCCTCGGAACCAGACGACGCTGCGGTCGTAGCCGTGGTTCTCCGGCACGATCGGGCGGAGGTTGTCGCTCGTCGAACCCACCGTGACCGGCTGCCAGGAGAAGGTCAGGCCGCCGTCGGTTGTGGTGCCCTGCCAGATTTCGTAGCGATCATCCGTCGCCAGCGGCACGTTGTTGAGGTCTCCCAGGTTGAAGGGATCGGCGGCGTTGGTGGAGATGTAGATGACGTTGGGGTTGTCCGGATCGATGGCCATCCCGCCACCATAGTCATCTTCGGAGGAATAGAGGCCTCTTCCGCCATGGGCGACGAAGCGCCGCTGCCACTCCGTGCCGGTCCATCTCGCATAGTAGTAGTAGATGCGGTCGTGGTTCCAGCCGCTGCCGGTGACGTTGTCCACCTGCACCTGGAAAGCGCAGACCGGATGACCGTCGGCGCCGTAACAGATGTCCCAGGTCCAGCCGCGGCCGTTGGGGATCCAGTCGTCGGGCCCCTCCTCCGGACCCCAGGCCGCTGCGGAGTAGGTGTAAACCTGGGTGCCACGCTCACCGGAGTCGTGGTCAAGCGGCAAATCCGCGAAGGACTTGATGATGCTTCCATCCGAGGCCCGGAAATTGCCACCTTGGTAGTGAAGGTGGTAGATCGAGTTGTTATCGTTCCGGGGGTGCCCGTCGGTGTAGATCAGGTCGATCCGGTCGGTTCCATTGGATGTGTATTTCGGATAGGGCCGGTCACTGCCACCACCCCGGTCGATCACGTGGATCTGCGGGCCGAAGGTGGCCCCATTGTCGTCGGAAATGGTCAGGGTGGGATCCCAGTTGATGGCCCGGCTGAAGTGATAGATACGGTCGGATTCCCCGGTTAGTCGATAGGTGTTTGCGTAAGAGGTGCCGTAGGTCGATATCTCAGGGCCCCAGTCGCCGATCGAGGCGGGTTCGGTCACGGTGGAGAGGCGGCGGTAGGCGCTTCCGCCGTGCAGGGAATAGACGACCATCAGGCGATTGTCGGGAAGAACCGTGATGGACGGATTGTTGTGGTCATCGACCTGGGTGAATCCGGAAAGCTCGGTATGGGTGGTGGCGAGGGTGGCCGGATCGAAGCGGGAGATGCCGACCTTCCCGTTCTGCTTGACGTATCCGGTGTAGAGCTTGCCGAGGTGCCAGATGGACCGCTCGTCGTTGAACCAGGTCCAGACCCCGTCGGGGGCGAGCTGGAAGATATTTCCCGCCAGCAGGGCATTGGGGTCGGTGTTGTCCGTCGGGTCGGTGTTGTTCGCGACCTCGAGGCCGTCATTGATCCCGTCCAGGTCCGAGTCGGGATTGACCGGACTGGTGCCGGTGTCGGCGGCATTCACGAAGGTGTTCGTGTTCGTTTCAACGCCGTCGAGCAGGCTGTCACCGTCCGTGTCGTCGTCGAGGGGATCGGTCCCGGTGTCCGAGGCGCTGACCCAGATTCCCGTGTTGGTTTCCACGCCATCGAGCAGACCGTCGTTGTCGCTATCCTCATCCAGCGGATCGGTCCCGTTGGCGAATTCCTGGGCATCGTTGGCGCCGTCGGCATCGAAGTCGGTCACCGCGGGTGCGGCTCCCGTACCCATGACATCGGCGAAGCCGGTGACGCTGTCGTTGGGATCGGCGTCGATGATCGCCTGCTCGTAAAAGTCCGGGAGGCCGTCTCCATCCGTATCCTGGAACAACTGGTAGGAGGCCCCGTCGAACCAGACGCGCTCGGTGCCGAGACCGCCATTGCCGTCGTCATCGACGAAAAGCACGATCGCACCCGATCCATCGGCCACCGCCGTACCCACGTATCCGCGCAACCCGACGCGATCGGTATTGATGAAGCCGGTCAATTCGGCATGACCCACGGTCCTCGGGGGGACCACCAAGGGGTCGCTTTCAGCGGTGAATGTCGTGAAGTTGGTCCCATCCAGCGAAGCGCGAATCCCCGCACGCGGATTCGAAGCCGGATTCGGGATGATATCCCCGGTCACCGGGTCGAGGGTGTATCCAAAGCGGATGTAGTTGACGTAGACGTCGTACGTCGCCCCCGGGCTCAGGCCGCCGAGGGTCATGGCCAGGCCGACCGCATCCTCCCCGCTGTCCCAGGCCTCGAGAATAGTCACGCCTCCCTCGCCAAAGCCGTCGCGCTGGCGCCAGAGATTGTCCGAGCTGTTGCTGCCGGTGGTTGCAAACGGATCAACGAGTGGGTCGACGCTGCTGACATTGCCTAAATCTCCGGCAACCGAAACAAAGGTGAGGGCCGCATTCGGGTTGCCGACCAGGATATCCAAAGTCGCGGTCACTGGAGTGGGGATCACGCCGTCGGTGACGCTCACGGTGAAGGCGTTGGGGCCGAAATCTCCGCTGGTCGGCGTGCCGCTCAGGGTGCCGTCGCCGGCCACATTCAACCAGGCCGGACCGCTGACCTTGGCATAGGTCAGGGGGTCTCCGTCGCTGTCGGTCGCGCTGCCGTCCAGCGTCCCGGAGTAGGCCACGCCCTGGGTCGCGTTGGCACCGGTGATCGGATCGACGGTGAAGACGGGTGCGGCGTTCGTGTCAGTGACCAGAATCCTCAAGGTTGCCTGGTCGGGAGGCGAATTCCCGTCCGTCACGCTGACGATGAAATCATTCGTGCCCAGATCACCGATTTGCGGCGTCCCGGTCAGCTCGCCATTGCCGGCCACGCCCAACCAGGCCGGGCCGCTGATCTTGAGGAAGGTCAGCGGGTCGCCGTCGTCATCGCTGGCGGTGCCCACCAGGGTGCCCGAGTAGGGCACTCCGACCCTTCCCGTGTTGCCGATGACCACTTCGGCGGCGAAGGCCGGCGCGTCGTTGGTGTTGATCACCGTGATGTCGAGCGTGGCCTGGGTGGGCGGAGCGATGCCGTCGCTGGCACTCACGGTGAAGCTGTTGGCTCCCACGTCCGCATTCGTCGGCGTGCCGCTCAGCGTGCCGTCGCCCGCGACGGACAGCCAGGCAGGCCCACCGACCTTGGCATAGGTGATCGGGTCCTCATCGGCGTCCGTGGCGCTGCCGGCCAGCGTCCCGGTGTAGGCCGAATCCTCCGTGGCGTCCGTGCCGGTGATGGGATCGACCGTGAAAACCGGTGCTGCATTGCCACTGCCGCCCCCTGTGATGCTGAAGCCGTTCACCAAAGCGAAAGCCCCGCTGCTGCCCGCACCGTCCACAGACGTGTTTGTAAAGCGGAACTGCACATCCGCGCCCGTCGCCGTGAAGTCGAAGCTGGCAGTGACTGGACCCGAGGCATTCTCGGCAGCTTGTCCGGCACCGCCACCCGCGTAATTGACGAGGTCAAAGGCAGGCACCACATCGGTGAAAGATGCACCATCATCGCCCGAGAACTGGATCTTCATCTCCCCGGTCTGGTCTTCATGGTCCAGGTGCCAGCTCGTGAACGTGTAATTACCGGCTGCCAAGCCGGCGATGTCGATGGTGATGTAGCCGCCGGGCCCCGTGCTTGATTGACGCTGCCCCCACCAAGTTTGGGACATGCTCGCAAGAGGACCGGCATAGCCGTCGTTCCCTCCGCGGTTGATGGACCGCAGGGTGGTGCCCGCGTTGATGCCCGTGCCAGGTGCGCTAAGCGTCAGCCCCGCGATCGACAGATCGGACGGAAGCGAGTTGTCTCCGGACTCCCAGTTCGTGAAGCCCGTCTCGGATGGTGCGCCTGAGCGGGTGAGATTGATGCTGACGTCCACGGCATGAGACTGAAATGCTGACGCTGCGAAACAGAATGCGAGGAAGAGACTTTTTTTGATCATGAGATCATCTTGGAATCGAGGAGCGTCATGGCGGCTGCCAGTCAACAGGCGCTGGTGAGGGTCTTCAGGTGGGTTTTCGTTTTAGATGGAAAAGCGTGGGGGAAGGGGGCGGTTTCGTCTGGAGGGGTTGCATTGGGATTCGGCGATCCGCGCTGGAACGATGGCCGGTTGCACAACCAAGCTCGCCCTCGGATGGCGAAGTTACACCCCTGCCACCGTCCGGCCCGAGACGGGGGACTTGCGAATCGGTGACTCCAGTGGCTTCTGGAATCAAGCGAACCAAATAGAGCTTCTCAGCGCCGCCGACGACGAAGCAGCCCAAAGCCGGCTGTCACTCCAAGCACAAGGGCGGAGGAGGGCTCGGGGATGACGTCCAATTCGAAGCCGTTGACCACGGGGAAGACCCCTGAAACAGGTGATGAGCCCGGATCAACGGCCGTATTCGTGAACCGAAAATGCACGTCTGCCCCGGTCGAGGTGAAATTAAAAGATTGCACCACCGGAGCCGTGGCACCGTCATCCGTAACCGAGACAAGGTCGAAGGGCGAGACAACGTCGGTAAAGCTTGCCCCGTCGTCATCGGAGAACTCGATCTTCATCTGGCCGGTCTGATCATTGAAATCTAGGTGCCAGCTGGTGAAGGTGTAGCTCCCGGCCGACAAACCCCCGATCTCAATGGTGATGTATCCGCCAGGGGTCTGGGATCCTTCACGCTGCCCCCACCAAGTCTGATTAAGGCTCGGCAACACCCCGGCATATCCTGCCCCCGTACCCCGATCAATGGAGCGCAGGGTCGTGCCGGAATTGATGCCAGTGCTGGGCGCACTGAGGGTCAGGCCGGCGATCGACAGATTGGAGGGCAGATTGTTGTCATCCGACTCCCAGTTGGTAAACCCCGCTTCAGTTGGTGCGCCGGACCGCGTGAGGTTGATGCTGACGATGGCGGCCTGGCTCAGGCCGGCTCCGGTCGAGACGAGCAAGGCAGCGATGAGAACATTCTTGGTGATCATGGGGCGTCTGTAGCTGGCAAGTTGAGGCAAATCTGAAAATCTGCCATGGAAGGCACATTTTCGCTTGGTAAGCACAGGTTTCTCGATTCGTTACAGGGTTTTTGTCACTCAGTCCCCGCAAGGCGCCCGAACAGCTTCCCTCCGGCAGCCGCCCCCGAGTCGATGGTCGCGGTGACGGTATTGAGCGGGCTGCCCGCCGCCACCGAGAAGGTGACGTTGCTGGTGGGCCCGCCGCTGGTGTCCGGCACCTCGACGCCCGTCGGCGACGGCGTCCAGGTGGAAAGGTCGCTGCTGTGCTGCACATACAGCTTCGCGGTTCCGCGGTCGGCGACCGGCAGGCAGTCGAAGGTCATCTGCAGGCCCCCACTGCCGTCTTCGCTGACGGTCGGCAGGGCGCCAGTGGCGTCGTCGTCCGGATTGGCCACGCCGAGCAGGAAGGCGATGCCGTCCTGGACACCATCGCCGTTGAGGTCACCCTCGAAGGTCACCGTGCCCGGCAGGGTGCCGGAGTCCGCCCAGACATCGAACGGCTCGGTGGGGGTGCCCGTCGCCGTCCGCACCTCGAAGTTGTCGAGGATCCCTTGCATCAACGTGTAGTTCGAATACAGGGCGATGTAGTTCTCATCGGTTCCGGACCAGAAAAAGCTGCCGGTCGCCACCGGGCTTCCTCCGTTGATGAAGGCCTCGTAACTCACCGTGGTGTTGGCATTGAAGTCGGAGAACCCATGGAAGCGCACCGAAAGCGTGCCACCGCCATTCAGGTTGATGGTCTGCTGGTAAACCTGTTGCCCACCGCGGAAGATTTTGACCTCCGTGGTGCCGGTCGGGTCGTAGCCGAAGAAGAAATCCGATGTGAACAAGGTCGGGGAGCTGGTTGACCAGCCATCCAATTCTGCCTTGGAATTCCCCACCGCAATCCCGGAAAACCGGGTGCCGCCGCCGGAACCGGTGGCCCCGAGATCGACGGAAACCGTGAATTCCCCACTGCTTGCGATGGAGGAATCGATGAAGTTGTGATCGGGGTAGGCAAGCGAGTAGCCGCCGCCGCCGCCGCCCGACTCGCCGAGGCGCAGGGTATTCCCGGTGACGGTCGGTTCACCGGCACTCTTGACCTCGACCCAATCGAGGGTGCCCAGGGTGCCGGATTTCCCGGACGCTGAGGCGTTCAAGTCGCTGCTGTCGGGCCGGTTGAAGGTGTCGGCAAAAAGGGCGGGATCAAAGGCAGCGGTCGTGAAACTCCAGGAGGTGGTGTCGGTGATCCCGGCGTAGGGGTTGGTGGCAAGGTCGGTGATGGCGCCGGCGGGAATGTTGACATAATAGGAGGTGCTGAACGCCAGGTCAGCGGGCGGATCGATGGTGACCTTGTCGTTCGCGAAGGTCACGAGGGTGGAGTTGACGTCGATCGATGCCACCACGCTGTTGTCGCTGGCGAGGTGGATGGTGATATCGCCGGAGGCCCCGGCTTGGACATCTTCGTCGAATGTGGCCACCAGGCTCCCGGATGGCGGGGCGTCGGTCGCACCAACCGCCGGGTCGGTCGCGACCAACGTCGGATCCGTGGTGTCAGGCACATCAGCTGCAATCCCGAAACCATTCCAAATGAGCAAGCTCCTGGCGGTAATGGTACCGGAGATGGTCGCTTCGCCGTCTCCGTCGGCAGTCAGGGGCAAGGTAACAAAATTGCTGGCAAACCCGCCGGGGCCGGAGTCATCCCAAGCCAGCGCAGCGCTGCCTCCATTGGTTGTCCACGTGTTTTCACCACCATTGTTGGCGTTGTCGCCGTCGTAGGAATACACCGTCACAATGTAATCCTCGTTAGGAGTCAAGCCGGTGAGCGTGAATGTGACGGGTCCAGTATGATAAGCGAAATCCCTGAAGAGATCGAAGAGCGGATCCGATGTAGTGAAGCCCTTCGGGATCATCTTATCATCACGTTCGCGAGTCGACGTAAAGGCCGACGCAGTGATGGTGATGCCGTCACTTGTGGCTGATTCTGTGCCAATAACCCCAGTGTATCCGGCTTCGACCGGACCCGTGTTGGCAGGCTGCGGAACCACATCAGAACTGCCGTAATCAAACAGTGCATCTGCATGCAGGCTTGAGGCACCGGCCATTAGGGAGGTCACGAGTGTGAGGTTGAACCATTTCATGGATTGTACTCCTGCAAGCATCGCACGCGTTGGACTTTTCATGGAACTATTGGATCTAGGATTTTCGTAGGAATGTTTGGCTGCCGAGAGGAGATTTACATCGATGGCTGAACTCGAGGTTCTTGACTGGCGTCCAACCCGGAGATCGTGATGATGGATGGAGGGTCTGTTTGCCACTGGGTGACGTCGCCGGTGAGCATGACTTCACCTCCGGTGAAGGGGCGTGACAGGTCGCTTGGGCAAGAAGCGTCCGAAGTCCGCGATTTGGCGTTGCCACCAGCTCCGAAATCGAACGGAAAGGGACTGGCGGAAGCGGCAACGAGGAGAAGGGCGGAGAAGGCTGCGACGGGAGTTGTCACCTTCATTGTGCTTGGAGGCACTGACGGCGCAGAAGCAGGTAGCCGGTGCTGCTGTGAACAGCGGAGTTTTTGACTGAAATCTGACATCTCCGGGAAGCTGAGCACCGAACTCCGGGTTTCGTTTCATTTTTTTTGGTCGGTGAAGGGGCGAAAGCCGAAGCCTCCCCGCGTGGCCGGGCTTTTTCGGCCCAGAGGTGCGAGATCCGTCCCGTGACGGCCTGCCTCGAAGGTTGGGCCAACCCCCCGATCCATCGCAGACGAATGCATCCAAGTCAGGGGGAGCCTGCACCGCCGATCACTGTTTCAGTTCCACCATCGCCTTGCCCATCGCCTCACCGACGAGCATGTAGGTTTCGGCATTGCCGTGGTAGTGGAAGCTCTGGTTGCGGGGAGACTGCGCGGGCGGGCGGTAGAAGGGGCGGGTATCCACCGATGCGACCGTGCCGGCGAATTTCGGGTGCTTCCGGGGGTCGCCGACCGCCATCTGCGCGTTCCAAATGGTCTGGGCGCTGCTGCCGGGCTGCCAGCCCTCGCCGCCGTTGAATCCACAGGTTGCGACCACAAAGGGTGCGTTGGGAGCCTTGAATTCCTCGCGCAGCAGCTCGATCAGCCGTGTCAGGTTCTGCTCGTAGCGAAGGGCATGGGCCCCCGCCTGTCGGGAACTCGTCGAAATCCGACTCCACGACACCAGGTCCGCCCTGCGGACCGCCCGCGGAAGAGCCGCCAATGATGGCCGGGAAAAGGCCCGCCTATAGATCGTTCGTTGCCTGTTCCACCCGTTCCAACTGCCAGAATCGGCGCGGTTCATTGGTTGGCCAGGTGCCGAGCTCCAGCCAGCTGCCATCGCCCGGGACGCTCTCCGCCGGCGGGTCGCTAAAGTCGAGATTGGTGCTGGTCCGCAGGTCGTAGCGGAAACCGGCCCGCGTCCTGGCCGTGACCTTTGCCTGACCCGGGGTGCTCGCCATGTCGACGTTCCAGCGGATCGGGCTGTTGAAGTAGGCCCTGGCGTTCCACTCGACGACCGAGACCGGAGTTGAGTTGTTCTGCCCGGTAAAGCTCATCCCCATTCCGGGAAGCTTCTGGTAGAGCATCTGCAGCACGCCGTCGCGCTTCCAGCGCTCCTCATCATAGGTCGTCTCCCAGTTGCCCACGTTCTCGCTGGTGATGTTCATCCGCGTCCAGTGCAGGCGGTCGGGATCCTGGGCCAGTGGCAGCGAGAAGACCACGGTGATGCCGTCGAAACGGTTGTCGTTGTAGACGACGAGGATGCGGTCGTCGGCGTCGGTGAGGACGACCGGGCGCCCCATCTTGCTGGAGCCCAGCTGGCTTTCCGAATACTTGGTGGCCGGATTGTCGATGGCGCGGGCCGAAACGGTGCGCTGGTGCCATTCCGTTCCGTCGTGGAAGAAGATGTGGTACTGGCGGGTGTGGTCGCCGGTGGACGCATTGTCGGCCCACCAGTTGGCGATGATGGGGCGACCCGCGCTGTCGGTGGTCATGCCCGACTCGTTCATGATGCTGTGGCCTTCGGGCAGGTCCTTGACGATCTCCGGCACATGGGCGGCACCCAGATTCTGGAACCAAGCGGCTTCCACCACCGGCAGGTCGAGCGTGCTGCCGTCCGAGCGCTCCCAGTTCGTCCCGCCGTCCGGCGAGCGCAGGTAGACATAGCGGTGATTGGTCTGATAGCCCGATTGTCCGGCCTGCGAGTCGGCATTGTAGCGGAAGACGCCGGCCATGTGGAGCATGCCGTCGGGCCCGAGGGTCAGGCGGTCGGGATAGAAACAGTTGTCCGGGGAGTCGCCGCGGCCCAGCATCAGCGGCTGCTGGATGCCGCTGCCGTTGGCATGGATGGGCGCCCAGGTGTCGGTGTCGATGTCGTAGCGATGCAGATACCAGTCGCCGCTGCCCGAACCGCCCTCGCGATAGAGGAACACGACGTCGCCATCCGGCAACGTCTGGAACTTCGGATAGGTCACACCGTTTTCCTGCCCGGTCATCCCGGCGGTGCCGAGGCTCACCATGTTGATGGGAGCGGCGCCCGTCACCGGCGCGTCGCTCCTGGCGTAGAGCAGCGGATGGCCATGGACCCCCCAGGCCATGTGGAGGATGCCATCACCGTCGATCGCGCAACTGATGACGTTGTGGGTGTCGTTGATGTTGAAGGACACGAAATCGGTGGAGAAGATCTCCCACTGGGCTTCTCCAAGGGTCCGCCGCCCCACCACCACCGTGTTGTTGTCCGGGTGGCTCGCATCCGTCGCATGACGCCTGTAGTAGCTGATGAACTGCTGGTCACCGACGGTGATCAGGTTGTTCTGGGCGAAGGCGATCGAGTTGATCGCCGATCCGGCGTAGCCGTTCTCGTCGGTGTTCTCGTTGCCATCGGTGACGGGAATCAGGGAGACCAGCGGAAAGTCAGTCGCATCGGTGGGATCGGTTCCGGCATTCAGCTCGGCGAGATTGCCGATGCCATCGCCGTCGAAGTCGTCCTGCGGGCCCTGGCCGAGGCCTCCGAAGAGCGATCGCTCCAGGTCATCGTCAAGACCATCGGCGTCGGTGTCGTCCGGATCGGACAGCCCGTTGGCCGGGTCGGTTCCGGCGATGAGTTCCTCGGCGGTCGTGAACCCGTCGCCGTCCGGGTCGTCGGCGGGACCGTAGGCGGTCGTGCCGAAGGTGGCCAGCTCCCAGGCATCCTCGTAGCCGTCCCGATCGGCATCGAAGGGCGTGTGATTCGGATCGTTGGGATCCGTGCCCGCCGTCTCCTCGGCCTCGTTGTCGTAGGTGTCGAGATCCGGGTCGTCGTCGCCATCATACTTGGCGAGGATCTCCGCCTCCGTTTCGCCCGGGCTCTCCCGGAAATGGAGAATCTCCCAGGGATCCGCCAGGCCGTCGCCGTCGGTGTCCGGCGCCACGAACAGAAAATCGCCGGCACCGCGGGCGATGCTGCTGATCCGCACCTCGTCGATGCGGCCCTCGAGGTTGTCGGACGGACTTCGGTATTCCTGACCGACGCCGAAGGTGGTCGCGATGCCGCCGAGATCCGAAGTCATGGTGTCCGATGCGATCTCGTTGGCCTCGGTGTGCACGGGATCGACCCGCGTCCAGAACAGCTTGAGGTTGTCGACGGTGCCCGCGTTCCCGTCGTAGGCCACGGCGACATGGAACCACTCGTTCGCCACGAAGGCGTGGTCGCCCGTGGTCGGAATGGTCCCGAGTATGGACTGAGACCCGGCGCTGACATTGATGAAGCGCAGGTTGCCTCCGTCGATCCGGAACTGAAACGGTCGGTCAGCTGCGTTGCCGCTGGCATTCTCCATCGTGATGATCTGCTGGAGGTCCGTGACGTTCGCAATGCGGACCAGGGCCTCGAAGGTGAAGGCTCCATCGGGCCCGGTGACATCGCCCACCGGAATCACCGATCCCTGGAAGCCGGCATCGGCCGCCGCGCTCACATCGCCAGCATTGCCAAAGCCGGGATAGGCCGCCGCACCCAGAACCGCACCGGCAGAGGGCGTCAGGCTGAAGCTGTCGACCACGCCCGCTGCGGGGGCAGCCGGACCGGGATCGGCCTCGTCAAAGTGCCAGAGGTGAAGTGTGTGGAGGTCCACCGAGTAGGGCGCTAGGGAGGCGGTGGACGCCGACTGCGTGGTGAAGTTCCACGAATTGTCACTGATCCCGGCAAATGCGTTGCCTGAGCCGTCCAGAATCGCCGTGTCGGAGATCTGCACGTAATACTCAGTGTTAGGCTCGAAGTCGCTGGGAGTTTCGACCATGACGGTCTCATTGACGATGCTCACCGCCAGCGAACTTGCCACGTCGAAGGCCTCGACGACACTGTCATCGGCCGATCTCAGGATGGTGATGTTGCCACTTCCCTTAACGATCACCTCGTTGAACGTGATGCTGACATTCGAGTCCACCCCCACATTGCCCGCGCCTAGCCCAGGGCTACGAGCGATGACCACAGGCGGATCCGTGTCTGACCCGCCACCACTCCGGGTCAGCGAGAAACTGTTGATCTGTCCGCTACTCAAGTCCGTGACGGCAAAACCCACCGAATTGATGGTCTCGGTCAGGAGAGTCTCTTCACCACGCACCGCAACAAATCCCGAGCCGGTGTCGGCAAACCACGCCGCGGTCCAGTTGCCCGTACCTCCCGTGGTGTCGAGCACGATGCGCATGTCCAGATTCCCACCGAAGGTCGTACCGGCCGTAGACCAGGCAGCACCATCCGCAATCCCGGCATTCCCGGAGGAGACCGTGGGGTCGCTACCCCGGAAAGCTGAATTCGCAGCCGTTGCACCACTCCCGCGGGCGAACATCCATGCAACCCCCGTCACCGAACCATCGCCGATCGTCGATGGTGCCGGCGCCACGTTGTTGGAAATGAACCGCGAGTTTGAGCTGTTCAGTGTCGATTCACCATAGGCAAAGCCGAACGCCAGCCAATTTTCGTTCGTCGAGGCAAGTGACCCGATCGAGGCCTCCAGCGTGTAGACAAAGCCATCGACCGGCGTGAAGGACAGGGTGGCCGTCGAGCGGCCGCTCCCGAAGCTGCCATCCGCCTTGTAGGTGGTGCCAGCAGTCCAAGTCTCCCCACCCGTGGTGGTATTCGGGGTCGTTCCGTTCAGGTCGGTGCCGCCGCTGTCTTTGAAATCTTCGGAGAAAAGCGTTTCCGCATCGGCGAAAGAGGCGAATGCCAGCAGGGCAAATGCGTGAAATCCGATCGACTTGACGGCACTCATATCTGTGAAAGAGACCAAGGTTGGCTGCTTGAGCACCTCGCAAGAAATGCCGCCCCGGATTGCCCGGGGCAGCCCCGCCATCGAGATTGGTCAACCACGTGCCGTTTGGTTCAACGGCGGCGGCGGAACAGGGCCAGCAACCCAATTCCGCCAAGCAGAGCGGTAGAGGGCTCCGGGACCTGGGTCAGCGAGAAGCTGTTGATCTGTCCGCTACCCAAGTCCGTGACGGCAAAACCCACCGAATTGATGGTCTCGGTCAGGAGAGTCTCTTCACCACGCACCTCAACAAATCCCGAGCCGGTGTCGGCAAACCATGTCGCGGTCCAGTTGCCCGTCCCTCCCGTGGTGTCGAGCACGATGCGCATGTCGAGATTTCCGCCGAAGGTCGTCCCGGCAGCGGACCAAGGACCACCATCCGCAATCCCGGAATTCCCGGAGGAAACCGTGGGGTCGCTACCCAGATAAGCTTCATTGGCCTGCGTTGCACCGCTCCCGCGCGCGAACATCCATGCAACCCCCGTCACCGAACCATCGCCGATCGTCGTTGGTGCCGGGTTCACGTTGTTGGAAATGAACCGCGAGTTTGAGCTGTTCAGTGTCGATTCACCGTAGGCGAAGCCGAACCCCAGCCAATTATTGTTCGTCGAGGCAAGTGAACCGATTGATGCCTCCAGCGTGTAGACAAAGCCATCGACCGGAGTGAAGGACAGCGTGGCCGTCGATCGTGCGGTACCGAAGCTACCATCCGCCTTGTAGGTCGTGCCAGCAGTCCAAGTCTCCCCACCCGTGGTGGTGGGGGGGGGCGTTCCGTTCAGGTTGGTGCCGCTGCTCCCCCCGAAATCGTCGAAGAAGAGCGTCGTGGATGTGGCAGGACTAGTGGCGAGCGCAAGGCCTGCAAGTGTCGCCAGAATCAGGTTGGGAGTCGTTTTCATAATTCAGTCAGCAAGGTGGTGAAGCAAAGATGCAGCTTGGGGTTGGAGAGACAGTTTTCTAGTTGCGGATCCGGAAGAAATCCGCCCCGTCGGCGTTCGGATCCACGTCACTCGAAGCAATGGTCAGGGTGTTGCCGCTGATGGTCGAATTCACATCGATGAAACCGCCGAGGTCATCCGACCGCTGCGCCGTCAATCCGGCCGCCGGTCCGTCGAGGGTGAGGACCACATTGCCGTCGATGTCGAACGCGATATCGATGATGTCCGGCAGCTCGCCGCCGGGAACTGAGGTCAGCGAGAAGCTGTTGATCTGTCCGCTACCCAAGTCCGTGACGGCAAACCCCACCGAATTGATGGTCTCGGTCAGCAGGGGCTCTTCGCCGCGCACCTCAACAAATCCCGAGCCGGTGTCGGCAAACCACGTCGCGGTCCAGTTGCCAGTGCCTCCCGTGGTGTCGAGCACGATGCGCATGTCCAGATTTCCACCAAAGGTCGTCCCGGCAGTGGACCAGGCAGCACCATCCGCAATCCCGGCATTCCCGGAGGAGACCGTGGGGTCGCTACCCAGGAAAGCCGTATTGGCCAGCGTTGCACCGCTCCCGCGTGCGAACATCCATGCAACCCCCGTCACCGAACCATCGCCGATCGTCGTTGGTGCCGGGTTCACGTTGTTGGAAATGAACCGCGAGTTCGAGCTGTTCAGTGTCGATTCACCGTAGGCAAAGCCGAGCGCCAGCCAATTATCGTTCGTGGTGGTGAGCGAACCTACCGAGGCATCCAGCGTGTAAATGAAGCCATCCACCGGTGTGAACGGCAGGGTGGCCGTCGACCTGCCACTTCCAACGCCACCACCGGCAGCATAGGTCGCCCCGGCCGTCCACGTCGCACCACCCGTGGTCGTGTCCGGGGTGCTTCCGTTCAAGGAGTCGCCGGGGGCAAGCGCGGGTGACTCGGGATTGGTGTCCGGGTCGAAGTCATCCGCGTAAATGACGGTCACGTCGTTCTCCTGCACGGTGAAGTTGGTAAGCGTGCTGCTTCCGCCGACGGTGCGCAGATCGCTCCAGATGCCGATGGCGGAACCATCCGCCGTCAAGTCCACCCCTGCTGCCGAGGTCACGTTCGTGAGGTAGTAGGTCACGACCTCGCTGGTCGAGATCCCACCGAAGGACCACCCAATCGCTGATTTTTCGATGAACAACGTGTCGGTATCCGCGGCAATCACCACGTCGTTGATGGTGCCGTAGGCCGAGGCACCATCAAAGGTGAGGAGCTGCGCGGTTCCCGTGCTCTTGAAAAGCCAGGCAAAGAGATTTTCGCGAACCGCAGGCGTCTCCGCGCTGGCAACGGCCAGACCAAGCGAGTGAGTGACGCCCGAACCAAAGGCGTCGAGCTCCACCAAGATCCGATCACCCACAGTGAGTGTGGCGAATTCGTCGGTCAGGAAGGCCTCCTGGCCGATCGGATTGCTGGTGTGTGAATTGTACGCGGCCGTGATGTCCGGCCCGCTGGTGTTGAAGTCCTGTTCGAGCTCGTTGCCGGAGCCCGCCGGCAGCAGGTTGCCGCTCTCACTCCAGCCGCTGAAGTCGGTCACGATCGTCTGGGCTCCCGCGGAACCGGGGGTCAGGCCCAGCAAGGCGGCAGCGGAGGTGAGGAGTGTGAGAGTCCTGTTCACAGTTGGTGTCCGTGGCTCGGTCGGTACATGATCATTGGGATAGCGCCAATTTTCTGGTTCGTTACAGTTTTTTGGTGGGCGAAGTGGATCCCTGTAGCCGGGAGGCGACGGGCTGTGGTTGCGGCCCGGGTCAACGGATTGCCTGCGTGAGAGCCGCCCATGGTGGCTGAGGCAAGGCCCGGCGCCACTGACGGGCGGATGGGTCGTTGGACCCGATTCTTCAAGATCACCGCTTCATTTCCACCATCGCCCTGCCCATGGCTTCTCCGACGAGCATGTAGGTTTCGGCATTGCCGTGGTAGTGGAAGCTCTGGTTGCGGGGAGATTGCTCGGGCGGACGGTAGAAGGGGCGGGTATCGACCGAGGCGACATTGCCCGCAAGCTTCGGGTGCTTGTCGGAGTCCCCGACCGCCATCTGGGCATTCCAGATGGTCCGGGCGCTGCTGCCCGGCTCCCAGCCCTCGCCGCCGTTGAAGCCGCAGGTTGCGACCACGAAGGGTGCGTTCGGAGCTTTGAACTCCTCGCGCAGCACCTCGATCAGCCGTGCCAGGTTCTGCTCGTAGCGGATGGCATGGGCACCGGCCTCGCCTTCGCCGGCTTCGCCACCGTCCTTGTGACCCTGCCACCAGCAAAAGCCGGCGATCTCATAACCCCGATCCTGCCAGTGGGGGAACTTCTCATCGAAATTTGCCAGCACCTCCTTGGCGGCGTCGAAGCACTCGTCATACTGCTTCCCGCCATACCAGGAGCTCTCCTCAGGCTCGGTCCCCTTCTCCCAGCGCCCGGCCCGGTCCTTGTAGCCCGCGTAGATGTAGGTGGTCCCGTCGGGCTCGGTGTGCTCGAAACGCTCGGACCCGGGCGGGAGAAAATCCCAGCCGAGCGAGCGGTTGCCCTGGCTGGTCTTGAGCAGGAGCACCGGCTCGTCGTGGAAATTGCCGACCATGTGGCCAAAACCGAGCTCGGGACCGATGCTTTCCTTGTTGGCACCGCAACCGACGTTCAGCCACTGATGGGCGGTCGCCGTGACGACGCCTTTGTACCAGACATCATCGCGGGGAGCGAAGCGGCCTTTCTCGTCGATCAGGTAGGGGAACTTCCCCTCGATGTTCACGACGGTCTTCAGGGTGCCGGGGATGTCCACCCGGCCGAACCAGCCGAGCCCGTCCGCCTTGTCCGTCAGATAGGTGACCTTGAAGGACACCTCCTTGTCCGCATCCAGCTTGATGGATTTCTGGACGGCAAGTTCTCCCGGCTTCTGGTGCCACACCTCCCGGCCATCCACATGCATGATGGCGTTTCTTGAATCGCCCAGGCCGGGAAAGAATTCATAGATGCCCGTCTCTTTCACCTGGAGTTGACCCCGCACGATCTGGGTGCCGCCGCCGGGGTATTTCTGCGGGGAAACCCCGCCGAATGTTTCCAGCTTCACCGTCCGGATCGGCGTCATTTCGTCGTAGTCCTTGGAAGGATCGTAATCCCCTTCGTAAACGGAGAGGACCGGGTCGATGAACTCGTCGCCCCAACGGCGACTGCCGCCACTGACCTGGCCGATGCCGACCATGTTCGACTGGCCCGCCAGGATGTAGACCTTCACCGGTGCCTCGGCCGCATGCAGCTCTTCGCCCGTGAGCAGGACCATGGCTGCTGCGAAGAGTGGAAAGATGCCACGTGCTTTCATCGAGGGGATGAAGCTGGCTGCTTCGTGTGCGCTCTTCTTGTTTGTCATGACGAGATGGGGTTTCCGCGGTCGGGGTTTTCCGAGCTCCGGCTTCAGGATGGGGAATGGCATGCCGGGCTCAGCGCAAGGTGGCCGTTGCCCGGACAAAAACGGCCCCGGGCGCGGTGCCGGTGATCGTCGCAGTCACGGTGGTCGTCCCCGGCGTCGGCTGGTTCTCATCCGGGACAAGGCTGACCGACGTCCCGTTGATCTCCGCACCCGAAAGATGCCAGGCCGACAGGTCCAGCGACCATTCGTAGGAACCGGTGACATCGGCAAGCGGCTGACCAGGCTGAGGGTGGGTAAAGGTCAGGCCACTGCCGGTCACGGAGGCGACCGCCAGTCCGGGATTCGATTCCGTGGGCAGGGTGCCGAAGAACGCCTCGACTCCGTTGTCCAGGCCGTCGCCGTCGGCATCGTCGTCGAAGCCGGTCAGCGCGCCGACATCGAAACCTCCGATCCAGTCGGCGAAGGTGCCACCTCCGATCAACTCGACCATCGCGCGGCCCAGCGCATCGCCGACCAGCAGGTAGGTGCCGGCGCGCTGGTTGTAGTGACCGTTGGAGGCACCACCCTCGCTGAGCGGATGGGCATAGACGGTCTTCACGTTTCCGGCGAACTGCGGGTAGTTGCCCGATTCGCCATCCACGGCAAGCTTGGCGTCGAGGATCGCCTTTTCGGCGGCATTGGTGCTGTCCAGCGGCGTCTGGCCGAGCGTGGCAAGGACGAAGGGGGCATCGGCCACGACCTTGCCGGGGTAACGATTCTCATAGTAGTTGCGCAACGAGGTGATCAGGTTGACCAGGTTCTGCTCGTAGCGCGTCGCGAGACCCAGGTCGTAGCGGTCCTTGTCGCCCTGCCACCAGACGAATCCCGCGATCTCAAAATCCTGGCCAGCGAAGGGTTTCCCGGGATCCGCGTACTCGGCGTCCCAGTTGTCGAGGATGTCCACCACGTTGGTGTACGGCGCATCCGGATGCGCCCATTCGCTTTCGTCCATGAAGAAGCGATCGAATTCCTTGCCGGCATACCACGCGCCCTGAGTCGCCGGGATCGGCAAGCCGTATCCGGAGTAGTTGGTGCCGTTGTAAGCGTAGGACGGGCTGTCGGGCGGCAGGACGTCCCAACCGAGGCTGCGGTTGCCGGTGCACGACTTGAGCAGGAGAACGGGCTCGTCGTGAAACCATCCCATGATCTGGCCGAAGCCGAGTTCCGGACCGAAAAACCTGCTGTCTTTGCCGAAGCCGGGGACGAGCGGTCCATCGCCGACGGCCGATATGACCCCGCGATAGCGGACGTCCTGGCGGGCGATGAAGTTTCCGTCTTCATCAATCAGGTTCGGGAACTTGTTCTGGCGGCGGGTCATCGTCTCCAGGGTGCCGTCACCAGCACCGCTCACGGTGCCCTCGCCGACCATGTTCGACTGCCCGGACATGATGTAGACCTTGACCGGCTTGTCGCCGGCACCGGGCGAACCGTCGTGGGTGGGCAGAGGGTAGGGAACGTTGGGCTTGTCGCCCGGGTCATGCGGGTCGGTGAAGGAGGCGTAAATCTCATACCAGTCGCCGGCCCCGTCCTGGTCCGTGTCCGCCAGCAAGGGGTTCGTCCCCGGATCATCCGCATCAATGAAGATCCCCGATTTCGTTTCGACTCCGTCCGGGAGGCTGTCGCCATCGGTGTCCGCAAGCAGCGGGTTGGTTCCGGTGTTGCTGCCCGAAACGAAGGTCCCGGTGTTGGTCTCCACACCATCCTTGAGGCCGTCGCCGTCGGTGTCGTCGGCCGCAGGATGCGTTCCCGTGTTGGTCGCGCTGACCCAGATCCCGGTCGCGGTCTCGACGCCGTCGTCGAGCCCGTCGCCATCGCTGTCCGCGAGGATCGGATTCGTGCCCAACTGGAACTCCTCCCCATTGGTCACGCCGTCGCCGTCGGGTCCATCCAGGCTGGGATCCGCTGCGGTCGGAGAGTTGAAATACAACTGCTCCCACCAGTTCGGCAGGCCGTCGTCGTCATCGTCCTCGGCGACGGTGCTCACCTCGAAGTTGTCCGCCCGAGCCGTGTGCTGGGTGTAGTTCGAGTAGAGGTGGATGTAGTTCTCATTGGTGCCCGACCAGGTGAAGGATCCGGTCTTCACGGGTGAGCCACCGTTAATGAAGGCCTCGTAGCTCACGGTCGTGCCCGCGTTGAAGTCGGAGAAACCATGGAAGCGGACTGACAGCGTGGCGCCGGCATCCAGGTTGATGGTTTGCTGGTAGGCCTGAGTGCCTCCCAGGAAGATCTTGACCTCCCGTGTGCCAGCGGAGTCGTAGCCGATGAAGAAGTCCGAGGAGAAGGAGACCGGGTTGTTGACGGTCCAGCCGGTGAGGTCGGTCAGCGCACTGCCGACCGCGAAGCCATTGAAGCGGGTGTTGCCACCCGAAGGGGCGGTTTGGCCGATCTCGACGGAGACGGTGAACTCGCCCTGGGTGGCGATGATGCCGTCGATGAAGTTGTGGTCGACCCAGGCGATCGACCAGCCACCACCGGCACCGGTCTCACCCAATTGCAAGCGATCGCCGACGATCTCCGGAGAGCCGCTGTTGCTCTTCTCAATCCAAGCCAGCGCGCCGAAGCTTCCCGACTTGCCCACGGATGAAGCATTCAGGTCGGTGCTGTCGGGGCGGTTGAAGTTGTCCGCGAAGAGGAACTCCTGACCCTTCACGGGCATCAGGAAAGCTGCGCTGGACAGCACAATAAGGAGTGCCCTATTGAAATTGCTATTCATCGATTCAGGTCCAACCAGGGCACACACACCTCCGCAGCGGAAGCATGCGGAAAAGGATCGCTTCAATCGTTATCGACTCCTTCGACGGAACGGCCCTTCCGAATATCGCCGGCGGGGCACCAAACCCAGTGTGGCCAGTGCCAGAAGCGCGCAAGAGGCGGTGAGGATGGAGTTGTTCATGTGTGTTGCTTTACTATCGAGCGCCGATTCCCGGGATTCGTTACATGGATTTTGCGGTCGCCGGATGCTTTCCTCTGGTTTGGCTACCGCGGTCCCGTGTTCCGCTTCACGGAGAGGGTTTCGGAACGAGCATCCTCGAATCGGACACCCCTGGCCGAGGGCGCAGAAGGGGATCACCTCCTTGAGCATGCAGGTGCCCCCGTCATCGAGATGGGTGCGGGTCGTGGGTCGGCGGCTGTTTCTCAGATTCCCTCCAAGGTCGATCAGGATCGGCACGAGCAGGGTGAGGACCTCGCCTGCGGTCGAGGTTCGCGAGGTGGGTGAGCAGCCGACCATTTCTGCGATTCACCTGACGGAGTGTCGGCCTCCGTGAGCTCGGGTCAGGGTTTCACCACCGTGATCCGAACGAACAGGGCTTGGAGGTCGCCGATATTGCCATCGACCGCGTCGATGGTCGCCTTGTCGAGCGGGACGGTAATGTCCGCGCCGGTTCCCGGGTGCGATGAGTAGCTTGTCCAATCGGCGAGATTGGTGCTCCAGAAGATCTCATAGTCCCGGTCGGCGACCGTTGGCCAGGTGACCGAGAAGGTCGTGGCGGCATCCTGAGTGTCGATGACCCGGAAGACACTCCCAGGGTCGTTGGGATCGGTGCCGGCGATGCTTTCGGAGAGGTTGTCGGCACCGTCGCCGTCGTTGTCGAGAGAGGCGTCCTTGGGCGAGTCGCGGTCGAGCCCGTGGGTGGTCTCGAAGCTGTTGCTCATGCCGTCGGCGTCGTTGTCGGGCTCGCGGCCATCGAGGGTGACGGCGCCGGTGGTGCGCAGCTGGTCGAGGGCACCCAGCAGGTCGCGGCCGGTCAGGCTGACCAGTTCCGCGCGGATGGCCGCGTCGCCGGTGAGGCCTGAGATGCGATTGTCGTCCTCGCCGAGGTCGACGGGCATCTCGAAGAGCTGTTTCGGCGTCCCCTGGTCGATCCCGACGGCGCTGGAGATCGTGCTGTTGTCCGAGTCCCACGAGGTGTTGTTGCCGCCGCCTCCGGTGGAATCGATCAGCTTCCAGCCGTCCGGGGTCTTGAGGGCGAGGTGCCCGTTGATCGAACACAGCACCACGCCGCCGCGCGCCTCGCCCGGCTTGCGCTGGCCGCGCAGAACGTTGAGGAACGATTCCCCGTCCGGAGCCGTGCTGTCAGGCAATTCCTCGCCGAGGAATCCCGCGATGGTCGGAAAAATGTCCACCTGCGAGATGACCTCATCCGTAACCACCATTCCGGCCGGGGCCTGGCCGGGCCAACGGACGATGAAGGGCACACGGGTGCCCCCGTCCCAGATGTCGCGCTTGGCTCCACGCAGGGGACCGTTGGCATCGTCGCCGTTCCCCAGCGTGTTGCTCATGGCGGTCGTTTCGGGGCCATTGTCGGCGGTGAAAATGACCAGGGTGTCGTTGGTCATGCCGTTGTTGTCGATCGCGGCGAGGATCCGTCCGATGCGGTCGTCCACCTCGGCCATCCAGCGCTGGTAGTCGTAGCTGCCGTAGGTGCCGGTGTTGAACTCGGGCGTGATCGCCCAGGGGAGGTGCGGCGAATGAAGTGCCACGTAGGCAAAGAACGGATCGGTGTCATTCGCGGCGACGCGTTCGTCGATGTAGCGTTCGAAGTCCGCGACCAGGACCGGGCCCGCGTCGATTTGCCGGTAGGAGGGATCCCCGAGGCTGGCGCGGGAGTCCTTCGGCCCGACGACGGTGGAGTTGAGATCGCCTGTTGTGAACCACTGGAAGGTGTCCGAAGCGGTGGCATCCCGGAAGTAGCCCTTGCGGCCGTTGGGCAGCTTGTCCCCGTACTCGTTGCTGGGTCCCGAGTCTTCGACCCAGTATTGGACCACATCATCGTGCATGTAGACGTACGGCCCGAAGTTGATCGCCACGGGCAAGCCGCGGTAGTAGTCAAAACCGTTGTCCGTCGCATGACCTTCGATGCGACGGGTCCAGTCCACTGCGGAGGGATCGCTTGGGTTGTTGGTGATCCGGTTGTTGGTCCCGGGCGCATACCATTTGCCACCCATGTGCCACTTGCCGAACGCGGCGGTGTCGTAGGTCTGGGTCTTCAGGAACTCCGCCAGTGTGACATCGCTATCGAGAGGAATATTGTCGATGCCGCTCTTGAAGCCATAGAAGCCCGAGATGCTCTGGAAGCTCCGCCAATTGTAGCGTCCGGTAAGCAGCGAGTAGCGCGAGGGCGTGCAGACGGCGTTGGCGGAGTGGGCCTGGGTGAAGGTGACTCCTTGATCTGCCAGACTATCGACATTCGGTGTCGGCGACGCGCTTGGGGTGCCGAACAGGTTGCCGTAGCGGGAGATGTCCCCGAATCCGAGATCGTCGGTGTAAATGATGAGGATGTTCGGCTTGGCCGGGCTGGGCGTGTGATCAGGGCAATCGTCCGGATCGTTCGGATTTGAACCCAGTGCGGTCTCGGCCTCGTCGCGGTAACTGTCGCCATCGGTATCGACGAAGGGAGCCGTGAAGCCGCTGTTCGGAGGCAGAGCATTCGGGTCGGTGCCCAGCGTGATCTCCGTGCCATCGTTGACTCCGTCACCGTCGGAGTCCGGCTCGTTCGGATCGGTGGGCTCGCCCGGTGGCGATCCCTTGACGCCCGCCGTCCATGGATTGAGCGTCCCGTTCACCTCATCGCCGTCGTTCAGGCCGTCGTCGTCCGTGTCGGAGTCCTGGGGATCGGTTCCCTCTTGGAACTCTTCAAGGTTGGTCAGCCCATCGGGGCCGCCGTTGGCATCGTTGTCCAATGCGGCATCCGCCGGGTCATTCTTGTTCAGGCCATTGGCATCTTCCCACGAGTCCGGCATGTCATCCCCGTCGGTGTCCACCGTGGAAATGCCCTCGAGTGTTATGCGGCCCATGTTGAGCTGGGCACCCACTTCGCCCTGCATGCTGGCATAGATGCCCGCGGTCGCCAAATCCGAGTAGGTCAGGTTTGAAAGCGTGCCGGTCTGGTTCAGCTCAGGGCTCAGGCCGGTTGACGAAATCTGCCATGTATCGTCAGCAAAGACGCTGATCCTCACGGTAAAGCCGTCGAGGAACGAGGCGTTGGGAGGCTGCGGAGTAGTGAGGTTCGAGGCTGTGACGCTCACGCCGCCGGTGTTCTCGGCCATGATATGGGAGCCCCAGGAGGCAGAACCCGGGACGTAGCCGAAGCTGGTGGGATCATTGACCCAAAGGCTGTTACCCGCGGTGCCGGTGGCGCTGTTGCCCGAGACCACACCGAAAAAGAGACCGTTGAAGTTGAGAGCTGCCACCGTGCCGGCCACACTCATTGAGTCCACCACGAAAGTGGCGGTGAATCCCGAGTAGGACGAGAGATCCACGGTGCTGCTGCTGTTGAAGCCGATGTTGTGGGAGTCCGCAGGTTGGGGAGAGGCCCTTTCCCCGGTGATGATGAGTCCGGTGCCGGTGTTGGCGCTACCCGCGACGAGATTATCGACGTTGTTCTCCACCACCTGGATGGCGGGGCCGACGTCCGTGCCGCCGAAGGTGTAGTCGATGAGGGTCGCACTGGCAGGCGGAGGCTCGACCGTGATCGCCGTGTCATCGACGATGGCCGCATCGGTGTTCAGCGGATTGCCTGCCGCGTCGTTCAGGGTCGCACCCGCGTTCACCTGGAACTCCAGCGTGCCGACGTTGTCCGGGGTGACCACCACTTCGATGACACCGGGGGAGGTCTCGGTAATTGAAAGGAAGCTGAGACTCACGTCACCGCCCGCATCCGAGAAGTCGGTGGGGTTGAAAGTGGTGTGATCCATGTCCTCGTTGAAAGTCAGCGTGTAGGTGATCGCCGTGCCCACCGCGACCGGTCCGCCCGACCGATCGTCGATGATGGCGCTTGGGGCGAGGGTTGGCGGGGTCGTGTCTCCCGACGGAACGAGGGCGCTCACCGTGATGCGGTCCACCGTGATGGATTCGCCGAAGACATCGGTCCCCTGCAGGCTGACAAAGGGCGTCAGGTCCGTGGAGATGGCGGCGTAGTCGAGCATGCCGGCACCCGAAGTGATGAGGCTGCCGGAGCCATTCAGCTCGGTGCTGAGCCCGGTCGATGTCACTGCCCATGTATCATCATCAAAGACGCGGATGGTGACGGTGAAGCCGTCCTTGTAGGATGCATCAGTGGGAGCGGTCCCGAGCGAGGTGTTGACCGAGTTGGCGTCGTTGCCCGTGCCATTGTTTCCATTGATCTGGCCCCCTTCCGCATCCTGCCGCACAAGGTTGGGGCCATAGCTGGCACCCCCAGCAAGGTAGCCGAAGCCGTGGGGATTGTTGACCCAGAGGCTGGTTCCGCCGGTATTATTGGCGTCGGTGCCGGACACCACGCCGAAAAACAGACCGTTGAACGCCAAGGAGGAAACATCGACGTCCGTGGCACTGACCTCGAAGGTGATCTCGAATCCGGTCGCTGTTGGCTCGAGTGCGCCCACGTCGATGGAACTTGTCGCATTGAAGCCGTAATTGCTGTTGATAAAGTTCCCAGAAAAGCTGTTGCCCGGCGTGATGACTCCGGTGGACAGGTCCGAGGAGCCACCGCTGCCCAGGCCGTTGGCCACCTGCTGGAAAGTCAGACCGCCCGTGTCGTTGGCCAGCCCGTCGAAGGTGTGGTCGATGAGGGTGCTTGTCGTTGTTGGAGGCGGCGGAGGTGGAGGATTGGCCTCCAATGACAACATTCCCGCGGCGAGGCCCTGACCGAGGGCGATCTGTCCGTTGTACTCGAAGTGGATGGCATCGCCGGCCCTGACCTGGAAGCCGTCGGTATTCACGAAACCGACCTGGTTCATGGCGGCGGCAACGGCTTCCTGGGCTTGCCGCACCCTGTAGGAACCTGTTCCGGGAGTGGTGATCTGTGCGCCGTATTGGCTGTCGGACAGTCCGCTCAGGACAAAGGGCGCGCTCGTTCCTCCAAAAAGGTCGTTCCGCACCCGATTGATCAGGTTGGTCAGGTTCGTCTCGTAGTTGACCGCGTTTCCGTCGGTGTCCGCTTCACCCTGGACCCAGATCATTCCGCCGAGCTCGTAGGTGTCACCGGCCGACGTCAGGGCCGCCAAGGCGGTTTGCACGGTGGAGACGAAGGTCGTGTATTGGGTGCCGCCAGAGGCCCATTGGGTGTGGAGGTTCGTCCCGCCTTCGGTGTATTTGATAAGGGCAATGTTGACCGCGGGGTCGTTGTCCGCCATGGCCCGCCCGAAGGAGACTTCCGGCCCGAATTCCCTTGGATAAACCGGACTGGTCGTGCCGTGACCGGATCCCGTGTCGAGGTCGATCCAGGCATCTTCGGTCAGGTGGCCGACATTGCTGACCGCCTGGGTCCGGTGCCAGTAGAAGCGGACATCGCTTTGCGCTGCGTTGTATGGGCTACCGAGCTGCGAGGCATCGCCCCGTCCATTGCCATTGGATTGGCCGCCCAGCAAATAGACTCGGTAGTGCGCTCCATGCAGGCTGCCTGCAAGGTGGACGGTGAATAATGCTGCGAGAAGTGCCAGGCGTGTCGTGGAAGAAGAGGACATGAATCAAGCTGGGGCCAGAGGAGATCGCCGGGCAGAGATCGTTAAGAGATGCATCCGCACGCGGTTTCGAGGTTGGGTTTTTATGATTGAGAACGGGAGGGTCTCCCGGCTCCGAAAGGGAGCAGGGCACTTGGAAGTGGATGGATGACCGGCCGTCGCGGCCTTTGCGCGGCAGCCGCTTTGCCTACTGCTGCTCCACCCGGTAGAACGCCGCGTCCTCGGTCGCACCGGTGTCCTGCAGCTCGCCGGTGTCGGTTCCGCTCAGCGTGATGCTGTCCTGACTGTCCAGAGTCGAGAAATCCAGGGTGGTGGACTTGTTGAGATCGTAGGTCTCACCATCGGTCCCCTTGAACTGCACGGTCACGACATCGTTCGCCTTGGAAATCGACACGATCTCCAGTGTTCCCGGCACTGTCGTTTCGAGGGCGGTGACGGTGATGCGGTCTACTTCAATGGTTCCCTGATACTCGCCTTGCAAGCTGACGTAGGGCCTCAGATCGCTTGAAATCGCGGCATAATCGAACATCCCCGTGCCTGTCGTGGTCAGACTCCCGCTGCCATTGAGGTCGGTGCTGAGGCCCGTCGAGGTGAGCGTCCAAGTGTCGTCATCGAAAAGGGACAGGGTAATGGTGAATCCGTCCTGGAAAGAGGCGTCGTCGGGGGCCGTTCCGCCGAGGACCTTATTGACCGAGTTGCCGTCATTGGCGGCGCCACCCTCGGCGTCCTGCCGGACGAAATTGTCCTCGCCATAACCAAACTCGATGGATCCGCCGTCGCCGCTGCCGGCCACATAACCGAAGCCGTGTGGATTATTGGCCCAAAGACTGGGGCCTGCGGTGCCGTTGGCGTCGCTTCCGGATGTCACCCCGAAAAACAGGCCGTTATAATAGAGGTCGGAAACGGCAACATCCGTCGCACTCACCTCGAAGGTGATTTTAAAACCGTTGGCCGTCGGTGCAAGAGCACCCACATCGATCGGGGAAGAGGTATTGATTCCGACGTTGCTGTTGGGCGTATTCGCGGCCACCCCGGTCGTTGTGATGAGACCTGTCGAGAAATCGACGGAACCCGCACCACCCGCGCCGTTGTCGATTTTCTGGAAGGTGAGGCCCCCAATATCGTTGGCCAAGCCGTCGAAGGTTTGGTCGATGAGGACGTTGTCAGCAGGCAAGCTCGGGATGCCGAAGGCGAACGCAGCCAATGAGGCGAAGAAAGGGTTTTTGGCGATCATGGCTATTGGTGAAACGGGATGAGAGCGCACCAAGCGCTCCGAACAATCTTGGGAAAGACACCATCACGAACGGAGACGCCCGTCAGGAACGCCGACGGCGAAGCAGCAGTCCGACCAGAGCGGCTGCGGAAAAGCCCGCAGCAGAGGGTTCGGGAACGAGCGTGACGGAATACGTGTTGTCTACCTCACTACCAAAGGCCGTTTGGACATCGCCCGCGAAGGCCAGCGTGTGCGATTCCGACGCGTTGGTGTTGGTGAAAACTTGGTTTGCTACCGAACCCTCAACCCTGACCGAAGTTCCGACGAACGACCCAGCCCCGGACGTGTCTGAAAACACCAAAAATATGGCCTCGTCAGTTGGTAGCGCAATACTGGCGAAATTCCACGTCAGCGAGTCGCCGCTTGCGGCAGAAGCGGTGTCGATGGAGTTTGTCGATGAACCAAGAAAATTGAGATTCCCCGTCTCGACACCTGTCCCAAAATTGAGATCGTCGAAAACGGCAGTTCCGATGGTGTAAACATCGATATAGCCGGTCGTGGTACCACCTCCGCTTCCTCCTTTTGTGAGGGAGAAACTGCTGAGCAGGTTATCGGGAAGGGTGCTATCCACCTCAAAGGATTGTCCGTAGTTTCCGCTCCCGGAAGAGGCGCTGGCGCCATTGGCAGTCTGCGAGATGATCGTCGCGGCCGACGCGGCATTTCCGCAGAACAAACCGGCGACAACGAGACCTTGGCGTAGGGAGGTGGGGCTAAATTTCATGGTGTAGAAGTGGTGTCTTCATGTAGGGAAGCACCGATTCCCGGATTCGTTACAAAGTCTTTTCGGCTTTCCAGACCGGGTGGTGCCGGGGATCCACGGAGAGAGCCCGTCGAGGGACGGCCTGCATTCAGACTACAGCGAGCGGAGGAAGGCGATCAGCGCGGCGCGGTCGGCGGCAGGCATGGTCCGGAAGGCTTCCTTCGAAGCCTCCCCCTCGCCGCCGTGCCAGAGGATGGCCTCCTCGAGGGTGCGGGCGCGGCCGTCGTGGAGATAAGCCTCGCCGCCGCTGACGCCGGCGGTCAGGCCGATGCCCCACAGCGGCGGCGTACGCCACTCGGCACCGCCGGCCTCCTCCTCGCCGAGGTTGTCGGCCAGGCCGGGACCCATGTCGTGGAGCAGCAGGTCGGTGTAGGGCCGGATGGTCTGGATGCGCAGCTCGGCCATCGGGTGATGGGGGCTGGTCGTGTGTTGAGGCGTGTGGCAGGCGATGCAGTTGGCGGCGGTGAACAGCTGCTTTCCGCGCACAACCTGCGGGTCGGCGTAGTTCCGCTGGGAGGGTACGCCGAGCAGCGCGATGTAGCGGGTGAGCCGGTCCAGCTCGGGATCGCCGAGTTCCACCGGTCCGGCTTCGGTTTCACCGTCGAGGATCGGGAAGACCGCGGTGGTGACCCCCATGTCGGTGTTGAGGGCCGAGGCGATCTGATGCCGCAGGCTTGCCTGGCCGCCCTTGGCGGTGAAGCGGCCGAGCCGGGTGTCGCCGGTCTCCAGATCGGTGACCGTGCGCCAGCGGCCCGAGATGCCGTCGCCGTTGGAGTCCTCGGGATCGGCGAGGGCGACGATGGACTGCTCGTCGATCGCTTCGAGCAGGCCCATGCCGACCAGCGGCGGCGCAAGCCGGACCGAGAAATGGTATGGGGCGGTGCCGTCGAAGGCGTAAACCGGTCGACGCAAGGAGTAGGCGGAACCATCGCCATACTGGCCGGTGCTTTCGATCCACTCGGCGAGGGTCGCGCTGCCCTCGACATCGCCGAAGGTCGTCTGCGGCTGCAGAATGTGCCCGAGCACGGGGTGGGGTGTGCCGGCGGCATCGGCGGCGGTCTTCACCACCGAGCGCAGCATCGGCTGGCCGATGGCAGGCGGCAGGGCGCGACCGTTGTTGACGTGGCATTCCACGCAGCTCCGCGAGATGAAGGCCGGGCCGAGCTTGTCGGCGTGGACGGTGAAGTCGGGATTGCCGGACTCCGAGTGGGAGCCGTCGCGGAAGTCGGTGTGGTGAAGGCGGCGGCCCAGCAGGAAGGGCTGGGCGTTGGTCGGCGAGATGTTGCCGGCCATCTGCTTGAAGCGGTTGTCGGGCTCGTCCGAATACGGGTAGGGCAGGCTGGTGAGTCCGCCGAGCCAGGTTTCCTCCGGAAGCGGATAGGAATCGAGGGGCGGGCCGCCCGGTAGCGTGATTCCCTCCCAGGGGACGATACCCCGGCCGACGATGTAGAGCATCGTGGTGCCGTAGTAGTTCTTGCGCCCGTTGGCCGGGGCCTCGAGGAACTGGCTGATCTCGATCTCGATCCGGTCGCCGATGGCGAGCGGGGCACCGCCCGGTTGGCGGTTGTTGAGGGTCACCGAGTACTGGTTCGGGCCGACCAGGTCGGCACCCACGTTCGTGTAATACTCGGCCACGGTATTGATGCCGCGGAAGAAGGCACGGAAGTCAGGGGAGCCGAGCGGGGTGAGGGTCGTGTAGTTGAAGGTCACGCCACTTCCGCCCTGAGCGACGCGGTCGACGATCTCGACGGCGATGGTACGGTCTTCCCAGTACCAGGAAAGGTAGTGGTCGTAGGCCTGGAACATGTCCTCGCGAGCGTGGCGGTCGCGGGCACGATCGGCGATGTGGGTGATGAGCGCCTCGGGGGTCGTGACCGTGGTCGGCGGCTCGAGCAGGGTCGCGGGGCCGTGGAGCGGCACGATCCCGGTCACGGGGGGCGGAGCCGGCGGATCCGGGTAGGCGACGCGGTAGAAGGCCGTGTCCTCCACAGCCGGAATGAGCATCTCATGGATGCCGCCGTCGCCGAGCACGGGCGGGGAAAGTGGCGTCCAGTCGTCGAGGTTGGTCGTTGTCTCGGGCTGATAGAGAACCGATGGCGTGGTCGGCCAACTGATCCTCGCGGTCGGCCGGCCGTCGAGCGGATGGTGTCTCGTTTCGCCCGGCTCACCCTCGCCATTCCCGCCGGACAGGGCCACATCGTCGATCAGGACCTCGCCGTGGCCGCCCTCGACGGCCCCGGTGACGAAGCGGAACCGCACGGACGCCCCGGCGGCGGAGGCCGGCGCGGTCAGGCCGGTCTCGATGATTTCCGTCCACTCGCCGATGGTGGCACCGAAGGACTTGAGTCCGGTGGTTCCGACGACCGCACCGGCCGAATCGAGCCACTGCATCTCGTACTGCTGGAGGTAGGACGGCCCCGAGCTGACCTGCCGGGCCCAGAACGAGAACTCGTAGGCCTGCCCCGGGACGATCGCGCCCCCGGCGTCGTTGACGCTCTGGACAAGCTGACCCTCGCGAGGCTGGGCACCGACGTTGACGAGCCGGGAGCGGATGCCGAAGCTGCCGCTGCGGGCGGCCTCGGCGCTGCGGGCCGGTGGTGTGTTGCCCGCCGTGGACCACTGGTCCGCCACGGTGCCCGTGCCCGACTCGAAGCCTCCATTGCCGGGAAAAGGAGGTGCGGCCGGGGTTGCCGGAACCTCTTCGACGATCCGGTAGCTGCGGCGGTGCAAGGGGCCGGGATCGAAGAAGGAACGGCTCTGGCCGTCTCCGGCGATCGACGGCCCGAGATCGATCCACGGGCCTTCCGGAGTTTCTGCCGATTGGAGTTGGTAGCCGTGCCCCGTCAGGGTCGACCACTCCACCCGGGTTCCCGGGTCGAAACGGAGTTGGGGTGAGGTTGGCGTCAAAGCACCGCCTGCGGCACCGGCAAGCATTCCGAACAAGGCGGCAGACAGGTGAGCGGTCATGGGCGGGACAGGTCCATCAGAAACAGGTTACTCTCGGGGTGCCGGGTGCCGGCTTCGTTCGGTCATTTCGCGGGACCTTGGACTCCGAGTCCTGAGTCCGTGCATGGGACGATCGGGCCGCCTCACTCATCCGGGAGCCGGCGGAAGCCGACGCCATCGTACCAGGTCCGCTCATCGAGCACTCCGGCACCGACGACCGGGTCGTCGATATAGACCGTCACCACGTTGCCATCGGTCGAGGTGTTCCAGACACCCAGCTCCGCTTGGAACAGATTCTGGCCGGTGCCGTCATCGGTCGGGACCGGGCCGGTGAACGCCTGCGGGAACGAGGCGAGATTGACCGCGTTGTCCTTGGTGTAAACGGTCATGGCCCTGCCGGAACCGAGCTGGAATGCCACATCCCACGAGCCCTGGCCCCATCGGTTGTTCCAGAAGTAGCCGTAGATGGCATACCGGCCCGACTTCGGCAGACCGAAGCTCGTGCGGAGGCGCGGCTCCGATTTCTCACCCACGGCGGAGGTGAGCACGCTGCCGCCGGAGACTCCGGCGCGGGTGCGCACGCTCCATCTCCCATCGAAGCTGTTGGGCATCTCCGAGGTCGTTTCTCCAAAGCTGCCGGGGCCATCGAGGACGGTGTTGCCGTTGGGCCAGTCGACATCCGCATCGACGAAGGTGATCGCATCGGGCAACGCGGTCACGAATGCTCCCGGATTCAGTTCGATCTTGCCGAAGCCCCCGCCCGCCAGGACCTCGCAGGCATCGCCCGTCGCCAGCACCAGGGCTTCCTTCGCCTTGTCCGGCCCGGCGGCCTTCACCGACACCGAACCCTCGATGACGTGGACCTGGTCTCCCTGATCCGGTCGCGCCAGCACGCCGAAGCGGGTGCCGAGGTCCACGGCGGTGAGCTGCGGCGTTTCGACCGTGAAGCCCACCGCCGGGGGTGGCACCTCGAACCAGGCGCTTCCCTCCGGAATCCCGACCCGATTGCCGGCGAGCAGCTTGAGATTCGCCGGGCCTTGCACCACGCACCGTACGCCTGAAACAAGATTCACCTCGATGGTGCCCTGGCTCAGCAGCAGCCGCGAGCCCTCCCGCAATTCATTGCCCGATGTGGCTTCATCCTCGTCGGCATGGGCGACGGAGAAGAGCGCCCCGGAGGCCGCACGGAACTCGCCCAGGGTGACCGGAGCCTGCGGGATCATCTTGACCCACAGCACCAGCGCCGAGAGCAGCACCACCGCTGCGGCGGCGACGAGGGAATTCCGGACCATCGCGCGACGCTGATCGGCGAGCAGGCGCTCCATGGGGATCAGGGTCCGACCGATCTGGGTCCTGGCCTCACCCTGTTCCTCCAGCACGCTGTGGAGCGTGGCAAGCTGACGAAACAAGTCACGAGCCTCGCGGCTGGCTTTGAGATCCGCATCAAGTCGACGGATGCCCCCGGCATCCAGCTCGCCATCGAGCAGCGCCAGCATCCGGTCCTTGAGATCGTCTGGACGTCCTTCGGTCATGCGGGATGCTCCTTCATCTTGTTCTCGACGCACTCGCGCAGCGAATCGCGGATGCGCATCAGCGCAACCCGCAGGGTGGAGGGCTTCCTGCCGGTTTCGCGGGCATGGGCTTCCAGCGTGAAGCCGGGACGGTAGCGCAGGTCTATCAGCTCGCGCTGCGTGTCGGAAAGCTTCGCCTTGCAGCCCTCGAGCGCGCGCAGGTAGGCCTCGTGGTCGACATCATCCGGCACCTCCTCCGCCATCAACTCCAGCACTTCGTCCGAGAGAAACACGATCCGCTGACGCTTCGCCCGGGTCCGATGATGGAGGACTTCCAGCCGCGCGATGGTGAAGGCCCAGGCGAGGAAATTCGTTCCGGGCTGGTAGCGGGTGCGGCTCTTCCACAGCACGATGTTGGTTTCCTGAAGCACGTCGCCGACATCCGGGCTTCCGGGCATGAGACTGACCAGGAACGCACGGATGCGGCCCTGATTCGCCGTGAGTTCGCTGACGAACTCCTGCAACTGCTGGCTCCCATCGCCTGACTTCCTGCCGATCATCTCATGGACGCTTTTCCTTGCGGAACGGGCACGCCTCCCCGCTGGAAGAAGAGCGCCGGAATGGTGGAAACGTTACGCAAAAGTTGCCAATCAGCGGCCCGTGGCACCGGTCATCACTGCGATCTCCCCGTCGCTGTGACCGAGGCTGCGCAGCAGTGGAACAAGCGTGATCCGGGCTTCCACCGACATGCTCGAGGCTGCCAGCCATTGAAGCCGAAGCTCGGGTGGCGTCGCCCTCAGCACCAGTTCGCGGGCCCCCTCGTCGAGCGATCCGTGGCCCGACTCGGCCTGCTTGAACAAGCCGGCCAGATGTTGCACCCGCTGGGCCGGATCGCCACTTGCCCCGAGAAATCCCTCGACCACCTCCAGCGAGGGGGCCTCGCCGAGGATCTGGAAGACTTTCTGGTAGCCCACGGCGGCGGACGGTGAGCTCGTGAAGACCTGGGCGGCGAAGGCACCCAGGTCCTTTGGCTTCGCAGCCTGTCCATATCCTCGAATGAAGGAGGAAAAGTCGTCGCCAAATGGTGTCACGCGATCGGTTTGCAGCCAGGCATAGGCCGCGCCCGGGTCGCGCTTTGCCCACTCGACGAGGAGATTCGCAGGCACCGAACTCAGGCACTCCCCCTCGTCCAACGCGGCTTGGGCGTCGGCAAGTCCGTCGAGGGCCGCCCGAAAATCGAAACCCGGGGGATACTCGAGATCATGGCCGTAGGTGGTCGTAGCGGAGGTGCGGCTGAGCAGGCTCACGTCGATCACCTCCCGGGCCCCGATTTCCGCCGCCCTGCGGAACAAGGTGTCGGCCATCCGGAGGAAGCCGTCCGCCTCGTTTCCATACTCGACCGCTAGCTTGTAGGCGCTCGCGAAGTCGCGCTCCGCCTCCCGCTCGATCAGGCTCGCGATCAGCATCCGGCGATCATCCTCCGCGGGGAGCGCCAGCACCCACAAGAGCGCGGCCTTCGGGTCCGCATCGTACCATCGCAGGACCAGTTTCTCGAAGACCTTCTCGTCCCCATCGCTCAGCCCGTAGTAGCCGACCCGTTCCTCCAGCGCGGCGAGAAGTTCGGGGATCGCCTCCGGGGCGATCGCCGCGAGCCCCTCGTCGAGTGAGTTCTCGAACCAGAGCTCCGCCAGTCCGTCCAGCTTGGTCTGCGGAGTGATGACCACCTCCTGCAGCCCGGACTCCGCGCCCGGAGCCCGCGGCACGACCTTGGGCCGGTCCGCCTCGGTCTCGACCCGCTCCGGTTCGGGCTTGAGCCACCAGGCCACGCCGAAGCCGAGGGCGAAGGTCGGCAGGAGGATGGCCCAGAGTCCCCTCATCGGCTCACGGAGTGGTCTCCTTGTAGTTCAGGGTGACCTGCGTGGGCCCTCCGCCACCGCTGGAAGCGGCGATGATCTTGAGCACCCTGCCGTCGCCGCTGTAGTCGAGTTCCTGCTGCTGGGCACCGTTGATGCTCATCGAGCTGCCGCCGCTGCTGGTGGACCAGGAGGTCTCCGCATCGAAGAAGGCCTCGATCTGCTCGGTGGTGTCGTGGGTCGAGAACATCCACACGCCTTCCACCCCGTCCGGCTTGTCCTGATGAAACACGCTCTTCTGGTCCGCGATGTTCGGGTAGCGCGGCACCCAGGCGGGGATCTTCGACTCGTCCACCGCCCCGATGCTGGTGGTCGTGCCGCTGCCGTCGGTGACGGTGAAGCGACCCTCGGCGATGTCGGCGTAGCTGACCGTGATCTCCTCGCCGCTCGACTTCACGCGGACGGTCATCTCGCCCGCCGTCTCGTCGTCGATGACCATCTCGAGGTCGGGGTTCATGCCGACGATCATCTCCGCGGCGGCCTTCTCGGGGTTGTTGGCGAACTCCTCCTGGAACTCATTGACCTTGCGCTTGAAGAACCCGACCACCAGCGAGATCCCGATCACGGCGATGACCAGCAGGCCACCACAGCCGATGCCCACCCAGGCCATGGGATGGAGGCCCTTCTTTTTGTTCGGTTCAGGCGATTCAGCGGGCGGCGGCGGCGGGGCTTGTTCCATGGAAGCTTTCTAGCAATCCGGCGGCGTGGAGGCAAGGAAAGGACCGCGCGAGGCCAC
>JAKZES010000027.1 GCA_022548915.1 Verrucomicrobiaceae bacterium E54
ATTCGGGAACTGGTGCCGGGCGTGGCGGATGCAATCCGCCGCCACAGGCTGTCAGCCGGCGCCGGGTTCAACCCGGATACCAGGCGGGGAGGGGGACCGGTTCGTCGTTGAAGCGTTCGAGGATCGCTTCGGGCACATGCTTGCGGTGGACGATGATGGTGTAAACGTGCTCGTCGAACCAGGGATCGCTCAGGGTCCAGCGGCCGGACTCGACCTCTTCCTTGCCCCAGCTGTTCTCGGCGAGCCACTTGCGCGGTTGGCCATCGGCGTCGAGATCGACGCCGACGAGCGCCATGGCGTGGTTCGACGCGCCTTCGTGGAAGCGGGCGCGGTCGGCCTTGCTGAGCGTGAGGTCGATGCCGAACAAGGTCTCGTAGTCGAGCAACTGGTCGTGCATGGCGCCGTGCTTCTTCGAGTGGTCGATGCCCATGTTCACGGCGAACCACATCGACTCGTTGGCGAGAATCGACTCAATGGCGACCTGCTTGAGGGTGTCGATGCCGACATTCACGAATCCCATGCACTCGCCGCCGGCAACATTGCGGGCCCGGTCCATGAGGTAATGGCGACCGGGTTCATTCTTCGGGTCGTGGTAGAGGCAGACGAACTCATCGAGCGAGTGGCCGATGAAGCGCTGGTAGAAGCTCATCGGGGTGAAGGTTTCCTCGGGCGAGAGGGTTTCGGTGGTCGCCGTTTCGAGGTCGTTCTTCCGATTCTCACCCGGTACTTCGGGACGGATCACGTAGCGCCAACGGAACTCGCCGGGCGGTTCGCCGAGGCTGATGACGAGCAGGCGGTAAACTTCGGCCAGCGCCCCATTCTTCATTTCGCGAAGTTCTTCGAGCACAGCGCCGTCGGCATGGCGCTCGAGCATCCTTGCAGCGCGCGAGCGGACCAGGCGCTGGAGGACCTTGTTGAGTGTGGCGGTATTGGAACTGCTCTTGGTCTCGGGCATGGCCTCGCTCGGGACCGCGCCGTACTTGCCGACGAGGGCGGCGGCGTAGTTCCACCAGCCGCCGTCGTGGATCGCCCGCTGGTTGAGGCACTCCCACTCGCGGTCGAGGTAATCGCGGTCGCGGAACTCGATGACCTCCTCGAAGAACAGGTTGGCGCGTTCGAGCTTGTCCCAGAACTGAAGGTAGGCGACCGAGAACTCGAACTCCTCCATGCCGTGCTCGCGGATGATGTGGGGGCGCAGCGTGTTCAGCGCGGCGAACATCCAGCAGCGTCCGGACTTCTGCTGGTTGGTGACCCCGCGGCTCCGGACCTCGTGACTGAAGTGACGGTCCTGGCCGGCCAGGGCGGCGTGGTTGAGGGCGAGGTCTTCGATCTCGTTGTGGGCGACCGCGTTCTGGCGGGCCCGGTCGGCTTCGACGAGCCGGAATGATTTCCGCAGCCCGGCGATGAAGTCGGTCGAGAGGTCTCCCGCGGACGGGCTTTCGGGTTCCGGGGATTTTGCTTCGGCGATGGAAGCAGTCGAGGTGCTCATCAAACGGTGGGTGGTGGGTCCTGCGATCGTGCGAGTCGTCGCTCCCGCGATCCGGGAGGCCGCCCGAAGACGGCAGGGCCCGGGCAGTTTGGTCAAGCAGAAGTATCTCGCGGAGCTGTCCCGAAAATGGGCATGGCTGCTGCAAGGATATGACTCGACCGAGGGCGATCCTGGTGCTGGACTCCCTCCTGCATTCCTCAATCCGGCCTGCCTCTACCATGCCCAAACAGAAATCCTCCTCTCGCAAGAAGTCATCGAAAGCTCCATCCTCCGTCCTGTTTCACGCGGACGCGACCGATCCGGACATGCTGTATTTCAGCCGTTTCGACGCGGTGGATCCCTATCTCGCGTTTTCTCACAGGGGCCGGAAGATCGGCCTGACGAGCAGCCTCGAATACGGGCGGATGGTCGCCGAGTCGGACTTCGATGAGATCCTCCTGCTGCACGAGGTCGAGGCCAAGGCGAAGAAGCGCTTCAAGCTCAACGGCAAGAAGCCAAGCCGGTCCCAGTTGGTGAGGCAGATTGCCGCGGAGTACAAGATCAAGGAGTTCCGGGTGAGCGACCGGTTTCCCGCAGGCCTTGCCTTCGAGCTCCAGGACGCCGGCGTGAAAGTCGTGCCGATCATCGATGGGCCGGTCTTTCCGGAGCGGGAAATCAAGACGGCGGAGGAGGTCGAGTTGCTGCGCAAGGGAAACGAGGCCAGCGCGGCCGGCTTCCGGGTCGTGGCCAAGACGCTCGCGGAATCGAAGATCAAGCACGGCAAGCTCTACCACAACGGCAAGGTGCTGACCGCGGAGCGGCTTCGCGAGCTGATCGAACTGGCGACGATGAGCAAGGGGGCGATCGCGTTGCATACGATCACGGCGGCCGGTGAACAGGCCTGCGACTGCCACAATGCCGGCACCGGACCGATTCCGGCCAACGAGCTGATCGTGGTCGACATCTTTCCGCGGCGCGCGGCGGACGGCTATTGGGGTGACATGACCCGGACCTTTCTCAAGGGCAAGGCCAGCGACGCGCAGCACAAGCTGGTGAAGACGGTGCGCAAGGCCCACAAGCTCTCGATCGACATGATCAAGCCCGGAGTCGCCGGTGGCACGGTCCACGAGGCGGTCGAGGACTTCTTCACCAAGGAAGGCTACGAGACGGTGCGCGACTCCGACCAGCCGCGCGGGTTCTTCCATGCGCTCGGCCACTGCATCGGCCTGGAGGTTCACGAGGATCCGGTGATGCGCCGGGGTTCGAAGTGGCGCTTCCGCAAGGGCATGGTGATCACCACCGAGCCCGGTCTCTACTACCGGGGTCTCGGCGGTTGCCGCATCGAGGACGTGGTCCACGTGACCTCCGACGGCTGCGAGCTGATCTCCAAGGCGCCCTATCGCTGGGAGATTGCGTGATGTGGCCGGGGCTTCCAGCCTCGTCGCCCATCTCTTGCATGCGTCATGTCTCCGGGCCTGGAAGGCCCGGCCACAGTCTATTTCTTCTTCGCCACCTCGAAGCGGTAGCGGCCGGAGCCCGCCTCGAGGCGGAAGACGCCGTCGGCCTCGACCCGCGTGACGCCCTCGGCCTGATCGATCGGGCGGCCGCTTTCGGTCAATCGATCGCCCTCGCGGCGCGGGAGCTCGATGGTGGCCCGGCTGTCCGGAGGAAGCATGATGTCGAAGACGCGCAGGTCGCCGTCCGTTCGCCAGTTCGAGACGATGGGGCCGCGGATCGACTGGTGGGAGGATTCCACCCAGTCAAGGCCGTCGACGACCTGCGGTCGGATGGCGATCCGGTCGAAGGCAACGGCGTCGTCGCCGCATTGGATGCCCCCGAGCCAGCGGAAGAACCACCCCGAGATCGAGCCGAACATCGGGTGGTTGTGGGACTTCACCCCGTCGGTGCCCTGCCAGTCCTCCCACAGGGTGGTGGCGCCGTTTTCCAGCATCCATCCCCACGAGGGAAAGGTCCGGCGGGTGGCGAGGCCGTGGGCCAGATCGGGGCGATCGCGGCGGCTCAGTTCCTCCAGCAGGGAGCGGGTGCCGAAGATGCCGGTGGTCAGTGAGGGCCCTCCGGCTTCGCGGTTCAGGTCCGCGAGGAGGGTGTCGAAGACCTTCTCCCGGGTCGGCCCGGGCAGCGTGCCCCAGGTGAGGGCGAGGGTTTGTTCGGTCTGCGAGCCCTCGCCGACCCGGCCGGTCCGCTCGTTCACGAAGGCCTTGGCCCAGGCCTCGGCGGACTCGGCGGCCATTTCATCGAAGCGTTTGGCGTTGGCCTCGTCATCGACCAGGCGGCAGAGCCGGGCCATGCGCCGCGCGGTGTCGATGAACATCGGCGTGGTGATCACCGGACCGGCGATCCGTTTCAGCGCCTCGTGATCGCCGAGGCCCTTCATGACGAGGCCGTTTTCCCGCTTGGAGGCTTCGAGGTTGAACCACTTGATGGCGGCGGGGAGTTCCTCCTCGATCAAGCGCCGCTTGCCGTAGTGCTGGTGGAGTTGTTCGAGCAGCAGCGGGTGGACCATCGCCCAGCCGACCCCGCAGTACTGGATGCCGACGAAGGGGGCGGTGTCGGTGAAGTTGCCGTCGGGGAGGGCGGCGTCGGACCAGTCGCGCACGGTCTTGGCGTAGAAGCCGGCCATGTCGAAGTTCATGAGGTAGGCCTCGCTGGTGGCGACGATGTCGCCGCCGTAGCCGAAGCGCTCGCGGTGCGGGCAGTCGGACTGGACGCTCACGACGTTGGCGAGAAAGGTCCGCCGGCACATCCGCTGGATCGCGTTGAGGCCGTCGTCGGAGCAGGCGAAGGAACCCGCCGAGGCGAGGTCGGTGTGCAGGGGGAATGCGCGGCAGTCCTTGAGGGCGGGTGCCTCGGGCAGTCCGGTAATTTCCATGTAGCGGAAGGCGTGGAAGGTGAAGCGCGGGCGGAACAGTGTCGGCCCGCCACCGCCGCTGATGAAGACGCTCTGCTGCCAGGCGATCTCCGGCGCGCCCGGTCCGCCCTTGGGCACCTTGGTGCCGTCGGGGCCGTCCTTCATGCCCTTGATCTGGCCGCACACGCTGGTCATCGGATTGAGCGTGCCGTCCTCGTGGAGCAGTTCGCCGAAGCGCAGGGTGACGCGGGTGCCGGCGGGTGCGTCGATCCGGATCTCCGGGACGCCGGTGAAGTTTTGGCCGAAGTCCACGATGTGAATCCCTTCGGTGGGCGTCGTGATCTTTTCCGCGGCGATCGGCTCGAGGAGCCGGACCGGCGGCATGCGCAGGGGTTGCAGCGGGTCGAGCGGGGCGTCGGCGAGGTGGACCGGCTTCCAGCCGGACGCGTCGAATGCCGGCTTGTTCCAGCCATCGACCGTCAACCGCGCGTCGTGTTCCTCCCCGAGATAGATGCTGTTTCGAACCGCGGGTCCCGGGGCGGTCTTCCAATCGGAGTCGGTCGTGACGGTCGTGGTGCTGCCGTCCGGATGGTCGACCACCAGGCAGGCGATGGCGCGGGGCCGCCCGACCGGCAACGAGCCGCGGATGTTGCGGTGCCCCCACATCCGGAGGGGCAGGGGATTGTACCAACCGTTGCCGAGTTCGAGGCCCAGGCAGTTGGCGCCCTCCGCGAGCTGATCGGTCAGGTCGTGGGTGCGGAAGAGGATGCGCTTGTCGAAATTCGTCCACGGCGGGTCGAAGGCGTGATCGGAAATTTCGCGCCCGTTGAGACTGGGCAGGCAGAGACCGATGCCGGCGATGTGGAGCCGCGCTCTGGTGACCGGCTTGTCGATCGAGAACTCATGCCGCATCAGGGGAGCGGGATCGGGCTTGTAGAAATCCTCGTCGGCTTCGGGAAGGTCGCGGCCGTCGTCGATCCACTTGGCTCCGTGCCAGTCGCCGGGTTTCAAGGGGGCAACCTCCCAGACCGCGGGCTCACTCCACGGCGAGGGCGCCTCGCTCTCGCCCCACCAGCGCACCTTCCAGTGGCAGCGGTCGCCGGCGGAAAGAGTCTTGCCGGCGTAGATGGCTCCCGGTTCGCGATCGGGCTCCGCGTTGCGGAAGTTCCACAGGTCACCCTGATCCTTGGCCAGCGTGTCTTCACTGGTGGCGACCAGGATCTGGAACGCGCGGGTGGTCACGTCGCGGGCTTCCGACTCGATGCGCCAGGTCAGGCGCGGCGCGGCACCCACACCGAGGGGGTCGACGGCTCCTTCGGTCCGAAGGTCGGTGGCCGGCTGGAGCGCGAAAATGTTCGGGGTGGCGAGCAATGCGGCGGCGAGAAAGGTACGGACATTCATGGCTGGCACCGCGAGAGATGCCACAGGAACCGCCCGGATGACCAGCCATGATCCCGCGGACCGCCCCAATGAGGGGAATCCGGGGATTTCGGTGGCAAAAGGCCGATGTCCGGCAAGAATAGTGAGGGCATCCACGTTGGATGCCGCCAACGTCATGATCAAAGACCAAGCTCACTCCGCTCCTGCCATTGGCCTGCCTTGGCGGGGTCGTCGTTCAATGGCAGCGCCGTTTCTCATCCTGCTTGCAATCGCGGGTGGCCTGGCGGGTCCGCTGGTCGGGGACGAGGTGGCCGAGACCCCATCAGGGGAGAGACCGGCGGCCGAAGCAGAGGCCGCGCCCAAGCCGCTGGCGCTGCCGGGGATGAAAATCAACGTCGAAGAGCAGTGCCTCGACGTCGAGGCGGAGGTTTGCCTGGTCGAAGGCTATCTCGAGTTGGTCGCCTGCACGGAGCAGACCAAGGAGCACGAATCGATCATCGCGGTGAAGGCCAAGGCGGCTCATATCCACGCCGGCCTGCTGTTGCTGGGAGCGACCCCGGGAAATCCGGCGATGCGCAAGCCGATCGACGAGGAAATGACCCGTTGGAGGGAATACCCTCCCCGTGGGGGTCTGGTCCGGGTCAGCCTGCTGGTGCCGGGTGAGGACGGGAAGATCGAGGAGCATCCGATCAGCCGCTTCATCCGCCGTGCGGTGGACGAATACATGCCGGAAGCCGGGGACGAGGAGCCGGAGGCGTTTCCGACGGACAGTTTTCTCTTCACCGGATCCCAGCTTTTTCGCCCGAAGGAAGGCCCGCCCCGGTATCTTGCCGACGACAGCGGCAACCTGATTTCGCTGGCGACTTTCGGCGACGAGACGCTGGCATTGCCCGGGGTCCATTCGAAGGAGAATGGAGCGCTGGTCTGGGAGGTCGATCCGACCAAGCTTCCGGCGATGGGAACGAAAATCACCCTGCGCCTGGCACCGGTGCGACCGGATGCCGAGAAAGAACCTGCGCCTGAGTCTCCGACGGTGCCAGAGTCCGACGAGTAAGGAATTCACCGCCAAGACGCCAAGATCGCCAAGCAAAGATGGATTCTTGCTTGGCCGGGGGAGGTGGTCGGAAAGGCAGGTGCGGAAGGGATTTCGGAACTCATTCTTTAAATGTCAAACTTGGCGTCCTTTGCGTCTTGGCGGTGAAATATCTACGGAGCCTCGCGATAAGTCGGCGCAGGTTCGCCTTGTGACGGGCGGCTCTCGGGACGATGCTCTCCGCATGAACTCACCCATGATGATGAAACGAATCGCAACAGGAATGGCCGTGCTGCTGGCGGGCAGTGTGGCGCTGGCCGACGAGGGCAAGGACGAGGGCTTCGTCGAGATGTTCAACGGCAAGGATCTGACCGGCTGGCGGACGAGTGGCAACTGGATGATCGAGGAGGGCAACATCCTGACCCTGAAGCCGCGCGAGGGCGAGTGGGGTTGGCAGCGCTTCGACGACTACATTTTCACCGAAAAGAAGTACGGCGACTTCATTCTCGACCTCGAGTTCAAGTTCGAGCCGAAGGGCAACTCGGGGGTCTTCATGCGGGTGGCGGATCCCAAGGATCCGGTCGAGAAGGGCTTCGAGGTCCAGATCCTCGACACCCACGGCAAGGAGAACGTCGGCCATCACGACTGCGGCGGGGTCATCCGCACCTCCGGCCCGTCGAAGAACATGGTCAAGCCGGCCGGTGAGTGGAACCGCTACACGATCACCCTCAAGGGCAGCCACCTGACCGTGGTGCTCAATGGCGAGAAGATCCAGGATCTCGACATCAGCAAGACCGATCTCAAGGACCGCCCGATGAGCGGGCACATCGGCTTCCAGGACGAGGCCAAGCGGGTGTGGTACCGCAACGTGCGGATCAAGGAATTGAAAACGGATGGCTGAAGTCCGCGGGCCGGGTCACCTCCTGGTGAAGACGATGTGACGCCTTCGAATCCGATCCGCCTGAATGAATTCAATCCGGATCCCTTCAAGCTGTCGTTGAAGAACACCGCTCGTTGATCGATACTGCCGCCACGAAAGTCATGGCACTACCTCCAAGCATCTTCAACGACGTCGTCGGCCCCGTGATGCGGGGACCGAGCAGCTCGCACAGCGCCGCCGCCAACCGCATCGGTCGACTGGCGCGGGATCTTGCGGGAGAAACCTTCGACGAAGTGATCGTCCGCTACGATCCGAACGGGTCGTTGGTGACCACGCACACCGACCAGGGTTCGGACCTCGGACTCTACAGCGGACTGCTCGGCTGGCCGCCGGAGGACGCGCGGCTTCCCACCTGGCCGGCCGCCCTCAAGGAGGCAGGCATCGAGGTCGACGTGCGCTACGAGTCCTACGACGCACCCCATCCGAACTTCTACCGTCTCGAACTGAAGGGTGAGAGCGGAACCTGGTACTATTTCGACGCGATCTCGACCGGTGGCGGGATGATCGAATTGGTCGCCATCGATCGCGTCCCGGTGCCGGGGGCGGGGGATCTCGACCTGAGCGTGCTGTGGCTTTCCGAAACGCCGAGCGAAGCCGCCTGGTCGCAACATCCGATCGCCGAGGCGGCGGAGAAGGTTTCGTGGCACCCGGGCGACAAGGGAGGTCTGCTGGTGCTTTCCAGCCGCGGGGCGCTGGAGGACCTGGACGAGTTTGCGAGGGAACTCGGCGCCAGCCGGGTGCGGGTGCTCAAGGCCGTGCTTCCGATCCTTTCCCGCCGCAACCTCACGCTCCCGTTCGAAACCTGTGCCGAGATGGTGGCGCAGGCGGATTTCGAAAGCTCCAGCATCGCCGACCAGGCGATCGCCTACGAGGCGGCACGGGGCGGAGTCGGTCCTGACGAGGTGATCGAGCGGATGCGCGAAGTCATGGGGGTCATGCGCACCGCGGTGCAGACCGGCCTCGCGGGCACCGAGTATGATGATCGCATCCTGCCGGCGCAGTCGCCGGGCTTCACCACGGCCGAGCAGGCCGGCAAGCTGGTTCCGGCGGACGTGAACAACCGGATCATCCGCTATATTTCGGCGATCATGGAGGTGAAGTCGTCGATGGGCGTCATCGTCGCGGCGCCGACCGCCGGATCCTGCGGGGCGATGCCCGGCACGGTGCTGGCGGTCGCCGAGGCGCTCGGCGCGAGTGACGACGAAACGATCCGGGCGCTTCTGATCGCCGGATTGATCGGGGTCTTCATCGCCCGCGATGCGACATTCGCGGCCGAGGAAGGCGGCTGCATGGCGGAGTGCGGCTCCGGATCTTCGATGGCCGCCGCGGCGATTGTCTACCTTGTCGGCGGTTCGGCCGAGCGCTCGCTCTCGGCGGCCTCGATGGCGCTGCAGAACAATCTCGGGATGATCTGCGATCCGGTGGGCAACCGGGTTGAGGCACCGTGTCTCGGGCGGAACGTGATGGCCGGAACCAATGCCCTGGCCTGTGCCAACATGGCGCTGGCGGGCTACCGCCATCTGGTGCCGCTGGATGAGGTCATCCAGACGATGAACGACGTGGCGCATGCGATGCCGCGCGAGCACTGCTGCACAAGCCTGGGGGGCTTGGCCGTGACCGCGACCTCGAAACGAATCGCGGGAGAACTGGCCTCCCGTGGTTGTGGGGGTTGTGGCAAGGCCGCGGGGAGCAAGAACCCCACCGAGGCCGCCGTAGCAGGCGAATGATTTTGCACCGACGAGTGTTCCGGGTTCTCGCGCTTGGTGGGGCCTGGTTGGCTTTTCATCCATCGGCTTTGGCCGAACCGGAGGTGCCGCCGACCTCGATCCCGCTGGAGCAGACGCTGAGCCCGGTCTTCGAGGGCTTTCAAGCTCCGGGTGAGGCCCAGGCGGCCGAGGTGCCCGCGGAGTTCCGCCTGATCCTTGACTACGATGCCGGCCCGGGGAGTGAGGCCCGGGTCGTGCTGGCTGAGGGGACCACCGTCGAGTTGCCCGAAGGCAGGGAACAGCGGATCGAAGTGCTGGTGGAGGCGCCTGAGAACGGGCCGGCCCTGTTCCGGGTCTGGCAGGAAGGCAAGTGGATCGGGAAGCCACGCAAGCTCCGGGCGGCGCGTTCGGCGTCGATTCCCTTTGTTGCCGCCGATTCCCCGGTCAGTCTGGGTGATGACTTCACGGCGATGGTGCGTTTTGAAGCCGCTGCCAAGGGTGGCACCCTCTTCGCCAAGGCCATGGCCGAGGGGAAATGGGTGGCGGATGCCAAGGCACTCTTCATCCGGGACGGCAGACTGATTTACGATATCGGCTGGAAAGGGGAGCTCTCCGGCAGGGACAAGGTCTCCGCCGGCAAGGAGCATGTCGCGGTGCTGGTTTCGGATGGCGGAAAGGCGACGCTTCATCTCGACGGCAGGCTGATCGGCGAAAGTCGGGACTTCCGCTCCCCGGATCCCGAGGGGGCCGTCTTCAAGATTGGAGAGGCCGCGGCGAATTTCGGCGGTCCATTCAGTGGAGCGATTCGCGAGGTGCGCGTGTGGAACCGCGCGCTCACTGCCAAAGAGACGGCGCAGATTTCGAGCGGCGAGGTTTCGGCGGTCAACACGGCGGACTTTGATTGGCGACCGCAGGAGCCGGGCGGGCGGGTTCCGGTTCTGGAGGCGAAAGCAGGATTCACGCTTCGGAGTGCGTCGTTGCAGCCGCTGGCGAAGTTCGACCATGGCCAGATCGTCCGGGGGTGGGGCGCGGAGAGCCTCAAACGTGGCGAGGCCATCTATCAGCAGTTGTGTGTGACCTGCCACGGCACGCGGGAGGCCCCCGGTTCGCTGCCGACGGCTCCGCGCTTTCATCTCGATGACCTGAAGAACGGGGCGGATCCGTATCGCATGTTCCAGACGCTCGAGAAGGGCTACGGGCAGATGGTGGCCCAGGCGCAGTACTCGACGAGCGAGAAGTACGACGTGATCCACTACATCCGGGAGCACTTCTTCAAGGGTCGGAATGAGGATCAGCTGGTGGCGATCGATGAGGCGTATCTCGACCGCTTGCCTCGAGGAAAGTCGACCAGCCGCGAGGAACCGAAGCGCAAGAAGGTGCCGCAGTACCTTCTGCAGGATTTCGGCAATGTCCTCTTCTGGACCCTGCAGGTGGAGCCGGGAAACATCGCGCAGAAGGGGATCGCGATCCGCGTCGACGAGGGGCCTGGAGGAATCTCCAAGGGCAAGGCGTGGATGCTCTACGATCACGACACGATGCGTCTCGCCGCCTGCTGGACCGGCGACCAGTTCGTCGATTGGCGTGGCATCGCCTTCGATGGTTCCCACGGCACCCACACCAGCATCGCCGGCGACAAGGCGTTCGTGTTTCCGAACCAACCGATGTGGGCCAATCCGGCGACGGGGGATTTCAAGGACCTGCGCATTCTCGGTCGCGATGACCGACCCTACGGGCCGCTTCCGCGCGAGTGGGTGCGCCTCAAGGGTGTCGAACTCCACGGGGATCAACCGATCTTGAGATACACCGTGGGCACCACCGAGATCAGGGAGCGTCCGCGGATGGGAGCCGGAGGGGCATTCGAGCGCTGGATCGAGTGCGGGCCCGGGGAGGGGAAACTCGTGCTGAAGATCGATGCCGGGCGCACCCACGAGGTCCAACTCGGAAAGACTCCGGTCGCCTTCGGCATCCGCTACGGAGCTGGGGAACCGGAGGTCTTCTCCAGTCCCGGGGATCCGGCCTTCAAGGAGAAGGCATCGTCGAAACGCTTTGCCGGCCGGTTGACGACACGCATCGAGCCGTCGGCGGAGACGGAAGGGCCGTGGGCGCTCGACGCGTTCCAGCTCCCCGAGCCCGACCAGAACCCATGGCAGTCGTGGATGCGGGTGACGGGCTTTGACTTCTTCGAAGGGGCCGACAGCGCCGCCGTCTGCACGTGGAACGGCGACGTCTGGATCGTGGACGGGATCGGCCAAAAGGAGGGCGAGCTGAGTTGGCAGCGGATTTGTTCGGGGCTGTTCCAGCCGCTCGGCCTGAAGATCGTCGATGGCGTGATTTACGTCGGCTGTCGCGACATGATCGCCAGGCTCCGCGACCTGGACGGCGACCGGGAGACCGACGTCATCGAGAACTTCAACAGCGACCACCAGGTCACCGAGCACTTCCACGAGTTTGCGATGGGGCTGCAGGCGGATGACGAAGGAAACTTCTACTACGCCAAGTCCGCCCGCCATGCGAAGCAGGCGGTCGTGCCGCAGCACGGCACCCTGCTCAAGGTGAGTGCCGATGGCTCGACAACCGAGATTCTCGCCACGGGATTCCGCGCAGCGAACGGCGTTTGCCTGAACCCGGACGGCAGCTTCGTGGTCACGGACCAGGAGGGAAACTGGAACCCGAAGAACCGGATCAACTGGGTCGCGGGCAGGGGCACTCACGAGTTCTACGGCAACATGTGGGGCTACCACGAGGTCACCGATGACTCGGACGACAAGATGATCCAGCCGCTGTGCTGGATCACCAACGCCTTCGACCGCTCGCCGGGCGAACTGCTGTGGGTGCCGGAGGATTCGGCCTGGGTGCCGCTGCGTGGATCCCTGCTCAACCTTTCCTATGGGGCGGGAAGGATCTACACGGTGCCCTTCGAGCAGACCCCGGCCGGGAAGCAGGGGGGAATGTGCGCCTTTCCGATCGAGCCGTTTCCAACCGGTGTGATGCGGGGGCGCTTCAGTCCCAAGGACAAGCAGCTCTACGCCCTCGGCATGTTCGCCTGGGCGGGCAATCGTCATCAGCCCGGCGGGTTCTACCGGCTGCGATACACCGGCGAGCCGGCCCATCAACCGGTGGGACTGGGGGTGTCACCGGAGCAGCTTGAGATCACCTTCAGCGACCCGCTCGATGCGGCATCCATCAATGAGGCCGGCGCTTGGCAGATCCGCGCGTGGGACCTCGAGAGGACCCAACGCTACGGCTCGAAGCATTTCAATGAACGGAGCTGGCCGGTCGAGAGCGCGAAGCTTTCGGAGGACGGCAGGACCGTGAGCCTGAAGATCCCCGATCTTGAGCCGACGTGGGGCATGTCGGTGAAAATTCAAGTGCGTGGTGCCGATGGTCGACCGGTCCAACGCGAGATGCACCAGTCGATCTTTTCCGTCGAATGAACTCCAATCCCATCCTCTCATGAAAACGTTCCGAACCCTCTGTCACGGTGTGGCACTCCTCGCCGCCTGCGCCCTTCCCTCGGCCGCCTGTCCGGACGGCATCATGCCTGTGAAGAATGAAGCACCCGCCAAGACGATCGGATGGGTGAAAACGGAGGACCGGCAGATGGAAGGCTGGACCGTTTCGGTCGATGTCTCGCTGCTGCCCGGCGGAAAGAATGCCGCAGTCGGCGGACCCGCCCTCAAGATGCTTGAGAACCACCTCCAGCGCATCGCGATCCTGCTGCCGGAGGAACCGCTGAAGAAGATGCGGACCTGCGGGATCCGCATCGAGCATCACCATCCGGAACTCGGCAACATGCAGTATCATCCGGGTGCCGACTGGCTGGTGTCGCGTGGCTACGACCCGAAGCTCAACAAGATGGTGCACATCCCGCGGGCGGCGAACCTGCTGTCGCGCGATCAGTTGCTGAAGCACCCGGCGGTGATCCTGCACGAGCTGGCTCATGCCTACCACGACCAGATTCTCGGCTTCGACGAGCCCGGCATCGTCAAGGCCTACGAGGCGGCGATGGAGCGCGGTGACTACGACGAGGTCATGCTCTACACCGGGAAGAAGGTGAAGCACTACGCCACCACGGATCACAAGGAATACTTCGCCGAGGCCACCGAGGCCTACCTCTATCGGAACGACTTTTATCCATTCGTGGCCGCTGAGTTGAGGGAGCACGATTCGGAAGCCTACCGCATCATGCAGGAAACCTGGGGGAAGCACTGACATGAAATCGCTCCAACGCCTCTTCGCATCATTTTTCGTGGCCTTTCTGTTGGTCGCACCGGTTCGCGCGGAAGATGAGCCTCGCCCGAACGTCATCCTGATCATGGCCGACGATCTCGGCTATCATGATCTCGCGTGCTACGGGCATCCGAAGATCAAGACCCCGGTGCTCGATGGGCTAGCCGAGCAGGGGATCCGGCTCACGGGCTACCATGCCGGCGCCACGGTCTGCACTCCATCGCGCATGGCCTTGCTGACCGGCGCCTACCCGGTTCGCCTCGGCTGGACCGAGGGGGTCTGCGGCTACAAGATGGGTTTCCATGACGGGATGAGCCCCAAGGCGCTCACCATCGCCGAGATCTTCAAGTCGGAGGGCTATGCCACCGGCATGTCCGGCAAGTGGCACATCGGGGATCAGCCGGAGACCCTGCCGGGTGCCCAGGGCTTCGACTGGAGCTACTACATCTCCCACAGCAACAATCAGACGAAGACGCTCTATCGTGGAGACGAGGTGGCCGAGAAGCCCTTTGACAATCGCAAGCTGACCGAACAGTTCACCAACGAGGCGATGGGCTTCATCCGCGATCACCGCGACGAGCCCTTCTTTCTCTATCTGCCCTACTCGGCGGTTCATTTCCCGGTCGAGCCGCATCCGGAGTGGAAGGATCACTCGGACTTCGGCGTTTACGGCGACCAGACCGAGGAGATGGATTCTCGGATCGGAGAGATTCTGGCTTTGCTCGACGAGCTGGAATTGGAGGACCGGACGATCTTCATCTTCACCTCGGACAACGGACCACAGAAGGGCCAGGGCTCGTCGGCCTATCCCTTCCGCGGAGCGAAATGGAGTGCGCTCGAAGGCGGCACCCGCGTCCCGTGCATCATCCGATGGCCTGGCCGGATTCCCGCCGGTCGGGTGAGCGACGAGTTGATCAGTGCGATCGACCTGCTGCCGACGCTTTCCAGTGCCTGTGGGATCGACTGGAAGAAGAAGAGCACAGGCAGCCCCCCGATCGATGGAGTGGACGTTCTGGCCACGTTGACCGGGAAGGGTGGGGAGCATCCCCGGAACTCCCTGCTTTATTGGCACGGGATGCACGCCGAGCCCCAGGCCGTGCGGATCGGGGACTGGAAGCTTTTTTTCGATGGGCGCGATGCCCTGGTGGGACCGGGAACCGATCAGGAAACCAAGGAGCAGACCAGCCGCCTCAAGGAGTATCGCGATGCCGTGAAGAAGGCCGAGCCCTCGCCACCGATGCTGTTCAATCTTGCCGAGGATTCCGGGGAGCTTCGTGATCTGAGCGGGGCCCACCCCGAAAGGGTCGAGAAAATGCTGGCCGAGGGGGCCAAGCTGATCGGGGCTCTGAAATCGCCTCCCACCCTCAAGATCCATACACCCGTGCCCGAGTAGGATCGGAGCGGTCCGAACGGTCCATGGGCCCGGGAGCCGGGACGGATGTCGAGCGAGGGCTTCTATCCTCTCGAGAAGGCTAGTCGCGGTGATTATTTTCGTTGAGCTGAGCGGTCGGCGGGAAGATTGTCGACAGATTCCACGGTGTATGGACATTGTAATCGGAGGGCGAAAGCGGAGGCTCCGCTCAGGTTTTTCGCTGATCGTCACTATCAGCCTGATGGTGCTTCTATCGTTGTTGTGTCTCGGGATCCTGAATCTCTCGGTGGTGAGCCTGAGGACCGCCGACCGGGCCACGAGCCAGTCCGAGGCGCGCGCCAATGCCCGTCTGGCGCTGGTCATGGCCGTGGCTGAACTCCAGAAGCACGCGGGCCCCGACACGCGTGTCACGGCCCCCGCCGACATCCTCGATGCGGAGCTGGCCCCACTTCTCGGCGTTTGGCGCAGTTGGGAGGGGTCCAACAATCAAGCCACCGGAAATCTCAAGGGGAGACCGACCGTGCCGGATTACGATTCCAAGACCGAGGCCGCCTCCGAAGGCGGACGATTCGTTTCGTGGCTGGTTTCCGGGGCGGGGCAGACATCCTCTCCCGACGATGCTTCCGGGCTCGTCCAGAAAACCCCATCGCCCGGAACAGCAGCCCTGTTGGCAGAAGGAACGCTGGCCTCGACCGACGGCCGTCAAGTGCATCTACCGCCCCGGGAGGTGGCGGCTGATGGGGCCTTCGCGTGGTGGGTTTCGGGCGAGAACCAGAAAGCCCGCCTGCCGCGACCCTACGACGAGAGCCGAAGCTCGACCGCGGATTGGTCCGACCGGATTCGCAGCCATGCCGTGGCCGATCCCCGGCCCTTCTTCCTGGAGCCGCTTCTCACCAATCCCGAACTCGCCGAAAAGGCCGTGACCTTGCCCACGGCAAGCTTCATCGCCGATGGCCCGGACGATGCGATCAGTCCGACCCAGAGCTTCCATGATCTTTCCACCGGTTCGGTCGGCCTGCTCACGAACGTCGCCACCGGCGGCTGGAGGAAGGACCTTTCCCTGCTTACCGAGAATTGGGCTGCCCAGCCCACCTCCGGATTGGAGTTCTACAAACTCAGCCCGACCGAGCATCTCGAATACACGCGACCGGCCAACGATGCCGATTACCGGCCGGCGAACAGCATGCTGTATCACTGGGCCGACTACCGCGCTTCGAACCTGAGGGAGTTCTGGGCCCGCCGGGGCCCCATCGCCAGTTGGGCCAAGATCCAGCGCTACGCGACCCTCTACAAACAGATGTCGGCCACCACCTCGAGGGCTCCGAACATCCAATACCAGAGCTGGGTGGACAACGGGACCCCGGAGAACGCGCACGAGACCTTCCACAACATCCGGCTGCTGCCCCAGATGGCCAGGTTGCAGATGGTGGTCTCCCACTACGCCACCACCTCGGGTGCGGCCTCCGGGAAATTCCGTCCGGCCGTCCTCTACACGCCTTACGTCACGGTGTGGAATCCCTACAACACCCGCCTGACCTTCAATGGCACCCTCAGGATCAGTCCGGCTTACACATGGCCCCTGGCACTGAATCACCGGTTGAGTGGCGCGAGTCTGCCCGACGAGTATTGGGCGGTTCAGCATGGCGGAACCTCGGGTGACTATCGGAGCAAATGCCTTGGCAAGGCAGGGGGGTGGTTTGCGGACATGGTCTTCAGTCTCGTCCAGAACCCCATGATCCTGGAGCCGGGGGAAACACGGATTTTCAGTCCTTCCTAGGATTATCGAAGGGATGAAACCGGCACATCGAGGATCAGGATTGATCTCCAGCCGGGAGTTCGGACCGGGGTTGGGTTCTACTTCGGCCTGGATCGGCGGTTTGACCTGAACAATCCCCCTGATCCGCAGAAGATCTCGTTCTCCGGCGGAGCCGTGATGGAGGTCGATGCCAAGTTTGATGTGGCGTCCCGGAATTACGGCGGGCGTCCCGTCTGCGGCAGCGCCTATCAGTGGTTTGTGGACAGTTTCGGCTCCGGTCGCTCCCACAGCTGGTTTCAGATCTTCTACGACTACGAGGACGCGGATGTCCTGTATCCTCCGATCGAGGGGCTGGCATCGGCGTCACTCGCGCAGTGTGCCGGATCGCCGATGCCCTTTTTGTCCATGACGCTGGGTTCCCGGATCGCCAATCACCGGGCCACCGCGACCAAGGGAGTCGTCCAGGCCAATCCGGTCGTGGACTTCTTCTCATCGAACGGCGAGCCCAGGTTCACCGACGAGTATCCCGGCAACGACACGCTCCTCAACACACCCTGGGACTTCAGTGTGGTCGAGCATCCGTCGGGAGGAGGCGACATGCTCCCCAATGTCGATAATCAAAGCGACAGCAGCTACATCGTGACCGGCGTACGCAAGGCCGAGGGGGTCTCGCGAATCGTTGCCGCCGAGTTGCCCACCCGGCCCCTTGCGTCCCTGGGCGACCTGACCCACATGCAGATCCGGGCATTGAACCCGACTCCGCCGTATGCCGCGAACATCGTCGGCAACTCGGACGCGTCTCCACTCATCCCGAAGGACAATGTGGTCAATACCTCGGGCAACAGCCGGGCCAATCGGCGCGACAACGAACAGCAGGATGATTCCTATTGCGCGAACCAGATCCTCTTCGACGACTGGTTCTTCTCGTCCATCGCTCCGGAGCCGGAGGGCTTCGGCAGCGCCAGCGGTCAAAGCCTGGAGGAGAACTACACCGAATTCCTGGCGGGTTCCGATCCGCTCACCAACCGCGCCTACCGACCGATCCCTGAAGATCTGGTGAGCGACGAGGGTGAAGCCGGAGACATCTATTCGGAAGAGGTTCAACCCGCGGATTCATGGAAGACGATCGCCTCCAGGCTCGAAGTGGAAGGCATGTTCAACGTGAACTCCACCTCGGTGAAGGCCTGGCGGGCGCTGCTCGGCCATGCCCGGAATCAGGAGATCCCCTACACCGAGACCCGCGGTTCCATCGATCGCTCCGATGCGACCGACTACGCCGTCAGCCGCACCAGTGTCGCCGGCGACCGGGCGGCCGGCGAGCCGCCCCAGGTCGCGGGAGAGTATGCCGATACCACCGAGTTCACCGGCTACCGCGTCTTTTCCGACGACAGGCTGGATTACCTCGCCGAGCAGATCGTCGAGCAGGTTCGTCTCCGGGGGCCCTTCCTGTCGTTCTCGGAGTTCGTGAACCGCCAGCTCTCCAGTGAGACGGACCTCGCCCTGGCCGGGGCGCTCCAGGCAGCTCTTAACGCCCTCGCTGACAACTCCAGCCTCAATCCCTTCGAGACCCTGCAGAATGAATCGGTCGAGTCGGTGGCCGATCCGTTTGGCGGAGGTGCGGACTCGGGTTACGTCTTCCCGGAAGCCGCCGTGGGGCACAATACCTATGGTCTGCCCGGGTGGACGCGCCAGGCGGACATCCTGCGTCCTCTTGCTCCGATTCTCTCCGCCCGTGACGACACCTTCACCATCCGGGGCTATGGTGAATCCCGGGCGTCCGACGGGACCGTGCAGGCGCGCGCGTGGTGTGAGGCCACGGTTCAGCGAACCCGCGATTACTGTGATCCTCAGGATGCCGCCGACATCACGACCGAACCCTTGTCGGCGACCAATCGGATCTTTGGAAGGCGCTTCAAGGTCCTATCCTTCCGCTGGCTGAACTCGGAGGAAGTCTAGCGGGCCAGGAGACCGGCAGAACCGACACCCGAAGACCGCGTACACCCAACTATGAGAATACTCCTGATCCTCCTGACGCTTTTCCCCCTCCTCGGAGCCCAGGAGCGGGAGCGCACCTTCCGCACCCTTTTCCTGAACGGGCCTCAACGGGCGGCAAGCAAGTATTTCCTGTTCGATGGAACGAACTGCCGGGAAGTCAGGTTCCCCCGCATGAGCCTTTCGCCGGTCTACGAGCTTCCCGCGGGGGACCTTAGGATCACACTGCTGACCTCGCCGGTCTCCCGGATTGAGGAAGTGCCGGAGGGTTCACCCGCCGTCACGATTCCGGCCGCCATGCGGGACTTCTATCTGCTCATTTCCCGCGATCCCTCCAACGAGGTCGTGCCGCTCAGGATGCAGGCGGTGAATGCGAACTACGATCGCATCGGCCGCGGTGAGATGCTCTGGTTCAACCTGACCCCGAAATTCGTGAAGGGCACGCTTGGGCGTGCGTCCCTCGAACTCCCGCCGAAGAAGATGGCGCTCGTCAAGGAACCGGCACGGGAACTCGGCAACTATCCGGTGGAGATCTACTTCCGCGTTCCCGGCGACGAGCGCACCCATCCCCTGATCGAAAGCCAGTGGAACCACGATCCCCGGGCGCGCAGCATTGTCTTCGTCTACGACGAGGGAAAGCGCCGGGCTCCGAGGGTCCAGGCCTTTTCCGACTTCCGGTATGAGGATCCGGTGGCGGAGCCTTAGGACTTGGTCCCGGATCCCGGCGGTGCTGGACTTTCATTCATGAGCTTGATCCACCGCGTCCTGATCGGGGCGATGGCCGTGCTTTCCGGCTTCGCCGCCGACGGGCCGAACGTCCTCTTCATCGCCATCGACGACCTGCGGCCGGAACTGGGGTGCTACGGTAGTCCGCAGGTGCAGACGCCGCACATCGATCGCTTCGCGGCGGAGGCGTTGAGGTTTGATCGCGCCTACTGCCAGGTGCCGATCTGCATGGGCTCGCGGGCTTGCCTGATGACGGGGATCCTGCCGACCGCCACCCGTTTCGTGGGTGCGTGCCATGTGGAGAAGGACACACCCGGTGTCGCGACCCTGCCTGAGGTGTTCCGCAAGGCCGGCTACGCGACCGTTTCCAATGGCAAGATCTTCCACCACACCGACGACACTGCGGAGCGGAGCTGGAGCGAGAAACCGTGGAAGCCCGGCATGAGCCACATGCAGAGCCACGATCCGGAAACGACGCGCAGACTCTCGAAAAGCAAGCAGCGCGGACGCATCTTCGAGGGTCCCGAAGTGGCGGACGACGCCTACCCCGATGGTCTTGTCGCGCGGAAGACGATCGAGGACCTGCGGAGGTTCAAGGAGCAGGGGAAGCCATTCTTCCTTGCCTGCGGATTCATCCGCCCGCACCTCCCGTTCTATGCGCCCAAGCGCTACTGGGATCTCTATGACCGCGAGAAGATCGAGATCGCCGGCAACCGGCATCGTCCGCAGGGCGCGCCCAAGGCCCTGCGTGGGAGTCGAGAGTTCAGTTCGTATCACCTCGCCGACTACGAAGTGAATTCGGGCGCGTGGCACCGGATGATGCGCCATGGCTACTACGCCAGCACGAGCTACGTCGACAAGCTGACCGGTGACGTGCTGGCGGAACTGGACCAGCTCGGGCTCGCGGAAGAGACGGTTGTCGTGATCTGGGGCGATCACGGGTGGCACCTCGGCGAGCACGACTTCTGGGGCAAGCACAACACCATGCATCTGGCGACCCGGGTGCCGCTGATCATCCGGGTTCCGGGAAAATCGGAATGTCGCTGGGGAACCCGCTTACAAGCAGGCGCTTGCGAAGATGCGGGGTTTCCTCTAGGAGCGACAGGCTGAGGCCGGGGCCTGGACGGCACCCTAGGCAGCCAGGCTGGCCAGGATGTCCGGGGGATCGCGAAGAATCCGCCAAGAACGGCCCTGTTTGATGAAATTTCACCAAATTTCACGGTGTAAGCCCCCTCGTAACTTCAACCACGAAGCCAAACCATGAAGAAAAAGAATTACATCATTGGAGCCGCCTCTCTCGTTCTTGCGGGACTGGCCACAGCCGCCGACCTGCCGGCTCCCGACGGCAAGCCTGCCGACATGTCGAAGCCCGTTCAGGTCTTCCTGATCATGGGCCAGTCGAACACCCTTGAGTTCGGTAAAGTCTCCGACGAACTCAAGTCGGCCTACCCGTTCCTCGCCGACGGCGACGGCTGGAGCACCCGTCAGGATGTGCGCAACGTTTCCGTGATGACCGGAAGGAAGGGCGTCTACCGCAACGAATGGATGACGGTGGAAGGCAAGGGCAAGATCGGCATCGAGATGGGCATCGGCCACCAACTCGGCAACGCCATCGATGCCCCGGTGATGATCCTCAAGAGCTCGATCGGCAACCGCAGCCTCGGCTGGGACCTGCTGCCTCCGGGAACGCCCCGCTATTCCCACGACGGCAAGGAGTATCCGGGATACAAGGAAACGGTGAAGAGCAAGCAGGACAGCACGATCGTCAAGTATGAGGAAGGCGGTGACATGCTGCAATGGTATGCCGGCAAGCAGTACGACGACGACGTCGCCAACGCCAAGAAGATCCTCGACGACCTCGGCACCTACTATCCCGACGCCAAGGAGTGGGAACTCGCCGGGATCATCTGGTGGCAAGGCGACAAGGACATGCGCAATCCCGGGCACGTTGCCGAGTATGAGAAGAACCTCGGACGCCTGCTTGCGGCCCTGCGCAAGGACTTCAACGCCCCCGAGGCACCCTTCGTCTGCGCCTCGCTCGGTCAGACCGACGAAAGCGACACCGAGTCCGGTCACGGCAAGCTCATGCAGGCCATGAAGAGCTTCGCCGACAGCAGCGACGACATCGGCTTTGTTTACTCCAAGCCCCTGCTCGACGCCCCGAGCAGCTCGAGCGGCCACTACGGCGGCAATGCCAAGACCTACATGAACGTGGGCCTGGCCCTGGGTGAGAAGATGGCGGAATTGATCAAGAAGTAGGGCATTCCCTGCTTCTCGACTTCCTGCGGCCGGCCCGGAACACCGGGTCGGCCGCCTTGCTTTCGCCCGTGCGGACTTTCCCGGTGTTTTGAGTCATTATTTCCGGGGTGCCGGAAGGGCGAGTCTGAATCCAGAACTTTGATTGCCTTATGATTCCCTGTTTTGGTCCCCGGGTCGGCGCTTCGGCCCTTTTCCTTTTCGGTTTGGCGGCAGCAGCTTTGGCGGAAGCCGACCGCGCATCCCCACCCGGGGCACCGCGGCACGGTCTCGCAGAGGTTCGGACATGCTCAACGGCGTCACGGTGATCACCACCACCGGTCTTGACGAAGAGGGCGGGAAGGTCCTCAGGTGAATGTCTTGGAGTCGTTCGTGTCTTGTGTCGCCCCCTTCTACTGGACCGGGGCGGCGAGCCGGGACACCCGGGCCCAGAAGCGGAACCACGCGCTCTTGTCATCGAACTCGCCGACCGCAACCTGCCTGGAGTTGGCGAAGTCCTCCTCGAGCATCTCCGCAACCTCGGCGGTGAAGGCTTCGTCATCGACCCCCATCGTGATCTCGAAGTTCAGGCGGAAGGAACGATTGTCGAAGTTGGCGGTGCCGATCGTGCAGTAGCGGTCGTCAATCACCACCACCTTGTGATGCATGAAGCCCTTGGTGTAGCGGTAAACCTCGATCCCGGCGTCGTGAAGCTCGGGAAGAAAGGACCAGGCGGAGAGGTCGACCATCGTGCTGTCACCTTCGTCGGGGATCAGGATGCGGACCTCGACGCCGCGCAGTGCGGCGAGTTGCAAGGCACTGATGAACTGCGGATCGGGGACGAAATAGGGGCTGGCGATCCACAGGCGTTCTTCCGCTTCATTGATCGCGTGAAGAAAGAAGAGGGTGCAGGTCTCGAGCGGGTCGACCGGGCCGGACGGCAGGCACAGCATCCGCTTATTCTCGCCGCTGGCGGCTCGCTGGGGATCCCAGTTGAGTTCGTCGAGAATCTCCCTGGCGGCCCAGTACCAGTCCTCGGCGAAAGAGACCTGCACACTCTGCACGACCGGCCCCTCGACGCGCATGTGCGTGTCTCGCCAGAAGCCGACCTCGGGGTCGAGGCCCTTGTATTCGTCGCCGACATTGAGACCGCCAACCCATGCTTCCGTCCCATCGACCACGACGATCTTGCGGTGGTTGCGGAAGTTGATCTGAAAGCGGTTGGCGTCTCCCTGGGTGGTATTGAAGGGGCGGACCTGGACGCCCGCCGCCACCAGCGGATCAAGGTAGCTGTCGGGGAGACGGCTCCCGATTTCGTCGTAAAGGAACAGGCACCGGACGCCGGCATTCGCCTTTGCAATCAACGCGTCCTTGAGTTCGCGACCGGTCGGATCGTCCCGGACGATGTAGAATTGGACGAGCACGTAGTGCTTCGCACGTGCGATGCCCTCGAGGATCGACGGGAAGGTTTCATCCCCGTCGACGAGCAACTCGGCGTCGTTGCCACTGGTGGCGGGAAGGCTGGCGAGTTGTTCGGTGACGAACGGACCCTTTCGCTCGGGTGTTGCGATCAGATCCCGCTCCATCAGGCGGGCGCTGAAATCGTCCCAGAATTCCTCGAAATGCCTTCTTTCGGTGCGCCGTGCGGTGACGTAGCCGTTGAAATTGCTGCGACCGAACACCCAGTAGGCGGGCACCGCGACGTAGGGGATGGTGTTGAGCGAGATGGCCCAGGCGATCGCGCCCTGGGAGGTGCGCGTCTCCATGATGGCCTTCACGGAAGTGAGGGCACCGAGCAGGTGGGCGACGAGGACGAAGCAGCCGGTCAGCTTGCGTCGGTGGCGGCCGAGGAAACGCCAGATCCGGTCCAGTTTGTCATGGCGAGCAATCCACTGCCGGCATTGGTGACCAACTCTCATCCCCAAGCCTTCGCTCGAAGGCACGGGAAGTGTCGAGTCAATTCACACGGTCAGCGCTCATCCGGGGAAGAGCGTGCCAAGCAGTTCACCATCAAGCTCCGTCTCGGGAGCGAAGTCGTCGGACTCGAGGTATCGTAACAGGCCGTGGAGGAACTGGCGGCCTTCCGGCTGATCCTGAATGGCGGGCAGGTCGATCGGGCAGACGAGCATCGCGCCCTTGCCGACCTTGGTTTCGAAAAGCAGCCCGAGCTTGTTGTTTCGGTCGAAGTTGTCGATGACCTGGACGATGGGCCGGTAGTCGTCGGGGGTGTCGTCGAGGACGATCGGCCGCGAATGCTTCACGAGGTGCCACCACTGCCAGTTGCTGTGAAACTCGGTGGGGAAGGCGGCGAGTGCCGGATGATCGGGATCGCAGAGGTGGCCGAGCGTGCCCGGAGGTTCCTCAAGCCCCCGCTTGCGCGCACTCTTGGCGAACATCGGGGACCAGAATTCGGTCTGGAAACCTCCGCCGACGCTCTCGGGGAGGGAGTCGAGTTCCGGCAGCAGCAGGACCTTTCCGCCCTTGGCGAGGTGATCCTTGGTCTTGGGGTCGGTGAAACGACGGCTGACGATCACGCCGTCGCTCGGCTCGGTATCGACTTCCGGTGGATAGACCCAGATCGGATAGCTGTTGCGGTAGGGGGTTCCTTCGATGCTGAGGGTGAGGTCGAGCCGTTCCGGACCCTTGATCTGGGCCAGCGGCCAAAGGAAGAAATCGACCTCATTGAGTTCGCCGCGGAGCAGCACCACGGGATCAAAGCGATGGCTGGAGACCGTCTTTCCCGCGCTGTCGGTGAGAGTCCAGAGGATCCGGGCATCCGCAAGGTCCTCCGGGCCGTAGTGGGCGACCTCGATTCGCCCCACGAGGACCTCGTCGGAGGTCCAGGCGTGCTTCTTGATCCGCAGCAGCGGGACGGTCTCCGAACAGAATTCGCGCCACTTTTCCGCTTCGATGACCCCCTTGGATTCCATGAAGACATTGAGCATGCCGACGAGCGCGGTGCTCTGGCCGGGGAAGTCCATGATGTCGAGGAGCTGAATGCCCCCGAAGCCGGGGGTGCGCAGCGCCATTTCGATGTCCTCGCGGTAGCAGAGGGCGGCCAGCGCGCCGGAGGCTCGAACGAAGTCCTGCGCCTGGTCGAGCATGCCGGCCTCCTCCAGGCGGTCGCGGAAAATCTCGTAGTTGCGCCCTTTCAGCACGCCGGTGAATTTGTCGATGTCGCGGAAGTCGGGATAAACCTGGTACTGGCCGGTTTCGTGGCCGATCAGCGGAACCGGCACGCCCCGGATCGAGGCGCTGAAGTCGTCGAGCGTCCCCGGAGGGAAGGTGTCGATCGAGCCGTGACGGTAGTCGTGGATGTAGAACGAGCCACGGATCGGGCGGATGTCGTCGCCGACCTTGCCGGTGACCCAGAAGTCGTCACCCTCCGCGAGACTGGGTTTCCAGTGCATGTTGTTCGCCCCCTGGGCGTAGAGATGGCGCGGGTCGGTCTGCTTGAAGTGCTCGACCAGGTCGAACATCCCCTGGTTGCGACCGAGTTCGTTGCCGAGGGTGAACATGACGAACGACGGGTGATTGCCGAACTCGCGGAGGATCAACTCTCCCTCGCGCTTGCCGTAGTCGTAGAGGTTGGTCTCGGTGTCCGTGGTCTCGACGTCGAGCCGGTCGATGTTGCGGTAGGCGGCATTCTGGTCTTCCGGGGCATTGAAGCCGCTGCGTTTGTTCGGCAGCTCGGGCTGGAGGTAGAGGCCCAGCTCGTCGGCGGCCTCGAAGGCGGCCTTCGGCGGGCACCACGAGTGGAAGCGGACGTGGTTGAGGCCCCATTGCCGGAGGATCGTGTAAATCCGGAGCCATTCGGCCTTGTCCATCGGCGCGTAGCCGGTCAACGGGTAGTTGGCACAGTCGAGCCGGCCGCGCAGGAAGATCGCGGTGCCGTTGTTCTTCAGTTGGTTGTAGTCGGCGGTGAAGTCACGCATGCCGAAGCGGACCGATTGCGCATCCCGTGTCTCGGCGCTGCCGGCGATGGTGGACAGCTCGAGGTCGAGCTTCAGCATCACCGGATTGAATTCATCCCACAGCGGGACATCGCCGCCGGGTTGGTAGGTGAACTCCAGGACCTTCTCCTTCTCCTTGATTTCGACCTCGAGCGTCATCGGAGCGAACTCGTCGGCTACCTCGACGTTGTCGCTGCGGCACTTGAGCTTCAGCTCGCCGGCGGCCGGCTGACTGGTGGCGTTGCGGATGATGACCCGGACCTTCGCCTCCCGTTTCGCGGCGTCGGGATAGACCTGGACATCTTCGATCCAAACCGGGTCGTCGGCACGAAGCTCGATGCTTCCGACCACGCCGTTCCAGTTCGTCTGGGTGCGTTCGTCGACCTGGTGCGAGGGGCCGACCGGCGGCAGCTTCGAGTTGTCGACCAGCAGGGTAATGGTGTTGCGGCCGCGCCGGATTCCCGGGGTCAGGTCGTGGATGTGCGGGGCGCTGAGCGTGTCGTCCCAGCCGGCATAGGTATCGTTGATCCAGACCTGGCAGTTCTTGGTGCGCTCAAGGAAAAGCGTGACGCGCTTGCCGGACCAGTCGTCGGGGAGGGTGAAGTCCCGCTGATACCAGGCGGCGCCTTTCCAGTACCAGGGACGGGCGAGCCGGTCGATGGGATGCTCGTCGCGCTCGATTCCTTTCTTCGCCTCATCGGTCGTCCCGGGCAGCGGGATGGTGTCATCGAGTGCCTGGGTCTGCCATTTCTCTCCGATCCCGGTGTTGTCGGGATCGAGTTGGAAGCGCCACTCGCCGGCGAGGGGGAGCGTGTCGGCGGCGTGGGCGGAGGCGACGAGCAGGGCAAGGAGTAGCAAGCGTTTCATGGTGCGTTTCCGGGGTGATGGGCAGAGGGATCTGTCAGGGAATCAGCCGGATGGGAGACTCTTACGCAGGGTGACGGCCTCAGGTTGCGAACGATCGAATTTCGTCACCCGGTCGATGGCATCAAGTGCTGCATCGGATTCACCCAGACCGTCATGGGCGAGCGCGGCGAGCAACTCAGCTTCCGCGTCCCGTCGCGCCTGGAGGTCTTCCTCGAAGACCAGGAGGTTCGGCAGGCTGGTGGCGAAGTAGTCGATGGTTGCCGGCTTGTTCTTTTGTGCTCCGGCATATTCCAGCATGCTGCGGAAAACCGCGAGGGCTTCCTCTTCGCGCCCGAGTTCGCGCAGGGCGAGGCCCCGGAACCACGACAGGGGTGAGTGTTCGGCGACGGCCATTTCGGTGAAGTCGCCGGACTCCGAGGCGCAGGCCTCGAACGCGGCGGTGGCCTCCTCATACCGTCCTAGGGCTTTCAGACTACGGCCGGTCCAGTAGTTGACATCAGCCTTGGCCTGGAGCGGGTGATACGCCTCGCCGAGCGAGTCCGGCGTCTCCATCGCGAGGGAGAACTGGCGGTGGGCCTCTTCGGCCCCGCCTTGGTCGAGTGCCTGTTGACCGAGAAGGAGGCGGGCAAGGGTGTACTGGCGCAGCACCGCCCCCTCGCCGCCCTCCCAAGGGTGGAATCGACGCGAAAGAAGGAGATCGAGCGCTTCCTGCGGTCGACCGCTGAGGTTGAGCAGGCTTGCGAGTTCGACCGTGGCGTCGTCGCGTTTGAGCACCAGCTCACGGTGGGCTTCGAGAAACGCGAGGCGTTCCTCGATCGGGCGGTTGCGTTTCTTGGCGAGTTGGTCGGATTCGCTGACGAGCCGGGCGTCGTCGGGGTCGAGTTTCCGGGCTTGCGAGTAGCAGGCCGCGGCGCGTTCGCCGTCGCGATGCAGGTTCCAGATGGCGATGCCGAGGTTGCGCTGGACCTGGGGGATCGAAGAACCGTCGGCAAGGGCGCGCTCCCAGGCGGAAATGGCATCGGCATGACGGCGCTTGTCGAAGAGCAGGTTGCCGAGACCGTAGGCCGCGAGGGGGTCTGGGGATGTGGCCGGGGCTTCCAGTCCCGTCGCCATTTCAGAGGGAGGGGCGACGGGCCTGGAAGGCCCGGCCACCTCCGATGCTACCGGTTTCGCATCGATCCAGGGCCAGTCACCGAGCTTGGCGACCCCGGGATTGCGCTTCAGGTAGGCCAGTTGATTCCAGAAATCCTTGGAGTCGCGGATGATGTGGTCGTAGCTCTCGCTCTTCCAGAAGGCACCGCTCCGTCCAAGGAGTTGGTTTGCCTGCTGCGCGGAGTAGGATTTGATACTGGCGAGGATGTCCTGCAGCGGGTGTTCGCCGAGCGGACGGAGGATGAGGTGCACGTGGTTCGGCATCACGCACCAGGCCGCGAGGTCGTAGCGGATCCCGTCGAAGTGCCGAATGGCGTCGGCGACGACTTGGGCGACACGCGGGTCGCGGAGGTGGCAGGCGCCTGTTCCCTGGTCGAGGGCCGCCTCGATGTGATCGCGGTAGAGGTCATCGAGTCGTTGTTCGAAGGCATGGACAAGGGGAGTGTTTTGCTTGGCCCGCGCGGCCTTGAGTTGGTGCTCGAGCGCTTCCTTTTGCAGCCTGTAGGCCTGCAGGACTGACTGAGCCAGCGAGTCGGCGAGGCGGAAGGTCACCGCGTAGGTCGCATTCGGCTTTTGCCAGTGGGGCAGGCAGTTGCGGTATTTCTCCACCTCGCCCTCCTGAGCGAGGTAGGTTGGGGTGAAGGTGGGGCTGGATGTGGCCGGGGCTTCCAGCCCCGTAGCCATTTCAGATGGGTGGGCGACGGGGCTGGAAGCCCCGGCCACAGCCCATTCGAGGACCTCCATCTCCTCCAAGCGGGAAGGGAAGAAGTGATCGGCGGATTGCGCGCGAGCGGCGGCGAGGTCATCGGGCTGACCACTGAGCCAGGCGCGGACGTAGTGGGTCATGGGGCTGCGCTCGAGCGGATTGGGAACCGCGACGGGATCGACCGGAGTATCGTGGTGCGCGTCGAGGAGGGCGATGGCCTCGTCGCGGAAACCGGCTTCGGAGAAGTCGAAGGCGAGGTCGAGGATGGTTTGGGCGTCGTTGCGGGAGTTGGTGGGGGTCGTGATCTTGGCCTGGCGGATGAAATCCGCTGCCACTTGCGCCCAGTGGTCGAGTGGGTCGGTCGCGAGCACGGACTCAAGGAGATCCATGGCGTCGTCGCGGCTTCCGAGCTTCCCGAGGACGAGGGCCTTGAGCGTGGACGCCTTCTGGTGGTCGCGATTCGCAGCGAGCGAGTCGTCGAGGTGCTCAAGGGCGGCCGTCCAGTCGCCGCGCCGGCAGTCGAGGGTTGCAAGCTGGTAGTAGGAGCCACTGCGCCACTCGTAGTTCCAGGTGGCCTTGTAGAAAGCCGCGTAAGCCCGGTGCTCGTCGCCGAGGAATCGCAGCGCGAGGCCGAGGTGATAGTGCGCCTCGCCGGTGACCGGATTGGGATGGCGGCTGGTGAGCCGGGCCACGGCGGCCTCGAAGTGATCGCAGGCCTGCGAGAACTCCCCCCGCAGCAGGGCGCGCTTGCCGAGGGCGGTGTGGCAGCGGGCGTCGCCGGGATCGCGGCGCAGGGCCTCTTCCCAGTAGGGCTCGGGCGAACGGGTCGGGTGGCGGTACTGCTCGAGGTGCTCGCCGGTTAGGAAGAGTTCATCATTCGAAGTCACCTCCGCCGGCGCGGCCGGCTCGGTCGCGACCGTGCGGTCGCGGGCAAGGGTGGAAACCTCCACCGGCCGGTAGGCCAGCAGGAGCGCCCCGCTGGTGTCGCGCAACTCGGCCACCAACTCGTGGGCGTTCTCGCCGGCGAAGGGGGTGTCGGCGTTCTCGAAGGAATCTCCGGGTTCGAGATCGATGGGGATGAGTGCGACGGTCTCGCCGTTTCTCGAAAGCAGGAGTTCGCCCTCGAAGGGCTCGGAGACGCAGAGGCCGAGTTTAATGCGCCGGTCCTCGCGGATCGAGAGGGCGAGTGCGGCCCGTTCGTTGGCCTGCTGGACCGGGCCGATGTTCTGGATCGGCCACCACGACTGGGAGAAGGTCTTGGTTTCGTAGGGAAGAAGGTAGGAGAAGTCCGGCTGGTTGTCGGTGTAGACGCCGGCCATGAGTTCGACGTAGGGACCGTTGGCATCGGTCAGCTCGCGGTCCCATGCGTAGCCGAAGCGGTCGTTGCCCCAGGTCCACTGCTTCTTCCCGGGAGCGATGTGGCGGTTGGCGACGTGGACGAAGCCGCCGTTCTTCGAGAAATCGTAACCGCCGAAGAAGTCGAATGCCGTCTGGCAGACCATGTAGGAGGTCGGCACCGGGATGTTCTTGTACCACGACAGGTCGTTGGAGCCGGGACGGTTCTGGTAGTCGATGCCGTAGTAGGGATTCTCCGCGACCGGGAAGGATGACATCGCCCGCACCGCATGATCGGCGACGTAGTGGACGTCGGGCGGGAAAAAGGACTGGTACTGGTCGTGCACGCGGGCGGCAACGTTGGCCCACCACAGGAAGGTGTGGACGAAGGGGGTGCGGTTGTAGAGCCGGGCCCGCAGTTCGACCCGCGACGAACCGGGCCGCAGGCGGATGCCGTGCATGCCCTTGAGGCGGTGGATCGGGTCGTGCTCGGACATCCAGACCGTGAACGCGCCGTCGCCCTCGTCCTCGATGTGGACATCGGCCGGCATGAAGGTGCCGGGCCGGTGGTGCTGCGGCCAGTTGAACTCGACCCCGCCGGAGATCCAGGGGCCTGCGAGGCCGACCAGCGCCGGCTTGATGACATCCTGACGGTAGAAGAAGTCGTAGTCGGCGTTGGTCTTGTCCTGACCGAGGAAGATTCGTCCGCCGATCTCGGGCAGCATCACGAGTCGGACGTAGTCGTTCTCAAGGAGCGCCGACTGGTAAGTGATGTCGACGGGGTCGTCGTGGACCTTGTCGATGAAAGGCACCGGATAGACCTTGCCGTTGCTGCCCTGATAGACGCGTTTCTCGAAGAAGACGGGATTCCTTTCCGGTGCACCGACCGGATAGGTGGGAATGACGCGGGGTTCGAGGCGGGCAATGACAGGCACAGGAGTCAGGGGTCGGGGATCAGGAGTCAGAAATCGGTCAGCGGAAGATGAGGAAGAGGGCGGCGACGCCGGCGATGACCGCGAAGGCGGCGATCTTGACGACGGGTTCGGTTTGGAGGGCGATGTCGTCGCGGACCGGGAGCTTGCGGGGTTCGGGAAGCGGCTTGATCAGCGTGAGCAGGATCATGGTTCCGAAAACCACCCCAAACGAGCACAGCACCTGGGTGAGGTAGTGCATTTCGAACCAGGGCTCCTTGAGGACCTTGGAGAAGAGTCCCTGCTGCGTTGCGATCTGGAAGAAGGAGTAGGCGATCGGCCCGAGGATGAGCGCGACGAAGCCTGCCATGGCCGGAGCCCGTGGCAGCAGAAAGGCCCCGAGGAAGGCGGCGACCACACCCGGCCAGATGAACCCCTGGAACTGCTGGATGAAGGTGAACACCCCATCGGTGAGAAGGGGGGCGGTGATGCAGCCGATGATCACGAAGACCACCGTGAGGATGCGCCCGAGCAGGACGATCGACCCCTGCGAAGCTTTCGGGCGAATCAGCCGCTGATAGATGTCGATGGAGGCGATGGTGGACGACGAGTTGAGCAGCGAGGCGAGGGTGGACACGATGGCGCCCGCGATGGCGGCAAAGATGAAGCCCCGCAGGCCCGGTCCGACGAGCTCGCGGATCAGGATCGGGTAGGCACCGTCGGCCTTCTGGGCGATCTGTTCCGGGAAGAGGTTCGCGGCCATGATCCCGGGCATGACGATGGCGAAGGGAACCAGCAGCCACAGCGCCCCGGCGAAAACCATCCCAAGTTGGCCGTCTTTAAGGGTCTTGGCGGCGAGGTTTCGCTGCACGATGAACTGGTTCAGGCCGCAGTAGTAGAGCATCACGATCCACATGCTGCTGAATACCGTGTGCCAGGGCAGCTCGTCATAGCCCGGGTGACCCTTGAACAGCAGCAGCTTCAGCTTGTCCGCATTCTGGGTGGAGAAATCCTCCCAGCCGCCGGAGGCGTTGAGGCCGAGGAAGAAGATCACCATTCCGCCGATCAGCAGCGCGAGACCCTGGATGAGGTCGGCGTAGGCGATGGCCTTGAGTCCGCCGGTCGCGGCGTAGAGCGTGCCGATCGCGCCGATGATCCAGACCCCGACTCCCATTTCGATGCCGACGAGGATCTTGAGGGCGGTGGCCCCGGTGTAGAGGACCGCGGTGAGCAGCACGCCGACGTAGATGACCACCGTCAGGAAGGCCATCACGCTGCGGGTGAGCGCATCGTAGCGGTACTCGAGGAACTCGGGCATGGTGTAGATCCCGGCCCGGAGAAACTTTGGCAGCAGCGTGATCGCGATGATCGCGATGAACACCGAGCCCATCAGCTGCCAGGCGGCAACCGCGAGGCCCTGGTTGGCGGCGCCGGCACCGGCCATGCCGACCATCTGCTCCGACGAGATGTTCGCCGCGACGATGGAAATGCCGATGATGGGCCAGGTCAGCGAACGTCCGCCGAGGAAGTATCCGGATTCGTCCTCGGCGACCCCGGGCCGGCGTCGGCTCTTCCACATCGAGAAGCCGACGACGATGACGAAGAAGAGAACAAAGGTGGTGAGGGTGAGCGGTTCCACGGGTGCGGAAAATGGTGATCCAGACCATCGGGGGAGCGCGATGGTCTGTTTGATCGGATGGGTTGCCGGTTTTTATGCCGATCCAAGGCGTGGATCGAGGGGTTATTTCGGCTCGTGGCTCCAATCCGGCTCCACCCCGGTGCTCCCGGGCCTCAGTCGTTCACCCCCGGAATGGTCAGGGGAAAGAGGTCGTTCGCGTTCGTCTCCCTCTTGAGGACGGCCACGGCCTTGGCGACGATTTCAGGGTTCTCGTCGGCGATGTTGGTGGTTTCAGCTGGGTCCTTGGCGAGGTCGTAGACCTCCCAGGGTCCGGGATTGCGGGAGTTCAGTCGTTGCCGGACGACCTTCATCTCGCCGAAGTTGACGGCGACCTGGCCACCGTACTCCGGATAGACCCAGACCATCGGCTTGCGCGGTTTCGAGGAAGCCTTGCCGCCGATCACGGGCCACAGGTCATCGCCATCGTGCGCCGTCGTGTTCTCGAGCCCGAAGGCGGAGCAGAGCGTGGGGAACCAGTCGGCGAAATACGAGGGCACATCGTTGGTGGCACCGGCCGGCACGGTCCCGGGAAGGCGGGCGATCATGGGGACCCGCAGGCCGCCTTCATAGACGCTTCCCTTGAAGCCGCGCAGGCCGCCGGTGGAGTGGAAGAAGTCGGCGTCGACCCCGCCGATGCCGAACTGCTTCTCTTCCCCGTTGCGGCAGCGATGGGTAGTGCCGTTGTCGGAGGTGAAGATGATCAGGGTTTCATCGAGGATGCCGGTGCCTCTCAGTTCATTGACCACGTCTCCGACGTGTCGGTCGAGATCCGAGATCATCGCGGCATATCCGGCCCGGGGCCGCGGGTGCGGCAGGTAGGCACACTGGCCGCGGTAGGGACGGTCGTCCCATTCCTCTGGGTACTCGTCGACCGACCCGACGGGCGGGTGCATGGCGACATGGGGTTCGGTGAAGGGAAGGTAGAGGAAAAAGCGCCGGTCCTTGTTGTCGCGGATGAACTTGAGTGCCGCCTCGCGGATCGGGATGGAGGCATAGGTTTCGCCAATCCAGTCCTCCATCTTCACCTCGCCCTCCGCTTGCTTGCCGTGTCCGGGAATCGGATGTGGGTTGATCTCGACCTGCCGGTCGTTCCGCCACAGGAACCTCGGATAGAACGAATGCGCGACGGCCTGGCAGTTGTAGCCGAAGAACAGGTCGAAGCCCTGGGAATTGGGGTCGCCCGTCGAGTCGACCGGACCCAGTCCCCACTTGCCCATGGCTCCCGTGGCAAACCCGGCGTCGCGGAACACCTCGGCGAGGGTCACGGTCGCAGACGAGATGGGATGCTGGCCTTCCTTGAATCGGGGGAACGAAAGGTGCGCCTGCCGGTTGCCTCGGATTTCGGCGTGCCCGAGGTGCTTTCCGGTGAGCAGGACGCAGCGCGCGGGCGCGCAGACCGGAGCTCCGGAATAGTGGCGGGTGAAGCGGGTTCCCTCGGCGGCGAGCCGGTCGATGTGCGGGGTGCGGATCTTCTGCTGTCCGTAGCAGCCGAGTTCCCCCCAGCCGAGGTCGTCGGCGAGGATGAAGACGACGTTTCTCGGAGCGGCGGCGGCCGGAGGGCCGAGGCAGGCGAGACCGAGCAGGAACACGGCCGTGAGGTGAATGGATCGGACTTTCATGAATTTGAATTCTTCAGCGAATGGGTCCTTCACGGTCGGGTGCGGAAGCTTGCCGATCGGAAGTCCCAGCTCTTGCCGTGATCGTGCTCCACCCGCAGGCGGAAGTGATAGGTCGTGTCGGGTTTGAGTTGATCAAGTTGGAAACGGTTCGGACCTGCGTTGACGGGAGCGGACGGAGTCGCGTGCTGCCAGGTGCGCTCGGGTGCGAACATCTCCCGAACCGCGGGAGAGCCCCCGTTGATCTTCGTGGCAGGGTAGGTGATGGCGTCGATGGTACCGTAGTAGAGGCTCGCCTTGGAATTCGGGCCGGTCTCAGTCAGCGGATAGTCGATGACGGCACGGCTGGTTGAGATCCCTGTCACCGCGGGCTCTCCGAAGCGCACGGGGAGCGAGTCGAGTTGGGCAAGCTTTTCGGGCGCAAGATAGTCGGGGAGGGGTGCCGTCTGTTCCGGTGTGTCCGCGGTAGGGGCGTCGCCGGGGGGAGTGGGAAGAAAGTGTTCGATGCCGCCGGTGGCCATGACCATCCAGCCCTGCGTCTGATAGTCGTCCGCGTAGTAGGTCCTCTGAGGTCGCGCGAGAGGTTTGGTTCTTCCGGTCCGGGGCGCGCTCATGACGGCGCGGTGAGGAATGCGGTCGGGACCGAGGAACCAGCCACGGCGCTTGATCACCCGGACGAGGTCGCCGGAGCGCTCGCGGGCGGGTGGCCCGGGAATCTCGCAGAACGACCCGGTGCGGCGGAGAAGGTCGTGGGAGGGGTCGGGAGCCCGACCGAACTTCGCCAGCTGGCGTCCGGCCGCGAAGAGTTTCCAGCGCTCCGCGCCCTCGTCGTAGAAGTAGCCGTAGTAGGTCCACAGACCATCGGCATGCTCGACCCGCAGGGCCTGGATCGTGCGGTCGGCACCATCCGGGTAGGCGACGGCACCGCGTAGTTTCACGCCGGTGCCCTCGTGCGAGAACCATCCGAACGTGGCGTCCGGAAGTCCAGTGGCGAGGATCCGAGGCATGCGGTCGATCGGCGGGGGGTGCTCGGCACCGCGGCGTGCCAGCCACATGGAGAAGTTGAACGAAGCCCCGGGCGATACCTTGCCTTCCGCGTTGAAACTGGTTCCGTAGTAGCCAAACGGGGTGGTGAGCGGCGAGTAGCTCGGGGGTGCGGCGACGGCGCGGGTTTCGAAGACCCACAGGTTGGGTTGCCCGCATTCCGGCGGGGCCTCGAAGCTCTGGTGGACGGCCGCCGGGCGCCAGCGGGCGCGCAGCAGGTGGACGCTGGCGATGGCCGGACCGTCGAGGGTGACGAAATGGATCCGGGTGCCGGGCGGCGGCGGGGTTGCGGTGGCATCGATCGTCATGACGTGCGTGCCGGGCCGGGTGACGTGGAAGGTGAGAGATGGTCGGGCCTCCGGGCTTGCGGTGAAGGTCTGCGACTGGCCGTCGAAACGGATCGTCCACTGGTGACCGTTGTCGGTGGTGGGCACGGTGAGGTGGAAGGTGGCGTGGAACTCGCCGGGCTCGGGACACCACAGGTGCCAGCGGGCGGTGCCGCCGCCCGACCCGGACCCGCGGAGGTGGTCGAAGGCCGCGGAGATCAGCCCCTCGTCGCCGGGCAGCACGGGGCCTTGGTCTTCGGCGCGGAAGCAGCGGTCGAAGAAGCCGTTGGTGGCGGTGAGATCAATGCGGCCGTCCTTCGCGGGCTGGCCGAGATAGCGGACGAGGGAGGGCGACCCGGGTCCGGCCGACGGGAACTCGACGGGTGGATCGAGCAGAACGGGGCCGGCATCGGCATGAAGCCCGCAGGTCATCAGGAGCAGGAGCATCGGGGTGCGGGTCATGGGGTGACGGCGAGGCGGGCGAAGCGACGGCTTCCACCCGGGGGTAGTTCGTCCTGAATCCGATCAAGGTCATTGATGTCGGGGACGACCGCAGTCCTCGGATCCACGATCCCGAGGTCGGTGGAGGTCTGGATCTGATAGATGGTGCCGACGCGCAGGATCAACTCGACGCCGCTGCTGGGGCTGTCGAGGAAGATCTCAATGTTCCATGTGCCGATCTCGATGATCTCGACCGGCGGCTCGGGTTGGCTGGCCGACTCGGCCGCCCCGGTCAAGAGCATGCCGAGCGCGGCACACAAAGGTCGACGGAGAATGGCGAGAACCGGATTCATGCAAGGGAGCCGACGGATCGGTGCCCGGGTGACGTCGACTCCGTCGGTCCGACGGATTGGCTCAGGGATTCTGCGTCACGGCCAGCCGTGCGAAGATCCGGGGCTGGCCGATCGGCAGGGTGTAGGAAATCTCGCTCGCGTCGTTCACATCCGGGGTGACGGTATCCCACGCATCACCGACGCCGAGATCGTCGGATTCCTCGATGGCATAGGTGATGTCGCCGTTGGTCACGGCTTCTGTTCCCTTGGAGAAGCTCAGCACCCCACCGGTCAGTGTGCCGGGCGAGCCCTCCGCGACGAGGGGCGAGAGGCCCAGCGCGTATTCCACGAGGGCCGGGATGCCGTCGAAGTCGGAGCCGTCGTAGTCCGGGTCGTTCGGAATGCCGAAGCCGGAGGCCCAACTGGCGAAGTTCGCCGCGCCGGGAGTGACCGAGCCGGCGGTGATCACGAGGTTGTCGAAGCCGACCCCGCGCTGGCTGGTGATCCCGTTGGTGGCGCCGGTCGCCACCGGGTCGAGGATGAAGTCGACCGGTGCGGTGCGGATGCCGACCGGAGTGAGGTCCCAGCTCAGTCCAAGGGGGCCGAAGGTGCCGTTGACCGCGGTCGCCTGCCCCGTCTGGGTGCCGAGCGAGGTCCAGCTAGTGCCGCCGTCGGTAGAATAGTAGAGCGTCCAGTCGGCGGCGGTGTTGGAGCCCTGGTCGGTGTTGGCGTAGGTGTCGACCACTGCGGCGCCGCCGGTGAAGTCGATCTCGCCGCCGCCGGCATCCGGCGTGACGGTGAAGGTGGTCCAGGTGGACTCGTTGTTGCCGCCCGCGAGCACGGGCGTCTGGGCGTCGCTTTCGCGGGCGCACGAGAAGTTGAGGTAGGTTCCGTTCAAGCCGGGAGTGCGGTCGCGGTTTGCGGTGGCTTGGTTGCTGGCACCGATGGCACCGGTGCCGGTGGCCTCATCGACGAAATCACCGGTGGTCCAGGCGGTCTGGCTCGATCCGTCGACATCGACGACGGTGCCGCTTTGCTGGTTCGGGTCGAAGTCGAAGCGCGACACGACGGTGCCGGCAGGATCGACGAAGGCCTCCAGAGCGACGGTGGGAACGGTGCTGTTGCTGTCATCCGACTGAATCGTGAGCGTTCCGGAGAAACGACCACCCGCAGTCCCGGGGTCGAAGCGGACGACGAGGTCGGTGCTGCCGCCGGGGCTGATGGCGACCGGAAGGGCCGGGGACAGGATGCTGAAGGTTCCACTGCCGGTGATGGCCGTGGTGTTGCTGATGTTCAGGTCGAGGGTTCCCCCCGTGTTGGTGATCGTGACCGGCAGATCAACCGGTCCCGGATTGTTGGCGAGGAGTCCGAAATCCAGGGTTCCGATGGCGACCGAGATCAGCGGTTCGGCGACCGTGACGGTAACGTTGATGAGCGTGGACGGAGTGGCCGGATCGTCGGAGGCAACGGTCAGCGTGAAGTCGTAGGCCCCGAGACCGAGGTCGGGGGTGAAAGTGAAGTCGATGTTGCCGGAGAGTCCGGGGTCGATTGCGGCGGGGAAGGTCAGTCCGGAGACGGTCTCTGCATCCGGTCCATCGACGGTGACGCCCGAGATGTTGAGCGTTTCGTTCACACCGATGTTGGAAACGGGGATCGAATAGGAATCGGCGGCCCCGTTGTTGGAAAGATTTACCGTGGCGGCGGCCTGGATCCAGGGGTCCGGGTTGTTCGAGATGTCGATGTTGATGGTCCTGGGCGAAGCGGACTCATTCGAGACGATTTCAAGGGTGGCGGAATAGCTGGCCTGATAGGTGCCGAAAGGAGTGAAGGTGATGGGGAGGATGTCGTCTCCACCAACTGGAATGGTCAGCGGCAGGTCGAGTGGATCGACGGAGAGCGCGGACCCGTCGGTGCCGCCCGGCGTGACGGCCGTGATCGTCAGGTCGTTGGTCGCCCCGGCGTTCGACAATGCGAGATCGAGATCGGTGGCCGTGTCCGCGGTCGTGAACGTGGCGGGGTCGTCGACGACCAGCAGGGGATCGGGAGTGGCACTCACGTTCGCCAGATCGTCGCCGATGCGGATCTCGTCGACCTTCGCCGAGGAGGTGTTGTGGGACTCGATGTAGACCGAGTCGAAACTGGCCTTGCCCGGGATGGTGACGCTGCCGGTGCGGGCATAGCTTGCGAGGTTGGTGAGGTCGAGGTTGGCATCGGAGTCCTCGGCGAGGTATCCGGTGACGACCGTGTCGGTGCCGTCGTATTCGAGTTTCACGACGGCAAACCAGTTGCCGAGATTCGAGCTGCCGGTGTTGGTCGTGAAGTTGACCGTCTGATCACTGTCCTCGAGGACCCAGCGGGCGTTGATCCTCTTGCCGAAGGTCAGGACATCGGTCGTGCCGGTGCGGAGGCGGACGTTGTGGGCATGTCCAGCGGCAATGGGTCCCGGATTTTCGAGAAGGAAGGACAAATAGAGCACCGGGTATTCTCCGGCTCCCGTGTCGTTTCCGACGGTGTAGACGGCGCCGAGCGTCCGGGCATGGTCGTTGCCGCTCGTGAGCGCGGCGGACTGATCGGAAGAGGTGACGACACCAACCGAGTTGGTGCCGGATGCGATGAACGCGTTGCCCGTCGAGTAGGTGGTGGCGGAGGGCCCGCTCCAGGTGCTGGCCGCGGCCCACCCCGTGCCCCCACCGGTGCCGGAGAGCGGGGTGCCTGCCGTCCCGTTGAATGGCTCCAGGGCAAGTTCGGCCGCCGGGGCGGTGACCACGAGGTGGGCGACGATGGCGGACAAGAGCAAACGGTTGGGCATTTTCATGATCCGGTGAGCGTATCAGGAATCGGGCCTCTGTCTTTTCGATCTTGCGTGATTCTGGTTTGAAATTGCGCAGTCGTCCGAAAGCTGGGAAAAGCACCGCATGGGCAGGGTGCCGGTTGTCGGGTTGCTGATGGATTTCTTGATGCCGGCGATCATCGACGGTGCGGGGGCGTATGCGCGCCAGCATGGCTTGCGGCTGGATGCGCGGTGGAGCGTTCGGGCGGACTGGATGCCCGAGCATCCGGGCTGGGATGGCGTGCTGGTGCACCTGGTGGATATGGAAAGCGCCTACCTGCGGGCGGCAGCGCTCGGGGTGCCGATGGTGCACCTCAGTGGTTGGTTCGCGGAGCGCGCGTTGCCGCGGGTCGAGTGCGATTATGCGGCGTGCGGGGTGCTGGCGGCCGAGGAGTTCCGGCGGCTCGGGCTCAGCCGGGTGGTCGGAAGGAACGGCGTGCGGAGCAGCATCGACTGGCGTGCCTATCGGGGACTGCGGGTTGGCGCGAGGCGCGAGGGGCTGGAGTTCATCGATCTCCCGCCGGGGCGAAAGGGGGTCGACTGGACGTCGGCGGTGGAGGGGTTGGCGAACGCCGTGGCGGCCCTGCGGTTTCCGTGCGGGCTCTTCCTTCCCCATGCCGGGGGGATGATCGACTTGCTCGACCTGCTGGTGCAGCGGGGGGTGAGGGTGCCGCAGGACCTGGCGATGATCGTGGTCGACAAGGATCCGCAGCGGAACGCCGAACTCGCGCCGGTCCCGTTCACGGGGATCGTGCCGGACTTCTGGCAGCAGGGTTACGAGGCGGCCGGGCTGCTCCACCGGATGATTATCGGGGAGGCGCGAAGCTGCTCGATCCGCCGGGTGCCGCCGGTGGGAGTGGTCCGGCGCGAGAGCACGGGGGTGGCGGGGAGCCGTGATCCAGTGGTGGCCAAGGTCATTCACCTGCTTGGAGAGTCCGCGGGACGAACGCTCGGCGTGGCGGAACTTGCGCGGCTCGCCGGCGTGTCGCGGCGGACCCTTGAGATGCGGTTCCGGCGGGAGACGGGGATGACCCTTCACGCGCTGCAAACGAAGCTCCGGATGGATGAAGCAAAGCGGCTGCTGGGCAGCGCGAAGCGGACCGTGACCGAGGTGGCGATCGAGTGTGGCTTTTCCTCGGTCCACTACTTCACCACCGCCTTCAAGCGCGAGGTGGGCGTGACGCCGGGAGCATTCCGGAGTGAAAGGCGGGGGTAGGCCTTCATCGTCCGGAAGTTTCGACTCCCCGCGGTTGGGTCTTCGAGGGAATGATGACCGCGGGCGACGGGGAACCTGGGAGCGGGAGCCGCGGGTGTTAACTTCTTGTGACGGAACGCCGTCCCTGCGAGAACCATCGCGTTCCCTAGAGGACGCCACCTCGAAGCCATGCTCATCAACTGCCCCCACTGTCAAACCGGCCTCGACATTGCGCCGGAACATTTTGGCCAAACCGTCCAATGTCCCGCCTGCAAGGGCAAGCTGACCGTCTCGCCTCCGGAAGAAAAGGCATCGACCGGTGGAGAGCCGACCAGGCCGGAGCGCGAGGGCTGGCACGAGAAGGATCACGCCAATCCGAACTTCGGAGCCAGCCTGGGCATCGGGATCGGGGTCACGGCGGTCTTCCTGGTGCTGATGGTTCCCTTCCGGGACACGCGCCTGGGCGGGATCTTCCTCGACCGCGGGTGGGTCAACTACGCCGAGACTTTCCTCTTCTTCTGGGGGCTGGCCATCCTCGCGATGAAGTGGCGGATGAACCAGCGTCAGGAACGCGCGGCGCTGCTCGACCTCTTTCCGCAGCGGCTGGGACGGGAAATCAACCGCCAGACCGTCTCCGGCTTCATCGACAACATCTACAAGGTGCCCCTGAGCCTGCGGGACAGCCTGATCGTGAACCGCATCCGCAAGGCGCTCGAACTCTTCGAGGCGCGCCCGAACAACACCGAAGTCGCGACTTTCCTGAACACCCAGTCGGAGCTCGATGCCAACCGCTCGACCGGCTCTTACGCCCTGATCAAGGTCTTCCTTTGGGCGATTCCGATCCTGGGTTTCATCGGGACGGTGATCGGCCTCTCGACGGCGGTCGGCTCGCTCTCGATGGGAGACAATTCCGATCCCGAGGCTCTCAAGGCAGCGATCAACAGTCTCACCGGCGGTCTCGGCCTGGCCTTCGACACGACCCTGCTCGGCCTGATTCTCAGCATCCTGATGAGCTTTCCGATGGCAGCCGTGCAGAAGCGTGAGGACGAGACGCTCACGATCATCGACGCCTTCTGCAACGAGAAGGTCCTGCCGAAGCTCAACGACAGCAAGCACGCCGGCACCGACAAGTTGCTGGAGAAGGCGGAGAGCATTCCGCAGCTGGTGTCCTCGCTGGCGCATGCCCACGAGACCTTCCTCGAGAATCTCAACGAGAGCACGAAGCAGCTTGCAGAGAGTGGAAAGGCGCTGCGCGAGGGGCTCGACGAGCATCGTTCGACGGTGGAGAAGGGTTTCGAGGACGCGGTCAAGAAGCTGTCGGACACCAGCAGCGAGATCTTCATCCGCTCCGATCGCGAGTTGAACCGGACCTTTGAGAACCTCGCCAATGGCATCGACCTGATGAACCAGGCGCTGCGTGACCTCGGTGAGAAGCAATTGCCGAACCCCGGCAAGAAGCGGAAGGGGATCTTCCGACGTTAGACAAGGCCATGGGACGACGCAGGATCAGCGACGATGGAGGGGTCTCCCTGTTCCCCTTCATGAGCATCCTTGCGTGCCTGATCGGGATCCTGACGCTCATGATCAGCGTGATGAGCCGCCTCAAGGAGATGGATCAGGAGGGCAAGACCGAGGAGGAAATGGCGAGGGCGGTGGCACGCCGGGATCTGGTGGCCGAGGCGAAGAAGCTGGAGCAGGAGATCGCGAAGCTGGATGAGCGGATGAAGACCGAACGTGCCAGCGCCGCGGAACTCGAGAAGCTCAAGGACCGCCAGATCGTGCTGCGCGACCAGTTGGAGGATCTGACCAAGGCCAAGGGGGCAACGGACGTCGAACTCCAGAAGCAGGCGGAACTGCTCCGCCGCGAACTCGCCGCGCTGAAGCAGGAGCAACCCGCGCTGGCCAGGCAGCTCGCCGATCTGCAGCAGCAGCTCAAGGAGCGGAAGGAGGCCCCCGAGCCGCCGAAATCCGTGCAGGTCCGCCCGGGCGGCACCGGCCTGGACATGGCATCGGTCATCTATTTCGTGGAATGCCACTCCACGGGGCTGAATCTGCTCGATAGGGGGAAGAAACCGGTCCGTGTGACGACCGCCGCCATCCCGAACAGTGCCGAGTTCAAGGCTTTCCTTGCGCGCGTAAAAAAAGAGCGCAATCCAATGGTTCTCTTCTTGATACGAAAAGAAGGCTACAACCCCTACCGATGGGCCGCCCACGAAGCCCAGGAGAAGTTCGAGCTGCGGACCGGCAAGCTCCCCTTGCCCAACAACGGGCCGATCGACCTCACCCTTTTCGACTGAATCATGGCACGCCGACGCCGCAACGGATCCGAGGGAGGGGTCAGTCTCGACTCGCTCATGGACGCGATGACCAATGTGGTCGCGGTGTTGATTTTGGTGCTGGTGTTGGTGCAGGCAGACGTCTCCCAGACGGTTCAGCGCTTCATCGACGATTTGAAACCGGCCACCCCCGAGGAGGTCGAGCAGGCCCGGCAACGGGTGGTGAGCCTGAAGGACAAGAGACAAAACCGATTGGAGATCCTGGAGGCGGCCGCGCCCGACCCGAGGGCCATCGAACAGGAGAAGCGGGAGCTGGCGCTTCTTGAGAAGGAGGTGGGAGACAACAGGAAGCTTCTCGCCGACCGCCAGCAAGTGGTGAAGCTCGAGCAGAAGCTTCGCCAGGACCGGAATGCCGAGAAGCAGAAGACCGACAAGCTGCAGGAGCAGATTGCGAAGCTCGAGGCGATGCTCGATGCGACACCGGTGAAGGTGAGCAAGCCCGATGTCGTGACGATCCCGGCGAGTCGGCCGATTCCCGAAGGGGCCAAGATTTACTACGCCTACGTGTTCGACGGACGCGTCCACCTGATCGATCCGTTCACGCCGCTCGACCTCTTTGAGCGGGAGTTTCGGATGGAGAAGAACGACTGGGAGGTCCAGCGGATCAAGCGGCCCGGCGCGGACGTTTATCGATACAGCGCGGGCCGCATCATGAACCATTTCAAGGGCTTCGATTGGGGCAACCGGCGCGGGCAGAAGGTGGAGCTGGTCTCCCAGCCCCACTGGGGCCACCTCAGGATCCGGATCACGCCCAACGCCTCCAGCGGCGGAACGACGACCGAGGAGCTGGCCGACCGAAACTCGCCCTTCCATCAGGCGGTCAAATCCCTCGCACGGGTGAGGAATGCGGTGCTGATGTTCCGGGTCCACCCGAACTCCTTCGATACCTACCTCGCGGCGCGACCGCTTGCCGATATCGTGAACCTGCCGGCGGGCTGGGAGGCATGGTGGGGGAAGACCTACGAATTTGTGATCCCGGACCTGAGCATCAAGCCGACCGCCAAGCCGCCCGAGCCGGCGGGTGGGCCCCCGAAGGGTCCCCAGCCTCCCAAACTGGATCCGACGCTCGACTGAAGCCCGGACACGGAGAAGACTGAGTCCGCCTGCCTATGAAGATTGTCCTGCTTCTGTTCTTCAGCGCCAACCTGGCACTGGCACACCTGACCGTTGGACTCGAGATTGAGCACCGGGAGGCGCCGGTCGGGATGGACGACTCCGCTCCGCGCCTGTCGTGGCGGCTTGAGGGCGACACCGCGGAACTGGCACAAACCGCCTGCCAGGTGCTCGTGGCGACGAAGCCCGGATGGCTGGAGCCCGGAAAGGCGGATCTCTGGGACAGCGGCCAGTTGGCTTCTCCTAGGGCATGGGTCGGGTATGAGGGTGAGACGCTGCCTTCGTCCTCCGAGTTCCATTGGAAGGTCCGTACCTGGAGCGGTGGAGAGGCTTCGGAGTGGAGCGAGCCCCAACGCGTGGTGACGAGCATCATCGGCGGGGCGCCGTCCGCCCCCTACATCTCGTTCAAGGACACCGCGCCCTTCCACAAGCAGCGGAACAAGTTGCACCTGCCGCCGGCGCGCTACTACCGGACAACGTTCAAGCCGGACAGGAAGGTGGTGCGGGCGGTGGCCCACGCCACCGCGCTCGGGATCTACGAGTTGCACGTCAACGGAGCGAAGGTCGGCGATGTCTTCTTTGCGCCGGGTTGGACGAACTACCGCAAGCGTGCCTACTACAACACCTTCGACCTGACGCCGCTTATCAAGGACGGAATGAACGGCATCGGCGCGGTGGTTGCCGACGGCTGGTATGCCGGCTACGTCGGCTACGGCAAGCTGGTCGGCTACGGCCCGCACAAAACCGGCCGCAACATCTACGGCAAGACGCCCGCGGTGATGGTCGAACTGCACCTGACCTACGACGACGGCACCAGCGAGGTGGTGCGGACCGGCGAAGACTGGAAGACCTCGACCGGCCCGGAGTTCGAGGCGGACTTCCTGATGGGCGAGGGCTACGACGCACGGAAGGAGATCCCCGGCTGGTCGACGGCCGGCTTCGACGACTCCAACTGGGAGCCGGCGATCCTCGCCGAGAAGAACGGCTCCGTGATCGAGCCCTTCAGCGACAAGTTCGTGAAGAACGACAAGCGCGAGTTCGGCTTCGTGCGCCCGCCGGTGCTTCAGGCTTACCCCGCGCAGCCGGTGCGGATCATCGAGGAGCTTCCCGCCAAGTCGGTGACCGAGCACAAGCCCGGGGTCTTCATCTTCGATCTCGGCCAGAACATCGCCGGCAACATCCGCCTCGAGGTGAAGGGCAAGCCAGGGCAGAAGATCGTCCTGCGCTACGGCGAGATGCTGCATCCGGACGGTCGCCTGATGACCGAGAACCTGCGCCAGGCCCGCGCGACGGACACCTACATCTGCAAGGGCGATCCGGCGGGCGAGACTTGGACGCCGCGCTTCACCTTTCACGGGTTCCAGTTTGTGGAACTGACCGGGCTCGAGGAGAAGCCGCCGCTGGACACGATCACTGGGTTGGTCCTGCATTCGGACACCCCGATGACCTCCGGCTTCGAGTGCTCCGATCCGGTGGTCAACAAGATCTGGCAGAATGCGATCTGGACCCAGCGTGGCAACTGGATCGATCTCCCGACCGACTGTCCGCAGCGGGACGAACGGATGGGCTGGACCGGCGACGCGCAGATCTACGCCGCCTCGGCCGCGATCCATGCCGATGTCGCCGCCTTTTTCCGCAAGTGGCTGCGCGAGCTGGAAGATGACGTGACTCCGGAGGGCTACTATCCGTCCTACGCGCCTTACCCCTTCGGCCACGGTGGCGGCGTGCATGGCAGTGCCTGGTCGGATGCCGGGATCATCGTGCCCCACGCGTTGTGGATGGCCACCGGCGACGATTCGTTCTTCCGCGACCACTGGAAGGCGATGACCCGCTTCATGGAAGCTCGCAAGGCCCAGGATCCGAAGCTCGAGGGCAAGGCCTTCGGCGCGCCGTGGGGCGACTGGCTCAACCTCGACGATCCGACACCGCATCCCTACGTCGAGCTCGCCTACTTCGCCAAGTGCACGCGGATGATGATGGAGATGGCGGCCGCAGCGAAGAGCGGAGAGGAGGTTGCGAAATACCGGGATTGGACCGAAACCCTACGGGCGAATTTCCGCAGGCAGTACCTGCAGGCCGATGGCACGATCCGGCCCGAGTCACAATCCGCCTACGTTATGGCGCTCGACTGCGACCTGCTCACCGATCCTGCGGAGCGGCAGCGGGCCGGGGCGCGGTTGGCGGAACTCATCCGCGCCAAGGCCGGTCCGAAAAGCACCGGCATGACCACCGGTTTCCTGGGCACCAAGCCCTTGCTGCCGGTGCTCGCCGACACGGGCCATCTCGACCTGGCGGTGGCGACGCTCCAGTCGCGCAAGTATCCGTCGTGGGGCTACGAGGTGAAGAACGGCGCGACCACCATCTGGGAGCGCTGGAATTCCTACACCGAGGAACATGGCTTCGGCGGGCCCAATGGCAAGATGAACGCCGCAATGAATTCGTTCTCGCACTACGCCTTCGGTGCGGTGACCGAGTGGATGTTCAGGGATCTCGCGGGAATCGCACCGGCCGAACCGGGCTACTCGAAGATCCGGCTCAAGCCGCATTTTCCGTCGGTCGATGCCACTTCGGAAACCGACACGATCTCGTGGATCAAGGCGCACCACGACTCGCCGCATGGTCGCATCGCGATCCACTGGAAGCGGCAGGATGATGGATCCTTGCTCTACGAGGCGACCGTCCCGCCGAACACGACGGCCGAACTCATCCTGCCGAAGCGTTCGCCGTGGAGCGGTGATGTGGGTGGGGAGCAGACACTGCATCTGAGCCCCGGCGCGCACCGCTTCGAGGTGAATTAGGGAGTGGCGCCTGGGGGCTTGAGTCCGGGTTTTATTCGAGCGCCATCAATGCCTGCACTTCTCGAGGGACGAGCGCCCGCGGCAAGACGTAGACGTCGTCGATCTCTCCAAGGAAGGGATGAGGGGCGTCCGTTTCCGGCCCCGTGCCGATACGCAGGGGAGAGGAGTTCTTGGAGTCGATGATGGTTCCGAGCTTTTGATCCTCCCGTGGTGGCTGTGAAAACTCGGGATCGACCCGTTCCTTTTGACCATCGACGTAGAGTTCAACCATTTCACCTCGGTCACTGTGAAGTCCGCGGAATACCACCGCGATGTGATGCCACCGATCCGCTTGGAGCGGGGTGGATCCGGAGAAGTGCACATGGTGTCCCAGCGAGAACCTCAGTACAGCGTGTCCGCGACCGGGCGATTCCGCCACCAACAGTTTGCAGCGGCCGGGCAGGTCCTCGTCGGGCACTCCCCAGGAAACGACGCTCGCGTAGTCACTGGCATCCGGGTTTCGACGGATCCAGCAGGCAATCGTTCGCGGCTCGACCCCTCCGATGCCGGGCCAGTCGGTGGTGATGACATCTTCAAAGGACCGCACCGCCAGTGCTTTGCCGCGAACGCCATCGACCAGTTCGGGCATTCCGCCGCCAATCCTCGTGACCACCATCGAGTCCACGGCGGGATGGGCTCCTTCGGCCCTCAGGGGATTCTCGCTGTTGAAGCCGAAGCGGATGCCGGGCAACTCGGGGGGAAGGGTGGTCAAAAAGCCGCTGTCGTCTGATTCGCGCTCAATCCAGCGCCCGACCGGCGAGACTTCCGCGGCCTCTCCCTTGCTCAACGCGCATTCCATTTTCAGCCCGAAGCGTGCCGCTGCCCGCACCCGTCCCTGGAATACGTGCACGACATCGAGTTCATTGTCCCGGGTGACGACTGCGAACTCCGTGCCCAAGTCCGTGACTTCGACCTGTGGCGTGCGCAGCCGGAAACCGCGGGCCGCTTCTTCGACCCGGAACCACGCCCGTCCCTCGAGCAGTTCCATGTCGTTGGCGTTTCCAACCCGGAAGCGGGCGGGTCCCTCGATGATGCCCCGAACCCCTTGTGGCAAGGTCACTTCGGCGACACCGAACTCCACCTGCATCGTTCTTCCGTGTTCGAGGGCGTCACCCTCGATCTCACCGGTCCACGAGGTGCCGGAAGTGAAGGCGATCCGCACGCTCGAGTCGGGAACCTTGATGAAAACGCGGTGGAAGACCGCGGCCGAGACGATCAAGGCGATGACGGCGGCAACCAGCGCCAGGCGCAGGTGCGAGCGCTGCTGGCGACGGAGGAGCGCCTCCATTCGGTGACCCGAGGCCGGCAGCGAGAATTTCGTGCCGATGGAACTCCGCAGAAGCAGTTCGATTTCCATGGACTCCCGGAAGAATGCCCGTGCTTCGGCACTCGCGGCCAATTCCTCCTGCAGGGTGGCGAATTCCGTCTCGCTCAAGGTGCCGTCCGCCATCGCCTGCACCAGGCGCTCGAGTTCCTTGCGGCTCATCCCAAGCCTCCTTCCAGCTTGAGTTCGGCGCGCACGCACTGCTTGAGCGCCGCCCGCAGCCGGAACAATCGCAGCCGCAGGCTGCCAGAGGTCTTGCCGATTTCTCCTGCGAGGCGCTCGATTTCCCCGTGGCTCCCGTAGCGGGCACGCACCAGCTTGAGATCCTCATCCGGAAGCTGCTCCAAGCAGTGATCGAGAGCGGCGAGTTTCCGCTCCCGCTCATCGGGCTCGGCCTCCCACTCGTCCGCCAGTCGCTCGATCAGGTCCGGGTCGAACACCAGTGCCCCGTCCCGCCGCAGCTTGCGCCGGTGGCCGAGGGCCACGTAACGCGCCATGGTGAAAGCCCACGCCCGGAAGTTCGTCCCCGGCTTGAACTGCGCCCGCTTCTCCCATAGCAACAGGTTGACCTCCTGAGCCACGTCGGACGCCCCCGGAGCGCCCATCATCAGGTAATCGACGAAGGTCCGCAGCGCCTGCTGGTGCTCGGTCAACTCGCGAACGAATTCGCGCATCGGGTCCACTGGTTCTTCGTCCATTACAAGCGATCGCTCACCGAGGAATGCCTCGGGAAGCGGAAACGTTTCTCTTCTAATGTATCGTATCCCATCCAAGGGCAATCGGAACCGCAGACCGGAGGTCCCCAAGAGCCCGAGTCCTGGGGAAAGCGATTCTATTGACCATCAGGAGAAAAAAGTTCGAAACGAATGCGTCGTCCCGAGCATTACCCCTCAGGATGGGTGCTCTCCACGAACGACTGATGAAACCGAGCCAATCCTCCGTATTTTCGATGATCGGCGCCGTCTCGTGCTCGGTGACGCTGGCGCATGGCACCGTGATCTACAGCGACGCCGTCGAGGATAACGGGACTTGGACTCGGATCTTCGGGGGCTTCTATCCCTCAACCAATCCCAGCCCGACAGCGGGAAGTGCCTATTTGGCTGCAACGACAGACAATCTTAATCAACGCGGCTTCTACGACGCCGCTCTCGGCACTCATCAGGTCGCAGCCGGCACCTACGTCGTCACCTTCGACATCGGCATCAGGAGCGACTTTGCTTTTGCGGACCGGATCACCCCGATCATCGGCCTGACAGGAAATTTGAGTTCGTCGGCCAATATCAACGGCGATGACGGCGCGCGCCTCCTCGACACCCTCGACGCTGGCGATGTTTCATTGGTCTCCAGCACTCCCACCCCGACGGGGGAAGGCTTTGAGACTTGGACGCTCACCTACACCGTAGCTCCAGGTGCCTCGGTCATCGGCCAGGATCTCGGCTTTTGGGCGAAGTTCTACACGGGTGACGACCCCGCTACACAGAAAGGCTACGCCTTCGACAACTTCTCGGTCGATTTCACGGCGATGACCACCTACGCCGATTGGTCCGGCGGTGCCGACGCAGACACCGACACGAACGGCGACGGCGTGAGAAACGCGGTGGCCTGGGCGCTGGGCGCGGCAAATGTCAACGAAAACGCCATCGGACTTTTGCCGACCCTGGACAACACCAGCGACCCGACCTACATGATTTTCACCTTCGAGCGCAGCGATCTTGCAGAGGCCGACCCCAGCACCGCCATCAGTGTGGAATACGGCAACGACCTTGTTGGCTGGACCCCGGCGGTGGACGATGGCGATGATGTGATCATCGCCGTGACCGATGCCTCACCGAAAGACACGGTGGTGGTCAAACTCAAGCGTTCGATGATCGGAGCCTCCGGCAGAATCTTCACCCGCCTCAAGGTGGTGGTATCCGAGTGATGACCCGCTGAATTCACACCGAAAGAAAAATCCTGGTAACCAGTCTCAACCCCCTTTTCCCCGTCCTCCGGTCCGGCCCAACGGCTGTTTCAGGCGCCTGCCTCAGAAGCAAATTCCTGCAGTAGCCGGAGGGGCCCAATATTCTGCTCCCGACAGTAGTTGAATCAAGACACCTGAATAGAACCTTGTGAAGATGACGAAAACGTCAATCCCTGCCTGCCTAACCGCCCTTGCGCTTGCCGCCCTCACCGCCGGATCGGCCAATGCCGCCAGCATCTCGGTAGCTGACGCGGGTTTTGAAGACACCGGCTCTGTAACGATCAAGACTGCTGGCGACGCATGGGCTGACGTTGCAGCTTGGACGGGCCTCACTCCGATTGACGACGACTCCGGCATCACGAACGAAGTAAAGCGGACAGGTAGCTTCGCCGGCAAGATGAACAGTTCAGCTGGTGGCGGAGGGTTCTACCAGTTGACTGACCACACGATTACGATCGGTGAAACATTCACACTGACTTTCTATGCTTCCACGACATGGGATGGACAAGACACCAGATTTGGCTATTCTTTGATCTACGGCAACACGTCCCAGGTCCTAGCCACCGATGATTTTGTCTGGGATAGAGCCACGCAAGGCAATCTTACCGGCATTTTCCAGGAGGTCACCCTGACCGGTACGGCGACTGCCGCGATGGACGGAACGAAGGTCGGGATCATGTTTGAACCAGAAGCCGGTGGATCCTTCCCCGTGATTGATGATGTATCACTGACTGTCATCCCCGAGTCCTCCACCGCCCTCCTTGGCGGCATCGGCGCTCTTCTGTTCCTTCGCCGCCGATTCCGGACATCTCCTCGTCTGAAACATCGAAGAAAATCAACGTAAAATTCCCAAGAAACAATATCTAACAACCAACCATATGAAAATATCATACAAGCACATCCTTCCTGGCGTTGCGATCCTCTGCACCGGGACATCCTCGCTTCACGGCGCAACCATTGTCACTTCCGGTGATATTTCCGCTGCGGCGACCAATCCCGACACGGCAAATCTCGGTGATGTCTCGATCACAATCGGAGACTTCACGATCGCGTCGACGGGAACCGCGGGAAACCTCGGCTGGGGCGCCTTCGGCAGCAATCCGGAGTTCATCGGCACGACGGGCATCAATTTAGGACGGACTGTCGAGGGGGGCGAGCAATTGACTCTCAGCTTCACCAGCCCCGTCAGCCTGGTTTCGCTTTCGCTGGGCGACCACGGAGCGAACGACAATGATGCCGTCATCAGTGGTTTCTCGAGTGATCCAGGCGCGTCTGTCACCGGTCTGCCGGCGGGTTGGACGGTATCTTACGCTGCCGGTGCGGTGTCCATCGATTCGAACGGCAACAGTGGGTACCTGCAAACCTACACGGTGAATTTCGCTTCTACGGTGGATGTCACTTCCCTTGAGATCACTGCCTCTAACGTGACGGGGGGCGCGGCTGGTGTTGGTTTTGTAGATGTCACCTACGTCCCCGAGCCCTCCAGCGCTCTGGTCGGTGGTCTCGGAGTGCTCTGCCTGCTTCGCCGCCGGCGCTAGTCACAGCGACTCGGTCCGGAAAGTGTCGGCTGCCAGGTTCCTGCTCGGCAGTCGAACTTGGCGTACTGCGGCCATTGTCGTCGCACGGTTCCAAAACCCGGCTTCCCATGAACCAGTCCCGATTCTTCAAAACGCTGGCGGTCTTCTGGCCCTTTGCCCTACCGGTGGCGGCAGATACCCTGCTGCCTGCGGACCTCGGTTCATCGGGCGTATTGCCCCAGGTCATTCGCCACGAGACGCTCCGCATCTATGCGCCCGGCGGCGGAAACCTTTATCGAGGCAATCTAAGCGGAGTTCCCAGTCTTGGCGTCACGGGAGGCCTGGATGACCGCACCGTATCGGGCGCGGAAGTCCTGACGATTTCCTTTGATCGAAAAAGTCGGATCGACTCGCTCGAAATCAGCGATTTCGGAGTCAGTGATTCTCCGTTCCTGGTCTCCGGCTTTCCGGCAGATCCGGGTGCATCGCTGTCCAACGGCAGTGCGAGCTTCGCCAACGGCACCCTCAGCTTGACTGCGACCAGCTTCGCAAGTTCTGCCACCGTTTCGTTCTCGAGTCCGCAGGCCTGCGACATGATTGCCTTGTCTGCTCCCAACCCCTCAGCCGGTGCCAATGGCGTGGCCCTTGCCCGCCTCGATCACACGCCGCAGCCACAGGTGCTCTACCGCGAGGAATTCCCCAATGGCATGCGCAGCGCGCGACCTCTCGAGGATTGCGGATGGGATGGCGCCGCTGCGATCAATACAAACTCTGGAGCAACCATCTCGCCGACCCAGACCGTGGTTTCGGCCAGCACCCTGGGCAGCGGAGATCTCGGTGCAAGCGTTGCCGCGGGTGGGCTCACCTTCACCAGCAACTCCGGCAACCTCTTCGTTGGTTCCGAGGGGGGGATCCTGTCGCTGGGAACGCTTGGCTCCTTCAAGGACACGACCCTGAGCCAAGGCGAGAATTTCGAGGTTACCGCCGCCGACTCACTGGTCGTGGATGCGGTCACGATCTCCGGCTTCGGCCCCTCGGATTCGCCCGTGGTGCTCGGCGGATTTCCCGCCGACCCCGGTGCCAGCCTGGACAATGGCACCGCCGCCTTCAGCGGTGATTCCGTCACCTTGACCTCCACCAGCTTCAGTTCCCTAGCCTCGGTGACCTTTGCCAATTCCGTCGTCGTCAGCGCTCTGAATGTCCGTTGCGACACCGCGAACGGCGGTGCCGGAGGAGTGGGGATTCCTTCGATCACCTATCGTGCCGCTTCGGCCTCCGGTGCATCCACCGCTCACATCGCCGGCGTCTTTGGGGACGACTACGTCGAAGTCTTCGCCGCGCAAGGGGAAGGCAACGGCAAGGCGGTCGTCTCCACCGAGGAGGATTTCATCGACCACGACCCCGCAAGCTACACCGGTCTCGAACTCCGCTGGGAGCAGGCTGGCGGTGCCAACGGTGCCAACACCGCCGTGCGGCCCATGGTCGAAGTCGGCGGCCAGTGGTTCGCTTCGGCCACGGCGTTTCCCGTTGCGGGCGACAGCTCGCCCTTCGCCACCGAGACGATCTCCTTCAACCCCGCCGCTTCCAGCTGGCTCGCAGTCGCCCTTGGGGAGAATTCGGCGACGCTTGGGGCCGCGCCGGCGTCCGATCTCTCCGGGCCAATCACCAACCTCGGGTTCTTCATCGATTTCTCGGCCGACGACGAGGATCAGACCGTGTTGCTCGACCGGCTCGAACTCGCCGGCCATCCGCTCGACCCCGACAGCGAGCCGTGGACCTTTGTTTCCGCGCCCGATTTCACCAATGCGGACATCGCGGACATGTCCGGTGCCATCACCGGCGTGCCTGCCAGCTCCGGCTGGGATGGGGGACAGAACGGCACCACTGCGGAGATCGAAGACAGCTTTCTCGCGTTCTTCCAGTCGATGACCTCCGAAGCGCCCGATCTATTCCTCGTCGCCGGTGACCTTGTTGAAGGCGAGTGGTTCAAGGATGCCGCCGGGCGCCAGGTGATCGGCCCGGTGGACACGGATGCCAATCGTGAGATCGCCTTCATCGAAGGCTCTTACTACTACTACGGTCACTACCAGAACGCGTGGTTCCAGGCCAACGGCCTGAGGGTGATCGCCTGCGTCGGCGACCACGAGCTGGGCGACAACGACTGGCCCCTCAATGGCGTCAACACCAAGCTCATTCCGACCATGCGCAACGAGTTCTCGCGCTGGTTCACGCGCTTTCCGATCGGTCAGTGGTCTACCTACACGCCGCTCGGCCGACCGGATCGCACGTCTCCCGATTTCGGCGACACGCCGGCCCCGCTGATCTATCCGGATCGCCCCGTCGGTTCGCCTCACGAGCAGACCGCCTTCGCCGTCCGCCACAAGGACACGCTCATCATTTCGATGGATGTCTTCCAGCACACGGATCCCTCGACCGAACTCTACCCCTACGGCATCACGGTGAAGCCCGAGCTTGAGGCCGGCCAGCTTGCCTGGGTGCAGAGCCTGCTCGCCGAGGCGGAGGCGGACCCGGGCATTCGGCACATCGTCACCCAGTGCCACCCCCCGATTCTTCAACCGGTGCTGACCACGGCGTCTTCGGGGATGACCTATGCGAATGGGGAATCCAGCGCGTTGTTCCAAGCGATGGCCGCGCATGGTGTGGATCTTCATTTCTCCGGTGAGGTTCACGACATCGCCGCCTCCCGGCACATGGGGGTGCAGCAGATCGTGCACGGCTCGCCGCCGGGCTCCCGCGTCCTGAACCACCTGGTCGTCCGCGTGCATCCGGACAAGCTCGACTGCACGATCAAGACAGGTCGTCAACATCGCGACACTTCCATCCCCTACTGGCAGCCCCAGAGCGGCGACAACCGGGCCGGCTTCGCCGAGATGCGTGAATCATTCAAGCCGGCGGGTGCCATCGTGATCGACAAGTCCGGTCCTGAAGACGTGATTTCGGAGGGCACGGGATTTCTGGCCAACATCGAGCACGACGACTACCTGCTCCACTACTCTTTCGATCATCCTTCCGGAACCCGTCAGATGTCCAACGAAGGGAGCCTGCCCGATGTGAATGCCGACGGGCAGAGGAAGTGGCGCGGCGATCTTGATGCGGCCTGGCTCTCGCCTCAGGACTTTGTCGCGGGCAAGTTCGGGAACTCCCTTCGCTTCGCAGGCGTCACGGGTGATCCCGACGAAATCTATGCAGGGGAATGCCCGACTCCGATCAACAAGCCCCGCACCATGGCCTTCTGGATCAAGACTTCCCAGAGCGGCTTCATGAACATCGCGGGGTTCGGTGACATCGAGAGATTCTACGGCGAATTCGGAGCGCAGGTCGCCTCCGACGGGCGCCTGCAACTCGACATCGGTGCCTACACCGCCGTCGCTCTCGGTGCTCCGGTGATCAATGATGGCAACTGGCACCACTGTGCGATCGTTGTTCCCGCCTGGGACCAATCCACACTGGGCGAGGTGCTTTTCCAGGTCGACGGCGTCGCCTATCCGGCCGAGACCAGCAACCCGGACATCAACATCTTCACCAAGACGACATCCTCCAAGGGGAAGCTTCGGATCGGTCGCCACACCTTGAACAACGACTCACCGTTCGTGGGGGAGCTTGATGACTTCGTGATCTGGGGACGCGCGCTTTCGACCGCCGAGATCTCGCTCCTCCACGCCTTCGGCTCTTCGAGCCTCGCCTATGATGTCGCCAAGGCCGACCCGCTGCTCAAGGCTTTCCGCCGTGGCGAGGGTGTCGAGATCGACGGCACCACCTGGTTCTACGTGGGTGCCGACCTGCGCGGCGCACCCGGCACGGCCTATGATCTCGATGGGGACTTTCTCACCCCACTCGCCGCAGGCGCCGGCATGACCACCCAGCCCGACGCCTTCCAGCGCTCCCTGCGCGCGGACATTCCCACGATGAACACGGTCGGGAAACAAGTCACCCTCACCTGGAACTCGCTGCCCGGCGCAAGCTATTTGATCGAGGGCTCCGACGACTTCTCCGGCTGGGATCCCGAACCCGGTGGCGAAAGCGTCCCATCCCAAGGGGCTTCCACGACCCACGTCCTCACCTACGACTCCCTCCCGGGCCGCCGCTTCTACCGCCTCACCGAAACTCCGTAGGGAATGATCGTCCAACATTTCTTCATGTGAAACGGCCTCAAGATTCCCAAGACGATCGCTTTGCAAGACGATGGCACGCCCCCTCCGTGATGGGCGCGTCGAGGGGACGCCCTCGGAGAGTCTCCCTCAGCCGTTCCGCCCGAGAGAGGGGCTTCACGCTCGTCGAGATCCTTGTCACGATCACCATTATCGCAGTCCTTGCCGTGATCGTCTTCATGATGTCCCGCAGGGCCATTGATTCCGCCAACGCCTCCCGCAACATGGCAAACCTCCGCTCGCTGGCCACCCAGATGCAAAGCTTTGCGGCGGACCACGGGTATTTTCCTCCGGGATTCGACAAGAACTTTCCTGCCACCTCCGGCTTTGCCACGAACCGCTGGCCGGAGATCCTGATGGAGGACTCCGGTGCGAAACCGCCCAGGGAAGAGTATTTATCTCCCACCAAGCGATCGGTGTTTCAGCCGGAGCTGACGTGGCAGCCGTTGAACTACGCCGCAAATGTCGCCGTGTGCTACCGGACCGGAGGGCGACGCGTGCGTCCTGCAAACATCAGGCGTGCCGGCGAAGTGGTTCTGCTTGGCGATGTGACCACCAAGGCCGGCGCCGAGTTCACGCCTCACAAGAACGGGCATGCGAACTTCACTCCGACAAGCGCGACGCTCGCTGCGGACACCCCTGCCGCAGGACGGCAAACCGCCACCTTCCATACCGGTGCGGAGGCCGGGCAACCGGAATACCGGAACAGAGGTAAGGCCCACATGGTCTTCGTCGATGGACACATCCAAGCCTTCAAGAAGGGAGAGTTGAAAGCGAAGCACTTCTCGATCAACTACTGATTCTCCGGCCGTCACCTGCCACCGCCAGATGCAGCGAAGTGATGACGCTTGCGACTTGGCCGGGCTGTCGTTCCAACCCGTGGTGGCACGACTCTTTCAACGGCCTTCATCCTCCCAAACGCTGTTATGCACATGAATCCAAAATTCATCTCCGCCATCCTACTTGCCGGACTGCTTGCCTGCCAACTTGTGGATGGACGGGATCTGATCCGGGGAGTGGACTTGTCCGGCATCCCTGAGATGGAGCGCCGTGGAGCAAACTACCAACTCGCCGGGAAGCAGCTTCCCGTGCTCGAGATCATCCATGAAGCTGGATTTGAAATGGTGCGATTGCGGCTTTTCGTCGAGGCCGATGGGCGCTGGGGTGCGGTCAATGACCTGAAGCATACCCTTGCTCTTGCGCAGCGCGTGAAGCAGGCGGGTTTCCCCATTCTTCTTGCGCTGCACTATTCGGACACGTGGGCGGATCCAGGAAATCAGAGCAAGCCCAAAGCATGGGCCGGACTCGACTTCGACTCGCTGGTCAAGCAAGTCCACGATTACACCAGGGAGGTGCTGATCGAATTCAAGGAGGCTGGAGTGGTTCCAAGGATGGTCCAACTCGGCAACGAAATCACTCCGGGGATGCTCTGGCCCGACGGGCGGGTTGGCGGCGAGGGATTCCAAGATGGAAAACAGTGGGCCCAATTCGCCCGACTGCTTCAGGCAGCCTCAAGCGCCGTCCCTGCGGCGATTCCCGACAATACCCCGGAACGCATGATCCATATCGACCGGGGAGGAAGAAAGGCGGTCGTGAAATGGTTCTTCACCGGTCTGCTGCCGCATGATGTGGACTTTGAGATCATCGGACTGAGCCACTATCCGTTTCTTCACAACACGATGGAAGACCTTCGCGAATCATTCGCTTACATCGATGAGGAATTGAAACTGCCTTTCATGGTGGTCGAGACGGCGCACCCGCACACCCCGCTTCCGCAGAAGGATGGATTGCATTCCACCGGCTACAGCCACTCGCCGGGGGGACAGTATCGCTATCTGCGGGACCTGACCCGCATGGTGGCCTCGTTTCCGAATGGTCGCGGGATATTCTACTGGTTCCCCGAAGGAATCCAACATCAGTGGCATGGTGGAAAAAACGCGCTCTTCGACCGGAAAGGTGCCGCTTTGCCGGCCATCCATGCGATGCGGCATGAGGAGGAATTGCTGGCTGCCGAGGCGGCGCAAGTTGTCGTGGCCCATTCGAAAACCACGGAGCCGTTGAATATTCTGCTGATCTTTGCCGAGGATCTGGGCCTGCAGGTCGGGCCATATGGGGAAGCGCAAATTCCCACTCCAGGGCTCGATCGTCTGGCGAGGGAAGGCACGGTTTTTGAGAACGCTTACTGCGCTTCGGCCACTTGCAGTCCATCCCGGGCAAGCCTTTTTTCGGGACAATACCCCCACCAAACCGGCCACCTCGGTCTGGCCGACTACGGCTACTCCATGCGACCTGGCACTACGGTGTTTCCCGCACTGCTGAAAAAGGCCGGATACCAGACGGGGATCAGTTACAAGATCCACGTCAGCCCTGAGCAGGATATACGGCGACATTTCGACATGGTCTATGATGAGAACAGGATGACCCAGCGGGATCAGTCCGACACCAAGGACTGGGAGGCGCATCTTCGCTATTTCCGTGATTTTCTTGCCGAGCGGGATCCGGAAAAGCCGTTCTATTATCAGGCACAGACCCACGATACGCACGAGCCGTTTTCTCGCGGGAAGTTCAATTCCGCGCCGGACATGGATGGTTATCAGACCGTCAAGCCCGGTGATATCCGCCCTTTGGACAGCTTCGGGAGCGATATCAAGCGAAGCGATTGGTTGAACCGGGATCTGGCCCATTACTACAACTCGATCCAGCGGGTGGACGCCCTCGTCGCGGGCCTTTATCAAATCCTGGAGGAAAAGGGTTTGTTGGAGAGCACGGTTGTTGTTTTCTCCTCCGATCACGGCCCGTCCTTCGGTAGGGGGAAGCTTTCGGTTCATGAACTCGGGGTCAGGGTGCCCTTGATTGCACGTTGGCCCGGGAATGGAAAGATGCCACCGCGTCGAGTGAGCAGCCTTGTTTCGCTGGTGGACCTTGCTCCGACGTTCATGGAGATCGCCGGGGTTGTGCCGATTCCAGATTTTGCGGGGAGATCGTTGGCCGGGCAAATGCGGGGGGGACAACGACCCAGTGACTGGCGCCCGCACCTGGTGACGGAGTACCACTCGCACACCACGGTTGACTGGTGGCCGATGCGCTCGATTCGAGACGGGCGTCACAAGCTGATTGTCAACTTGTTGGCGGGCACGGAAGCAGGCAATTTCATTCTGGAGGGTGGGCGCGTGCAGGGAGAGGGCGATTCCGCCGATCTGAGCGCGGGTCTTGTTTCGGGCAAGGGAACGATTGCCAGCGCCATCTACCGGAGGATGAAGAAGCCGCCTCGTTTGGAGTTGTATAATCTCGCGCGTGATCCCGGCGAAACGGCAAATTTGGCAGACGATGCCAACTACCGTCCTGTCGTGGATAAGCTGCTCGAAGACCTTCGCAATTGGCAGCAGGTGACCAACGATCCTTTTGCGGATCCAGCCTGTCTTGATGAGGTGACGGCGGCCCAGATCGCCAAGCAAAGGGAGATCCGCGCCTACGAGGCGGAGCATGGCAAGGGCAGCTTTTGGGGCAAGCCCGTGTCGAGGACCGATTGGTCCGATTTGATTCACGGAACCGGAAGCAACTAAGAACATCACCCACATGAAACCCTTGAAGTCCATGTTGTTTGCGATGGTCGGGATGTCGATCACGATGCAAACGGTCGTCGCTGAATCCCCCAGGCGGGAATACCTGCTGGAAACGGGCTGGATGTTCACCCGCGGGGATGTGGAAGGCGCTCACCTGCCCGACCTCGATACCAGCGCATGGGAGCGGGTGCGTGTGCCCCACGATTGGGCGATCACCGGGCCTTTTGATCCGAAAATCGACAGGCAAGTGGTGAAGATCGAACAAAACAATGAGGCTGTACCTACGGAGAAGACGGGACGCACCGGCGCCCTCCCTTTCATTGGAACCGGATGGTACCGCCATGAAATCGAATTACCGGAACTCGGACAGGGGCGGCGGGCGGTGCTGCAGTTTGACGGGGCGATGAGTGAGGCGCAGGTCTATGTCAATGGTACAAAGGTCGGCCACCGGCCCTATGGATATGCCTATTTCCATTTCGACGTGACGGAGCACCTGCAACCCGGGAAGAACCTCATTGCGGTGCGATTGGAGAACCGTCCCTTCTCCTCCCGCTGGTATCCGGGCGCGGGGCTCTATCGCAAGGTTCGCCTGGAACTGCGCAACCGTGTCGGATTCGAGCAGTGGGGTGTGTTTGTGACCACGCCAATGGTGACCGATCAGGTGGCCCGGGTCGCGATCCAGGCAGCCGTGACGGATGCCAATGTCAGTCTGCGCACCCGCATCGAGGATGCCAGCGGGAGGGTGGTGGCAGTGGAAAATGGCACGGAAGCGATCGGAGATGAGATCATTCAACACCTTGCGCTGCCACAGCCTCAGCGCTGGAGCCCGGATACCCCCCATCTCTACACGGCGGTGTGTGAGCTCTTCGAGGGGGACAGACTCGTGGACGAGCAACGCATCCGCTTCGGGGTGCGGACCGTGGAGTTTGTCGCGGGCAAAGGTTTTTTGCTCAATGGAAGAGTGACGAAGTTCCAGGGCGTGTGCCTGCATCACGATCTCGGTCCTTTGGGAGCGGCGGTGAATCCGGCGGCCCTCCGGCGCCAGTTGGCCATCCTCAAGGACCTTGGCTGCAACGCCGTGCGCTCGGCTCATAACATGCCGTCCATTGAACAGCTGGAGCTCTGTGATGAAATGGGTTTCCTTTTCATCGCTGAGAGCTTTGACGAATGGGCGAAGCCCAAGGTGAAAAATGGTTACAACCGCTTCTTTGACGAATGGGCGGAACGTGATGTGGTGAACCTCGTGCGGGCGACCCGCAACCATCCCTGCATCGCGCTTTGGAGCAGTGGCAACGAAGTGCCCGACCAATGGGGCCCGGAAGGAGTGAAACGGGCCAAGTGGCTTCAGGATCTATTTCATCGGGAAGATCCGACACGCAAGGTCACGGTGGGCATGGACCAGGTGGAGGCCGTGATGGAAAGCGGGTTTGGAGCGTTGCTGGATATCCCCGGATTGAACTACCGCGTACACCTGTATGAAGAAGCGCATGATCGCTTTCCGCAGGGCATGATCCTCGGATCGGAGACGGCTTCGACCGTGAGTTCGCGGGGGATCTACAAGTTCCCGGTCGAGCCGGCATCGATGCGCACCTACCCGGACGGGCAGAGCTCCTCGTATGATTTGGAATTCTGCTCGTGGTCCAATCTGCCAGAAGTCGATTTTGAGATGCAAGACGACAAGGATTGGGTGATCGGTGAGTTTGTGTGGACGGGCTTCGACTACCTGGGTGAGCCGACGCCTTACGATGAGTATTGGCCGTCGCGCAGCTCCTACTTTGGCATCCTGGATCTGGCCGGGTTGCCGAAGGACCGGTATTACCTTTATCGCAGCAAATGGAATCGGGATGTGGAGACGCTGCACATCCTGCCCCATTGGAATTGGCCTGAGCGGGTGGGGAAAGTGACCCCGGTCTTTGTTTACACCAACTACGACCGCGCCGAGCTTTTCCTAAACGGCGTGAGCCAGGGAATCCGGGAAAAGCGGCGTGATGGGACCCTGCAGGAACGCTACCGCCTGATGTGGATGGATGTTGTTTATCAACCCGGCACGCTGCGGGTGGTGGCACTGGATGAGAATGGAAAGCCGATTGCCACATGCGAGAAGCACACGGCCGGAGCTCCAACCGGGTTGCGCCTGCAAGCGGATCGTACCCGCTTGGAGGCGGATGGCAGAGACCTGAGTTTTGTGACGGTGTCTCTGGTGGATGCGGAGGGCAACCTTTGCCCGCGCATGGACCAACCGTTGGACTTCGCCGTGAGCGGCGCGGGCCGGTTCAAGGCCGTGTGCAATGGGGATGCCACCTCATTGGAGCCTTTTCACTTGCCGAGGATGCGGACCTTCAGCGGGCAACTGGTGGTCATTGTGGAGGCAGCCGAGCAGCCGGGTGAGATCGTTCTGGAGGTTAGGGGGAAAGGACTGCCCCACCAGCAGATGCTTTTGCAGGCAACGGCTGATCAATGACAACCGGAATTCCATCCAATTCTTATCAATGACATCGACTACCCTGCAAAGACCGCGAATGCTTCCATCAACTTCTACACAAAATGTTTTCAGCAAAGGGACAGCTACGCATCGGTCGCCATAGCGGGAACACTGAACTCGCCATTCGTTGGCGAACTCGATGACTTCGTGCTCTGGGGACGCGCGCTTTCATGACCACCCGGTCCGATGCCTTCCGGCGCTCAATCCGCGCGGACATTCCCATGATGAACACGCTTGGGAACCAGACCACGCTCACTTGGGACTCACTCCCCGACAGATCCTGGGTCATCGAGATCTCCGATGACTTCACCAGCTGGGATTCCGAGCCGGGTGGCGAGTCGGTGGCCTCGCAGGGGACCTCGACCACGCATGTCCTCGACTACGATTCCCCGCCGAGCCGCCGCTTCTACAGCCTTCGGAAAACTCCGTGAGGAGTTCCGGGAGCTGTCGAGGCAGCGGAAAGCGGTGGAGTGGCGCTTCCCACTTGTCCTCCGGAGCCTCGGCGAAGGATGGAAGCGCCACTTGTCTCCCGCCGAAGCCTTGGTGAAGGAGGATGACGGGCCGGGTCGGCTTTGAGCCGACTTCAGGAGTCGTGTCGCGAGTTTGGGTCGGGCCCGACACTCAGCGCCCGCCTTTCACCGCGACGTGGACGTCGCCATGCCCCGCTCATGGCGCTCGGAGAGCGCCACTCCTAGGGCGCTTCGGAAAGCGACACACCCTCCGGTAGCTCGACCTCGCTCCTGATGCTGCCGTTTGCCTGCATTTCGTGGCGCACCTTGATGATGCCATGCGGCGTCGGGTAGGTGCCCTCGGCCCAGTCGAGGTCGCCGAGGTTGGGGTCGATCCGAACCTTGGTGAAGCCGGGAGCGGCCGGCTCGATACCGAGCACGTGGCGGCTCAGGAAGGCGGTGGGGCCGCCCGCCCAGCCGTGGCAGAAGCTGTGGCGGAAGCCGACGTAGCAGTGGGCGCCGAAGTCGCCGTGAATGTCCCTCTTGCCGGGAGGCACCAACTCATCGATCCGCCCGGCGTTCTCCATCCAGGCGAGGTCGAAGTCCTCCCAGAAGCTAGTCGCGCCGACGTCCAGCATGCCACCCCAATACTGGCGGATCATGTCGAGCACCGCCTCGGTTTCACCCGCTTCGCCGAGGGCATTGATCACGTAGAAGCCGTAGAAGGTCGAGAGGTCCCTAGGGCCGTCCTTCTTGAGTTCGTCGGCGACCTCCTCCATCGGACGCAGGCCGGCGAGGGCGTTGAGGGCGGCGGGTGACTTGCGTCCGCTCGGCTCGGGCACGTGCTTGCGCAACTTCGCTTCGGCCTCGCGGCAGAGCTTCGCGGTCGCGGGATCGTCCAGCAGAGCCATGAGCCGGCCACCGCTGGCCATGGTCTTGACCATCATCGCCTGCAGGCCCTCGTGGACCGCCTGTTTGTTCTCGAAGGTGGGCCAGTCGAGGAAGCGCATGCCGTCGAGTTTCTCGCGGCCGTCGTCGTCGATGAAGCTGGCGAGATGGGACAGCAGCTTCTGCAGGTAGGCCTTCTGCTCGCGGAGGTAGTCGATGTTGCCGTGGAGCCGGTACCAATCCTCGTGAATGATGATCCACCACATCGAGTAGGAGCTGATGCCGTTCATCCACTGGGTCGGCGGAGTGACGTCGCGGATCAGGTCGAGGCTCTTCGGGACGACCTCGTTGTCCCCGAAGACCGCACCGATGATGGAAACCTCCGGATGCATGTCACCGAGCCAAACGAGGCGGTCGCGCTTGATGCCGTCCCACAGGTAGTCCTGCATGTTGAGGTGGACGGTCCACGCGCCCGTGTCCCAGATGCGGTTGAGCCGGTCGTCGCTGCAGCGGAAGCTTCCCAGGTACGGCACGTCCCGTATCTGGAGCACGGCCCGCACGTGAGTCAGCTGGACCGGCTGCCTGCTGTCGGCGACGGCATCGATGCGGACGAAGCGGAAGCCGGACGGTCCCACCATCTTCTTGCCCATCCACGGGAGTTCGACGACCTGGTCGCGGAGCGCGTGGTCGTTCTGGGCACCGCGTTCGCCGATTTCGGCCATCGTTTCCGCGACCGACTCGCCGAATCGGATGCGGGCCTCGGGCGGGGTCTTGTCGCCGCCGGGCGTGAACAGCTCGAGGTAGCCGGCGATCTCGGTGCCGAAGTCGAGGACGATGGAGCCCGCCCCGTCGCCGGCCTTGAGGACGGTCGGGGGATGGGACGGCTTGAGCGTGGCCTGGCCCAATGCGGGCTGCAGCAGGGTGTCGGCGTGCTTCACCCCCTGATCCGAGGTCCAGACGACGCGGGTCGGGGGCAGGAAGTAGGTCGCCAGCTCGGACTTCCTGGCGCGCTCGGGGATTCCCTGGGCGGAAGCGGCAATGGAGGCGAGGCAGAGGATAGAGAGGCCTTTCATGGGAAGTTACCGGATAACGCGACCCGATGTCGGCGTCTATCGTGTGATGATAGGGGTAGGGACGGCGCATTGGCTTGCGCCGCCCCTCCCTTCGAACCGGACGTGCGGATCTCCCGCATCCGGCTGTCCAGTCAGCGGTTTG
>JAKZES010000028.1 GCA_022548915.1 Verrucomicrobiaceae bacterium E54
AGCGACACCACCGGTTTCCCGGCCCCGCCAACAAACCGCATCCCGGTAGGGATGCCAGTGCATCCCGGTAGGGATGCCAGTGCATCCCGGAGGGATGGAAGCCTGTAGCCGGTGGTCGAGCGAGGAACGAGCGACACCACCGGTTTCCCGGCCCCACCAACAAACCGCATCCCGGTAAGGATGCCAGTGCATCCCGGAGGGATGAAAGCCTGTAGCCGGTGGTTGAGCGAGGCGACACCACCGGTTTCCCGGCCCCACCAACAAACCGCATCCCGGAGGGATGGAAGCCCGGCCGGCTCGCGGGACCGGCACCGCTCACTTCTTGCCCGCCTCGTCGGCGGTCATTTTGGTGTAGAGTTCGAAGAGCTTTTCGAGGCGCTCGGTGTCGTTGCGGAAGCGGCGGCCGATGTAGATGCGCTCCAGGGTCTCGTCGTTGCGCTCGTGGGCGTGGCGCAGGTTCTCCGGCATCTTCGCCGGATCGTAGAGGTCGGCGATCGTCGCCGGGAAATGCGCCTCCCGCGCCAGCAGAATCTCCTCCGCACAACGCGTCAGGTCCGCCTTGTTCTGCTCGGTGAGCTTCGGGACCGGGAAGGTGTTCCAGCACAGCGTGTTCGTGAACCTGTAGTCGGTTCGCATCCTCGTGCAGACCGTGGCCACCCAAGCGAGAAGCATTCGTGATACGACTAGTGAAAAGACCCACGCCTCGCGACAGGGCATAGAAAAGGCCAAATTCGAGATTGCAGTATCCCTGGGGAGGACAGCAGCTGGGAGATACTCTCGATTCTCTGAACTGGTTATCGGAACGCACAGAACTTCCGTTGTTGGGAGCGGCTTTCGCTCATCAAATCGGTGGGGCCAGGCGGCGGCTTTGACGGTCGAAGCCTTCTTGCTAGATAGCCGAAACTCCCGAACCCGGTCGACTCGTGAGCGGATACTCGGAAATGACAAAGCTGCTTCCTTGTTCGACTCACTGATCCAAATGCAGTAGCGAGTGAAGCCCCGAATCAACTCGAAGGATCCGACGAAAGGCCGGACCATCAGCTCAAACTGGTCTCTCGGTAGCTCCAAGCCAGGAAGGTCCGAATGATCGAGAAGTAAATACCCGCCATCGGTCGGTGAGTTGCCACGCTCGAACTGAGGCATTCCTGAGATCTGCCTGCGCTGCGATTCAACAGTGACGTTCGGACCCGCTACAAGGTAAGCATTGATGAAACTGACGCATCGAGTCACCACACCTCCATCGTCATCCGATTCGAAAAGTAGACGCTTCTCTCCAACATTTTTAGCGAAACCAACCACGACAACGGTGACTCCGGCGTTTCGGCTAGCTAAGTTTCGCCAGTTGAAGGAGGTGCATGCGAAAGAGATGAATGCTCCGCTTTCGAAGACGAGAGGCCAAAGGATCGCTGCCTGCTGCCCTTGGCAAATTGAATTTGTGGACACGAAAGCAGCTGCCGATTCTGTGTGATTACCGTAATCGACTGCTTTTACGAACCATCCGGCAACGTAGTCCAGCGACTTCCAACTCGTCGTTTTACCGCGAAAAACCTCTTCGAGCTCGGCCTTCTGTTCAGGGGTTTGCCGTTTGCTCCCTAAGTACGGCGGATTCCCGCAAATGAAGGTCTCTCCCCCCTCGTTCTCGAAATCGATCTCGCTCTGGTCGAGCGGCGTGTCGAAGAGGTCGTCGGCGCGGTTTCTCACCGCCCGGCCGGTCGGCGGGCAAATACTGAGCCAGTCGAGGCGCAGGGCGTTGCCGCAGGTATCCAGTTGTCCCGCGCCAGCGGCAGGAAGACGGCGAGCGCCTCCTTCTGGCCGATGTGGCGCACGTCGCACTGGAACTCGGCGATGATCAGGGCCAGCCGCGCGATCTCGGCCGAGAAGTGCCGGATCTCGATGCCGCGGAAGTTGGTCAGCGGGATGTCGCTGCGGCGGTCGGCCTCGCCGCGGCGGCGGTTGATCTCGGCCTCGATGGCGCGCAGCTCGCGGTAGGCGATGACGAGGAAGTTGCCCGAGCCGCAGGCCGGGTCGAAGACGCGGATGCGGGCGATGCGGTTGCGGAGGTTGAGCAGCTTGCGCTTGTTGTCGCCGGCCTCCTCGAGCCTGTCCCGCAGCTCGTCGAGGAAGAGCGGGTTGAGGACCTTGAGGATGTTCGGCACGCTGGTGTAGTGCATGCCCAGCTCGCCGCGCTCCTCGTCGTCGGCCACCGCCTGGATCATGGAGCCGAAGATGTCGGGGTTGATCTTGGTCCAGTCGAGCTTGCCGACGTGGAGCAGGTAGGAGCGGGCGATCTTGCTGAAGCGCGGCGTCTCCATCTCGCCGGAGAAGAGCCCGCCGTTCACGTAGGGGAAATCCTTCGTCCAGTTGCGCAGGCCGGCCTTTTCGCGCTGGTCGTGGGGCGTATTCATCGCCCGGAAGCACTCGGCGATCACCTCGTGAGTGTTCGACGAGTCGCGGTCGCTCATTTGTTCGACGGTGCCGGTGAAGAGGTCGGCGCGGGGGAAGATGTCGGTGTCCTCGGCGAAGAAGCAGAAGATGAGCCGGGCCATGAAGTGGTTCATGTCGGGCCGGCGCTCGTCGGAGGCCCAGTCGGGGTTGTCCCGGAGCAGCTCGACGTAGAGCTTGTTGAGGCGGCTGGTGGCCTTGATGTCGAAGGCGTTCTCGCGGATCTGCTTGACCGTGGTGATGCCGGCCAGCGGCAGGAAGAAGCCGAAGTGGTCGTGGAAGTCCGGGTAGTCGCAGGCGACGGTCTCGCCCTCGCCGTCGAGGCACTCGGCATGGAACTCGGTGCCGTCGGTGGCGAGGATGTAGCGGGCCTTCTGCTTGGCGGTCGCCGGGCTTTCGCGCAGCGCGTCGAGGGTGGCGGGCACCGCGCCTGGGTCGCAGGTGGCGAGGTGGATGTGGTTGCGCTGGAGCAGGCCGCCGGGGAGGTCGGACTTGTTGGTGGCGCCGCCTTTCAGGCGCTTGAGCGTGGTGGCCTTGTTGCCGAAGGCTTCGAGGAAGGCGTAGGGGAAAGAGTCGCGGTCGAAGGGCTGTGCCGCGAGCTGGGAGACGGCTTCCTCGATTTCAACGGCGTTCATGGGGCGGCGGCAGAATGGCGGCAAGGGTGCTGCAAGGTCAATGCGGCAGCAGGCGACCCCATCGGCTCACAGCTTCTTGGAAGCGATCACCGTCTCATCCTCCGGGTCGTGGCCGATCTTGAAGCCGCGATGGCGGAAGATTCCGATCATCCGGGTGTTCTCCCGCAAGGTCGTGGCGGTGACCTCGGACACGCCCCAGTCCTTGGCCACCCGCAGGCAGGCGTCGGTGAGGGTGCGGCCGATCCCGCGCTCCTGCCAGGCGTCGGGCACGATCACGGCAAACTCGGCGGTGTGGTGGACCGGGTCGGCGACCAGGCGGCCGATGCCGACCAGCAGCCTTTCGCCCTCGTGCTCGGCCTCGGCGACCAGCGCCAGCTCGCGATCGTAGTCGCAGACGCAGTAGCGCACCGCCATCTCATGGGTGAAGTCGCTGATCAGGGAGAAAAACCGCATGTGGATCGACTCGTCCGAACAGCGCCGCAGCATGTCGAGCCACATCAATTCGTCCTCGGGCTTGATCGGGCGGATCGTCAACTCGCGGCCGTCGCTGGTTTTCGCGGCGGAAACGTACTGCTCGGGATAGGGCCGGATCGCGAGATGCGGGTAGCTGCCCTCGCGGGCGCGGCGGACCTTCTTGACCATCGCCCGCGCATCGAGCGCGACGGCCCCATCGGGCAGGGCGAGCAGCGGGTTGATGTCGAACTCCCCGATCTCCGGGTGGTCGGCGACCAGGTAGGAAAACCGGATCAGGATCTCGACGAGCTTGTCGACATCGACCCCCGGGCGGCCACGGTAGCCCTCCAGCAAGGGCCAGGTGCGGAGGCTGCGCAGCATGCGCCGGGCGAGACGCTCGTTGATCGGCGGCAGGCCCAACACGCGGTCTCGGATCACCTCGGCGGCGGTGCCCCCGGTGCCGACGACGATCACCGACCCGAAGGTCGGATCCTGCTTCACGCCGACGATCAGCTCGTGGCCGTTGTTCAGGGAAATCATCGGCTCGACGGTGACGCCCAGGATTTCGGCGTCGGGGCAGTGCTTCCTCGCATCGCGCTTGATCCGGCGGAAGGCCGCGCGCACCTGCGCCTCGTCGTGGACGTTCAACTCCACGCCGCCGACGTCGGTCTTGTGGGTGATCTGGGGCGAGAGGACTTTCAGCACCACCGGGTAGCCGCATTTTTTCGCTGCCTTCACCGCGGCCGCGGCGGTACCCGCCTCGACCGCCCGCGCGGTGGGAATGCCGTACACTTCGAGCAGCTCCTTGGCCTCGCTCGAGGCCAGAACCGGCGGGGCGGCCTTGATGATCTCACGCGACGAGGCGATGCGCTGCTTGCGGTCGAGTTCGAAATCCAGCGGCACCTCCATCGGCGTCTCCTGGAGAATGCGCAGGTTGTTGGCATAGGAAACCAGGTGCATGAACGCCCGGACCGCGTTGTCCGGACTCGGGTAGGCCACCAGCCCGTCGCGATTCATCAACCGCAGCCCCTCGGCCATCGAAACGCCCCCCATCCACGCCGCCAGGATCAGCTTGTTGGATTTCTTCGCCAGCTCGACCATCGCCACCGCCGTGCCGGTCGGGTCGGTCATCGCCTGGGGCGTGAGAATGGCGAGCACGGCATCCACGCCCTCGTCGGCGAGCACGATGCCGGCGGCCTCGGCATAGCGGTCCGGCGGCGCGTCGCCAAGGACGTCGACCGGATTGCCGTGGGACCAGGCGGCGGGCAGGCACTCGTTGAGCTGGCGGATCGTCTTCTTCGAAAGCTCGGCCAGCGTGCCACCGAGCGAGATCAGGGCGTCGGTCGCCATCACGCCCGGACCGCCGGCATTGGTCACGATCGCCAGCCGTCCACCCCCCGGCAGGCGGTTCTGCGACAGCAGGCCGGCGCAGTCGAAGAGGTCGTCGACATCGTAGACCCGCTCGACCCCCGCCCGCTGGAAGGCGGCATCGTAGACATCGTCTTCCCCGGCCAGCGCGCCGGTGTGCGAACTCGCCGCCGCCGCCGACTCGGCAAAGCGCCCGGCCTTGTAGGCCACCAGCGGCATCGTGCGGGCGTAGGCCCGCGCCGCGGAAGTGAAAAGCCGCGCCTCCGGAATCGACTCGATGTAGAGCATCACCGCCTTGGTGTTGCCGGTCTCCGCCGCGTAGTCGATGAGGTGGGCGAAGCTGACGTCGAGCATGTTGCCGATCGAGACGAAGTAGGAGAAGCCCACGTTCTGCTGCTCGGCCCAATCCAGGACGCTGGTGCACAGGGCGCCGGACTGGGAAATGAAGGCCAGCCGCCCGGGCCGCGGCATGCTGGCGGCGAAGCTGGCATTGAGACCGATGCGCGGGACGATCACGCCGAGGCTGTTCGGCCCGACGATGCGCATGCCGTCGTATTTCCCGGCGGTCTTGATGATCTGCTGCTCCAGCTTCATACCCTCCTTTCCCGTCTCACGGAAGCCGGCGGAAAGGATCGCGATGCCGCGGATGCCGGCCTTGCCGCACTGCTCGACGAGGCCGGGCACCGTCGGCGCCGGCGTGCAGATCACCGCCAGGTCGGCCTGGTTCGGCAGCGAGGCGACGTCGGGATAGGCCTGAACCCCCTGCACCGACTCGCTCCTGGGATTGACCGGATAGACCACCCCGGAGAAGCCGCCGCTGATCAGGTTCCGCAGTACCGTGTGACCGACGCCCCCGGGCTTGTTGCTGGCGCCGATCACCGCGACGCGCTTCGGGTTGAGAATCTTGTCGAGATTGCGGATGCTCATGGGAACGGATGGATTCTTGAAACCCACCCGCTATCGACCTCGCCGCGATGCGAATCAAGAATCGGTCATCGCACCGAGAATCCGCGCACAAGCTTTAAGAAGGCACGCGGACCGGCCTCGACGAAGCAACCGACCAAACAAGCCACCGGATCAGAACGGCAGGTCGTAGCTGCGGCCGCCGATTCCATCAAACCAGTTGATGTAGGCCGCATTCACCGCGGCAAAGCCGCCCGGAGTCGGGTAGTCGCCGGTGAAATACCAGTCGCCCACCGGACCCTCGATCGAATCGTGCAGTTGCTCGATCGTCTGGAAGACCACCTCGACCTCGCCATCCCAATCCACATCCTCCGGCCGGACCATGCGGCTGATCTCGCGCGAGATCTCCTCGGGCTCCAGGCCCGCATAGACCTCCTTCACGCAGTTGCGGATCTCCATGCGGGGCCTGTCGAGCTCGCTACGGCATTCATCGTAGATCCGGTCGAGCAGCGACTGTTCGCCCGCGCGACGGCGGATGTTCACCGCGGCCTGGAAGGCGATGAACTTCCCGAGCTCGGACATGTCGATCCCGTAGCAATCGGGGTAGCGGATCTGCGGAGCCGTCGAGCAGATCACGATCTTCCGCGGCGAGGTGCGGGACAGGATCTTGAGAATCGACTTCTTGAGCGTCGTGCCGCGGACGATGGAGTCGTCGAGGGCCACCAGCGCGTCTCCCTCGCGCACCATCCCGTAGGTGATGTCGTAAACGTGTGAAACCAGCTGGTCGCGTCCCTTTTCCTGCGCGATGAAGGTGCGCATCTTGATGTCCTTGTGGGCGATCTTCTCGCCCCGCGGCCAGTTGCGCATGATGAGGTTGTCGAGGGTCTCCTCGTCGAGGCGATCCTCGCGCATCGCCGCCAGAAGCTCCTCGCGGACTTCCGCCCGGCGACGAAGCCGCAGGCCGTCCATCAGGCCGTACCACGCGGTCTCCGCGGTGTTGGGAATGAAGGAGAACACGGCATCCTCCACCCGCCCGCCGAGGGCATCCACCACCTGCGGCACCAACGCCGCCCCCAGCGCCTTCCGCTCGCGGTAGATGTCGGGATCGTTTCCCCGGGAGAAATAGATCCGCTCGAAGGAGCACGGCTTGGGTTCCACATGATCGGCGAAGCGGCCGCGGTGGAAGCTACCGTCCGACTTGATGGTCAGCACCGCCCCCGGCTCCACCGACTCGATCTCGTCCTCGTGCGCCTCGAAGACGGTCATCAGCGGCACCCGCTCGGAGGCGAAGGCGATCACCTCGTCATTGATGAGCATGTGGCAGGGGCGGATCCCGTGGGGGTCGCGCATCACGAACATGTCGCCGTTCCCGATCACTCCGCAGATCGAATAGCCGCCGTCCCAGGAGGCGGCGGCCTGCCGGATCAACTCCGCCAGATCCAGCCGCTCGGAAATGTAGTCGGGAATGCGCGTTCCCGAGACGCCGGCGTCCCGGAGCTGCCGGTAGAGGTCGGTGTGCGCTTCATCGAGATGGAAGCCGATCTCCTCGAGCACCGTCTGCGTGTCGGTGCCGAAGACCGGGTGCTGCCCGCGCTCGATCAACACGCGGTTGAGCTCGCCGGCGTTGGTCATGTTGAAGTTGCCCATGACCATGAGCGTGCGGGTCGGCCAGTTGCTGCGCCGCAGGTAGGGGTGGCAGGATCCTTCGTCGAAGGCGCCGGAAGTCCCGTAGCGGAGATGACCGATGAGCACCTCGCCGCCGTAGTCGAAATTGCGCTTGATGTCGGCGGGATCGGAAGGATCCAGCAGGCCCTTGCGCGCCAACTTGTGGAAGCGCTTGATCTCCTTGCGGAAGACCAGGGAAAGCGCGTCGCGCTCGCCGCTCCGCTGGCGGTGGATGTAGGGGTCGCCAAGCGGCATTGCCAGCTTGGCACAGCCGATCCCGACCCCGTCCTGCCCGCGGTTGTGCTGCTTCTCCATCAGCAGGAACAGCTTGTTGAACCCCCACAGGGCCGTTCCGTAGCGGTCGTAGTAGTACTCCAGGGGCTTGCGCAGACGCACCGCGGCGATTCCGCATTCGTGGGTCAGGGTGTCGCTCATCGTTCGCCCCGGATCTTCACACGCACCCCTTCGCTGGGCACGATCTCGCCGATGGCCACGCCACCCGGCCCCGCTGACAAGGCGGCGTCGACGTCGCCGGGCGCCACGATCGCCACCCAGCCGATCCCCATGTTGAAAGTGTGGAAGCGATCGTCGCCGTCCACGTGGGCCAGCAGCTTGTCGATTCCCGGAAGCTCCCAGCTCGGAATTTCGAGGTCGGCGCCAAAACCGCGAAACAGGCGCTCGAGGTTCTCGGGGAGCCCGCCGCCGGTGATGTGGGCCATCGCCCGGGGTTTCACGGATGCATTCCGCAGCCCCCCCACCACGTCGTGGTAGAGCCGGGTCGGCCTCAATAGCGCCTCGAGCTCGGCATCCTCAAGCTCGCCCGGGAATTCCGCCAGAACGCGGCGCACCAAGCTGAAACCGTTGGCGTGGATGCTGTCGGACGCGTAGCCCACCAGCACGTCGCCGACCTGAATGGTCGACGGATCGATCATCTCGGGCTTCTCGACGCAGCCGATGCAGAATCCGGAAAGTTCGATCACATCCTCGGGCACGATTCCCGGCATTTCGGCGGTCTCGCCGCCGGCGAGGATGCAGTTGCAGGCTTCCAGGTAATCCGCCATGCCCCCGACCAGACGGCTGATCTTTTCCTCATCGAGGGCCGCGATCCCGATGTAATCCAGGAACAGCAAGGGATCGCCGCCGGTGGTGAGGATGTCGTTCACGCTCATCGCGACGAGATCCTTGCCCGCTGTTTCAAACAGTCCCCGCTCGAGCAGCAGCTCCAACTTGGTTCCGACCCCGTCGCAACCGGTCACGATCACCGGCTCGCGGTAGTCGCTGAGATCGTAGGCCGCCGCGAACAGCCCGAAGGCTCCCATCAGTTGCCGCTGCTTCTGGGTTCGGCCGACATGGCCGCGGATGTCTCCGACAAGGGCCGCGGCCCGCCGTGTGTCCACCCCTGCCTGCTGGTAGGTCAGTTTTCCTGCCATGCGTTCGCTGCTGTGCCGGGGTTGTAACAGGCCGCCCCCACCGGTCACGCAGAAAAGCCCCCGATGTCGCATTCCGTGCGAGGACGCCGGAAAGGCCTCCGGATCCGAAATTCCCGCCCGGCCCCGAAATCTTTTGCGATCGACAGTCTATTTGAAAAACAGGTTCAAATACTTCGATTATCAGTAAAACTAGAGCTTCTGCCACGGCTGAAGACCCCCGAAACCATGAAACGTTCAAAAAAATATTGCAAGGAAGGCAAAATAATTCTAAAAGCTTAGCCGTTCGCTCAAACGAGCATTCAATATTTCTTGAATATCAAGGTTTATTCACTAAAACACAGCCACCGTTTCAATCGGCAGTCATGTCCGACCTTTCTCCCCAACTTCAATTGAGTCCCGGCCTCACCATCGGCTACGGCGCGCCCCTGGCCCGCACGTCCGAGGGCATCTCGCTGGGTCGAGGAACGCACTTCCTCCTCGGCCGCAACGGTCGGGGCAAAACCACCCTGCTGCGCACGGTGGCGAAGACCATCCGCGAGCTGGAAGGTGAGGTTTCCCGCACCGGCCGGATGCGCTATGTGCCCGAGGACCTGGGTTTCGACGAGGAACTCAACGCCGCCTCGATCTTCAAGGCGCTGATTCCGAAGGCCCGGTTCAAGTCGGCCATGGAGCTGGCCCGGCGCATCGAACTCGATGTGAAGAAGCCCTACGGCAAGCTTTCCACCGGAAACCGCCGCAAGACCAACCTGATCGTGGCGGAGTTCTCACTCGATCCGGACGAGCCCAACATCCTGCTGCTCGACGAGCCCTTCAGCGGTCTGGACGCCTACGCCCGCCAGCAATTCGAGGAAATCTGGGCCGCGAGCGCCGACAACACGCTGCGGCTGGTGAGCTGCCACCCGGACTACGATTCCATGGAAATGCCCAGCGCGCTGGTCATCCAGGGTGACCGGATCCTGCACACCCTCGATCAGGAGCAGACCTGGAGCGAACTCAAGAGCCTTCTCAACTGACCGTCCGCCATGCCTCTCTTCCGACTCACCCTGATGACGATCTTCCGCCGCAAGGCTTGGGCCGTCTGCGCCTTTCTGGTGCTGGTGATGCCCTTCCTACTGCCGCAGTTGTCGAGCGGCACGGAAAATCCGGCGCTGCTCAAGCCCGCCCTGGCGCAGGCCGCATGGGGCATGGCCTGGTTGAGCACCGTGTTCTGGGGCTTTTTCGCCGCCTCCAAGGCCGGTGAGAAACTCTCGCGCAGCGGCCTCGGCGAGTATTTCCACTCCAGCGGCATCTCCGCCACCCGCCAGCTGCTGGAAATCTGGAGCTCGCTGATGGTCTACATCGCCCCGCTCGGTCTGGCCGCCGCACTGGTCTGCATCTTCGCCGCCAGCCCGGCCGCGCCGGACGAGCGCTCGATGTGGATCACCACCAATTTCCAGTACGCACTGCTCTTCGTGCTCGTAGTGGCCCCGTTGGTCGCCCTCGCCGTGGCGATCGCCTCCCGCTTCGGCGGACTGACCGGGTTCATCGTCCCCGCCGGACTCACCTTCTACGGCCTCTATGGCGTCGGCTACATGAAGCTGCTGCTCAGCATCGAAGGCAACCCGCTGCTCTCCTGGCTCTGGAGCGCCTCGCCCCACTACCACTTCGCCGATCCCACCGAGCGCCTGCGCTACAAGCTTGGCGCCATCGAATGGAGCCAGTTCCCGCTGCTGCTCGCCTACTTCGGAGGCATCTCGCTGCTCTACATCGCTCTTTCCCGCCTGCTCTTCCGGGTCAAGGCCACCGCCTGATCCCCACGAGTTCTCCGCTGTCCCGCCCATGAACACCCGCACCCACATCACCACCGCCGCCCTGGCCCTCGCCGGTGCCGGCATGTGGTACTTTGCGGGCACGGCTCTCAACGAGGCGGGCCGGTTCGAGAATCAACCGAACCCCCTCGGGATCAAGCGCAGCCCCTACGGCCAGGTGCTCGCCATGGCGATCCAGACGCCCATCGACGGCGACTGGCACGGCGGACTCGAAGTTCACGACCACCATTCCCCGGCGACCGACAATCACGACCATCATGAGGGTTGCGATCACGGCGACCACGATCATCACGCCGGGTGTGACCACGACGATCACGACCATCACGCCGGTTGTGACCAAGGCGACTGCGATCATGACGAAATCGCCGCGTCCCACGGCCACGGTCATCACGGCCACGATCACGGGGATTGCGGTCACGATCACGGCTCGCCGGTCGCCAATGGATCCCTGCTGGACCGGCTGGATTACGCCGTCAGCCAGCGGACCAACCCGAATCCGCCGACGGCGGGCCACCAGTTCTATCTGCGTCGTGAAATCGAGAAAAAGCTGCGCTTCGCCTACGAACTCGATCCCTCGCACTACGCGAACTACAACAGCTACCACCTCTTCCTCACCCAGCAGCAGCTCGGCACCTCCGCCCTGCCCCGGGAACAGGTCCGCGAGAACGCCGGCGCGCTCGCCGATCATACGATCCGCTACTGCCTGCGGGAATCCCACGACCCGCGCCCGGCCCTCACCGCGGCCTCCGCCGCCTACAACGTGCTCGAGCAAATGCTGCTCGCCGAAGAAGGGGCCTACACCATCAGCGATATGCGCAAGCAGCTGGGAGTCATCGACTTCTGCATATCACGACACATCGAGTTGCTCAACGCCAGCATCGAGAACGGGGACTGGGAGCTGCTCTCCACCCAGCGCCAGCAGGAAGTCCTCGATCGGTCGAAATTTTCCATGAAGCTGCGCGATTCCGCCGTCAAGGCGATCGAGCGCCGCGAAGCCGACCAGCACACCACCGCCAGCCGCGTCGAATCATGAGCGTCTTCACCGCCGTCCACGACAACCCGCCTCCGCTTCCCACCGGGAAGCCGGGCGTGCCCGCGGCACCCGTGTGCTTCGCACCGGGGATGAACGGCAACCAGCTGCTGGGCATCATCTTCCGGGTCTGCAAGGAGCTGCGCGTCTCCGACATCCAGATGCGGGCCGAGCGCCCGGTCTATATCCACACCAACAAGGGCGTCGAGAAGCTCGAGCATCTTGGGATCCTGACCTCGGCCCACATGGACGAGATCCTCAAGGAACTCATCCGCAACCGCGAAAGCGGCAGCCACGGCTTCGGCGAGCAAAGCAACCTCGACACCCGCGTCGAGGACAAGATCGCCCACGCCATCCAGGACTTCTCCGAGCGCAAGGTGGCCGACTTCTCCTGCGACGGCATCCCGATGGGAGACAACGGCGAACGCTCCGGCCGCCTGCGGATCCAGGCCCACCTCAGCTCTTCCGGCCTCGGGGTCACCTGCCGGATCCTGAACGACTTCATTCCGGAGCTCGAGAGCCTCGGCATCGATCCGGACACCACCGAAACGCTGCGCCGCGCGGTCCTCAAGCGCGCCGGCCTGTGCCTCGTCACCGGCCCCACCGGCTCGGGCAAGTCGACCACGCTCGCCTCGCTCATCGACTGGCTGCGCCGCCACCATTTCAAGCACATCGTCACCGTCGAGGACCCGATCGAGTATCAATACCCCGACGACATGGACGATCCGGAGTTCAGGGGCCGCCGCACGGCCTCGCCCTCCATCGTCACCCAGCAGGAAGTCGGGCGCGACGTCCACTCCTACCGGCAGGGCCTCAAGGATGTTCTGCGGAAGGCCCCGCACGTCATCCTCCTCGGCGAGATTCGCGACCGCGAAGCGATGGAAACCTGCATGGAGGCGGCCCAGACCGGTCACCTCGTGCTTTCCACCCTCCACACCACCGGCGCGGTCAAGACCATCGGCCGGATCCTCGAACTCTATCCCCGCGAGAGCCACACCGCGGTGCTCAGCCGCCTGGCCGAAATCCTCGTGTTCATCCACTCGCAGGGGCTGCTCAACGGCGTCAAGCGCCGGGTCCTCACCTACGAGTTCCTGCAAAACAACGACGACGCCGTGTCCTCCGCCATCGCCAACTACGACGGCGGCGCGAGGTCCCTCGAAGACGTGATCCGCCGGGCCGGAAACATCGAGTGGGACAGCAACCTCAAGAGACTTCTGAACCAGGGCCTCATCGATGCCGAAACCATGGAGAACGCCCGCATGAACCGCGACGACGAATCCGACCTGCTCTGACCACCAACCCTTTCGAGAACCTGGGAAGCCGGCACCAATGACTCCGGCCAACGGGATCTCCTGCCAAAGACAAAACACACACCAAACACACACACCTAGACATGAAACTGACCAACAACACCAAGCGCGCGAAGGGCATGACACTGCTCGAGCTGACAGTCGTCATCCTCGTCCTTCTTTCGCTTATCTCGATCCTCTTCATCGGCGCCCGCGCCTGGAAGAAGGGTTCCGACAAAGCAGGCTGCATCATGAACATCCGCAACGTCCAGCAGGCCGTTCGTTCATGGCAGAACATGAACGCCAAGAACGTGAGCGACGCCTTCGTTCTCACCGATGACATCATCGGCTCGGGCCTGTTCGTGGAAACCGATCCGGTTTGCCCCGGTGCCGGCACCTACGGCTTCGTGACCCAGGTGCCTGACGTCGGCACGCTGGTCATGACCTGCTCGCTTGCCACGACCGAAGACCACGTGCCGTCTTCGATCGCCGGCTGGTAAGCCTGCTCACCGGATGGCACTGGTGCCATCCGCTATCCAATCCGGCCTCCCGCTCCCCGTGAGCGGGAGGCCAATCTCCCAGGAACACCCACCTTTTCGACCCCCCATGAACCCTTACGCCCCACACACCCTTGGTCGCCTACCAACACCCTTCGGAGCTCAATCCGCTCCAACGCTACCGCCAGGCTTCGGCCGTCTTGCGCGGAACTAGCCGCGCGTCGAACGACGGCTGGTACAGCAACCCTCTCGACCTCGACCTCCAGCTTCATGTGAGGGTCGATGGCGACCGTGTCGAGTCGCGCCTCTTTCACGCCCCGACCGCCGCCTGGAGCGCCGCTCCCGATCTCGACGAGTCCCTGTTCCGGGACCCCTCCGAGGTTCCCGCCTACGCCGAGCAACTGCTCGCCCTGGCCCGCAAGGCGGGAGTCCAGGCATTGGGAATCGTCCTGCACGTGGCCGACGAGTTCGCCACCACCGAGATCAAGCCGGAACTCGACAATCCCGGCGCTCTCGCGGAGCTGCGCGAGGCCATCATCACCACTCCCGGCGAGGTTCTCGACGACTCGTCGCTTTCCACCGATGACCACTCCTGGAGGCTCCTGCCCTACCCCGCCGCGGGAAGCGACTCCATCGCCACCGCGATCATTCTTTCGCGCCACGCGGCCCCTTTCATCGAAGCCCTTCGCGAGTTCGGAATCGCGAAGAACTTTCCCTTCGTCACCCTTTCGGTCAGCGCGCCGCTCGTCGCCCTGCTGGCCCTGCCCAAGCTCAAGACCGATGCCGTCACGGCCCCGTTCCTCGCCGTCCTTCCCTATCCGGTCTTCACGGTCCTCGCCTTCTTCAACGAGCACGGCGACCTGCTGCTACTGAGAACGCTCCAGCACCGGGGCCAGCGTCGGCCCTCCAACCTGCGCCACGCGGCGGCCACCACCGCCGCCGCAATGGAGATGGCCGATCCCGACATCCACATCCTTCCCCTTGCGGGCGAACCGGATCCCCAGCTCGCCGCCGACCTCCGCATCGTCTTCGAGGGCAGCAACATTCACGAGGTCGACTGGCGGGAGACCGACTATCACAACTCCGACGCGCAAGTTTCGGTCGAGATGGTGATCTCCACCAAGTTGCGGGAGGAGGTCGACACGCCCCTGGCCGCATCCCACACCTTCAGCACCCTCGGTTCGGAAGGCTGGGCGATCCAGGACTTCATTCCCGTCCCCGCGGAAGTGGCCGAGGTTTACCCCAGCCGCATGGAGATGAAAATGCTCCGCACCGCACGGTGGGTGCGCTTCGGCCTGATCGGCGCCGTGGTTCTGTGCTTCGGGTGGATCGGGCTGCGACTGCTCGACATGGTACGACAGCCGGAGTGGACCTTCAATGAGACCGAGGCCCAGGGAGTCGCCGGCAAGCTTTCCGCCCTGCGCAAGGAGCAACAGCGCATCGCCCACTGGGACAACCTCCTCGAAGACCGCTCCAAGGCCTGGACCTCCATGGAAATGCTGGCCCGCTTCTTCCCGGAGCGCTCCGGCTTCCTGGTCCGCACCTTCCATCACTCGGCCAATCCCGAGAACGTTCCCGGCCAGGCCAAGCTCGGCTTCGTCAAGCAGTGGCGGATCAACGGACTCGCCCGCGAGGACTCGCTCGAGAAGCTCGCCGACCTCAATACCCGCGAGGGCATCTCCGCCGCCTTCACCGAGATCGCGCGGGTCACCGGCAACCAGGCGTTCCGGACCGACCTGCCCACCCGGAGCATCATCGTCAACATCAAGACCCTCGAGAACGCGGGCTACAAGCCCAAGCCGCCGGAAGAGGTCATCATGACCGACGAATCCAGCTACCCGTTCCTTTTCGACCTCACCATCACCCAGCGCTTCGAAGCGGACGATCCGCTGGCCGTCAGCTCCTCCACCACGCCATGAACCTCTATCGCCAGGCCATCGCCCTGTTCGGATTCGTCGTCCCGGTTGTCATCGCAGCCGTGGCAATCGGCGTGGGCCTCAGCGTGAAGGGCAAGATCTCCGCTTCCTTCGAGGAGAAGTGCTCCCATTTCGACGGCTTCAAGCAGAACAAGATCGCCGCCCTCGGCCTGGAGGCACAGATCAGCCGCAAGCGGGAAGACATCTCACGCTGGGAGGAACTCGTGAGCAAGGAGACCGCCAGCGCAATCAGCTCCAATCTTCGTTCGATCGAGGAAAAACTGCCCAGCAAGGAATTCCAGACGACCGGACAACAGTTCCCGACCTCGCGGGCGGGCTTCGCCTCGGTCTCGGGTCAGGATTCGGCCCAGGTCCGCCTCGCCTTCCGCGCGACCTACCGCTCGATGCAGCGCGCCCTCCTCGAACTCGAGACGCACATGCCCCAGCTCCAGCTCCAGGAACTCCGGATGGAGCCGAGTGCCAACTCCAACAGCCTCAATTTCGAAATTCACTACACCGCATGGGAACAATGAGAACGACCCCACTCCTCCTCAGTCTCGCGCTGGTGCTCCCCCTGGCCGCCCAGTCGCTCGAAAGCGTCGACCCGGAGTCTGGCGACGCCTCCATTCAGGCCCCGGAGATCGAAGAGGAGAAGGATTCTGAGTTGATCTCCCAGCCATCGCGCTTCGCGGGCATCGACGCCGATGCCTACATCCGCACCCTGCTCGCCTCCTTTGAGATGCGCGGCCGCGCCCGCGATCCCTTCGGTCGCCATCAGGATCCCAACTACAAGCCTCCGACCCCGGTCGTCGCCAAGAAAACGGTCCAGAAATACAAGCCCGAGCCGGTCACCCCCTTCTCCGACATCGTCGAGGCGATCCCGATCACGGCGATCATTCCCGCGCAGGGGAAATTCCTCGTGGGCGGCCGCGCGTTCAGCGTGGGTGCCCGCCTCAAGCTCAACACCGGAAAGGACGAGCCGCTCACCGTGCACGTCGTCGGCATCGACAACAACCGCGTCAACTTCCGCCACGGCATCACCAACGAAACCGCGGCGCACGTCCTCAAGATGCTGCCCGGCGGCATGATCCGTGGAGGTGGGGAAGCCCGCCCCGACGGGGTCATCCCCGCCAACTCCGACGACACCATCGATCTCTCCGGAGGCTCTCCGAACTCCCTCTCGTCCCGCCGCTAAAACCCACAAGCACCCTGCCACCAAGGCCATGAAAACAACGACCACCCTTCTCACCACCCTTACCCTGCTTGTCACGCTGGTCGCCCGCGGCCAGGACGAGTTCGGCGACCTTCCCGACACCCCGGGCATTCCCGCGGCGGCCGACGATCTTCCCATTCCGGACCTGCCACCGGCTCCTTCCGACCTCACCACCCCGCCCGACGCACCCGACGCTCCGGGCACCCCGGGCGACGGTCTTGCGGAGCCCGCCACCAGCGGTGGCGAACCCCCGGTCGAACCGGTCGCCCCTCCGGAAGAGGCCCCGATCGATGCCACCGAGGCCACCCAGCCCATCCAGGGGACCGACGAGGGATACCTGATCAAGGATGCCGCCCTGAACGACATCTTCCAGTTCCTCGCCAAGCAGGCGGGCCGCCAGTACTTCCACAACATGAAGATCGCGACCCCCGAGTTCCGGGTCACCGGTCACCTCAACGACGGCAACCCACTCCAGCAGATGGAAGAGCTGGCCTTCATGTACGGCCTGATGCTCTACACCAAGGGCAACACGGTCTACGCCCTCACCCAGGCACAGCTCAGCCAACTGCCGAGCACCGAGTTCAGCTACCAGCTGCGCTACCTCCGCCCGCAGGACAAGGACCAGATCATGGAGCTGATCAAGCCCGTGCTCAGCCCCGGCACCGGCATCGTCAACTTCGAGCCGAAGACCAACACCATCATCATCATCGACACCGCCCACCGCATCGACCAGGCCCGCGACCTGCTCCACAAGATCGACCAGCCGAAGGGACAGATCATCGTCGAAACCAAGATCCTGCGGGTCAACAGCAAGGCCGCCGAACGGGTCGGCGTGAACTGGTCGGCAAGCCTCGGGGAGACCGGCACGACCCTTGAGATCGCACGCAGCCTGAATGCCATGTTCGGCATCGGCAGCAGCTTCACGGACGTCCCGAACACCGCCAGCGGCATCACCTACGACTTCGCCCCCGACGCCAACCTCGTCCTCAGCCCCGTGCAGCTCCAGGGCGTGCTGCGGGCCCTCGCCGAAGGCGGTGTCGCCACCCAGATTTCGAACCCCACCCTCATCACCGAGGACAACGAGCAGGGCACGATCTCGATCATCGACCGCGTTCCCATCATCACCACCACCACCAACCAGGGTTCGGGCGATGTCTCCAGCGTCTCGGAGGAGGTCCGCTACAAGATCGATCCGGGTGACCCGACGATCAACGAGGATCCCGAGAAACACCGCGAGATCGGCATCTCGATGGTCGTGACCCCCACCCTGCTTCCGGATGGCACGGTCAGAATGCGTCTCCGCCCCCGCTCGGCCCAGATCACCGACCAGATCCGCAGCCCCTCCACCGACAACGTCTATCCGCGCGTCACCGAATCGATGATCGAGTCGCTGAGCCGCGTTCCGGACGGTTTCTCGCTGGTCGTCGGCGGTTTCTACGGGGAAACCGAGAGCAACGACCGGACCAAGGTGCCGCTCCTCGGAGACATTCCGATCCTCAACTTCTTCTTCAAGAGCCGCGAGACGATCAAGGAGCAGGCAAGCCTCGTCTTCATCGTCACGCCGACCTCCTACGACCCGAGCAACCGTTCGGCCACCGGCAGGCAGTCGAACCGGATTCACTCCTCGCTGCAGGTGACCCGAGACCACGACTGGGTGGACACCACCAATCCCGGCCCGGCTCACGAGCCGAACCTGCGTCGCGGCATCCGCGGACTGCGCCCGCAGGAAGCGCCCTACTATCCCACGCAGGATGAACTCGAGAGGTCCAAGGGTCCGCGCGTTCGCACCAACACCAGCACCGGAGCCACCTCCGCAGACTCCTCGCGCAAGAATTCGTTCAGCCGCGCCCGCCGCTACTGATCCCGCCCCCTCGACCCCGCCATGAGTGAAATCGCCACCATCCAGCACAACACCGACGCGTCCCCCACCGAGGACCTGTTGGCCAAGTGCCGGTCCGAATGCCTCACTCACACGATCGAGGCCTTCAAGCGCGCCCAACTCGCGGACGAGATCGAGCTGGAAAAGATCCGCCAACGCTATGAAGCGGGGCGGGAGGATGGAACGCCCATCGACCTGATCGAACTCCTCGCCCGCATCAAGGGCACCGAGGAGGAGCACATGGGGGTGGAGGTCTCCCGCATTTCGCATGAGGTGACCACCGTGCTCTCGCCGGCTCCGCCGCTGATCCCCTTCGCCGGAAAACTGATGGCCCCGTCCTCCTTCTACGAGGCCTACACCCAGCTCCACGAACTCGCCCGCGAGCTCATGGCACCGGTGATCTTCGCCGAGGACACCGATGCCATCGGCACCGGCGCGCTCAATCCGGTCGCCGCCCACATCATGGGCGGCCAGATCCTTTCCGCGGTCAACCGCCGCTTCGCCATCCGCCCCTTCGTCACCGTGGTCCGCCTCGACTACGAAAGCTGGACCTTCCTCTGCCGCAAGCACTTCGGACTATGATCGACTTCGACGGCATGTCGTTCAACGAGCTGATCAGCGGGCGCATCATGAATGCGCTCGCCGAGCACGACCCGCAGTACGGCGAACTGCCGCACGACCAGGTCGGCAACCGCGTCACGCGGAACTGCTTCATGGCCGCCCTCGCGCGCATCAACGGCCTCCCCTTCTTTCCCAAGGTGGCCGAGTTCTGCGATGCCTCGCTGCACACCTACTGCGACCCGACCGTGCTCACCCGGGGCTTCTTCAGCCCGATCTGCACCACCGGTGACAAGTTGATCGTCGCCATCGCCAACCCCTGGAGCCCGATCGCCGAGGAATACCTCGCTCCGCGCTTCCCCGACCTCGAGATCGTCAAGATCGTCACCCTCGCCTCGGAAATCAGCCGGGCGATCGAATCGGTGGCCTCCAACTCCGGACCGAGCCGCTCGGATCTCGAAGCCATCGACGTCGAGGAGGGCGACGACGAGATCCGGGACTTCGACGTCACCACCGACTACGCCGAGCCGATGGCCCAGCTCGTGGCGACCATCATGGCCGACGCCGTCAAGCAGCGCGCGTCCGACATCCACTTCAAGGTCGAGAAGGAGGTCTTCTACTACACCTTCCGGGTCGACGGCGACCTCGAGCAGAAGGTCGAGATCCCGATGAAGCTCAAGGACCGCCTGGATGCGTTCCTGCTCAACCTGATGAAGCTTCCCACCGAGATCCGCAACACCACGCCTGGCATCTCGGGGCGCTTCACGATCTCCTATTTCCACCGCCCGATCGACATCCGCTACGAACGCCACCGGACCTACCGCGGGTACCACGTGACGATGCGTCTCCTCGACAAGGGGCACATCAACGTGACCCTCGGCAAGGGCACGCTGGCCTTCGACGACGAGACCCTCTTCGAGCTCTACAAGGTGATGAAGGTCCCGGCCGGCATCATCGTCATGTCGGGCCCGACCGGTTCGGGCAAGTCGACCACGCTGAATGCCATTCTCCGCGAACTCAACCGCCCGGAGGTGAACATCCTGACTCTCGAGAACCCGGTCGAGGACGAGGTCGCCGGCATCACGCACTGCGACCTGAAATCCCCGAAGGAGTTCAAGCCGATGATCAGCTCCTTCATGCGGAGCGACCCCGACATCATCCTCATGGGCGAGGTGCGCGACATCGAATCCGCCGAACTCGCCATCGAGGCGGCCGTCACCGGCCACAAGGTGCTCACCACCATCCACACCCCGCGGGCCTCGCAGATCATCGAGCGTTTCGAGCAACTCGGCATCGAGCGCTGGAAGATCGCCCAGACCCTCAAGGCCGCATGCGCCCAGCGCCTGATCAAGGTCCTCTGCCCTTACTGCAAGGAACCCATCGACGGCATCGACGAGAAGAACCGGCGGGTCTTCTGCCTCGACGAGAGCTGGGCCAACACCCCGAGCTTCATCGCCAAGCAGGGCGGCTGCGCCGAGTGCCGCGGCTCCGGCTACAGCGGCCGGACCGCCATTCTCGAGATCATCCCGATCACACCGAAGGTCTCCGACATGCTCTCGAAGGGCGAGATTTCCCCCTACGAACTGGAAGTGCAGATCCAGGAGGAAGGCGTCCTGCCGAACCTCCGCAAAGCCGGCCTGCGACTCCTCAAGGAAGGAAAGACCGACCTCGCCGCGGTCTCGAAGGTAATCGACATGACCTACTCCGATGACTAGCGCCACCGCCACCGCCAAAACCCCGGCCACCCCGGCCAAGCCGAAAGCCGCCCCGAAGAAAAAGGGCGGCCAGATCGAGATCAATTTCGGCCGCAAGGGCGGCCAGCCGAAGCAGTTCTCCAAGAAGGAACTGATCGGCGTCTTCCGCGGCCTCAGCTCGATGCTGCGCGCCCAGATCAACACCGCCGACGCGATCAAGTACTACAGCCAGGGCCTTCCCAACAAGGTCATGGCGGATGCCCTCAAGCAGATCCGCGAGGACATCGGCGCCGGCGTCAGCGTTCACGAGGCATTCCGCCGCACCGGCCGCTTCAGCGAGATGGTCGTCGGCCTCATCCAGGCCGGCGCCGATGCCGGCCAGCTGCACCAGGCCTTCAGCTCGCTGGCCGCACGATTCACCAGCGAACTCCATTTCAACAAGGCGCTGCGCAAGGCCACCACCATGCCGGCGGTCGTCATCACCATCCTCTCGGGCGCCTTCATCGTTTCCCAGGTCAAGATCGTCCCCCAGGTCGAGGAGATGCTCAAGTCGGTGCGCCAGGAGCCCGACGGCCTGACCGCGATCTCCTTCGGCGTGTCCCACACGACCCAGCGCATCTGGCCGGTGGTCGTCGGCATCATCGTCGCCACCATCCTCGTCATCTGGCGTTCCGAAAAGCTGCGCAACACCATCCTCGGCCTGGCGATGTCCAAGTGGCGTCTGCTGCGCACCCTGATCATGAGCCTGCGGCAGATGACCTTCCTCTCCACCATCAAGCTGCTCCACGCCAACGGCATCAACCTCGCCAAGTCGATCCGCGTGTCCGCCAACAGCGTCCGCGGCACCCCCTTCTACCACGAACTGCGCGAGGCCGCGGACAAGTACGAGAACTCCGGCGTGCCGCTCTCGACCGCGTTCTCGAAGTACACCTCGGTCGACACCCAGGTGGTCCACATGCTCTCGATCGGCGAGAAGTCCGCCTCCCTCGACAACCAGCTCGAGATGCTCTCGAAGATGTACGAGGAGGACGCGGAGAACGCCATGGGCACCTTCACGGCCACCGTGAACTTCATCGTCCTGATCATCGCCGTCAGCCTGATCGCCGCCGTGTTCATCGGCACTTTCCTGCCGATCTTCCTGATGGGACCGAAGATGATGCAGGGTGGCCTCGGCTGAGGCGCCCGGAACCCGAACCCGATGTCATGCCATGCAACTGACCCGCTTCGACCGCTGGCTGCGCGAGAAATTCGTCCACGAAATCCACGTCTACTCGCTGCGGCCGCCTGAAATCGTGCCCAAGGGGGTCCGCGCGGAGGACCTCCCCGAGACCCCGGGCCGCAAATTCCGCCACCGCTACGTGGCTCACAGCAGCCAGGCTGCCGATGCCCTCATCGGCAGCCTCAAGGAGCACAACCAGATGTTCACGACCCGGGTGGTCGATCGCAAGGCCTGGTACGTGCCGCTGTGCGCCCCCAAGGACAACAAGTCGGTCACCTGGTGGTGCGCCTGGGTGCTGCTCAGCTGCGTCGGCGCCTTCGTCGTCACCAACGCCCTGCGCGCCCTGTTCGCCAATCCGACCTTCCGCGACAACATCGCCGAAGCGCTGGAGATCATGAAGGGCTGAACTTGTAAGGATTTCCTACTTTTCCACCCATCCAAATCACTCTATCCTCCTCGGAAACATGAACACGTCCCGCCGCCTGAAGCCGCTCCACCGCGGTTTCACCCTGATCGAGATGTCACTGGTCATCGGCCTGCTGATCGCCTTGATGAGTACCGGGATCTTCTTTTCCAGCGCCATCGGCACGTGGAAGGCCGGCCGCGATGCCTCGGAAACCCTGCGCTCGGTCTATGTCGCCCAGCGCACCTTCCTCGCCGATCATCCGACCACCTCCATGAGCAGCGTCAGCAAATCGGACCTCCTGCCCTACATCCCCGGCAAGCCTTCGACCTTCCCGACCGTCGAGGGTCTCGACGGCGTCGTCCGCGACATCAAGGTCACCGTTTCCCCTCCGGTCGTCATCGACAACACTGGCATCACATACGATCCTTCGGGCAAGCCGAATGACTCGTTATGGGACGTGGGAGAATGAAACACGGAATCGTCATCTTGTTCACACTGCTCGCCGCCACCGCCATCCAGGCCGCCGAGTTCCGCCACATCGGCGACTTTGCCGTGCGCTCGCGAATCAAGATCGTCGAAGACCATGCCTTCCCGACGACCATCAAGCCGCTCCGCCTGAGCGCGTTCACCGATGGCATCACCGTCCGCATCTCGACCACCGGCGACCCGGAGAATGCCAGTGAATACACGATCTACCGCTCCGATGGCATCGGCCGCCAGCAAGGGCGCAACGGCGCGCTTGAGGTGATTCCCGGGGTGCAGGCAAGCTCGGACAAGGGCGGCGTACTCCGCCAGCTTCGCCTGACCGAGCGCACCCTCACGCTGACCAGCTTTCCCGGCGTCTCCAACCAGGTGGTCGTGACCCACGCCGTCGTGATCGCCCCGCCCAGGGCTGTCCCGGCAGATCCTCCTCCGACCGCCGACCGTTGACCACCATGCGTCCCCTTCCCACCAGCCCCGAGAGCCTCGCCCCGGCCCGTCCATCGGTCGGCGCGAAGCCGGCCACTCTGGAACTCGGACCCACCCAGAGCTCCAACCAGCGGCGCCAGACCTGCCCCACCCAACGGGCCTACCCCTGGCTCCTCGGGGTCAGCACGCTTCTCGCCGGAGTCTTCTGCTTCCTCTACATCACCAAGCCCGTCATCGGTGCCGCCGCGCCCGCCTCCGGCAGCGAGGATTCCAAGTCCGCCCTCAACGCCCCGCCCGCCGCTGCCGCTGATGTATCATCGCCCGCAGGCCCCGGCGAAGCCCCCACCAAGCCGTCCGTGGTCGCACCCGGGGCACTCGCCGGCGAGGAAAGGAGCCCCTTCGAGGAGACCAACCTCCGCATCCAGCACATCCTCGGCGCCACCGGCCCGCAGGGCGAGGACCTCGGCCGCATCACGCTCGACGTCCCGGTGCTCTACGAAAGCGGTGTCGTCCGCTGGACCGAGGAAGACGTTGCGAAGGCACGCTCGCTGCTTTCCCGCATCCAACAACACCGACAGCGGTCCCGGGAAATTCGCGATGAAGCCGTCGGCCTGATCGCCGAATGGGACCAACTGATCATCGAATCCATCCCCGAACGAACCCTCCGCGCCGACAGCCCCACGCTTCCCGAAAACCAGGGTGCCGGAACCGCCGGTGACGCCCCCTTGAAATCCACCGACTCGATCGAGATTGATTCCCGATGAAAGCTGTCACCTTCCTCATTCTCGGCACGCTCCCGCTCGCCGCGCAGGACATCGCCCCGAAGGACTCGGAGCGCGATCCCGTCCTGAACGCCCTGCTGGCAGAGCCGGATGAAGAGATCGTCGAGCCCGAAGAATCGATGACGGACGACACCGACGGACCCGTGCTCGTCACCGGCAATCCGCCGGAACACTCCGACTTGCTCGAGCCCGGCACCGCCGATGGAAACTCGTTGGACGAAGGAGAATCCACATCGGTCGACCTTCTGGACGCCGGGCTGGTCGAGGCCGGGGAACCTGCCGACCCCGGCGAACGATCCGGCGTCACCATTGAGATCGAAGGAGGCACCAACACCGGGCGCTACGATGCCGATCAGGTCAAGCTCCTCGCTCCCTTCCCCGCGAAGCCTCTCATCGCCCCGCCATCCGGCTGGAAGATCGTCCAGCCCGAGGGATTGCCGGCATTTTCCGAAACCGCGGAGCTGCCCAACGGAACCGAGCTCAACCTCTCGATCCGCCCGCACCTGCTGGTGCCCGATGCCGATGGCAGCCGCATCTTCGCCCTCTCCGAACCCGGCTTCGATGCCCGCCTCGGATACGCCCAGACCGACACCATCGGCTCGGTGCTCGCCGACACCATCCATGCGCTCGACGAGAACGGCGAACGTCTCGACGACGCCGCCCGCCGGCTGTCGGAACTCCTCGACTCCCTCCCCGCCGCCGCTCCCGAAGAAGGAGAAGAAGAACCCGAGCAAGAAGACCCATGAAGCCCGCCACCCTGCCCATTCTCTGCGGTGCCGCGCTTGCCATCATGGCGGGTGCCGCCGGATCGCACTTCGCCAGCGTCAAGCAACTCGTCGCCCTCGCCGAAGCCAGCTCCCTTTCGATCGCTCCGGTCCCCACTTCCCCGGTTCCCGACGAAGCCCTGGACACCCGCTCGATGATCGCCGAACTGCGGCGACAGAACGAAGCAATGGAGGACCACCTCTCGGGCCGTCGCGACCAACCGCTGGCGGAGAGCACTCAAGCGGACTCCTCCGACCTCCACAAGGTCCTCGCCGAACTCGTCGCCATCAACCGCGAACTCCGCTCACAGATCGCCGAAACCAATCGTGACCTCATGGAACTGCGCTTCCAGGTCGACACCCACTCCGAGCAGTTCCGGCCACTCAACACCGTCGCCGAGCCCGTCGAAGAACTGGATCCCTACGATCCCTCGATCGGCATCCTGCCGCCGCTGGATCTGCAGTAGCGCTGCCACCGACATCCACCCGCCACCACCGCGTTGGCATACCGCCTTCTTGTTTGGCGGTCATGGACAGTCCTCTTGATGCCGGAGCTCCTCGGAGTCTTTCTCAACGTCTGAGGACAGGCGACCCCGACCCCACGAGGCGTCGGCCCTGTCCCGTTTCCCGGATTGAATCGTCCAAATCGGTCTGCGACAAGGCCGCTGTAAGGGGTCGTCCTGATCCGGCTTGTTGGGCAATTATTGTGCGACCTAGAGAGAGCCCTGTCGGTGCGCCGCGGCCAGGTAGCCCAGCACGGAGACAAAGAGAAGGATCGCGGGGAATACCGCATAAACCGCCCAAACAGCTGAGGGAGACGACAGCTGCTCGGGGCGATTGGAGGTACCGATGAAGAACACTGCCCAAATCGCATTCAGACCCGTCGATATGGTCCAGAAGATCTTCAAGCTCTCACCTGATCGATGTGAACGAGCTGCCCAGATGTAGCCGATCCACACGGGAATTCCGATACAGTACAAGACCCCGCCAAGGCCCCAGTCAAATGGCACTCCTAGAGGGTCGTGGTGAAATCCGAGCGCTTCTAGAATGTAGGCCCCTCCGTAGAGGATTGCGAATGGTGCGACGAGTAGCGGCGGCAGGCCGACAACAAACGCCGCAATCGCGATAGCCTTGGTGCTCATCTGTCTCGTGCCACGTCTGAGGAATGGCGTCGCGACCCGATGGCGGCGGCACCGATCCCAGGGAAGGTAGAGAAGCACCAAAAACGCTTTTCAACAAGTCCGCTGTGGAGCGTCGCCATCTCCGGCCGTGGAATTGTTCGTTGGACGGAGCATCAGCACTACCGCCGCAATCACCGCGTTTCCTATGATCCAAGCTGGAATCCACCATGGATCATCACCTCCACCCCAGACATCCATCGGGAGGAGGTAGAGGACGCAAACAAGGTGGTGAACCAGGCTGACGATCCAAAACGTGCGTGGGCCTACCAAGGGATAACGCTCCTTGATGCTGTAACGCACCCAACCCCACCAAATGAAGTAGCCGCTCAGCATGAGGATTAGGGTGACGAGCAGCTCCGCCACATCCACGACATTCTCGACATACTGAATTGAGGCTACGGTTACAGCAAAGCCGCCGATTCCTACGATCGCCCAGATGCCACCGAAAAAGGCCAGAACCGTGGTGAGCGTGCGCATACTTCAGCCATAGCAACGTCAAAGCTGACCCACACCCTGCCGAGAGCGCACGTCCGACTGCGCTATAAAAGGTTGAGTGGCCATGGCGATTTCAACTCAAGGCGGGCAGGGTGTTGGTGTCCAGCGCCTTGTTCGGCTTGGTTGATTCCCCTAGCATCTCCGCAACGGCAAGACCAATTGCTCGCCCCAAGAGAGGTGGGACCGCGTTGCCAATCTGCTTCACAATCTGTGACCGCGTTCCACGGAACTCAAAATCGTCATCGAACGATTGCAAGCGCGCTCCCTCACGAGGTGTCAAAGCTCGATTAGCCACTGGATGGATACAGCGATTCGATGCAGGATGCACGAAGTTCACGGTGATGGTTACGCTCGGTTCGTCCGCCGCAAGACGCGAGTAGCAAGAACTGAATCCCGAAGAGATTAGGTGCTTAGGGATGCAGGAGATATTCGGGCCTGAGTGCCTGATGATCTCGAGCATTTTCGGTGTGTGGCGTGTGCTGTCGTGTAGCTTCAGGCTTCGCCGGCGTGAACGCCGTGCTCGCTGGTAGGCATTCTCTGGCGGGCGATCATACGCAGTCGCCTCCTCCCCGGATTCGATTCGTGGTAAATCTCCTATGGCATCCATCACGCTAAGTGCCTGCGGCAGTTGGTGGCCACGGCTGAAAAGCGGCAGCTCTTCCGGAAGGTGCATCCGGCTCTTGTTCCGGTGTCCGATAGTTGAACCATTGCAGGTGTGGGTATGCGAAGGGAATACGATCCCAATGCCGCGCTCTGCACCAATCAGGATGAGTCGCTCACGCTTCTGTGGCACACCAAAGTGCGCCGCGTTGAGAATCCGCCACTCGCAGTGGTATCCAGCCGACGCAAAGCACTCCTCAATCTGTTCGATCGTCTCACCATTATTGTGTGTTGCGAGACCGACGACGTTCTCCATCACGAATACAGGCGGACGGAAGTAGTTCACGAAATTGGCGTATTGCTCGAAAAGCGTGTTGCGAGGGTCATCCTCATCGCTGGATCGAAAGGGCCGGATAGATGAAAAGCCTTGGCATGGGGGGCCGCCGATCAACACACCAAGCTTACCTCTCTTGATGCCGGTCAGCCTCTCAATATCTGAGCACGAGACGGTGCGAATGTCCTGCTTGAGCGTTCGCGCGTCCGGGTGGTTGGCCTCAAAGGTAGCCAAGCTGTCCTTAAGAATGTCAATGCCAAGCGCCGTTCGGAACTGGTCGCGGCAAGCGGCCTCGAAGCCAGCGGAGAAGCCGCCGGTGCCACAGAATAGGTCGAATACGGAATGCACGGTGGAGACTATTGTCACGGTGACAGCGAGGTGTCAAGCGTGACAATAGTCTCAGGTGCCCGATCCATCTGCCGACAAGATTCTACAAGCCCTCGTGAAGGTTCTCCGGGTCGAGAGGGAGGCCAAAGGCCTGAACTACGAGGAACTAGGGGCTGTCACCGGACTCCATCGAACCACGCTAGGGTTGTATGAACGTGGTGAGAGGTGTCCGACAATCGAGGCAGCCCTCCAGATCGCGGAAGCGCTTGGCATGCCGCTCTCATCGCTAATCAGAAAGGCCGAGGAATCTGCCGAGTCTGGGCGCGTCAGCGAGGAGTTCATCACTCGTCGGGAGGTGCCCCTTGGGAACTTCCGAAACGGCTCCGAACTTCGAAGCTGCCTCGGCCTGTCTCCCGATGCCGTTAGAGCTGCGATTCTGGACTGCTACAACACGTTGGATACGATCGATCAACAATTGGTCGCCCACGGCGCGGAGCCAATGGCTCGACTCGTGGAATTAGCCAACCTGTCATCAATGATTGGCAACCTTCTCGGGGCTGGTCTAGCGTCGGCCTCAAACGGTCTCTATCGAAGGAATAGACCACACGCCTATCCTGACCTGATCCCTCAAAATCCCGACTACAACGACCTGGAGATCAAGGTGGCTCTGGAGAAGAATAAGCCAAAAGGACATCTTCCAAAGGCAGGGAACTACATCACATTCCGCTACGTTCTCTGCAATGATTCGGGCCAGTTCATCTCCGGCAAGGAGAACCGCGGGCTTCGTGTCTTCATCTGGGAGGTGAAGGTGGGGCGAATTAGAGAGTCCGACTTCGACTTGAGCAATACCGAGGGGGATTCTGGAAAAACGGCCGTAATCAAGACCGCGGTGTTCAACGCTATGCCCTTGATTTACTTCGATCCCGACTTGCTCCCGTATGCGCGTCGTCGGGACCGTCGCTATCCGGGGTTCAATTAATTGCCGAACGACTAAATCCTCCTACCGATGACAGCGAAAACCGACATCTCTACACCCCCGAATCCGCCGCTGGCAGCGGTTAGGAGCGATGCCTTAGGCTATTCTTGTGTTGGTTCGTGCTATGGATTCACGGCGGAACCCTTGTGGATGTAGCTCCAAAACACGGGATCGAGATTCCCACCGTCGAGCCTACTGACGATCACCTGATCCTGAGGACCTGTGAAGTCGTCTTCCTGAATAATCACTTGAATAGTGTAAGGTGCACCGTCGTAGTCGAAACGGCCTGTAAGACCGGTAAGGTGATAGCCAGCCCATGGTGAGCACCTGTCAATATCAGCGACAACTTCGTGGTCATAGTCGCCTAGTTCGAAAGTGATGCGGCCCTCTCTTGTGATGGCTAGGTGGTGACCATCGTCTGAGATCCAGTCTCCGGTGATCCTTCGCCTGAAAGGCAGATCCACGAAATACCACCTGCGAAGCTCCTCAGCCGGCTTCGTCATCGCGAGCACGGCCTCATCCGCGACTCCAAAGGTGATGCCTCTCCAAATCCGGAGGTAGTAAAAGCCGCCGTAAATCAACATGATTCCAAGTAGGATGGCGCCATACTTGGCGGATCTCTTGAGGCCTCGTCTCATGGTCCATGGAGAATCACGCTCCATTTCTGCCGACGTCGAAGTCCTTTCACACCTGCCCGAGGGCGATGCTCCGACTGTGGGTTGAGGGTGGAATGGTCATGACAGGTTGAACTCGCGGCGGGGCAGGTGTTGAGAGCGACGCCTTGTTGTGCATTTGATTCAGAGGTAGTCGAAAAAGCGGACCCACCACGTGAGCTTGTTGTCGAAGGGTTCGTTCTTCCCGTCGTAAAGTTCTTCGAGTTCGTCGGCATCTACGAACGTGAACCCTCGATCCTCAATGTATCGCTTCGCCGCCATCACGTTGGTCTTGGTACCTCCGCCATCATCGAGATCACTTCCGAAGAGTGTGAACATCCTCCCGAAGTTCGAGAACCTGAAGGAGAAGAGGTAGCTGAGTGCTCCGACTCCCTTCTGCCGGTCGTAGTAGCGATCATCGAGGTATCCCACATCAGTGAGGAAAGATGCATCCTGGACATTTCGATCGACGTCGAGCTTGATGCCCAATATCCGCTCGAGCTCAGGCAGCATTGCGTCGATTTCCTTTATCGCCGTTCCCGGCGCAGAACTTGGCGGAAACTCCCAGTGACCCTGCTCGTCTGCCTCAAGCAGAATACGTTTGGTCTCTGGATTCATATTCCTGCACAACAGTGTATTGTATCGATTCGAGGTATTCCGGTAGTAGCAACTGGTTGATTCCGGGTCAATCGCCTGGCCGCTTTGACCCCATCACCCTGACAGTCAATGGCTTGCGTGGCGAGACATTCGGTCCCGGTGGGTCCAGGCCTTGCAGTGGGTGGCCTGGATACCCCGCTGCGGGGTATCCAGGTGATACCCCGAATCGTGTTTTGAGGGCAAAAACACGAGCGTGGAACATTCGTGGAACATCGCCCGGCCACCCAGATGGGAGCGTGAGTCCTCGAATTTACGGGCGATTCCGGGGATTTTCATTGGTTCGGTCGATTGTTGAGGTTGGCTTGAGGTCTGGTTCTCCAAGGCTTGTTTTCGTTGATGTGCTCGCATGAACGCATTTTGTGGTGTTCAAATGAGTGGGGCCGGGGCCTGCATTTGAACATTTCCAGCCTCCGGACCACCCTCCCCGGGATGACCTCTCCCCTCGAAGCGAGGCCTCCTTCTGCAAGCGCCCCCCGGTATCGACACTCGTCAAACAGCTGGCCTACTCCCCGGTTCCTCGGGGGATGCCCCCAGGGTGACAAAGTGTCGGCATTCCCGCCTTGATTGCGGCACCTCCATCCACTACCCGATCTGCGTGGTTCCGCATCCGCTCCTCAGGCACCGCTACGACCGCCTGGAAGACAAGTCCGTCTTCGTCAATGGTCTGTTCGACGCCGGTGCCGAACACTACGACCCGGTCGTCAACTGGGGCTTCCTCTGCCAGGGCAATTCCTACCGCAAGTGGGCGCTCCAACGGCACGGACTCGAGCCCGGCATGCGGCTCCTCGATGTCGCCTGCGGTACCGGCCTGGTGGCCGTGGCCGCCGCCGAGATCCTCGGTTCGGCCGATGCCATTTCCTGCGTCGATCCCAGCGAGGGCATGCTCGCCCTGGCCCGGCGGAAGCTTGAGGCGCATTTCATCCAGGCCGGGGCCGAGGCCCTTCCAGTCGCCGACGCATCCTTCGACTTCCTCTCGGTCGGCTACGCCTTGCGCCATTTCGGCAGTCTTGAAGCCGCCTTCCGCGAGTTCCGCCGGGTGCTGAAACCGGGTGGCAAGGTCCTGCTGCTCGAAGCCACCAAGCCCGAGAATCCGGTCGGTGCCGCGATGTTCCGCTTCTACTTCGGCGGGCTCTATCCCTTCCTCACGCGGCTTTTCACCCGCAGCGACCACGCCGAGCGGATGATGCAGTATTTCTGGGAAACCATGGATGCCTGCGTCCGGCCCGAAACCATCCTGGAAGAGCTTCGGAAGGCGGGCTTCGAGAAGGTCGAGCGAACCCGGCTGGCCGGAATTTTCAGCGAGTACAGCGCCGAATAGGCCCCCCTCAACCCGCCACCCGTTGGTAATCGGCCGGCTCCAGGCAGCAGGGATCGGCAGCGACCCAGTGGCCGGGATCGATCTCCACCAGCGGAAGTTCCCTGCCGATCGTTTCCTCGTAGCGCGGATGGTCGATCCGGTGCCCGAAGGCACTCCCCTTCGGCGGATCGATCGGCGACGGGACATCCCCCTCCAGCAACACCCGCTCGACCTTCATCGCCGGATCGGGGTGAGGGATGGCCGAGAGCAGCGCCTTGGTGTAGGCGTGCTTGGGTTCGCGGTAGATCGTCTCGGAGTCGGCCATCTCGACGATCTTTCCGAGATACATCACGGCGACCCGGTCGGAGATGTGCTTCACCACCGCCAGGTCGTGGGCGATGAAAAGGTATGAGAGATCCATCTCCCGCTGGAGTTCGAGCAGCAGGTTGAGCACCTGGGACTGGACCGAGACGTCGAGCGCCGAAACCGGCTCGTCGCAGATGATCAGCTTCGGGTTCAGGGCCAGCGCGCGGGCGATGCCGATGCGCTGGCGCTGCCCGCCGGAAAACTCGAAGGGATAGCGGTCGGCACTCGCGGCCTGCAGTCCCACCCGGTCGAGAATCTCGTCCACCCGCCTGCGCCGCTCGGCCCGGGAGATCCCGCCGTGGATGATGTACGGCTCCTCCAGTATCTCGCGCACGCTGTGGCGGGCGTTGAGCGACTCCACCGGGTCCTGGAACACCATCTGCATGTCCCGCCTCAGGGGGCGCATCGCCGCCGTTCCGAGGTGCGTCACATCGACGCCCTCGAACTCGATCCGCCCCGCCGTCGGCTTGAGCAGGCGGACGATGGCCTTGCCCAGGGTGGACTTGCCGCAGCCCGACTCTCCCACCAGCCCGAGCGTCTCGCCCTGGCGGATGCCCAGCGAGACCCCATCGACCGCCCGCACCGCGCCGGTCTGGCGCATCAGCACCCCGCCATGCACGGGAAAGTGAACCTTGAGGTCCTCGACCTTCAGCAGATCACTCATGACCGGACCTCCTTGCGACTGGTTTCCCCGTAGCAGATCGGGCAGCTCTCGACCCAGTGGCCTGGGCTCGCCTCGATGAAGTCCGGCCGCTCGCGCAGCGTCGGCCCGCGCCGCTCCATGCGCTGGCAGAACCGGCAACCCGGCACGAAATCCCGCAAGCCGGCCACCATCCCGGGAATGACGGGAAGCACGGTCTTCGGCTCCGTTTCAATGCGCGGGATCGAGGCCAGCAGGCCCTTGGTGTAGGCATGGAGCGGATTGGCGAAAAGTTCCTTCACCGGCGCCTTCTCGACCACCCTGCCGGCGTACATGACGACCACCTCGTCGCAGCTTTCGGCGATCACGCCGAGGTCGTGGGTGATCAGGATCATCGACATGCCGAACTCACTCTGCAGCCGCTTCATCAGGTCGAGGATCTGTGCCTGCACCGTGACGTCGAGCGCGGTGGTCGGCTCATCGGCGATCACCAGATCCGGCCGGCAGGCGAGGGCCATGGCGATCACCACGCGCTGGCGCATGCCACCCGAGAGCTGGTGGGGATAGTCGCCCACCCTCATTTCGGGAGCGGGAATCCGGACGAGCTTGAGCATTTCGATCGAGGCCTCCCACGCCTCCTTCTTGCTCATCTTCTTGTGCAGCAGGAAGCACTCCGAGAGCTGGCGGCCGATCCGGTGCACGGGATTCAGCGCCGTCATCGGTTCCTGGAAGATCACGCCGATCTCGCCACCGCGCACCGTCCGCATCTCCTTCGGGCTGATCCGGGTAAGGTCGCGTCCCTTGAACATCACCTCGCCCTGGAGGATCCGGCCGGCGGGCTGCGGCAACAGGCGGATGATGGACATCGCGGTGACGCTCTTGCCGCAACCCGACTCGCCGACAATTCCCAGCGTGCCTCCCTTGGGCACCGTGAAGTTCACGTGATCCACCGCCCGCGCCAATCCGCCCTCGGTGTCGAAGGCGGTGATCAGGTCCCGGACCTCGAGAATCGCCTCACTCATCGGCACCCTCCTCCTGCCCGGGTTCCGTCTCGGCGGGAACGGCGGGAACGGTGTCTTCCTCACCATCGCCTCCGCTCTCGTCCGCCCCGTCGTCCTCCGCCGACACCACGCTGCGATACTGGTCGAACAGCAGATACTGCTCCTCGAAGGTCTTGCCGTCCCGCATGGCCCGGAGGGTTTCCTCCTTCATCTCCTCGTCGATCCAGTGGACGTGGGCCTCCTCGGGCAGATAGGCCACCCGCACGTTGAAGTCCTCCGGCCACTGGACCCAGCGCCAGTAGCCGACGCGGTAGAACGGCCGCTGGAAGGCGGGAATCCACACCGCCCGCTCGTGGAAGATCTCCTCGAGTTCCCAGCTGGTGTCCTTGACCGCCTCGTAGCTCCGCGCGTTGCGGTTGGCCTCCAGGATCACATCGACCTCCGGGTCGGCGAAGATGGAGAGGTTGTTGGTCATCGGCCGCGGTTTCTTCGTCCCCTCGATGTAGGCCTCCTTGGAGTGGAACTGCTGGTAGTAGTCGGGGAAGGGCGGAGTGACCGCCCAGCCCGCCAGGGCGATCTCGTGCTCCTTGCGCGAAACCTTCTGGAAAGCCGTGGTCGTGTCCAGCACCTCCAGCTTGTATTCCACGCCCGCCTTGCGGGCCTCCTCCTTGATCCGGAGCATCATCTGCTCGTAGAGCGGCGGGCTCTTGCGGACGATCACCGTGAAGGAAAGCCGCTTGCCTTCCGCATTCCTCAGGATCCCGTCCGGCCCCGGCTCGGTGAAGCCGGCCCGGGCGAAGGCCTCGCGCGCCTTGGCCAGGGAGAACTCGCGCGGCGTGATGCCCGGATGCGAGATGTCGCCGAAGCCTTCGTTCAGCAGCCTCAGCCGCTCGGCGTCGCCGCGCAAATCCACGTCGATGACCTTCTCCCAGTTGGTCGCGTGGGAGAGCCCGACGCGGATATCCAGGTCGTCGAGCAGGGGCTTGCTCATGTTGAAATACAGCCCGATCGAGGGCCTCGGGTAATCGTTGTAGAAGGTGGCCCGCTCGATGTAGCCGTTGAACACGGCGTCGATCTCGGTCGCCTCGTACCATTTCTTCGGATCGCCGAGCAGGTAGACGTCGATATCCCCCTGCAGGAACATCTGGAAGGCCTTCTCGGTGTCCCGGACCAGCCGGTACTCGATGCGGTCGACATTGAAACGATTCCTGTAGTACTTGCGATCCTTCGCCCACCAGTCCTTCACCCGCGTCAGGGCGATCGAGCGGCCCTTCACGATGTCCTCCTCGAGTATCTGATAGGCTCCCGTGGTCGGGCGGGGACGCCAGTTGTAGCGGCTCTCGAAGTCCGGCCCGAACTCGCGGAAGAACTCCTCCTGCATCGGCCGGACGGAGGCGAAGTAGGGCGGGATCGGCTTCGGATAGGCGTTGCGGATCGCGAAGTAGTCGTCGCCGTAGGTCGCGACGCCCCAGAACTGCTCGCTGTAGTAGATCCGGTAGAAGGCCTCGCTGAGGTAGGGCGAGAGATAGATGTAGAAGGCCATCAGCCAGTCGCGCGAGGTCACCTCGGTGCCGTCCGACCAGCGGGCCTCGTCGTCGATGTGAAAATAGACCGTCTGCCCGTCTTCGCCCACCGCCCAGCGGTCCGCGAGTGCCGGAATGACTTCCATGGTGTTCGGGTGCAGGCCGGTCGGCGCGAGTTCGATGTCATCGTAGTGATACGAGCGGAATCCGCTGTTGGCCTCCTTTCCCGCCGTCCGGATGGTGGGCGGATACGCCCCTCCCGGAATGTCCGTGTGCATGGTGCCCCCCTTCTTCGCGTTCGGGGAACCGAGGTCCGGGGAATCCTGGTTGGTCTGCCAGTCGAGGTCCGGGGGAAGATCCGCCTCGGTGAGGATCTCGAAATAGTTCGGCCGCTCGAGGCGCCGCTCGAGATCGTCGAGCAGGGACTGCGCCTCCTTGCGCGCCGCGTCGTCGAGATCACCCGCCAGCTGTTCCTGCAGCTCGGCCTTCCGCTTCTCGAGCTTCTCGATTGTTTCGCGGTTGAAGCGCTCGTAGAAGGCCTCCCGCTCGGCGGTGTTGTCGTACGGATCATGGGTCCGCGCCTCGCGGCAGCCGCCGATCAGGACGGCGGCAAGGGGCAGTAGGAGCAGTCGCCGCATCATTGGTAGGTGGTGAATTTCTTCGGATCAAAGGCTTCGCGGATCGCCTCGCCGATGAAGGTGATGGTGAGCAGGAGGATCACCAGCATGGCGAAGACCGAGCTGACGATCCAGGGCGAGCCGAGGTTCTCGAGGCCGCCGTTGAGGATGCGGCCCCAGCTCGGGTAGGAATCCGGCACGCCGAAGCCGAGGAAGTCGAGGGCGGTGAGCGAGGCGATCACCGAGGCCACGCTGAAGGGCACCAGGGTGACGATGGTCGCCACCGCGTTGGGCAGGATGTGGCGGAAGATCACCCGCGGCATGCTCGCTCCGAGCACCCGGGCGGCGCTGGCGTAGTCGCGCGCCTTCTCCTTGTAGGTGGCGGTCCGCAGGTAGACCGCCACCTGGATCCACGAGAAGATGCAGAAGATGAGCAGAATGGTCCCGAGCGTGATGTTGTCGCGTCCGATGTTGGCGGAAAGAATCATCACCACGAGCAGGAAGGGCACGTTGAGCATGATTTCCATGACCCGCTGCATGATCAGGTCGTAGGTTCCGCCGAAGTAGCCCATCAGGCAACCGAAGGTGATCCCGATGCCGTAGGTCAGCACCAGATAGAGGGCGGCCGCCTTGAAGATGACCTGCAGCCCCCCGTAGAGCTGGGCGGCGATGTCCCAGCCCTTCTTGTCGGTCCCCAGCAGGTGCCGGTGCTGCCAGCCCCGCTTCTCCGGCTGCGTGGCCTGTCGCTGCTCGAGGGCGGGCGGCAGCGGCGGATAGATCTTGCGCACCCACGCTCCGCCCTCCGGCGCCTCGAAGTCCTCGGGAAGACTGCTCGACACGATTTCGCCGTCCTTCCACTCCTCGCGGCCCACCGGTTCCCCGTCGGGACCATAGACCTCGATCGACCACTGGGGCAGCCCCTGGCGGAGGCGTCCGGAGCGCAGCAAGGGACCGGACTCGCCCTCGGCGAACTGGAAGGCGTAGCCGTTGTAGGGATCGCGTCCGTCCGGGGTGTGGACACGCTTGGCGACCATCGGCAGCAGGCGCTCCATCTGGTCATCCGAGTCAAAGGTCGGATCCCAGGGAATCGCCGGCAGGATCACCACCGTGTCGGTTTCCTCGGCACGTTCGCTGAGCAGGCGGTAGTTGGCTTCCTCGTCGCCCGTGCCGCCGAAGAAGGACTCGGAATACGGCAACTCGCGGAAGGCCGGAAAATGCCACTCGCCCTCGTAGCGCACCGCCAGTGCCCGCTTCCCCACCAGCGCCTGGTCGAGCATCGTCAGGACGAGCAGGAACATCAGGACGCGGAAGGCGAAGTAACCCCGGCCGATCGAGCGGAAGCGCTCGAGCCGGCGCAGCGTCAGCGGATTCCAGTGGAAGCCGCCGCCGAAGGCGATCATCAGCAAGCCGGCAAGCGTCATGGCGACCGACATGGCCAGGCCGATGACGCGGTGCTGATGCTCGAGCCAGAAGCTCTCGCCGATGCGGTTGGGATCGGCCTCGAAGTCGTAGAACCAGCGGACGGTCGGGATCTCGATCCCCCGGAACTCCCCCGCCGTCGCGAGCAGCGCGACGACGATCAGCAGCAGTCCGATTTTGCGGGGAAAGGTCATCTTACTTGTAACTGACGCGGGGATCGACCAGCGCCACACAGAGGTCGGAGATCACGTTGCCAAGGAGCATCAGCAGGGCCGAAACGAAGAGCACTCCCATGATCACGGGCTGGTCGAACTCGAGGATCGCGTTGAAGCTCAGCAGGCCGAAACCGTTGATGTCGAAGACCCGCTCGATGAGCACGCTGCCGGCCACGATGAGGGTAAGGTTGCCGCCGAAGGTGGTGGCGATGGGGATGATCGAGTTGCGGAAGGCGTGCTGGAACACGGCTTTGGGGAAGCCCGTGCCCTTCGCGATGGCCGTCCTCACGTAGTCGGCGGCGAGGTTGTCCATCAGGTTGTTCTTCATCAGCATCGTCATCATCGCGAAGGAGCCGATGATGTAGCACAGCAGGGGCAGGGTGCCGTGATAAGCGAGGTCGGCGATCTTCCCGCCCAGCGAGAGGGCGTCGAAATTGTCGCTCACGAATCCACCGAGGGCGAACCAGCGCAGCTGTGCGCCGAAATAGACGACCAGCAGGGCACCGAGCGCGTAGCCGGGGATGGCGTAGCCGGCGAAAACCAGCACCGAGGTGAAATTGTCCATCCAGCTCCGGTGCTTGATCGCCTTGATGATACCGAGCGGCAGGCAGATCGAATAGATCAGCACCATCGCGATCCCACCGAAGAAGAGCGACACCGGCATGCGCTGGAGGATCATCCGCCACACCGGATCCTGATATTTCCAGGAATACCCGAGGCTCCCCTGCAGCAAGCCGTCGAAGGCCGGCTTGAAGATCACCGCCCGCGGCTGCGGCAGGGTCGGGAGGTCGATGCCCTTGGCATACTTCTCGAAGCGCCGTGCCTGGGTTTCCGGACTCACGACCCGGACCTGCCAGTCGCCCAAGTCCGCGCCTTCCGGACCACTCAGGAGAACGTCACCACCCGGCGACTTCGTCACCTTGGCCACGTGAACCGTGCCCGGCACCGGGATCTCGACCGCGTCCTCGCCCTCCGGAAATTCCCGGCCCTGCAACTCGATGTCCCGTGGCAGCACCCCCAGCCATTCGAGATAGCCCCGCAGGATCCCCTTGTGCTGGTCGTACTCCTCCTCAAGCTCGAGCACCTGGGCCGCGCTCAGGGAAGCGGCGGCCTCCTCGGCACCCACGCGGGACTCCCCGTCGCCGCCCATCAGGCGCTGCAGCCCCTGCTCCACCGGACCGCCCGGCGTCACCCTCACGATCACGAACACCAGCAGCGTGATCCCGATCAGCGTGAGCGGAATCAGCAGCAGGCGGCGGATGAAGTAGGCTTTCAAGCGACGGTGGGCGAGCGGGTCCCGTGGTTTCTAGCCCCGGGTGGTGGTCTTGCAAGCACGCTCCATTCCGAAAATCCCGAATCGGCCCGATTTCCGCCCCGACGGGAACACCGACGCATGAAAGCCCGGCCTGCGTCGCTTTTTGCTGCCAATCGGGCCCGGGCGCCGCTTACTTCGCGCCTGTCATGCTTCGCCCACTCCTCTTATCCTGCCTGATCGCGATCGCCCTGGCATCGTGCCAGAAGCAGACGCAGGTCGAGCGGGCCAACGAGGAAGGCATCATGCTGGTCGGCAACTCTGCCGAACCCAAGGCCCTCGACCCCCAACTCGTCACCGGTGTGATCGAGAGCAAGATCATCGGCGCTCTCTTCGAGGGTCTGGTCGCCGACGACCCCGAAAGCGACGATGCCATGCCCCCAGGCGCCGCCGTCTCGTGGGAGCACAACGAGGACATGACCGAGTGGACCTTCCAACTGCGCCCGGAAGGCCGCTGGTCCGACAACACCCCGCTGACCGCCCACGACTTCGTCTTCGCCTACCGGAGGATGCTCACGCCCGATCTCGCGGCTCCCTACGCCGAGATGCTCTACTTCATCGACAAGGCCGAAGCCTACAACAAGGGCGAGATCGAGGATTTCAGCGAAGTCGGAGTCCGGGCCATCGACGACTTCACCCTCGCACTCCGGCTGCGCGAGCCGGTCCCCTTCCTCCCCTCGCTCACGCGCCACTACACCTGGTTCCCCGTGCCGCGCCACGTGGTCCTGCAACACGGAGACATCGACGATCGCTTCACCCCCTGGAGCGAACTCGGGAACCTTGTCGGCAACGGACCGTTCCAGCTCTCCGAGTGGCGCTTCCACGACGTGATCGAGGTGACGCGCAACCCCCACTATTGGGATGCGGAGAACGTCGGTCTCAACGGCATCCGCTTCTTTCCGATCGAAAACCCCTACACCGAGGCCCGGGCCTTCCTCGCCGGCCAACTTCACACGACCTACACCCTTCCTCCCGACCTCGTCGACACGATGGCGGCGGACTACCCGCAGTTCCTGCGGCAGGAACCCTACGTCGGCACCACCTTCGTCCGGCTCAACAACACCCGGCCGGCCCTGGACGATGCCCGCGTCCGCCGCGCGCTCTCGCTGGCGATCGATCGCGAGCTGCTCTGCGAGCACATCTTCGAGGGCTACACCCCGGCGCGCTCCATGACGCCCAAGATGGGCGCCTACGAACCGGAACCCGTGCTGTCCTTCGACCCCGAGAAAGGTCGCGAGCTGCTGGCCGAAGCCGGCTATCCCAAAGGCAAGGGCTTTCCCCGCTACTCCATGCTGATCAGCCGTCCCTCCGCCCGCGCATCGGCGGAAGCGCTGCAGGCGATGTGGAAGGAACACCTGAACATCCTCGTCGACATTCAGAACAAGGACTGGGGATCCTACATCAGCGCCCAGCAGAGCCTCGAGTTCGACATGGCCTCGGCCGGCTGGATCGGCGACTACCTCGACCCCACCACCTTCCTCAACATGTGGACCGAGGGCAACGGCAACAACAACACCGGGTGGCACAGCGATGCCTACGAGGAACTGCTCGACAAGGCCGCGCTGCAGGCCGATCCCGCCGAGCGCTACCGCCTGTTGGCCGAGGCCGAAAAAATCCTGATGGAGGAACGCCCGGTGCTTCCCGTGTCCTGGTATGCCCGCAACTATCTCCACCGGCCCGAGGTGAAAGGCTGGCATCCCCTGCTTCTCGACAACCATCCCTGGAAGGCCATCCACCTCGAACCATGATCCGACAGATCCTCAACCGGCTCGGCCAGGGACTGCTCGTCCTGTTCGTGCTCTTCACGCTGACCTTCTTTCTGGTCCGCTCGCTGCCGACCGGTCCGTTCAAGACCGAGCGGGCCATCCCCGAGCATATTCAGGCCAAGATGGAGGCCTACTACGGCCTCGATCAACCCCTGCTGGTCCAGTACCAGAAACGGCTGGTCAATCTGCTCAGCGGTGACCTCGGGCTGAGCCTGCGGCTGGAAGGCCGGGAGGTTTCGGAAATCATCAGCCAGTCCTTTCCGGTCTCCCTGCAGCTCGGACTGGTGGCCATCGTGCTGGCGATCACGATCGGCGTGCCGCTCGGCATCCTCGCCGCGTGGCGCAAGAACTCGCTCACCGACTACGGGGCGATGGCCCTGGCGATGGTCGGCATCTGCATCCCCTCCTTCGTCATCGGCCCGGTCCTCGCCGACCAGTTCGGGCGCCGGATGGAAATCCTCCCCGCCATGGGCTGGTCGCCGCTCTCGCCGGCATTCTGGATCCTGCCGGCACTCACGCTGGGGCTGATCAGCGCCGCCTACCTGTCGCGCCTGACGCGCGCCGGCATGCTCGAAACCCTCAACCAGGACTTCGTCCGCACCGCCCGTGCCAAGGGAGTGTCCGAGGGGCGCATCCTTTCCCACCACTGCCTGAGGGGCGGATTGATCCCCGCGGTCGCCTACATCGGCCCGGCTTTCGCCGCCATCATCTCCGGCTCCCTGGTGATCGAGAGCATCTTCGCCATTCCCGGACTCGGCACCCACTTCATCAAGTCGATCGAGACCGGCGACGAACCGGTGATCACTGGCGTCGTCCTGCTCTACGGCTCGCTCATCATTCTCGCCAACATCGCCACCGACCTGCTCGGCGTCTGGCTCAACCCGCGGCTTCGCTCCACCCGCTGATCCCGTGACAACGACCGAACTCGAGAAAGGCACCTCGCTGTGGCACGACGCCACCCTGCGACTGAAAAAGAACCACGCGGCCATGGCGGGGGTGGTCGTGCTGGCCGTCATCTTCCTCGCCTGCCTCGTCCTGCCTTCCATCCCCGACCTCCTGCAGGACCCCAATGCCCAATCGCTGGCACTGAAAAACCGCCCACCCTCCGGCGAACACTGGTTCGGCACCGATCACCTCGGTCGCGACATCTTCTCGCGGGTCCTCTACGGCGGACGCATCTCGATCGCCGTCGGCATCATCACCACCGCCGTCTCGGTCACCATCGGCGTCTGCTGGGGCGCTCTGGCGGGCTATGCGGGCGGGCGCACCGACGACGCCCTGATGCGGGTCGTCGACATCCTCTACGCCCTCCCCTTCCTCATCATCGTCATCCTGCTCGGCAAGGCGATCGAGCCCTGGACGGTCGACCTGACGAACTGGGCGGTGGATCTCTTCGCCGGAAAGGAGGCCTCGGTCTCGCGGCAGAACGAAACCCGCACCTGGGTCGAACCCATCACCACGCTGGTCCCGCTGTTCATCGCGATCGGCGCGCTGTCGTGGCTGACCGTTTCGCGCATCGTCCGCGCCCAGGTGCAGAACGTCGCCAAGCAGGACTTCATCGAGGCGGCCCGCTCGCTGGGCCTGGGCCACGCGCGCATCCTCTTCCGCCACATCCTGCCCAATGCGCTCGGGCCGATCATCGTCTACACCACGCTGACCATTCCCGGCATCATGCTCTTCGAGGCCACGCTGTCCTTCCTCGGCCTCGGGGTGAAACCTCCCAACAGCTCCTGGGGCATCCTTATCGAGGAAGGTGCCAACCGCATGGCCTCCAATCCGTGGCTGCTGTTTTTCCCTTCCCTGTTTTTCGCCAGCACCCTCTTCGCCCTGAATTTCCTCGGCGACGGCCTCCGCGACGCCCTCGACCCGAAATCGTCGAAGGACTGAGGAATTTCAGATGTTGGATTTCAGATTTCAGATTGGAAACTCTGGATCGAGTGTCGAGAGGAGCCCCCAAAGCGGCGATGGGAAGCCGACGCCAACAATTGACTTGCCCCGGATCATCATGCTGTTCATAAAAACAGCATGATGATCCGCGATCTCCCCGACACCGAGCGTCCGCGTGAGAAGCTTGCACGGCTGGGTCCGGCCGCCCTCGACAACGCCGAGCTGCTGGCCCTCTTCCTCCGCACCGGGATCCGCGGAAAGAGCGCGATCCAGATCGGTCGCGACATCCTCGCCCACTTCGGCTCGCTCCACGCCCTCGGCTCGGCCGGCATCGAAGCCCTGCGCGACACTCCCGGCCTCGGCCTCGCCAAGGCCTGCCAACTCGCCGCCGCATTCGAACTCGGCGCCCGCACAGCCCGTGAACAACTCACCGACACCCCCCTCGACTCCCCCGAACGCCTGCACGAACTGTTCGCCCCGCAGCTTGCCTGGCTCGGGCAGGAAAAGCTCGTCCTGGCGCTCGTTGATTCCCGCCTCCGGCACCTGGCCACCATCGAGGTCAGCTCCGGCACGCTCACGGAAACTTCGGCCCATCCCCGGGAAATCCTGCGGCCGGTGATCCTCCACAAGGCCTACGGCTTCGCCATTCTCCACAACCACCCTTCCGGCGACCCGTCGCCGAGCGCCGCCGACATCCGCTTCACCCGGCGCATTCACGAGGCCGCGGAACTCATGGAGGTCCGCCTCATCGACCACGTGATCATCGGTCGTCCCTCCTGCGGGCGCGAGCCCTACTACTCCTTCCGGGAAGGCGGAGTGATCTGATTCCACACCCGCCGCCGCCCCACGGTAGCCCCGCAAGTCGGATGCCGTTTCGACCCTCGACGGTGAAAGGCGAGCAATCTCATCTCGCTTTTTCTCCGGAACACGGTATTCCCCGAAGCCCAGTCAATGGAAACGGAGCGCGTCGCCGTCATCACCCCTACCTTCAACCGGGAGAATCTTCTGGAAGACTGCGTGCGAAGCGCTGCCGCCCAAACCCACCCCGGGGTCGTCATCTACGTCTGCGACGATCACTCGACGGACCGGACCGACGCCCTGATGGACCGCCTCGCTGCGGAGATCCCGTCACTCCGCTACCTCCGGAACCGCCATGCAAAGGGGCCCCAGGGACCGAGAATCACCGCCTTGGAAGAGGGAACCGAAGAGTTTGTCGCCTTTCTCGACTCCGACAACCGCTACCACCCGAACGCGGTCTCCCGCTGCCTTGAAGCTTTCCGCGCGGACCCCTCGATCGACGTGGTGTGTTTCGGCCAGGAGTGTGTTCATCACGGATCCGCCCGCGGCTCCGAGCTCGAGTGGATCGAGAACCTCATTCCTGAACTCGAAGGTGACATCCTCGGTCCGCTTCTTCGCACCGAGGTGGCGGTCGACATGGGGAATTGCGTGATCCGGCGCGCGGCGCTCGAGCGGGCCGGTGGCCTCGACGAAGACCTGCCCGCCTACAACGATCTCGAGCTGCACATCCGCCTGGCACGCTTCGCCCGCTACCACTCGATCCCGGAGGTCCTCATGACCTACCTGGTCCACGGCGACCAGATCACCGCCAACTCGCTCCTGCGCGGCCGCGGACTGCTGCGGATTACCCGTCGGCACCGGGCACTCTTCGAAGAGGCCGGGGCCATGGAAACCATCATGATGCGAATCTTCGGGCACGCCAATCATGCACCGGGACCCGGGGGCTACCAGCTTGCCTTCCAAGCCTTCGCACTGGCTCCCATGGCATCCCTCCGGGCGCTGAGCGCCAGAGTCTTGCGTCGATAACCCGCCGTTTTCCCGGGGCTCTTGCAACTGACTTTCCCCCTTGCGGGAGGGTCGCACGTCCCGTAGCCTCCGCCGCCCATGGGATCCGCCACCGGTCGCCTTCCATCACTGCTCGCCGCGGCGTTTCTCGCCCTGGCGATCGGCGTGGCTCCGGCTGCCGCCCAGGCCCCGCCGCCTGCCCCCGCTCCCGCCCGCTTCGATCCTTCCGAAGTCTACTTCCAGGGCTGGCTTCTCACGCGCGATGCCGAAAAACTCGCCGAGGCCGGAAAATTCACCGAGTCGCTGGAAAAACTGCGACGCGCCCAGCAGCTCTTCGACACCGTCGCCCGCACCTTTCCCGAATGGAAAAAGGAAATGGTCGCCGGGCGACGCAAGAAGACCTTCGACAACATCGCCGAAATCGGCCCGCGTGTGCTCAAGGAAAAGGAAGACAAGCAGCGGGCGATTGCCGAACTCGAAGGCGGCGCACGACGCGGTGGCGTGATCGAAAATGAGCAGCCGAAGCCGCTCGACACCCACATGCCCGCCGCCCCGGTCCGGCCGACCCGCCCGGTCGAGACCCTCGAGTCCCGGCGCATCGCCGAACTGGAGAGGAAGGTCGCCGAACTCGCGAAGCGGGCACGTGAGGCCGAGCAGCGCAGCCGTGCCTCCGAGCAGCTCCGCGACTCCGAAAGAAAGGCCCAGGAGGAGATGCGCGACCTCGCCGTCGGCGAACTCCACAAGGCCCGCACCGAACTCGACCGGCTGCGCCGCGAGGTTGCCTCGGGACCCGTGCAGGAGGAAATCGACGCGCTGGCCCGCCGCATCAATGCCCTCGAGGACGAGAAGGCCGTGATGGGGCGCGCCCTGGAGGCGAGCCGCGAGGAAACCACCGAGGCGAGGGCCCAGGTCCAGGCCCTCAACAACGAGCGCGCCCGGCTGATGCAGCAGGTCGACCAGCTCCGGCAGCAGGTCGCCGATGCCGAGGGCAACCTGAAGATCGAGCGCGAGGCCGCCAACGAGGTCGTCGCCGGCCAGCTCAAGCAGATCAAGCAGCTCCGCGCCCAGCTCGAGGCCAAGGACCAGCAGCTCGGCGAGGCCAACGACCGGATCCGCTCCCTCGAGACCGAACTCGCCGAGGTCCGCGCCTCCTTCGACGACCTGAAGCAGGAGCGCAACGAACTGCTGCGCGAACGCGACCAGATGGCCGCCCTGCTCAAGCTCAATGAAGACGGCCAGCTCCAGGACGTGATCGACCAGAACATGGCGCTCGACCGGCAACTGCGCGAAAGCCGCGAGCGCTACGAAATTCTCAAGGAGGACAACGACGCCACCAAGGACGACCTGCTGGAGGCCCTGCGCGATCTCGCCATCAGCAAGATGCGGATTCAGGAATTCCGCCGCGAGCGGGACGAACAGCAGCAGCGCATCGCCGAACTGCAGCAACGCCTCCGCACCGAGGAGGAATTGCTCGGCGGCAGCGAGGCGGATCCCGCCGAAGTCGCGATGCTGCGCGCCATCATCCAGCGCCAGCTGCGGGTTCAGGAAAAGCGGGCCGAAGCACGCGAAATGCTGCTCGCCGCCCTCGCCGACAAGGCCCGCGAGGACGAGACCATCCGCGGCGCGGTGCAGATCTATCAGGGCGTCGAACTCAACCTTTCCCCCGAGGAACTCCGCGTGATCGAAGGCAAGGTGGTCGACGACGTGATCGTCTCGCCCTACGCCAAGTCCCGCTCGGAGGTCGAGCGCAACCTCGCCGGCCTCGAACGCCAGCTCGAGCCCTATCGCCAGGCCGGCATCCGCGCCTACCGCAAGGATCGCCTGCGGGCGGCCCGCGAGGCCTTCGAAATGATCATCGAACGCCACCCGGGAGACGACACGGCGATGTGCATGCTGGGTCTGGTCGAATACAAGCTGGAGGAACCCATCGCCGCGGCCGACATGTTCCGCCGCGCCTCGGAACTCGACCCGAAGAATCCCTACGCCCACCGCATGCTCGGCCACATCCTCAGCTCGCGCCTCGACGACCAGATCGAGGCCATCATCTCGCTGGAGCGCGCCGTCGAGCTCGCCCCGACCAATGCCGAGGGCCACATGCTTCTCGGCAATGCCCGTTTCCGGAACGGCGACCTCACCGAAGCCGAGGAGGCCTTCCGCACCACCCTGGCCTGCGAGCCGACCCATGCCGAGGCCCACTACAACCTCGCCATCCTCTGCGACCGCACCGGCCGCCCCGGCGACGGTCGCAAGCACTACGATCTCGCTCTCGAGAACGGCGCTCCGCCGAATCCCGAACTCGCCCAGCGCCTCGAGCGGAATTGATCGGGCTCAGCATCCAAGGCGGACTCTCGATCATCAAGTCCTCCGATTGATCGGATTCCCGCCCCGGCCTATGGCGCGACAGCCACCGGCCGGATCGCCCTACCAGTTGGAGCCGGCCGCTTTGCCTTTGACATTTCTCGCCCCCCCTTCCATTTCCCCCGCCCGTGGCCCAGCCTCCCTCCAATGTCCGGATCTTCCCCGACCGCGAAGCGGCCTGCCGCTCCCTCGCTTCCGAACTCGCCGGCTTGATCCGGACGATCAACTCGGAGGGCCGGAACGCGGTGCTGGGCCTGGCGACCGGCAACACCCCCATCCCCCTCTATCAGGAGCTGATCCGGCTCCATCGCGAGGAAGATGTCTCCTTCGAGCGGGTCACCACCTTCAATCTCGATGAGTATCTCGGCCTCGGTCGCGATCATCCGGAAAGCTACTGGACCTTCATGCACCGGCAGCTTTTCGACCACGTCGACATCCGTGCGGAGAACATTCACATCCCCTCCGGAGATCCCGACGACATCGCCACCCACTGCGCCGGCTACGAGCAGGCCATCCGCGATGCCGGCGGCATCGACTTCCAGTTGCTCGGCATCGGGCGCACCGGCCACATCGGCTTCAATGAGCCCGGCTCGCCCAGCGACAGCCGCACCCGGTGCATCGAGCTCGACCCCGTCACGCGGCAGGATGCGGCCCCCGCCTTCGGCGGCCTCGACGCCGTCCCGACCCACGCCATCACCATGGGCTGCGGAACGATTCTCGAGGCCCGGCGCATCGGCCTCCTCGCCTTCGGCGAGAAGAAGGCCTCGATCGTCCGCGAAGCGATCGAGGGCCCGGTGACGCCCCAAGTCAGTGCCTCATTCCTTCAGAAGCACCCGGACGCCACCTTCTACCTCGACCGGCCCGCCGCTGCAGACTTGTAAGGGAACGCGCGACGCTGTCGCGCAGCGCCCAAGCTTGGAAGCGGAAGTCACCCGCCCGGCTGACTTCCCGATTTGGTCGGAACCGGCCTCATCCCCTCGCACTCCACCCTCCCGCCTCTCTTGGCGCGACGGCGTCGCGCGCTCCTGACCCCTCATTCACCAAAATTTCACATCGATCCCGGGCCCGGCTGCGCTATGCTGGATGCATGGGTGAGGAACCGAAGAAGCTGGATCTCGCCGCCGAATGGCGAACCGCCGCGGCCCGGGTGGCCCGTCAGGTCAATCTCGGCTGGTGGGTTCAAACCCTCGCGGCACCGCTGATCATACTCGGCATCGCCGGTGCCAGCACGCTGCTTCTGGTCCGCCGGCATGTGCCGGACCTGCCCGCGTGGCAACTCGGCCTCTGGACGGCCGGGGCCGTGGTCCTGCTCGGCGGCATTGCCTTCCTCATCGCCCGTCGCCGTTTCGAAAACGTGGAGACCTCCATGGTTCGGATCGAGGACACCATGCAACTGCGCAACGGCCTCTCCGCGGCCCGCGCCGGGGTGGCTCCGTGGCCGGCGATGCCGCGCAAGGTCGATCCCGGCCTCGGCTGGAACTGGCAGCGGGTCGTCATCCCGCCGGTCGCCGCCCTCGCCCTGCTCCTCGGCGGCCTGCTGATCCCCGTCGCCGCCGTTTCGCAGGATCCCGACGACGGGCCGGACGAGCCCCTCGCGTGGGAGCAGATCGAGGCCGATCTCGAGCGCCTCGAGCAGGATGAACTGATCGACGAGAACTACCTCGAGGAGACCCGCAAGAAGCTCGAAGAGCTGCGCCAGAACGACGAGGACGAATGGTTCAGCCATTCCTCGCTGGAGGCGACCGACTCACTGAAGCAGCAGCACAACTCCGAACTCGAGCGGCTGGAACGCGAGCTGGAGCGCGCCGACCGCGCCCTGGGCAGCCTGCAGAAAAATGCCGGCGGCATGCCTCAGGAGCGCAAGGACCAGCTCATGAACCAGTTCGACCAGGCGCTGCAGGGACTCCAGAACGGCGCGCTGAAACCGAATCCCGAACTCCTCAACCAGCTTCGCGAACTCGACCCGAACAATCTCGGCCAGCTCAACCAGGAACAGCTCGACCAGCTGCGCGAGAACCTCCGTCAGGCCGGCCAGGCCTGCAAGGACTGCCAGGGCGGCGGCGAAGGCGGCGGCCAGGGCGACGAATGGCTCGACGAACTGCTCGATGGCGACGGCAACGGCGGTGGCGAAGGGCAATGCCCGGGCGGCGACCAGCCCGGCGACGGACCGGGAGGCAAGGGCGGCGTCAATCGCGGCCCCGGCCATGCTCCCGGCGTGCTTGGAGCCGAGGGCGAGACGCTCGAAACCGGCGACCTCGAAGCGATGGAAGCCAAGGACCTCTCACGTTCCCTTCCCGGCGACCTGCTCCAGCTCCAGGACGGCGAACACGAGGTCGACGAGAACGCCACCCGCGATGGCAGCGGCGGCTCGGTCGATGCGACCGGTGCCGGTGGCGACCGCGTCTGGCGCGAGTCCCTCGACCCCGACGAACAGCGGGCGCTGAAGCGGTTCTTTGAGTGATTCCTCAATCCGCCGTGACGTGGTGGAAGTCGCGGAAGTTGAGGGCTTGGACTTCGCCGTCGGCGTCGTTGTAGAGAACGACGACATAGTTGCCGATGTCGAGGACCGGGATGGAGGGAAGCTCGCGCCCCTTCATCCGCAGGGGGACGTAGCCCTCGGGATAGTTCATCGGGGCCACGGTGGTGTCGAAGCGTTTCACCTGATACTTCTTCCAGGTGCCGTCGGGGTCGCGCATCTCGACCGGCACCGCGTCGTCCCGCGCCACGGAAACGAAGGTGGCGTTGCGGCGTTCCGACTCGGCCTTCTGCTTGAGTCGCAGGATGCGGATCTGCCAGTGCTCCGGTTCGTCGTCCGTCGCCGGGATGAGTTCGGCAAAGGGAATGATGGTTGTCGTCTTGCCTTCCTCGACCTGGATGGTGGTGGTGCCGTCCTTCGCCCCATCCCGCTGGACCACCACCTTGCAGCGTCCGGCTTCCACCCCCATGCCGCCGGTGGCATCGCCCAGTTGGTAGCCGGAGGGATACAGATCCGCACCGTCCAGAAGCAGGGTGACCTTCCCCTCGCCGGCGGCGACGGCATTCACCAGGCGGATGAAGCCATATTTCGCCCCGTCGTCCTGAGCCGCGAGCGGGGCCAGCGAGGCAAGGACGAGCAACAGACTAGAAATCGTTCTCATGAGTGATGATCGGTCGGTAGGTGGCGGGGTCGATTTCCCCGTTGGCATCGCGTTCGCCAGGATCGGCGAAGACCGAGAAGACCTTGCGGGATTCCGCCAGCACCTCGGGCTCGCCGGCGGTTCCCGCCGGGCGCGCCGCCAGTGCCTGGCCGACGACCCATACCCGGAAATTGCGGGAGCGCAGCGTGGTCCCCTCGTAAATGCGGGCGAAGACTTCCTCGGCGGCGGCATCGTTCCAGCGGACGCGGTCGCCGAGGTCGTGGAAGTCGCGGTTTCCGAACACCGGTTGGTCGGCCGTGCCATCCGGGGCCCGGGTGCGGGCCTCGGCCAGTTCGGCGGCACTGGCGAAGGGCCGCGACTCGATCAGGGCGTTCACGATGTAGTCGGCCAGCTCGTCGCGCTCCGGGGCGCCAAGCTCCATCGGCCGCGTGAAGGCCGCCATCTGCGGAGCCGGACGATGGGAGGGACTCAGGACCTGGGAAAGCTGCGGATCCTGCGCCAGCAGACCGGCGGCAAGCGAGCGCAGCGCGGCGGGCGTGGCGGTGTTCACGTTCGCCTTTCCGTCGATCATCACCAGCGGGCCTTCGCGCTCGGCCTCGTCCTCGGAGCGGGACTTGCCGGCGTGGAAAAGATCCAGCAGGTGGGCGGCGCGGAGTCCCTCCTCGTCGCGGAACCGCTCGTGTTCCGGACGCCCGATTCGCAGGGTGTTTCCCCCGCCATGGACCGCGCTCGGATCCGCCGCGATGCTCACCTCCGGCCAGCGGTCGCGACGGGTGGGCAGGATCCCCCCGCGCTGCGGGGGCCGGGGTGCGAGTGAACGAGTGTCCTGGGCGCCCGAGCCCGGGCGGTTGGGCAGGTCGGGGTAGGTCGGCCACCACATCACCGGGTCGAACACCCGGCCGAGTTCGGTCGCCGAATAGAAGCGCCCCAGGTTCGACAGGCGGTGGGGGGCATACGTGGCCTCGGGGGTCGGAGGGTTCCCGATCAGTGCCGGATTCGTCGGAAAGGTGGCATCGTTGCCGCTGGTCCGCCAGCTGCCGACCATCGAGTCGTGCCCGCCGTCCGGCCATTCCGAGGGCAGCACACGCCCGTAGGCTTTCAACTTCCGGGACGAGTCGCGGTCGTAGATCGTCCCGCGGCGGATGTTGCGCCGGTTGGGGCTGGCATTGTCAGGGTAGGCGTTGAGTCCCAGCGGATAGGTCATGCTGCGGATGTAGTTCGAGATCCGCGGGTCGCCCATGTTGTTGATGAAGTCGCCGTAGGGACCGTAGCTGTGCCCCGAAATGGCCGCCTTGGTCACATACTTCTGCCGCGTCGCTTCAAACCGGAAGTCCGAACCGGTGTCGCCGACGGCATAACGGACGATTCGATCGACCCGGTCCACCTCGTCGCCATTCCAACGCATCGACACCCCGGCCGCTCCCAGCGGCTCGGTCAGCGCGAAGCTCGTGATGAACACGCTGCCCGGGCCGCTACGGGGACTGACGTAGATGCGGTAGTCGATGGTGGCGAACTCGCGTGTCTCGTACTGGTCCGGCTCGAGCGCGATGGCCACCGGCTGCGACCAGAAGCGACCGTCCTCCTGGCTCAGCGTGTGGGTCGTCTGGGCGGGGTCCAGCATCAGCCGTGGATCATCGAACCGCAGGCCCTGCGGCAGCGCCCCGATGCCCGTGGTCGAGAGCCCGTTCTCGTAGCTGAGCTGGATGTCACCGGCGACGGGTTTGTCGGTCATGTTCCAGACCTCGGCGAAGAGCCTGACCGTCCAGGTCAGGTATTTCCCGTCGTCGTCGAGCTCGAGCCCCCGGTAGTGGATGTGGAGGAAAATCTCGCTGAGCAGCGGAAATCCGTCGATGCCGCGGATGCCCGCGCCCAAGGTGGCGTCCCCGTCTTCGTCGGCGTAGTCGAACGCTCCCGCCGCCAGGGTCCCGAGGTAGTCGTCGGGAAAGGCCCCCTTGCGGTCCTCGAAGTCCGGCAGGCCGGCCTCGATCTGGTTCTTGAAATCCTCGATCGCCTGGTCGCGCGGCTTCGCGAGCAGGTCGTTGAGATTGAGCTTCGGCTCCCCGGCCAACGCGCCATCGATGCCACGGGCATGGGGCACCAGCGGGCGTTCCTCGTACGCTCGCACCCGGGGTGCGACCCCGCGCTCGACGGTGTCGGCCGCGGCGTCGAGCAGGCGGCCGTCCTCACCCCGCTCGAGCGGGGCTTCGAAGCCCGCCGCCGCCAGCGCCGAGTCGGGCGAGATCATCAGCGGCCGGCCTTCCACCAGGCGCTCATCCAGCTCGGTGGCCTCGGGGTCGTCCCCGGCCTCGGGGTCAAAGGCATGCAGGGCGAGCTCCACCGGCGGTCCTTCCGGATCGGGTTTCACGCCCGGAGCCGGGTGCGGCCACGGCTCGCGCGCAAAATCATCCGGATCGAGGTCCTCATCCCCTCCGAGACCCACGCGGGCCTGCAGGTCCTCGACCCAGAAGGCGTAGCGGCCGACGACCTGATTGGCGTCGTTCTCCACCGGGATCCAGGCGGTGCGGGCGGCATCCGCCCACGGGAAGGTCCTGAAGCTCTCGACATCCTCACCGACCAGCGTCGCGGGATCCGGCAGGTTCTGAAGATCGCTCACCTCCGCGGGGTCCGAACCCGTGCTGAAGAGCGGCGTGAGCCGGTAGCGCACCTGCTCCCCGCCTCCCTCGCCGCGGGCGAGGTAGAGGTAATCGAGGGGCTCGGTGGTCGTTTCCGCGTCCTCCTCGGCGGGACGCGCCACGATCAGAAAGTCATCGTCAAGCGTCTCGTCGCGCAGCAGGGTGCGGACCTCCTCGACGCCCGCGCGGGCGATCCACTCCGCCCGCTTCGCATCGAGATAGGAGCGGGCGGTCTTGCGCTCGATGCCCACCACGGCCAGCACCCCGACGCTGAGCAGCAGGATCGCCGCCAGGATGACCATCACCGCGGCGAGGGTGAAGCCGCCGGGCCGGGCGCGCGATGGAGGCTCAGGACGCATGGGCGAAGTGTTGCAGGATTTCGTAGATCTCGAGCTGGTCGGAAAGCTCGGCTTCATCGGGTTCCCCAAGCAAGGGGCTGGCGTCCCAAGCGGCGGAATCCCTCAGCTTGGCGCTGAGCTCGCGGCGTGCCACCACGATGCGCATCGCGACGGCGTCGGGTCCGTTCCACCCGGGATCATCTTCCGCCCGCCACGCGGTCCAGCCCGTGGCATCCCGAAGCAGCGGTTTCATCTCGAAGGAAACCACGCCGAAGGCCACCGGTTCATCCGCGGGATCGGGAAGGAACAAGCCGGCCTCCTCGCCCGCCCGCAACGCCTCGAAGGTCTCCCCACTGCCCCGGAATCCCCGCATCATGCATCGCACGGTGTCGCCCCCCATCTCGATGTCGCTCACGTAGTAAACGACCGCGCACAAGTCCCCCACCCGCTCGGCGTCACTCTGGGCATCGGGGGGCTGGAGGCAGAAGAAACCGAGCCGATCCCGGTGCCAGCCCTCGCCATTCTGCTCAAAGACCATTTCCCGCCCACCGACCGCCTTCGAGAGATCCTCGGCCGCCTGTGTGAGCACGGCGCGGGCCTCGCGCTCGGCCGCGACCCCGTCGGTGCCGCGCCCGTAGCCTTCGCCGACCGCGCGCAGGGCGCCCACCGCGAGCAGTAGCACGATGCTGCCGATGGCCATCGAGACGATCAGTTCGACCAGGGTGAATCCGGCACGGGTTCTCATGGCAGGATCGTGTGAAAGGCGACCGCATCACGGCGTTCCGCCGGCCGGGCCGCCGGGTACTCGACGTTCACCGTGACCACCACGCCGCGGTCGTCCGGCCGACCGGAAAGCGCCGCCAGAAAAAATACTCGTTCGTCCCCGAGTCGGTCGATCCCGGCTTGGAAGTCATCGCTCTCGACGCGCCCCAGCAGCGAGCCTTCGCGATCGAAGGCCAGCGCCAGCACCTCGCCGCCGGCGGGAAAGGCCTCGCGGGCGAGGATCGGCGGCAGCACCTGCGACTCGCCGCGCCGCGCCGCTTCCAGCTCGATCCGGCACCAATCCGCGATGCCCGGAGCACGGGTCTCCGCGCGTGCCGAAACGCCGACCACGCCGGCACTGCCGATGGCGCTGAGGGCCAGCGGCACCGCCACGGCCATCACCCCCACGGCGATCACTGCCTCGAGCAGCGAGACTCCGGCGGGGCTGTGGGATCGACGTCGGGTTCTCATAAGTCCATTTGCCAGGGCCGGGCGACCACCCGCCCCACCCGGATCACCTTGCCACGCTCGTCGCCGGTCCGCACGGCGTTTCCGTCCCGATAGGTCCCCGCCGCAAAGGTCACCACCACCGACTCCGATCCGGCCGGCGCCAGCAAGCCGCCCCGCGGGCTGAACACCAGCCCGGACATTTCGGCCGACTCGCTGCCTCCCTTCCACGTCAGGGATATGGCCCGCTGGTCCTTCACGTTGGCCAGGGAGTCAACTTCCCCGCCGAATAGCGCCACCCCGTCCGGCAGCGTCTGCCAGCGCTGGACCAGCCGGCCTTCGTTGGGCGCATCCGGGTTCCACTCGCCGAGCTCGAAAAGCCCGACGCGGCAGGCTCCCTGATCCGACTGAACAGGCTCCTGAATCGCCAGCACGATCGGTGTGCGGCGGGCGATCGCGGTGGTGCGGGCCTGCTCGACCAGGCTGGTGAACTGCTCGGTGGCGCTGCGCAGCGCCTCGCCGCGGGACTGCGTCAGCATCCCGACACCCACCGCCATCAACAGGAGGACCACTGCGATCACCACGATCAACTCGACCAGGGTGAATCCGGTCGAACTCGGGCGGCGGAAGCGGGGCGGGCGGGACACGTGAGTGGGCAAAATTGCGCGACGGGGCGAGTTCATCAAGTCCCGCGGCAGATGGCACGCCCGCAATCGCCGTGCCACGATATCGTTGCAATTCCAACCAAGGTGACATTTTCGTCAAACCACTGATATTTCCGATCCCTTAAAGACCGGCTTCCCTCCCGGCCTGATGTCGCCTCGCCTGTTTCTGATCGATGCGATCGGGCCCTTCTTCCGGGGCTACGGGAAGCGCCGCATCAACTGGTCGAAAATCCCCTTCACCCACCTCGCCACCGAAGGCGAGGCCCGTCGGCACCAGTGGGCCGGAATCCGCGCCGACCTGAGGCACTTCGCCGGCGAGGTCTCGGCGCTCGGCTACAACGCGGTCACGCTCGACGACCTGGCCCACCTCGTCCCACATCCGCTCCACGAGCCGGAGGTCGTCCGTCGCATCGGGGTCTTCCGCGAGGAATTCGCCGCCTGCTTCCGGATCCTCGACGAATTCGGGCTCAAGATCTACCTGACCTCCGACATCATCCCGCTGACCTCCGCCATCGAGGAGTCGATCGGCAGTGATCGCCAGGCCCTGGAAGACTACTTCTGCGGCCTGATCGATCACTGCCTCGAGGATTTCCCGGTCCTCGCCGGGATCATCCTGCGGATCGGCGAAAGCGACGGGGTGGACGTGAAGGATCCGATCCACTCGCGCCTCCACCTCACCTCGCCAAGCGGGACCAACCGGCTCCTGCGGCGGCTGGTGCCGGTCTTCGAGGCCCGCGGACGGGATCTGGTCCTGCGGACCTGGACGGTCGGAGCCCACCGGATCGGCGACCTGATCTGGCATCGCGACACCCTGGCCCGCACCCTGGCAGGGATCGACTCGCCGCGCTTCATCGTTTCGATGAAGTTCGGGGAGAGCGACTTCTTCCGCTACCTGCCACTGAACCGCGCGTTCTTCCGCACGAGCCATCCCAAGATCATCGAATTCCAGGCGCGCCGGGAGTACGAGGGTGCGGGCGAGTTCCCCTCCTTCATCGGCTGGGACTGCGAGCAGTACGCCAGAGAACTGGAGGAGGCCGAGAATCTTGTGGGAGTTTCGGTCTGGTGCCAGACCGGCGGCTGGCATCGTTTCCGGCGCCTCGCCTTCCTGCCCGACGCGGGAAACGACATCTGGATCCGGCTCAACGCCCACGTCGTTCCACGGATCTTCCGCGACCGTCAGCCGGTGGACGAGGCGGTGCGCGAGTTGGTGGGCGGGGAGCGGGCCTTCGCCACCCTTGAACTCCTCAGAGCCTCGGAAACGATCGTCCACGACCTGATGTACATCGAGGATTTCGCCCGGCAGAAATTGTTCTTCCGCCGGGTGCGGATCCCGCCGCTGCTGCACATCTACTGGGACTGCCTGTTCATCAACCACGCCGTGCGCAAGGTCATGCGCCACTTCGTCACCGACCCCGAGCGGGCGCTGCGGGCCGGCGAGGCCGCCTGCGAGCTGTTTCCGAAAATGATCGAGTTCGCCCGGGAGGCCGGGTTGCCGGAAGACGACATCCGCCACTGGCGGGACTTCAGCCACATCGTCCGCCTCGCCCGGCGCTACTACTTCCTGCCCTTCGACGAGAACATCGCCCGGCAGTTGCGACAGGCCAAGGCGACCTACAAGGAGACATGGCCTTCCTCCGGGCGCTCGCGCTACCGGATCAAGCTCTCCTTCAAGCCCCTCCGGGTGAAACGCCACACCCTCGCCTGGGTCGCCGGCCTGCTGCTCCGGCGCCAGCGCGGCTATCGACTCGTCGACCGCATCTTCACGCTGCACCTGCTCGGCTTCATCTATCGCGCCTTCCGGCCGCGGCGGAAGCAGGCGATGCCGAAGTTCCTGCGCAAGTCCGCGATGGGGGTGGAAGCGGTGCTCAAGTGACAAAAAAGCCCCGCAACCCAGAAGGATCGCGGGGCGGAAAGAATGGAAGCACCCGGGGTACTACCGCTGGAAACTGGTGATGTCGTCGACCGTTCCAAGCTCACCGTCGGCGCCCGGGCTGTAAATGGCCACCTGCTGGCCGCGCAGGTTGTAGGTGCGTCCGCCCATCTGGAAGTTGAGGACGTCCTCATACTCGGTATTCAGAACGACGGTGTAGGGCTTGCCGAAGGGATCGTAGAGACCCTGAACCTGATTGGAGTTTCCCGAACCGTAGTAGAGTCCTCCACGCCGACCCTTGCCTTCCTTGACGCTGAGGAAATTGATCCCGCGGGTGTTCTCGACGTCATCGCCACTGCCCTCCTGGGCGAGGAGGATCCGGAGCAACTCGACTCCCTCGCCGGTATCGGTCTTGACCTCGTTCGAGAGATCCGGGAGCCGGCTGTATTCGCTGTAGAAGTTGTTGACCGCGGTCGATACCGCCGAAGCCGCGACCTTGCCTTCGGTCGTCCGGGCCTTGCGGATCGCGGCGTTGACGCCGGCGAAACTCATCGCGGCGAGCACGGCGATGATCGTGATGACGACGAGAAGCTCGATCAGGGTGAAACCTTTCGAGCGATGATTGGAGTGGGGATTTTTCATGTGTTTGGCTTTCGAATGAAGGGATCGAAGCGAACCCGGAGGGCGGACGCAAGCTTCGACCACGATGAAAGGAAGCCCCGATCGACCCAAATCGCAAGTTTCCATCGCTCGGAGACCTTCTCCGCATACTCTGCTACCGCCTTGCAAGCGGGCGTCACGGGCATCAAGCTGCGAACCGCCCCGCGGCGGACCCATGGCCAAGGAATCCCCCCAGCAGACGATCCTGCTCGTCGACCAGGACCACGACTTCCTCGAGTGGGCGACCAAGCACCTCAAGGCGAAGGGGCTCAACATCCTGCGCTGCGACCAGGCCGACAAGGCCCTCAAGGTGGTGGCGAAGACGCCCGTCGATGTCGTCGTGGCGGACCTGAATCTCCAGCCCTTCGAGGGCCTCGACCTGCTGTCGAAGACCCGGGAAACCTCCCCGAACACGCTGTTCGTCCTGACCACGGGCTTCCCGAGCACCGGCCAGATCATCGAAGCCACCCAGAAAGGCGCCCACGATGTCCTGCGCAAGGAGGCGCTGTCCTTCGAGCTCCGGCCGGTGGTCGAGAGCGCGCTGCAGATCGCCGAAGACCGGCGCTCGGTGGGCGAAATCGAGGAGATCCAGGAGGCGAGAAACGACGGTCGCATCAAGATCATCGGCATGTCGCGGGCGCTGCAGGATGTCTTCAAGGTGGTCGGCCGGGTGGCCCGGTCGGATGCCCCCGTGCTGGTCAGCGGCGAGTCGGGCACCGGCAAGGAACTGGTCGCCAAGGCGGTTCACGAGTACTCGCCGCGGCGGAAGCAGGAATTTCTCGCCATCAACTGCGGCGCGATCCCGGAGAACCTTCTCGAAAGCGAGCTCTTCGGGCATGAGAAAGGCGCCTTCACCGGGGCGATCGCGCGGCGGCCCGGGCGTTTCGAGCAGGCCGATGGAGGCACGCTGTTCCTCGACGAGATCGGCGAAATGCCGGCATCAGTGCAGGTCAAGCTGCTGCGGGTGCTCCAGGACGGCACCTTCTCGCGGGTCGGCTCGAACGAAACGATGACCGCCGACGCCCGCATCGTCGCCGCCACCAACCGCAATCTCGCCGAAGAGGTCGCCAAGGGGAATTTCCGGGAGGACCTCTACTACCGGCTGAACGTCGTCGAAATCCGCCTGCCCGCGCTGCGCGAACGACCGGAGGACATCCCCCTGCTGGCCGAATTTTTCCTCCAGCGGATCACCCGCAAGAACGGCATGGCGAGGATCCGCCTGTCGGCCGAGGCGATCGGCATTCTCCAGCACCACGACTGGCCCGGCAACGTCCGCGAACTGGAGAACACCATCTCGCGCGCCTGCGCGCTGGCATCGTCCAACGTGCTGCTGCCCGCCGACATCAACCTCACCACCGCCCCCGGCCGCCCGGCAGGCGAGGTCCGGGCAGCCGTCGACACCCTGCTCGATGCCCTGCCCCGGGATGGCGGGCAGAACTGGCTGCGTTCGGAATTCGCCGGTCGCCTGCTCGAGCGCCACGACGGAGACATCAAGAGCGCCGCCACCGCCCTCGGGGTCAGCGCCGCCGAGTTCAAGCGATGGCTGTGACAGGTTCCGGGCCATTTGGCGGTCGTCATCCCGCACCCTTGAAGGCTATGCTGAGGCCATGAAGTCCGGAGCGCGCGCCATTCTGCTGGGCCTTTTCGGCATCGGGATGCTGCATGCCGAAACCACCCTCGAGGACATCCCGACCTACAAGCTGGGGCTCGACGCTCTCGAAGGCCGGCTCTGGGAAGTCGCCGCGAACCGCTTCCAGGCCGCGCTCGAGACCGAGGGCTTGTCCGGGGAAGATCGCACCACCCTGCTGCTGAGACTTGCCGAAGCCAAGGTCCGCGGCGATCGCGGGGCGGCGGCGTTGGAAATTCTGGAATCGCCGGAGTTGGCCGACCATCCGGCCCGCCCCTTCTGGGCCGCCCAGGCGATGGCGGCCGACGGTCGTTTCCGCGATGCCGTCGAGGCCTTCGGAGCGCTTCCCGAAGACAATCCCTACCCCATCGAAGCGACCCTCACCCGCGCCCGCCTCCAGCGGGCGATCGGCGATCCGAAGGGCGCGCTCGAAACCCTCGAACCCCTGCTCGCCGGATCCAAGGCCCCCACCGCCGCGGGGTTGCTCCGCGCCGAGATCCTGATCGAGCTCGGAAGCCATCAGGAAGCTCTTGATTCACTCGGCGACCCGGAAAAACTCGAAGCCGGGGAGGCGGAGGCGACCCGCCTGCTGCGCGCCAAGTGCCTGCTCAACCTCGACCAGACCGAGGCCGCCGCCACCATCCTGAGCCGCCTGGTCGAGGTCCCGCGCTACCAGACGCTGGAAGCCCACCACGAAGCCTACGTTCACCTCGCCCGCGCCCGGCTCAAGAGCGGCAACCCGGAAGCCGCCGCCGACGGGCTGCTGGCATTCATTCAGCAGAATCCGGACTCGCCGGTTCTGGGCCGCGCCTTCGAACTCCTGATCCGTTGCCTTCCGGAAGAACCGGCACCCAATGATCCGATCCTCAGCCGACTGCGCGAATGGGTGCCCGCCGCCCGGGTCGAGGGGCCGGAACTTCCGGGAAACCGCCCCGGGGCGCTCGGCGCGTGGCCCTTGCCGAACCCTCCCGCCGACCCCCTGGCTCCCCAGGCGCTCTTTCACCTGGCGATCGGACTCAAACGCGAGCCGGTGCCCGACGCCCCGGCCCGCGCCCGACGCCTCCTCGACCGCCTGCGCATTGAATACCCCAATCATTCCCTGGTCCCGTGGGCCTTGCTGGTTCGTGGCCGCTGGGAGCTCGAAGCCGGAAACCGCGAGCGGGCCAACGCCTGCCTGGGAGCCATTCAGGAGCTCGGCCCGGATTCCCCGCCGGAATTGCGGGCGCAGGCGCTGACGCTGGAAGCCAGCGCCCTTTACAACGAAAAGCGCTACGACGAAGCCGGAAAATTGTGGGAACGGGCAGCGGACCTGCTCGAGTCCGAGCGCCGCCGCTCCGCCCGGCTGAATGCCGCCACCTCGCTGCTCGCCGGCGGCAACATCCCCGCCTTCGACCAGCTCCGCGATCAGGCCGGGGATCCCGACCTCCAAGTCCAGCTCGAGCTCGAGCGCTCGCTTCATCTCGCCTCCGAACGCTCGCCCGAAGCCCTGCCGTCGCTGCTCGCCTTCGTCCGCCGTCACCCGGACCACCCGCGGATCGACACCGCCCGCCTGAACGCCGCCCTCGCCGCCCTCGCCGCCATCCCGCCGCAGCCGGACGTCGCGGAGCGCATGCTCGGGGCCATCGATCCCGAGCAGGCCGCCTCCCTCTCACCCTCGGCCCTCGCGCTGGCCGAGATGCGTCTCCACCAGAGCCGGAACGAATGGCGCGAAGCCGCGGATCGCGCCGCCGCCTTCCTCAAGTCCCACCCCGACGACCCCACCGCGCCGCTGCTCCGCTTCGAGCAGGGACGCGCGCTGTTCAGCAACCGTGATTTCAACGAGGCGCGGCTGGTGCTCGAATCCGTGGCCAAGGATTTCCCCGAATCGCCCCAGGCCCCCGCCGCCCTGCTCCTTTCCGCGCGCGCCGCCGCCGAGGGCGCCACCCCGCAATCCCAGGCGGAGTCGATTTCGCTCTTCGACCGCCTGATCCAGCCCGACTCGCCCTTCGCCGCCGTCGCCCGGCTGGAAAAGGCCGACATCCTCATCCGGCTCGCCCGCCTCGACGAGGCCGTCGAAACCCTCCGTCCGTGGTTCGACGCGATGAAACCCGACGACCCCCTGCGCCTCAGCGCCGGCATGATGCTCGGCGACGCCCTGTTCGCGCGCGCCTCGGGAGACCCGGAGCGGCTCGAGGAGTTGCTCGCTCTCTACGAGACGCTTCTCGAGGGACTGCCCGGGGACTCTCCTGCCCGCTTCCGGATTCTCTACCAGAAGGGCCTCGCTCTGGAGTCGTTCGAAGACCGGCAGGACGAGGCCCTCGGCTCCTACATGGATGTGATCCAGGCCGCTCCCGAAAGCCCTCGCGGCGATTGGAACGCGATCGAGTCGTGCGGCTTCGCCGCCCTTCGGATCCTCGAGAAGCGCGAGAAATGGGTCGCCGCCATGAAGCTCGCCCGCCGGATCGCCCAACTCGGCGGACCCCGTGCCGAAGAGGCCGCCGAGCGCGCCAAGACCCTCGGCATGGAGCACTTTCTCTGGGAAAAATAGCACCTGCCGCCATTCCGCTTGGCGATCGGCCCGGGGCGTCGTACCTCTCCCGCGATGGCTTATCCAAAACTCTTCGCTCCCGGTCCCGTTGACGTTTCGCCTGAAACCTACGCCGCCATGTCGCGGACGATGATCGGCCACCGCGGCAGCGATTTCGAAGAACTCTACGCATCGCTCCAACCCGGACTGAAAACCATCTTCGGCACCGAACGCCCGGTCTTCCTCTCGACCTCGTCGGCGTGGGGCGTCATGGAGGGTGCGCTGCGCAACCTCGTCCGCGGAAAGGTCCTCTGCCTGTGCTGCGGTGCCTTTTCCGACAAGTGGTTCAGCGTGGCGAAAAGCATGGGCTACGAGGCCGACAAGATTCGGGTCGAGTGGGGAGAGGCCATCGACCCCGAAGTGGTCCGCGCCAAACTCGAGGAAGGTGGCTTCGACACCGTCACCTTCATCCATTCCGAGACTTCCACCGGGGTGCTCAACGACCTCCACGGCATCGCCGGGGTCGTGAAGTCCTTCCCCGACACGATGCTGATCATCGACACCGTGTCGTCCCTTTCCACCGTGCCGGTCGACTTCGATGCGATCGGTGCCGACGTCATGCTCGCCGGCGTGCAGAAGGCCCTCGCCCTGCCGCCCGGTCTCGCGGTGTTCGCGGTTTCGGAGGCCGCCTTGGCCCGCGCCGAGGGCACGCCGAACCGCGGCTACTACTTCGACTTCCTCGAGTTCGCCAAGAACGACGCCAAGAACAACACCCCCTCGACCCCCTGCATCGCCAACCTCTTCGGCTTGCAGCACATCCTCGGGGAAATCGAGAAGGAAGGCCTCGACGCCCGCTACGCGCGCCACGCCGCGTCCAACGCGATGATCCACGCGTGGGGCGCCCGGCACGGCTTCGAGTTGTTCGCCCCCGAAGGCCGCCGCTCCAAGGCCCTCACCTGCTTCGCCACACCCGACGGCTTCGACCTGCCCGCCTTCATCAAGGAGCTCAAGACCAAGCACGGTTTCCTCATCAACGGCGGCTACGGCAAGATCAAGGGTCTCACCTTCCGCATCTCCAACATGGGCAACGAGACCGAAGCCACCATGCAGGAGCTCATCGACGCGATGGACGACGTGCTGGGGTGAATCGGGAGAGCGGCTACCGGATCGTCAAAGCCTGCCTCGAAGCCGAGGTCGAACTCGAGGTGCTTCCAGGCCCTTGCGCCCAAGGGCAAAATCATCTTCCTCCTCAACGGCGACCCGAAGGCGTAGGTGCGAAATCCACCCTCCGGGTCGCGGGCTTCGGTATCCGCTTTCCGGGCAAGCACTTCGCCCTGTGGGCAGATCTAGGTGTCGCTCG
>JAKZES010000029.1 GCA_022548915.1 Verrucomicrobiaceae bacterium E54
GCTCGTCTCGGGAGGACTCAGACTCTCACTGGTTGGTTTCATGTAGGTGCACGCGCACGAGTGGCGCTTTCCAAGCGCCATACCGGGGCATGGCGATCTCCCGATCGCGGCTTGCAGCTGGCCGCAAGTGGAACTGCAGGCTCATTCTTGAATGCATGCCGCACCCCGCGGCACGAATGCCGCCCCGCCCCGGCATGGCTCCTGCAAGGAGCCACTCCCGTCACTGCTCCCGCCGACCCTCGAAGGCCCGGGCCAGGGTCAGCGCATCGGCATGCTCAAGCCCGCCACCCGCCGGCAGGCCCTGCGCCAGCCGACTGACCCGGCACTTCCCCTTCAGCAAGTCACCCAGATAGCTCGCCGTCGCCTCGCCCTCGACATCCGCGCCGAGCGCGAGAATCACTTCCTCCACGCCCTCCTCCTCCACGCGGCGCACCAGCCCCGCGATCCGCAGGTCGTCGGGCGTCACGTTGTCGAGCGGCGAAAGGCGGCCACCCAGGCAGTGATAGCGGCCCTTGAAGACCCCCGAACGTTCCATCGGCAACACGTCGGTCGGTTGCTCGACCACGCACAGGGTTCTTTCGCGGTTCGGATGGTCACAAATCGAGCAACGCTCCGAGGTGGCGAAGAAGCCGCACATCGGACAAGACGAGACCTCGGCCTTGGCCCGGGTCAACGCCGCGGCGAGACCCGCCGGATCCGATTTCGGATGCTGCAGCAGCCAGATCGCGATGCGCTCGGCACTGCGCGGACCCACGCCCGGCAACGCCTTCAATTCATCGACCAGCGTGCCGACCGCCTCGGGATATTCGATCCGGGCCATGGTCAAGCCAGCGCCTCGGCGGCGGCGTCGAGCGATGCCAGGTCATCGATGCTGTGGACCGTCACGTCCTTCGCAATCTTCGACACCAACCCGGCCAGCACCTTGCCGGGCCCGAGTTCCACGAAGGTGCGGTGACCCTGACCGACGAGCCACTCGATCGACTCCGACCAGCGCACCGAGCCGGTGACCTGCTGCTCGAGCATCTGGCGGATCTCGGCGGGTTCCTCCACCACCGAGGCCCCGAAATTGCAAACCACCGGAATCGAGGGCTTCGAGATTTCCACGCCCGCGAGCTCGGCGGCCAGCTTTTCCTGGGCCGATTGCATCAGGCGGCTGTGGTAGGCACCGGCCACCTTGAGCTTCACCGCCCGGCGGATCCCCTTGTCGCGCGCCCCTTCCGCGGCCTTGTCGATGCCCGCGACCGAACCCGAAAGCACGATCTGACCGGGGGCATTCAAATTCGCGACATCCACATCACATTCCGCCGCCAGTTCCTTCACCACCTCCTCGTCGCGGCTGATCATCGCCGCCATCGCCCCCCGGGTCGCCTCGCAGGCCTCCTCCATGAACGCACCCCGCTTGGAGACCAGCCGGAGGCCGTCCGAAAACGAGAACGAACCGGCTGCCGCATGCGCCGTGAACTCTCCGAGGGACAAGCCCGCTGCCGCAACCGGCTTCAAGCCGGGAAGCCGCTGCCGGAGCAAGGTCAGGGCCACGAGACCGTCCAGATACAGCGCCGGCTGGCAACGGGAGGTGCGCGTCAGCTCATCCTCCGGCCCCTCGAACATCACGCGGCTCAACTCGAAGCCGAGCGTTTCGTCGGCTTCCCCGAACATCGCCCGCGCTTCCGCCGACGAATCGAAGAATTCCTTGCCCATGCCCACCTTCTGGGCGCCCTGTCCGGAGAATAGAAGAACGACGTCACTCATGATGCGGTCGCGCCTCCTAACCCGCGACCCCCACCGGATCAAGCCCTTGGCGCATCGGCCCCGGATCCAAGTGGCGCGATCACAAGAAGGCCGGCGCTTCGATCCTCTTCCCAACAGCGCCATTTCCGGATTGAGCAAAGCGTTCCCGGCCGGCACAAACGGGCCATGGCTTCCAACTTTCCCCGCAGCCCCAAGGATGAAATCGATGGCCTCGTCTACTTCCCGCGGATGTGCGACAAGATCCGGCTCCACGCCCGGGGCGAGCTCCCCACGGACTATCATGCGAATCTCGGCAGCGGCATGGATCTGTGGATCTGCCAGTTCCTCGGGGTGGACTATCAGGCCCTGGCAAAGCTGGTCAGCGACGGCGCCAGCGATGAAGAAGCACTGGCCTGGGCCCGCCGGAACGGGGTCGAGCGCCCGGATCACGAATTCGCCTGGTGGTCGGCCTTCATGAAAACACGCGGATTCCGCGACGATCTCGCCGAACGGCTGACCCAGCGTAAGGAGGAGTCGGGATTCAATGAGCGAAACGACATCCTGACCTTCATGGACTACATCGACGCCGACGAAGGCCGTTGATGAATTGAAACTTGAAACTTGGCGCTTTCCCGCCAGCCTGCCGCCCCGCTGCGGACGAACCTGCGGCAATTTCACAACCACCAACGACACCTCGCATCCCATGGCCGCGAAAATCTACACCAACAAGGACGCCACCCTGGCGACCATCAAGCGCAAGACCCTCGCCGTGATCGGCTTCGGCTCCCAGGGCCACGCCCACGCCCTCAACCTCAAGGACAGCGGCATGAACGTCGTCATCGGCCTCTACGCCAAGTCGAAGTCCCGCGAGGTCGCCAAGAAGCTCGGCTTCAAGGTCATGGACACCGCCGACGCGGTGAAGGCCGCCGACGTCATCTTCGTCGCCGTGCCCGACACCAAGATCGCCTCGGTTTACAACAAGGACATCGCGCCCAACCTGACCAAGGGCAAGACCCTGCTTTTCTCCCACGGCTTCGCGGTTCACTTCAAGACCATCGACCCGCCCAAGGACGTCAACGTCGTCATGGTCGCCCCCAAGGGACCCGGGCACACCGTGCGCTCGCAGTTTGTCGACGGCAAGGGCGTGCCCGGCCTGATCGCCATCCACAACGACGCCGACGGCAAGGCCAAGAAGATCGCCCTCGCCTGGGCCCGCGGCATCGGCTGCACCCGCGCCGGGGTGTTCGAAACCAACTTCGAAGAGGAAACCGTCACCGACCTCTTCGGTGAGCAGGTGGTCCTCTGCGGCGGTGCCTCCGCACTGGTCAAGGCGGGCTTCGAGGTGCTCGTCGAGGCCGGCTACCAGCCCGAGATGGCCTACTTCGAGTGCCTTCACGAACTCAAGCTCATCGTCGACCTGATGAACGAGTCCGGCATCGCCGGCATGCGCTTCTCGGTTTCCGAAACCGCCGAGTGGGGCGACGTGTCCGTCGGCCCGAAGATCATCGACGCCTCGGTCAAGAAGCGCATGGCCAAGCAACTCAAGGAGATCAAGTCCGGCAAGTTCGCCCGCGAGTGGATCGCCGAGGCCGAAGGCGGCTGCAAGAACTTCAACAAGATCCGCCGCGAGGAGGCCAAGCACCAGATCGAGAAGGTCGGTGAGCGCCTGCGTGGCACCATGAGCTGGATCAAGCAGAAGAAGCTCAAGAAGGGCGCCGCCCAGGCCAGCTACGTTTCGGCCTCCAAGTAAGGACTTCGGCCCGACGAGCCCCCCCATTTCCCAAGGCCCGGTCCTCCAGGAGGTCCGGGCCTTTTTCCTGTCCTCCACCCGGGCCCGGAAAAGTCCGTATCTTCCGACAGAAACGCCGGATCCCCCTCGTTTTTGAAGGCAATCCAGCCCGCGTGAGGGCTTGCAAGGTGCCCACGCGATCGTTAGACCCTCCCCCGACCCAGATTCCACCACCAATCCCATGAGTACCACCGCCAACCAGAAACTAGTGTTTTGGGGCTGCTTCATCGCCCTGGTCACCACCTCGTTCGCCTTCATCAGCCGGGCCTTCATGGTCAACATGCCGGATCTCTGGCCCGCGGAGTTCGGCCTCAACCAGGTCCAGGGCCAGGAACTCTTCGGCGCCGGCATCTGGCCCTTCGCCATCTCGATCATTCTGTTCAGCCTGATCATCGACAAGATCGGCTACCGGGCGGCGATGATCTTCAGCTTCGTCTGTTATGCCCTCTACGCGGTCTTCGCCCTGCGCGCCTACGGCGTCGTCAACCCCGGTGGTGAGGAACTCACCGGAGAGGCCCTCACGGCCGCCCAGCACAAAGCCTACAACCTGCTCTACATCGGCTCGGTGATCTGCGCCCTGGGCAATGGCACTGTCGAAGCCTTCATCAACCCGGTGGTGGCCACGATTTTCAACAAGGAGAAGACCAAGTGGCTCAACATCCTCCACGCGGGATGGCCGGGCGGCCTCGTGCTGGGCGGCATCATCACCATTCTTCTCGGCAGCCAGGCGGCCGAAGACTGGCGGGTCCTGATCTACATCATCGCCGCACCTGCCGTGGTCTACCTGATCATGCTCTTCAAGGCCAAGTTCCCGGTGAACGAGCGTGTCGCCTCCGGCGTGACCTACAAGGAGATGCTCGCCGAATTCGGCATCCTTGGCGCCTTCATTGCGGCGGCCCTCATCTTCAAGCAACTCGGCCTCGTGTTCGGCTGGGGCGGAGGCGTCACCATCGCACTCATCGTCGTTTCCGTGGTCGGCTACGGCCTCTACTGCAAGTCGCTGGGCCGCCCGCTGATGATCCTCCTGTGCGTGGTCATGCTGCCGCTTGCCACGACCGAGCTCGGCACCGATGGCGCCATCACCGGCATCATGGAGGAGCCGCTGATGGAAGCCGGCCAGAACCCGCTCTGGGTGCTGATCTACACCTCGGCGATCATGATGGTGCTCCGCTTCTTTGCCGGCAGCATCGTCCACCGGATCAATCCGCTGGGCCTGCTCATGCTCTCGGCCGTGCTGGCCATCGCCGGCCTTTTCGCCCTCTCGGTCTCGAAGGGTCTGGTCATCATCTTCGCCGCCGCCACCCTCTACGGCATCGGCAAGACCTTCTTCTGGCCCACCACCCTTGGCGTGGTTGCCGAACAGTTCCCGAAGGGCGGGGCGCTGACGCTGAACGCCATCGCCGGCATCGGCATGCTTTCGGTCGGCATCCTTGGCGGTCCCATCATCGGTGCGATGCAGGAGAAGTCCGCCCAGGTCTCGATCGAAGAGAGCCTTCCAGGTGTCTACGAGAAGGTCTCCAGCACGAAGGAGTATGTGCTTGGTGAGTATCACGCCGTCGATGACACCAAGGTCGCCGAACTGGCTGAAGAGCAGGCCGAGGAAGTCAAGCAGACGGCCAAGGCCGCGAAGCAGGGCGCACTCGCGAAGATCACCATCTTCCCGGCGATGATGCTCGCCTTCTACATCGGCATGCACTTCTACTTCAAATCGCGCGGTGGCTACAAACCGGTCGAACTCACCGGAAAGCAAGCCGCTGGTGGAACCGAAGGAGCCTCGGAGCTGTAACCGGAGTTCCCTTCCCATTCATTTCAAGGCGCGCTCCCACCCGGGGGCGCGCCTCTTCTTTGGAGGCGGGGCGCCCTCGCCCCGCAAAGGGTCATGCTGTGGCACGTGCCCGACGGCCCCTGAGAAAAGTGCTGTCTGGCGATTGCCGGACGAGGGCGATCCGCCTCCCCGTCACCCCTCCCCCGGCGGAAAGATCACGGCAACCCGTTCGATCCCGCGGGCAGTGAACTCCTGCCAGTAGTTCTTCTCGATCTCGGAGGTGCGACGACGACGCTCGTCCTCGCCGAGCTTCTCCCAGGCCTCCTTGCCGATGGACCGCTGGAGGTCCCGGTCGGCCAACCGGACCACCAGCTCTTCCCAGAAGTTCTCGTTTCGGAACTCGTCGTAGCATTCGGAGAAGAAGGCCTTTTCAGCAAACTCCTTGTTCACCACGTGGCGCTGCCGTTCCTCGTCCCAGCCGATCGCATCGCCGAATCCGGCAACCTTGGCCTTGCCGAGGATCTTGTCCTCCAGCGCCTCGAAGGCCGCGACACCCTCGTCCGAGCCCGGCCGGCGGTTCCAGCTCGCCACGTTCGCCGCGAGCGAGAGCATCTCGATCAGCGTCGCCAACTCGTCGTCCGTAAAGCGCAGGTGCACGGCGGGAAGGAACCATCCCGCCGTGCCCGGCACAAGCTACCAGTGACATGACCGCCTCAACCCTTCCGGAAAACGATCCTGCCGTCGTCCACGGCGGCCTCGATCACGTCGCCATCGACAAACTTCCCTTCGAGGATCTCCAGCGAAAGCTCATCCAGCAGGTGACGCTGGATCGCCCGCTTGAGCGGCCGGGCGCCATAGACAGGATCGTAGCCCTGGTTGCCGAGAAGCTCCTTGGCTTCGGGTGTCAGCGCCAGCGCCAGGCCCTGCTTGGCAAGGCGCTGCCGCACCCGCTCAAGCTGGAGCTCGACGATGGTGGTCAATTCCTCCCGCTGCAGGCGGTCGAAGATGATCGTGTCGTCCACGCGATTGAGGAATTCCGGTCGGAAGTGTCCGCGCAGTGCCTCCAACACCTTCGCCTCACGCTGCTCGGCGTTTTCCTCACCGAGGATGAACTGCGAGCCGATGTTCGAGGTCATGATCAGCACCGTGTTGCGGAAATCCACCGTCCGACCCTGGCCGTCCGTGATGCGGCCGTCGTCGAGCACCTGCAGGAGCACGTTGAACACGTCGGGGTGCGCCTTCTCGATCTCGTCAAAGAGCACCACTGAATACGGCTTGCGCCGTACGTGCTCGGAGAGCTGTCCGCCCTCGTCGTAGCCGATGTATCCGGGGGGTGCCCCGATCAGGCGGGCGACGCTGTGCTTCTCCATGTATTCGGACATGTCGATGCGGATCATCGCCGACTCGTCGTCGAAGAGGAACTCCGCCAGCGCCTTGGAAAGCTCGGTCTTGCCAACGCCGGTCGGGCCGAGGAAGAGGAACGAGCCGATCGGACGGTTCTCGTCCTGCAAGCCGGCACGCGCCCGGCGGACCGCATTCGAGACGGCCTGCACCGCCGACTTCTGACCGATCACCCGTTCTCCCAGCCGATCCTCCATCTGGACCAGCTTCTCCTTCTCACCCTCCTGGAGCCGGCTGACCGGGATCCCGGTCCACGACGACACCACCCGCGCGATGTCCTCCTCGGTGACCTCCTCCTTGAGAATGGCCCCGGACTTCTGCAGCGAAACCAGTTCCTTCTCGGCATCCTCGAGTGCCCTTTCGGCCTCGGGGATCTGGCCATAGGTGATCTCCGACGCACGCGTCAGGTCGCCGATCCGCTTGGCCTGCTCGGCTTCGGTCTTGAGGTGGTCGATGGCCGACTGCTGCTCGCGAACTCGCTCGATCACTTCCTTCTCATTCCGCCATTGCGCCATCAGCCCGGCCGACTGCTCGCGCAGGTTCGCCTGCTCTTCATTGACCTTCTCAAGCCGGACCGCCGAGGCCTTGTCGCTTTCCTTCTCGAGAGCCTTCTTCTCCATCTCGAGCTGCATGACCTGGCGCTCGATCTCGTCGATTTCCGTCGGCATCGAATCGAGCTCGATCTTCAGCCGCGACGCGGCCTCGTCCATCAGGTCCACCGCCTTGTCCGGAAGGAACCGGTCGGAGATGTAGCGGTCCGAAAGCGTGGCCGCCGCCACCAGCGCGCCATCCTGGATGCGCACGCCATGGTGCACCTCGTAGCGTTCCTTGAGACCGCGGAGGATCGCGATGCTGTCCTCGACCGAGGGCTCGCCGACCATCACCGGCTGGAAGCGACGCTCCAGCGCGGCGTCCTTCTCGACGTGCTTGCGATACTCATCGAGCGTCGTCGCGCCGATGGTGTGGAGCTCGCCGCGGGCAAGCTGCGGCTTGAGCAGATTGGCCGCATCCACCGCACCCTCGCTCGCACCGGCTCCGACGATGGTATGCAACTCGTCGATGAAGAGGATGATCTCGCCCTCCGACCCGGTCACCTCCTTGAGGAAGGCCTTCAAGCGATCCTCGAACTCGCCGCGATACTTCGCGCCGGCGAGCATGCCGCCGAGGTCCAGAGAAATGATGCGCTTGTTCTTCATCGCATCGGGCACGTCGCCCGAAACGATCCGTCGGGCCAGTCCCTCGACGATGGCGGTCTTGCCGACCCCCGGCTCGCCGATCAGCACCGGGTTGTTCTTCGTCCGGCGCGAAAGCACCTGCAGCACGCGGCGGATCTCGTGATCGCGACCGATCACCGGGTCGATCTTCCCCTCGCGCGCACGGGCCGTCAGGTCCGTGCCATACTTCTCGAGCGCCTGGTATTTGCCCTCCGGATTCTCGTCGGTGACCTTGTGGGATCCGCGGATGCCCTCGAGAGCTTCCCTGGCCTTGGATTCATCAAGCCCCGCCTCGCCCAGCAGCCTGCCCGCCGGCGAGTCCGCCTTGAGCGCGCCGAGGAGAAAATGCTCGACCGAAAGATACTCGTCACCCATCGACTCGCGAACCTCGTCGGCCGCATCGAGCGCCGCCCGCAGTCCGTAGCTCAGCTGCGGCTGGGCGCTGGCACCCTGCTGGCTGGGCTCCTTCGCCAGCGCCGCGGCAACCGAGGCCTTGAGCTGGGTGATGTCGACGCCCGCCTTGTTCAGGATCGGCACCGCGATGCCGCCTTCCTGCTGCAAGAGCGCGAGCAGCACGTGAATGCTCTTCAGCTCGGGATGCGCCGATTTCGAGGCCAGCCGCTGGGCCGCCTGCAGCGCTTCCTGAAGTTTCGTCGTGATCTTATCGAGTCCCATAGGTGTGAATATTGTCTGATTCTTTTTCCGGGGTTGCAAGCGGGCGTGAACCGCCGCCTGCCCGTTTCTGATCATTCGATGCCATAGCAGATACTTTATTCAAATCCTTTGTGCATTCTTTCATTTATGACTTCAGGACCGATCCGCCCTCGATTTTGCCTCTCGTCTGTGAAGAATGTCGGCATGCCCCGCGCCCTCTGCATGGTTCTCGATTCCGTCGGCTGCGGGCATGCTCCCGACGCGGCCGACTTCGGTGATGCCGGTGCCGATACTCTTGGGCATCTCTTCGAGCGGGTTCCCGGTTTTGCGCTGCCCGCCCTCTCGGGCCTCGGACTGCACGAAATCCTTCGGGATCTGCGAGAGGACTTCCCTCTCCCCTCCCCACCCCTTTTGCCGGGTTCCGCCTCGGCGCACCTGACGGAAAGATCTCCCGGCAAGGACACCACCACGGGACATTGGGAGCTGATGGGTGCTCCGCTTGATGCCGCACTGGAGACCTTCGAGCGGTTCCCCGACGATCTCGTCACGAAACTCGAAGAAATCGCCGGCACCTCCTTCCTCGGCAATGAAGCGGCGTCCGGCACCGAGATCATCTCGCGCCTTGGCGAGGAACACCTCTGCTCCGGCAAGCCGATCCTCTACACCAGCGCCGACTCGGTGATGCAAATCGCCGCGCATGAAGACCCATCAATCTTCGGCCTCAAGCGCCTGCTGACGCTCTGCCGCGACGCCCGGGAGCTTCTCGACCGGCAGGGCATCCGCATCGGTCGCGTGATTGCCCGACCCTTCATCGGCGGCTCGGCAGCGGATTTCCAGCGCACCTCGAACCGCCACGACGAGTCTCTCGTCCCGCCGCCAACCGTGCTCAACCGCCTCGAAGCTGCCGGGGTCGACACCATCGGTGTCGGCAAGATCTCGGACATCTTCGCGGGTTCGGGGATCACCGAGTCCCACCCGACGAAATCGAATGCCGACGGCATGGCAACCATCGACGAGCTGTGGCGGGAGAATCGCGCCACGCCTCACCTGATCTTCGCCAACCTCGTCGACTTCGACATGCTCTACGGCCACCGCCGCGACCCCCGGGGCTACGCGGGTGCCCTGATCGAGTTCGACCGCTGGCTGGGGGGCTTTCTCGGCCGCTTCGAGGCCCCCGACCTGCTGATCATCACGGCGGACCACGGCAACGATCCCTACCATCACGGGACCGACCACACCCGCGAGCGGGTCCCGCTGCTGACGCTGAATGCGGTGGGGCCTGCCGTCCACAACGGTGATTTCGGCCTGGTCGCCGCGCTCCTGGCCGAACACTTCCGGCCATTGGCCTGAGCAAACACCCGGAAGGGTCCACTGGACATGGTAGAACATCTGTAATAACGTCCCTCCATGAACCACACCCTCAAGATCACTTCCGTTGGGAATTCCGCCGGCGTCATTCTGCCCAAGGAACTGCTGGAGAAGCTTCGCGTCAGCAAGGGTGACACGCTCTTTGTCACCGAGACGCCGAATGGAGTCGAGCTGTCGGCTCATGACGAAGAAGTGGAGCGCCAAATGGAGATCGCTGAGAAGTTGATGCGAGAGAATCGCAACCTCCTCCGGAAACTGGCGCAATGAGTGGCCCGGAACCCATCTGGCTGAAGCATGAGTTCATCCTCATGCTCCACTCTCGACAACTTGCTGAACACGGCGGCTCCGCCGGCATCCGCGATGAAGGGATGCTCAAGTCATCCCTCGGCAGACCCTTGGACAAGTGGCACTATGGCGATCCGAAGCCGGATCTTTGCGCGCTCGCCGCCGCCTACGCATTCGGCATCGCCAAAAACCATCCGTTCATCGACGGTAACAAGCGCACCAGCGCGATGGCCTGCGAGACGTTTCTCGTGCGCAATGGGCTGTATCCCACCGCCAGCGAGGATGAGAAGTATCCCTTCTACCTGTCGCTCGCTTCGGGTGAGCTGACTGAAGACGACTTCGCCCAATGGCTCCGCCAAAACACCGCCCCGGTCTGATGCAACCCCACATCCCCACCCTCATCAGCCGCAAGCGCGACGGTGAGCACCTGAAGCCCGAGGAAATCCGCGGACTCATCGACGGCTACGTCGCCGGTGAGGTGCCCGACTACCAGATGTCGGCCTTCGCCATGGCGGTCTTCTTCAAGGGCATGAATCCGGTCGAAACCGCGGCGCTGACCCGCTCGATGCTCGAGAGCGGCGACGTCTTCAAACACCCGAAGGGCGCTCCGGTCGTCGACAAGCACTCCACCGGGGGCATCGGCGACAAGGTTTCGCTGGTCCTCGCCCCGCTCGTCGCCGCGGCCGGCTGCCGCGTGCCGATGGTTTCCGGCCGGGGGCTGGGCATCACCGGAGGCACCCTCGACAAGCTGGAAGCCATCCCCGGCTTCCAGGTCCACCTCGATCTCGACCAGGCCGCCGCCCAACTTGCCAGGATCGGAGTCGTGATGATGGGCCAGACCGACGACTTCTGCCCGGCGGACAAGAAGCTCTACGCCCTGCGCGACGTCACCGGCACGGTCCCCTCGATCCCCCTGATCACCGCCTCGATCATGTCGAAGAAACTGGCCGAGTCGCTCGACCGCCTGGTGCTCGATGTGAAATTCGGATCCGGCGCCTTCATGAAGACGGAGAAGCAGGCACGGGCGCTCGCCGACGCCATGATCGCGGTCGGCAAGGAGATGGATGTCGAGGTGCACGCGCTGCTCAATCCGATGTCCGAGCCGCTCGGGCAGACGGTCGGCAACGCCCTGGAGGTGGTCGAGTCCCTCGAATGCCTCGAAGGTGGCGGGCCGGAGGACCTCCGCAAACTGGTGCTCGATCTCGCCGAAGTGCTGGTCGAAATCGATCGGCCTGCCCTCGAAGCACTGCTCGACGACGGAAGCGCTCGAGAGCGTTTCGATGAAATGGTCGCGGCGCAGGGAGCCAAGCCCGATGATCTACCAAGACTTGGCGAGATTCACGCCGCACCGTTCATCCGGGAGATTCCCGCCGAGGACACCGGCACCGTCTCAAGGATGGATGCCGGACTGATCGGTCAGGCAGCGCTTCAACTCGGCGCCGGACGCGCCCGGGCCACCGATGGAGTGGATCCGGCAGTCGGATTCAGTCGACTCGCCAAGATCGGCCAGCAGGTTCACCAGGGCGAACCGGTCGTCCGGATCCACGCCCGCAGCGCCATCGATGCCGAAATGGCCGAAGCCCTCATCGATCAAGCCGTTTCCATCGAGCCATGACTTCCCGCAAGGAGTCCTCCGCCCGCAACGCCGCCATCATCATCGTCGGCATCCTTCTGGCCATGATCGCATGGGGATTCTACCGCGGGGCCAGCCGGCCGGACTCACGGCGGATCGCGGAAATGGAACAGGCCTCGCAGGAACAGGCCGTCCGCGACGCCAACCAGCGCGATGTCGCCCTCGTCCGTCAACTGATCGGCGAGAACCTCGACGAGCGGCGCTTTCAATTCGCCACCGTCATGAACGCCGCATCCGACAAACTGGTCCTGCCGCTCGGACCCGCCCAGCCTTCCCATCGCCGGGTTCTCGACGCGATCAACGCCTCGCTCACGCGGGCGACCGAGGTCCTCAGCCGCGAGGGTTCCCCCGCCCGTGAGCATCGCAGGATCAACGAGGTCTCGCGCCACTTCGAGGACGCCCTGCAGCGTGATCTCGACGCCACCGAGGGCCTGAGCTGCTCGATCCCGACGACCCGCGAGGGCAAGGAACAACGCAGCGGCTACCCCGATCTGCGCGTGGTCGACGAGGCGAGTGGCGACGTCTTCTATCTCGACCCCAAACTCGTCGAGGAAGACTCGTGGGACAGCAGCTTCCGCACCTTCTATTTCGAGCCCAAGAAAGAGAACCTCAAGATCAACGACGACGCGGTGCACCTGCTCGTCGGGATCGGCCACGACGGAAAGAGCGGCGAATGGACCTTCGGCCCGTGGAAGGTCGTCGACCTCTCGAAGATCACCCTGCGCTTGAAGCCGGAGTTCCAGGCTTCCAACCGGGACTTGTACCCGAAAGAGTAGCCCCTGGGATGGAGCGCCGATGATGAAATCGGCAAGCCCGTGAGAGTCAGAAGAAATGCGCTCGGGAAGTCATCCCGGCAAGGCTCCTCCTGTCCCCAGCCCCACGCCCGCAACCGCTGCTGAAACCTGCATCGGCGACCGAGCCTCCACGCTTGCGCTTGCCGATTTCATAATCGGCGCTCCTTCAGTAGCGCCTCCACGCCGCCGGCACGAACAGCACGAGAATGGCGAACAGCTCCAGCCTGCCGAGGATCATCAGGCCGGAGAGAACCACCAGGGTCGGTTCCCGCAGACCGGAGAAATTGTCGGTCGGCCCGAGATCTCCAAAACCGGGGCCGATGTTCGAGAGCGTCGCGAGCACGGCTGCCAGGCAGGTCTCCAGCTTGATCCCGTGCCCGGCCTCGAAGATCCCGACCACCACCGAGCCGACGGCGATGATCAGAAGATACAGCGCCACGAACGACGTGGTCCTGGCCCTCACGTCACCGTCGATCGGGTTGCCGTTGACCACCATGCGAAAGACCTGGTTCGGACGAAAGGCCCGGATGACCTCGTGCGCGGAGGATTTCAGGAAAACGATCAAGCGGCTGACCTTCATCCCCCCCGCGGTCGATCCCGAGCAGCCTCCCACCACCATCAGGATTGCCAGCAGCGCCTGGCACCACGCCGGCCAGAGTTCGTAGTCGGCCGTTCCAAACCCGGTCGTGGAGGCAATCGAAACCACCACGAACCAGCTCTCCCGGAGGGCTCCGGCAAAGCCGACGGAATACCGCTCGTCGAGCGCCAGGCCCGCCGCGATCCCGACCGCGATCAGGGTGCAGATCCCGATGAACCACCGGGCATCGTCCTCATCCTTGAGGCGGCTCCAGCGGCGACGGATGATGACCGCATAAATCAGGAAGTTGAGACTGCAGACGACCATGAAAAGGCTGATCCAAAGTTCGATCGCCCAGCCGTTTCCCCAGCCCGAATAGTATCCGAGGCTGGCATTGTGCGGACTGAATCCCCCGGTCGAGACCGTGGTCATCGCGTGGGAGACCGCGTCGTACCAGCTCAAGCCGAAGGCGCGAAGCCCGAGCATGCAGGTCAGCGAAATGCCGAGATAGATGCGCAGCAGGGTCATCGCGGTATCGCGGATCCGGGCGGTCGATGCTTCCCCCGCCTGGAAGGACGACTCGTTCCGGAACAGCGACTTCGATCCCACGCCGAGATACGAGAGCACCGCCACAAACAACACCAGGATCCCGATGCCACCCAGCCACTGGGTCACGCCGCGCCACAACAGCAGGCCGCGGGGCCATGCCGCAAGGTCGCCGATCACCGTGGATCCCGTCGTCGTGAAACCCGATGACGATTCAAAGATCGCCTGCGGCCAGCTGAGATGCGGCGGGCACAGGATGAACGGCAAGGCACCGAAGATCGTCGAGAGAATCCACCCGAGCCCGACGATCGCCACCCCTTCACGACGGGGAATGCGCTCGATCCTGCCGATCCCCGCGACGATCAGGATCGCGGCCGCGACCGCCGTGACTCCCGCCGAGACCAGCAGGGCCGAGACCGCCTGGCCTTCCGCCTGCACGCCATCGAGGCGCGCGAACAGCCCGCACACGGCCATTGCCAGACCGAGCAGCAGCAACAGCAAGCCGAGGACTTTGGAGAGGATCCGGAAATTCATCGGAACAAGGCCGCGTCAGGCGAGCAGTTTCACGAAGGCCTTGCGCGCCTTCGGTGAGACGACCGCGTAGATGTGATCCCCGGCCTGCAGGACGTCGTCGGGACCGGGGACATCCGCATGGATGGCGTGAAGCAGTCCGACGAGCACGCAGCCCTGCGGCCAGTCGACCTCCTTGACCATGTGCCCCGCCGCCAGCGACCCCTTGCGCACCCGCATCTCGAGGATCTCGGCACCGGGCATCTGCTTGACGAGGTGAAAGCGGTCCGAGGTGATGAAACGCTCGATCTCGCGCCGGGTGGCATCACGCGGACTGACCGCCGCCTGAATCCCGAAGTGCCGGCCCGACGAGCTGATCGCCTCCGCATAGTCCGCACGGTGAATCAGCGTCAGGCAGGTCTTCGCACCCAGCGTGTGCGCCTGCAGGCAGGTCATCACGTTGTCCTCGTCGCTGCTGCTGGTCGCCACGAAAAAATCGACTCCGTCGATCTGCTCCTCCTGAAGCTCGGCGACCACCGTCGCGTCGGCATGAATGACCGTGGTGTTGGACAGCCGGTCCACCAGACCACGGCAGATCGCCTCATCCTGCTCGAAAATCCGGACCTTGCAGTGATAGCTCTCCAGCATCTGGGCCAGCGAGAATCCGTACTCGCCGCCGCCGAAGATCACCACCCGCAGCGACTCGCGGTCGTCCTTCTTCTTCTGCAGCCGCTCGGCCAGCGACTTGAGCTTGCGCGGTTCGCCGAAGATCGTGACGACATCCCCCGCCTCGATCCGCGACTCCGCCGTCGGCACCAGGTGGTCCGAACCCCGGGTCAGCATCGCGATCCGGGTTCGCTCCGGCGCCTTGAGGTCGGCGAGGGTCCGGCCGACCGCATCGGACTTCGGGTCGACCCGCACCTGCTGCAGTTCGATCCGCCCGCGGGCGATTTCCTCGACGGTGAGCGACTCCGGATTGCGGATGAACTTTGCCAGTTCGATCGCGGCGAGCCTTTCCGAGGAAAACAGGTGATCGACCCCGAAGGTGCCCTTGAAGTCGAACAGCCACTCTTCGCGCTGGAGGCTGGGATGGACCCGGCAGACGACCTGCTCGACGCCCATCTTCTTGGCGATGGATGAACTGACGAGGTTCGCCGTGTTGGAACTCGTGAGGGCGAGGAACAGCCCGCACTCGCCGACGTTCGCCTCGACCAGGGCCTCGACGCTGGTGCCGTCGGACCCGACGATCTTGGCGTCGATGCTCTGTTCGAGATCGCTGGCCAGATCGGGATCGCTCTCGATGACCGAAATGCTGTGCGACTCCCTCGACAGCGAGGTGGCAAGGTGGCGGCCGATCTCTCCGGCACCGACGATGATGATGTTCATCTCAGATCAACCGGCAACCCGCCCTGCGGTGCTCCCGGAGGGCTGGATCTCAACAACAGGAAGCCCCGGTCAGCCAGCCGAAAATCCGGACCGGAAAATTCCCGCAAGCGACAAACCCCGCTGCCGATCCGCTCACCAGTCGACGTTCTGGCCCCGGGTGTCGATGTGCGTGAACGAGTAATACCGTCCGATGCCGCCGCGGAAATGCCCGTTCGAACGAAGGTTCCGGGCGACCGACGCCACCGAGGAGGGGCGCGAATGGAATTTCACGTCGAGAGCGACGTTGGCCTTGTGCCAGGAACCCCGCCGGGCGCCGGCGCAGCGGGCGTTGTAGGCCGGGCTGCGGTAGGCGGAAACAATCTCCTTCACCGGTTGGTCCAGTTCGATCGCGACGCGGTCGAGCGTCTTGAGCGTGGGTGCCATGTTGCGCCACATCGACTTGGGCGGAAGGGTGTTCCACACGCTGCCGCGACGCTTGGCGTGGGCCTCGATCACCTGCAGCGGCGTCACCTTCTTGAGCCTCAAGCCCGCCAGGAAATCGGCGTAGTTCTCAAGATTCCTTCCCTGCCGGTGAACCCAGTCCGACGGCAGGCTCGAAAGATCAAGAGCGGCCTTTTTCCTGCCGAACCAGAAGGCCGAGGCGGGTGTGGTGGAGAGAGCGAGGGAAAGACCTCCCATACCGATCACCCCGAGGGCGCGACGACGGCTGTAGGATTCGATGGAGGAATTCGAGGAGGTCGGGATTTCTTGGGCTGACATGGGCGACGAGTCGGGGTCAGTCAGCAAGCAGGCCGCGTGCCGACAACAACAACCATTCCGTTGGGAGACGGAAAAGTTGGGGCGGAGCCAATCCCGCATCCCGCTGGATATCAAGCAATTTCGCTAACAGACAAGGAGCCCCGCTCGCACCACCCACGTTTCCGGATTCCCATCGGGCGCTCGGTCTCCATCCTTGCCCCATGCGCTCCCTCATCCTCTGGCTTGCCGTCACCGGGTCGGCGATTGCGGTGGCGCGGATCCCCCCACTCGGAGCCGTCGCCCCTTTCTGGCCCGCGGTGGTGGCCGTTGCCGTGATCGTCGTGCAACGTCAGGCCGCCACCGGACTGGCCGCCGGGGTGATCGCCGGATCCCTGATCCTTGCCGAAGGGATGCCGTTGGAAACCCTGCGGGTCGCCCTCGGCGTGCACGTCTTCCCGCAGTTCGAGGGAGCCTGGCACATCGGGGCGCTGGTCTTCACCCTCCTGCTCGGGGCCTTCGCCGGGCTGCTCGAAACCTCGGGAGGCTTCGAGACCCTGCTGCGACGCCTGCTGAACGGTCCCAAGCCCCCGCAGCGCAAGGTTCTCGGCTCCGCCTACGCGATGGGGCTGCTGTGCTTCTTCGACGGCCTGGCCAACTCCATGCTCGTCGGCCGCATCGCGCGAAAAGCCGTCGACCGCACCGGAATCTCGCGTGAAAAGCTGGCCTGGGTGGTCGACTCGACCAGTTCTCCGGTCGCCTGCGTCGCCTTCATCTCCACCTGGATCGCCACCCAGCTCACCCTCATCCGGGACAGCCTGCCGGAACAGAACGCCTACGAGCTCTACTTCCGCTCGATTCCCGCCAACCCCTACTGTGTCCTCACCCTGATCCTCGTCCCCCTGGCGATCTTCGTCCGCTGGGAACCGAAGGCGATGCGCCGCTACCGCCCGACCCGCGACGAGGTCCCTGATCAGGAGAACCACGCGAGCGCCATCTGGCGGGTGATCGTGCCCCTGCTCGCCCTCGCGCTCGGCATCGCGCTTTCGTTCCAGGTCTGGTCGGGAAATTCCGTTCGTCTTTTCTCGCTCGACGCCTGGCGAGAGGCGGCGTCGGGCCAGGCCGGCCCGGTCGCCCTCGTCGGCGGCGCCCTGCTCGGGCTCTTCACCGCCTGGCTCTGCCACCCCGGGGATGCTCCCACGCGTCCCGCCGAGGCCGCCGTCCGCGGAGCCGCCGGTCTCCTCCCGGCCCTGGTCATCCTCGTCCTCGCCTGGTCGCTGGGCAGCGTCTTCGAGGCCCTCGGCGCGGCAACCGCCGTGAAGGACCTTCTTGGCGCGAACGTGAGCCCCGGCTGGCTACCGCTCGCCGTCTTCGCCACCGCCTCGATCACCGCCTTCAGCACCGGATCCTCCTGGGGAACGATGGGACTGATCATGCCGCTCGCCCTCGGAATCCTGGGTGAAGGGCATTCGCCCGAGGTCGTCGCCACGCTCGCCCCGGCCGTGATCGGTGCCGTCTTCGGCGGCGCGGTCTTCGGCGATCATGCCAGCCCCTTCTCCGACACCTCGGTCGTCAGCGCGATGGCCGCCGGCTGCCAACCGCTCGACCACATCCTCTCGCAGCTGCCCTACGCACTCTCCGCCGCCGCCGCCGCCGCGCTCGGCTACGCGCTCATCGCCATCGGGCTCCACCCGGCGGCGGCGACCGCCCTCGCCGGATTCGGGCTGGCCGCGGTGGTGGTCCTGCTCAGCCGCCGCAAGTCAGCCTGACTCCCATCTCGACAGCCCGCTCCACCGGATCCAAGCTCCGCCCGTTGCGAACATGCGAATTTCGGATCGATACATCGGATTGAGCGTCCTTTCAGGCACCCTGTTCGCGATCATGCTTCTCTGCGCGCTGCTCGTGCTGGGAAATCTTTTCAAGGAGATCCGGCCACTGCTCGTCGACATGGGCGCCCCCGTCTGGATCCTGTGGGACTTCATCCTCGGCGTGCTCCCCGTGTCGCTGATCTACACGATCCCCTGGGCCTTCCTCTCGGCGGTGCTGCTGGTCTTCGGCCGGCTGTCCTCCGACAACGAACTCAACGCCTTCCGCGCCGCCGGCATCGGCCTCACGCGGCTCTCGGTGCCGGTACTACTCCTGGGCATCCTGCTTTCCTGCCTCTGCATGTGGCTCAACATCAAGGTCGCTCCGGAGGCAAAACGGAAGGTCGAGGACATCGTCACCAACACCATCATCCAGGACCCACGGTCGCTCCTCCGCGCCGGCGTCGACCAGACCCGCATCCGCAACGTCAAGGTCGACTCGGAATACAGCCGCGGCGATGTCTTCCACAACTTCCACATCTTCGTCATGGACGACAGCGAGGACAGCGGGATCGGCGGAGCCTACATCCACGCGGACACCGCCGAGACCGTGGTCGACGAGGAGAACAAGCAGATCCGGCTGAAGCTCACGGGAGCCTATTCCGACGGCCCGGCCGGACCGAACAAGGATTTCACGCTGCTCTCCGAGGAACTCGAGTGGATGGTCGTGGACTACTCGGACGACGTGCAGCGCAAGCCCCGGCCGAGCGCCATGACCAACGCCGAGATCGACCGATTCCTCGACGAAAACCAGCATCTTCCCGAGAAGTTCCGGGCCCGTTTCGTGGCGGAGCAGTGGCGGCGCTACACCTCGTCCTTCGCCTGCCTCGCCTTCGCCATGATCGGGGTGCCGATGGGCATCAAGGCCCGCCGCCGCGACACCTCCTCGGGCCTGGTCATCAGCCTGGGGATCGGCGCCCTCTACTTCCTCGCCGGCTCCGTCCTGGAAAGCCCGTCGGAGGACGGCCAGTGGATCCTGTGGATCCCGAACCTCGCCTGCATCGCCCTCGGCATCCTGCTTTTCCGCCGCGCCCGCTTCCGTTAGAATCCCGCCCATGCCCTCCTCACAGCCGAGCCGGTTCTGGCGCCGCATCCGCGGCTTCTTCGGTGAGGGCGGGGTGCGTCTCAACGCGATCAGCGGCCCCATCCGACGCTACGACCGCGCCAAGTTCCGCGCCGACATCGGCGCCGCGCCGAATGTCGCGCTGCTCGCGGTCCCCCAGGGCATCGCCTACGCGGCCATCGCCGAACTTCCGATTTCCTTCGGCATCATCTGCTCGGCTGTCGCCGCCATCGTCGCCCCGGTCTTCGCCGGCTCGCGACACACCATCCTCGGCCCGACCAATGCCACCGCCTTCATGCTCTTCAGCTTCTTCGCCGCCGAGCAGGCCCTCGCCCCCCGCGAAGTCGAGCTGATCCCCCTGCTGGTCCTGATGGTCGGCGTGTTCTGCCTCGTCGGGGGTGCCCTGAAGGTCGCCGATCTCCTCCAGTATGTCTCGCGCTCCGTGCTCGTCGGCTACCTGACCGGTGCTGCCGTGCTGATCATGGCCAACCAGTTCAAGCACGTCTTCGGCATCTCGGATCAGGTCAGTGCGGACCACCCGGCGAATTTCATCAACCTTGTCATGTCGCTGGGGCGCCACCTCGGTGAAATCCAATGGCAGCCCCTGCTGATCGGGGTGGTGACCTTCGCCGCCTACCACCTGCTCCAGAAATGGAAGCCACACTGGCCCGTCTTCACCATCCTGCTCGTCGCCGTTTCCGCGGTATTCGGATCCATGATCCACTCGGGTGGATCCTTTGCCGGGGTCGCCACGTTCAAGACCTTCACTTTCGGCGATCTCGCCCCCCGAATGCCTGATTTCACCTCGGGCCGGTTCTGGAACGACCTCAGCGCCCTCACCGGTGTCGCCTTCGCCATCGCCTTCCTCGCCTGCCTCGAAAACACCGTCATGGCGAAGTCCATCGCCTCACGCTCGGGCGACCGCGCCGAGGTCAACCAGGACATGTTCGCCGTCGGCGCCGCCAACGTGGCATCCGCCTTCGCCGGCGGCATGGCCGCCTCCGGTTCGCTCACCCGCTCGGTCCTCAACTACGAGGCCGGTGCCCGCACCCGGTTTTCCTCGCTCTACTCGGGCGTGATCGTGCTCCTCTGCGCCCTGCTCATCGCCTGGCTGCCGGGCATCGGCATTGCCCTCATCGACTACGTCCCCAAGTCCGCACTCGCCGCCCTGGTCATCGCGATTGCCTCCAGCCTGATCAATCCGACCAACATCCGCGTCTGCCTGCGCTCGACCCACGACGACGCCGCGGTGATCACCGCCACCTTCCTGGCGACCCTGCTGGCGCCGCTGCATGTCGCGATCTTCATCGGCGTCGGGCTGTCGATCACCCTCTTCCTCCGCCGGGCGAGCAAGCCGCACCTCGTCGAATACGAGTTCAGCGAGAAGGGTGAACTCCGTGAGATGGGCGAAAAGCGCAAGCGCCCGAACCCGGCGATCTCCATCGTCCACGTCGAGGGCGACCTGTTCTTCGGCGCGGCCGAGCTTTTCCGCAACCAGGTCCAGCGCACTGCGGCCGACCCCTCGCTCAAGGTGCTCATCCTCCGGCTCAAGAACGCGCGCCACCTCGACGCCACCTCGGTGCTCGCCCTCGAGGAACTCATCAAGTTCATGCGCTCACAGGACCGGCACGTGCTCATCTCCGGCGCCCCCAAGGATGTCTACAAGGTCCTGCGGAAGTCCGGCACTCTGAAGCTCATCCAGGAAGGCACCGACCGGGAAGCCGGCGAGAGCAACATCTTCATGTACCGCCCGAGCAATCCGAACCTCTCGACCCGCGACGCCCTCAAGCGCGCCCAGCAACTGCTCGGCGGCCAGAAGGCCGACGTCCGGATCTTCTACGATCCGGGCAAGGACTGAGTGGCGCAAGACTCCCGCTTTGCGAGAGGTTGCCGAAGCTCCAGCTTTGGCACGCGGAGGTCCGGCTCACGCCATCCCCAGCAACAGCGCCACGAGAAACACCCCGGCGGACACCACGAGCCCGGCGCCGAAGATCAGCATCCGCCCGAAGCCGATCGTCTCGCCCCTGCGGAAGATGGCGCGAAAATACACCTCCGCCGCCGGTCCCAGCAGGAAGGCCAGGTTCGCCGCGATCGTCACCAGGATCACCTGCACGATCACAAAAACCACCGGCAGCTGCTGGCGGGTCATCCACAACACCGCGATGCCGAGGCCCGGCAGCAGCAGGATCAGGTTGTAGGCGATCCGCAGCTTCTCCCAGGCACGCACCACCTCGACCAGCGCGTGCTTGCTGAGCACCGGGGCGTCATCATCGCTCTTCGGCGGCCGATACGGATCCTCCGACATCCCCGCCACGCTCCCCCACCCCGCCTACTCACGCAAGCTTTCGCCCAGGTTGCCCGTCGCTTGGAACTTGGAACTTCTCACTTGGAACTTCAGCTTCGCCCCGTGCTCCCGCCCACCACCGCCACCCTCACCACCCTGCCGAACGGCCTGTCGGTCATCCTCGACCCCGACGACGCCGCGCCGGTCGTCAGCGCCCAGCTCTGGATCGAGACCGGATCCATCCACGAGGACCAGCTTCTCGGCAGCGGCCTCTCGCACTTCCTCGAACACATGGTCTTCAAGGGCGCCGGCGAATTCGGCCCGACCGAACTCGCCGAAACCGTCCAGGCGGCCGGCGGCCACTGGAATGCCTACACCAGCTTCGACCGGACCGTTTACTACATCGACGGCCCCGACTCCGGCCTCGACGATTTCCTCCGCGTCCTCGCCGCGATGGTCTTCGAGCCGCACCTGCCGGAATCCGAGTTCGAGCGCGAAAAGGACGTGATCCGCCGCGAGATCGACATGGGCCTCGACGACCCCGACGACCGCGCCCACCAACTCCTCTTCTCGACCGCATTCGTCCACGACGCCCGCCGCCAACCGGTGATCGGCCACCGACACCTCTTCGATGCCATCCAGTACGACGACCTTCGTAGTTACCACGCGTCCCGCTACTCGCCCGACCGGGCCTGCCTCTGCCTTTCGGGGAACTTCGATGAAGCGGCTCTACAAAGCCGGATCACGGAGATTTTCGGTCGCTTCGATCGCGGTGGCGGAAAGGAACCCGTCGTCCCCGTCGATTCCGAGCAACTCGGCCCCCGGCACGGTAGCGACACCTTCGCCATCCCGGCCTCGAAGATCACGCTGGTGTGGAAAACCCCGCCGCTCGGGCATCCCGACACCCCCGCGCTCGATCTTGCCGCCGTGATGCTTGGCAAGGGCCGCTCCGCCCCGCTCTACCGGCACCTCCGGCAAGAGCGCGAACTCGCCCTCCAGATCTCCGCGTGGTCGTGGAACGGCCCCGGGCGCGAGGGGCTTTTCGGCATCACCGCCGAGGCTGATCCGGCCAAGCGCGACGCACTGATCGAGGCCATCCGCTCCGAGCTCGTTGCCTACACCGGCACCTCGCTCGAAGACGACCTCGCCCGCGCCAAGCGGCAGGTGGCGGCCGCCCAGTTCCGCGCGCTGAGCACCGCTTCCGGACGCGCCACCGACCTCGCGTCGAATTGGCACGAGGCCCGCGACCTCGACTTCACCCGCCGCTATGTCGATCAACTTGAGGCCGTCAATGCCGCCGCCATCCGCGAGGCCCTGGCGAAGCTCACCGAGTCCCGCGAGACGCTCACCGTCCTCGACCCGGAGGATGCGCCGGTGCCCACCGCCATGCGCCCCGCGCGCAAAAGCCATCCCGAACCGGAAACCTTCACGCTCGCCAACGGCACCACGGTTGCCCTGCTTCCGGATCCCCGCGTTCCGGTGATCGCGGTTCAGGCCGCCATCCGCGCCGGGGCCGCCTCCGAGACCACCGCCACCGCCGGCCTCAACCGCCTGCTCGCCGCCACACTGCCGCAGGCCACCCGCCACCACGACGCCGCCGAGCTTTCCACACTGCTGGAGTCCCGCGGTGCCTCGGTCGGCGCCAGTTCCGGCAACAACTCGCTGCTGGTCCAGCTCGCGGGACTCACGCCGGACCTCGACACCCTGCTCCCGCTTTTCGGCGAAATCCTCGCCGCACCCGCGCTCGACAGCGCGGCCATCGACCGCGAACGCGCCGCACAGCTCGCCCAGCTCCGCGAGACCCTTGCCGACCCCCTGTCCGTCGCCTTCCGCCAGCTGCGTGGCCATCTCTTCGGAGACACCGGCTTCGGCGTCCATTCGCTCGGGGAGGAAGCCTCGCTCGAAGCCCTCGACCGGCTCGCGCTGGCCGCCCACCACTCGCTGCATTTCCGCGGGCCCAACCTGGTGGTCGCGCTCGCCGGCGATTTTGATCCCACCGCCGCCCGCGAGCTTCTGGCCAAGGCGCTCGATCCCCTCCCCGGCGGCGAGGCCTGGCAGCCGCCGTCTTCGACGGTCCTCGAGGCCGCCGAACACGTCGGACACCTACCCAAGAAGCAGGCCGTGCTCGCCCTCGGCTACCCCGGAGCCGCCGCGCTCGACAATTCACGCCACGCCCTGCGGTTCCTCCAGGAATGGTGCACCGACATGGCCGGGCCGCTCTTCATGCGCATCCGCGAACAACTGGGACTCGCCTATCAAGTCGGCGCCACCCAGTTCCACGGCCACGACACCGGGCTGTTCGCCTTCTACATGGCCACCGATCCCGGCCAGGTCGAACTCGCCGAGGAAGAACTGCGTTCGCAGATCGCCGCCCTCGCCAGTGACGGCATTCCCGCCGATGCCTTCGACCGCGTTCGCGCCACCGTCCTCTCCGCGACCGCCATCGAAATGCAATCGCCCGGCTCGGTCGCACGCCACGCCGCCATCGACCTGCTCTTCGGTCTCCCGGTCACCCATCACCGTGACTGCACCGAGATCTACCGCGCGCTCACCCCCGACGCCGTCCGCAGCACCGCCCGCGACCTCCTCGACCGTCATCCCACCCTCATCCGGATCCTGCCCGAGGTGGCGCAAGGCTGAGCCTTGCGAGAGATCGGTGAAGCTCCCGCTTCGCCGCCTATCGGCCCAACTCACCCCACGGCAGAGCCATGGGGATCCACTCGCAAAGCAGAGCTTTGCGCCACACAGCCACCTCCCTCCACCCCTCGCCCCCATTGCCATCTCACTCCCGGGGTGCTAGCTCACCCCCGTGAAAGCCGCTCGACTCGTTCAATGGATCCTCCTGGGCTTCGCCTCGATCGGCTTCATCGTGCTCTTCCTGCTGTTCGCCCGACTCGCCTTCGATTCACCGGTCGATGCCCCCGCCGGCGACTACGGTTGGAGCGAGGCCCTTGCCGCCGCGCCGGGAGCCGGTCAACCCGCCGAATACCAGGACGCATTCACTTTCGACGGCTCCCCTGTCGGCGAGGAAACCAAGGCCTTCTTCAGCCGCAGCAACGGCTTCGTGGCAAGCAGCGGGGTGATGATGATCCTCGGACTTTCCGGCTACGGCCTGATCATCGCCGCCATCGCCCGGCGCCGATCCGGTCGATTCGCGCCGCTGGCGGTCCTCGGCAGCGGTGGTGCCATCCTTCTCGGCAACTGGCTGTTTGGGTTCAACACCTCGTATCCGATGGACCACGCGGCAGGCGGCTTCCTTCCTTCCTCGATCGGTGGACCGCTGCTCGTCGAGGACTCCCTGCACTCGGACCCGTTTGATTACGGCCTCGCCTTCACGATGTGGACCGACTTTTTCTATCAGGCCGCCTTCGCGATCAGCAGCGGGGTATTCGTCGTCGGCCTGATGGCCGGGCGCTACCGGACGCCGATGGTGGTGCTGGCGGCGGTGGCCACGGGTGCGTTCGGATTCCCACTCGCCACCGCCTGGCTCTGGGGCGGCGGCTGGCTGTCCGTCATGGGGGCGGTCGATTTCGGCGGAGCCGGAAATGTCCATCTGCTCGCGGGAGGCGTCGGCCTCGCCATGGTCGCCCTCGCCCGGATTTGTCCGCCCATGGCACCGTGGCAGGTCGACTCGACCACGGCGGGTATCCCGGTCCGCCGGGATCCGCAGCGGGCCCGCTTTGGTGCCCGGTCGCTGACGCTCTTCGTGATCGGCGCGGTCGTCTTCCTCCTGCTGCCGGTCGGCATGCAGGCAGGTTCCGTCCTTGCGATCGACACCCCCGTGGTCGCCAGCGTCCTGCACAACACTTTCCTCTGCCTCGGTGGCTCGATCCTGACCGCAGCCCTCGTGTCCATTCCCCTCTCCATCCGCCCGCGGGGAGTGACGCTGCTCGTCGCGGCCATCGCCGGCCTGGCCGCCATCGCCGCCCCCGCGGACGTCCTCACCGGTCTCCAGTCCTCGCTGCTTGGTCTGGTGGCGGGAGCCACCTCCTCCCTCCTCTCGTGGGCCTTCGACCGCTATCACTTCGACGACCCCCTGGGCATCGTCTCCGCCCACCTGCTTGGAGCCCTCATCGGCATGCTCGCCGCCGGGATTGCGGATCCCGACATCCCCGTTTCCGCGCAAGTGTTGGCGGTGGCTGCTTTTGCCGCGCTGGGCGTGACCATCGGTGCCTGCATCGGACTGCTTGGGTGGATGCTCGGCCTGCTCTGGACTCCGGCGGATCCGCCTGAGCCGCCACCCCTGCCGGAGGTCACAACAGGCTAAGGTTGGGGCACCCCCCTTGGGGAGAGTCGAGCGAAACGGTGTCTCACCTCAGCGAAACCCCGCGAAACCCCTGCACCGCCAGGCTCGGGAAGCAACGCAGTCAGCCTTTATCCCCGAGCTCCTCGGGATCACTTGTCCGGGTATTCCAACAGTCCTGCCACTTCGAAATCCGTGGCAGGAGGATCCAGCCGCCACCCGCACACAGGAAGTTGAGCGCCAGCAGCGTCATGCGGGCAGGCTCCGCTCCCGTGAACAGCGTGATGGCGAGTACGAACAGGAATTGAATCGTGAAATAGGATGCGGCGGTCGTCGCCCCAAAGGCCAGCACATCCCAGAGCAATTCCCGGCCCCAGTTCCTTCCCCGAACATCCAGGCCCCGGTGCGCATCCAGGATGCCGCCGGCAAGCAGTGTCGGCCCCCGAACCAGGGCAAAGAGAAAGGCAAGGCACGCCAGCACACCAAGAGAGATGCCCCATGATCGAAGGCCGACGGAAACGGGCCCGGCGATGGTCGCACCCTGCAAGCACAACACCGCCAGCCCCAGTCCGGCGATCATGAGCCAAAGCAGGAAGACGAAGGCAAAGACCCTGAGACTTCCCGCGGCAAGCCGCGCACCCCACGGCAACCGCCGTGCGTCACCCCTCACAAGTTCTTGTCCGTCACCGCGCCCTCACTCGCACTGGTCACCAGTTTCGCATACTTCGCCAGCACCCCGCGGGTGTAGCGCGGCTCGGGCCGGGTCCAGTTGTCACGCCGGGCCTGCAGGGCGTCGTCATCGAGATCCACCGAGAGCTGGTTGTTGACCGCATCGATGGTGATCATGTCGCCCTCGACCAACAGCCCGATCGGGCCGCCGTCGTGCGCCTCGGGCGTCACGTGGCCAACCACGAAGCCGTGGCTTCCGCCGGAAAAGCGTCCGTCGGTGATCAGCGCCACCTTCTGGCCCAGACCGCGACCCATGATCGCGCTGGTCGGCCCGAGCATCTCGCGCATGCCGGGGCCACCCTTCGGTCCCTCGCGGCGGATCACGATCACGTCGCCGTCGTGGATCCCGCCGTCGAGAATCGTCTTCATCGCCTCGTCCTCCGAGTCGAAGACCCGCGCCGGCCCGGTGAAGGCTTCGCCTTCCTTGCCGGTGATCTTCGCCACCGCGCCGCCGGGCGCGAGGTTGCCGTAGAGGATGCGCAGGTGGCTGTCCTTCTTGATCGGATTGTCGAACGGCCGGATGACCTGCTGATCTTCCGGATACTCGAGGGGCGAGTTGGCCAGGTTCTCGGCCATGGTCTTGCCGGTCACCGTCATGCAGTCGCCATGCAGCAGGCCCGCCTCCAGCAGGCGCCGCATCAGCGGCACGGTGCCGCCGATCCGCACCAGTTCGGCCATCACGTATTTCCCGGACGGCTTCAGGTCGGCCAGCACCGGCACCCTTTTCCCGATGCGGGTGAAGTCATCGATGCTCAGCTCGACTTCGGCCGCATGCGCCATGGCCAGCAGGTGCAGCACCGCATTGGTCGATCCCCCCAGTGCGATCACCACGGTGATCGCGTTCTCGAATGCCTCGCGGGTCATGATGTCGCGAGGCTTGATCCCCTTGTCGATCAGATTCAGCACCGCCACCCCGGCATCAAAGCAATCACGCTTCTTGTCGTCGGACACCGCCGCCTGCGCCGAGCTGTTCGGCAGGCTCATCCCGAGCGCCTCGATCGCGCTCGCCATGGTGTTGGCCGTGTACATCCCGCCACAGGACCCCTCGCCGGGAATCGCGCAGGACTCCACCGCCTCCAGATCCTCGTCGTTGTACTCGCCCGACGCATGCTTCCCGACCGCCTCGAAGATGGAAACAATATCGAGCTCCCTCTCCTCGCCCTTGATCGTCGCGCAGCCCGGCAGAATCGTGCCGCCGTACACGAAGACCGCCGGACGGTTCATCCGCGCCATCGCGATCAGGCATCCCGGCATGTTCTTGTCGCAACCGCCGATCGCCACGTAGCCGTCCATGCCCTCGCAGCCGACGACCGTCTCGATCGAGTCGGCGATGACCTCGCGGGAAACCAGCGAGTATTTCATCCCCTCGGTCCCCATCGAGATGCCGTCGGAAATGGTGATGGTGTTGAAAATCGTCGACTTGCCCCCGGCGGCGTCCGCCCCCTTCGCCGACTCCTTGGCCAGGCGGTCGATGTGGATGTTGCAGGGCGTCACCTCCGACCACGTCGAGGCGATCCCGATCTGCGGTTTGTTGAAGTCCTCCTTCTTGAAACCCACCGCATAGAGCATGCCCCGCGAGGGCGCACGGTCGGGACCATCAAGCATGGGCGAGGAGAAAGGCCGTCGTTCGTCTGACATGCCGCGGATCATGCTGCTCCAGCGGCCCGAGCGTCAAGAAGCACGCCTTTCCCAAGTCGATCCTCCAAAGCCTTCTCTTTTCCCTTGCGTATGGCCATCTGCGATCGAATGTAAATACAGCATTACTGGCAAATCCCGCCCCTGGTCGCACCGGGAGCGCCTCCGAGTCGAGATCCGGCGCTCCGACGCCCAAAGAAACCCGATCACGCTTCGGACCGCGCAACCGTCGGCCAGGGGCGTCCTGCGCCCGGCTCCGGACCCATCGGCCGACCGGATGAAAACTCGCCGGACTTGCAAGCGGCGTCCGGGATCCCTATGCCCCGCGCCGACATGGCAAGCTTTCGCGTACTCGTTTCGGACCCCATCTCGGACAAGGGCGTCGACGCCCTCACCGCCCACCCGGACATTTCGGTGGACGTCAACACCGGCCTGGCCCCGGAGGCACTGCTGGAAATCATCGGCGACTACGATGGCCTGGTGGTCCGCTCGCAAACCAAGGTGACCGCCGAAGTCTTCGCCGCCGCCAAGAAGCTGCAAGCGGTCGGCCGCGCCGGAGTGGGCGTCGACAACATCGACCGCGATGCCGCCAGCGCCCACGGCGTGATCGTGATGAACACGCCCACCGGCAACACGATTTCCACCGCCGAGCACGCCTTCACCCTGATGCTCTCCTGCGCCCGCAACATCGCTCCGGCCCACGCCGAGGTGCTCAAGGGCGACTTCAAGACCGCGCGCAAGGCCTACGCCGGCATCGAACTCTACGGCAAGCGCCTCGCCGTGATCGGCATGGGCCGCATCGGCAGCGAATTCGCCAAGCGGGCCCAGAGCTTCAGCATGAAGGTCGTCGCCTACGACCCCTTCCTCACCCAGAACCGGGCCGACGAACTCAAGGTCGAGCTGGCCGAATCGCCCGACGACGCCCTGCGCGGCGCTGACGTGGTCACGCTGCACGTGCCGATGACCGACGACACCCGCCACCTGCTCAACGCCGACCGCCTCGCCCTGATGAACCCGGGCGCGATCGTCGTCAACTGCGCCCGCGGCGGCCTGATTGACGAGGCCGCGCTCAAGGAGGCGATCGATTCCGGTCACATCGCCGGCTGCGCGCTCGATGTCTTCGAGGAGGAGCCGCCGCCCGCCGATCACCCGCTCTTCGCCTTCGGCAAGCATGTCGCCTTCACCCCGCACCTGGGCGCCTCCACCCACGAGGCCCAGGAAAACGTCGGCATCCAGGTCGCCGAGCAGATCCGCGACTTCTTCAGCACCGGCGAGATCCGCAACGCGATCAACATGCCATCGCTCGACGCCGCCACGCTCAGCGAGGTCGGTCCGTTCCTCGACCTCGGGGCCGCCCTCGGCCGCATGCTCGCCAAGCTTGGACCGGAGAACCCCGACTCACTGCGGATTTCCTACCACGGCCCGCTGGCGAAAAAGGACACCGCACTGGTCGCCCGCACCGCCCTCACCGCCCTGCTCGAGTCCGCCCGCGCGGACGGCCAGGTCAACATCGTCAACGCCCCCGCCGTCGCCGCCGAGATGGGCCTCGACCTGATCGAGTCCACCATCAACGCCCGCACCGAATACCACGAGCTGCTGGTCGCCGAGCTGAGCAAGGACGGCCGGAAATTCCGCCTCGCCGGGACCATCATCGGCAAGACACCGCGCATCGTCGAAATCGACCGGCTTTTCGTCGACACCAACATCAAGGGCCACTTCCTGATCGTTCGCAACGACGACCGCCCCGGCATCGTCGGGGCCCTCGGCACGGTCCTCGGCGAAGCCGGGCAGAACATCGCCAACCTCTCCCTCGCCCGCAACAAATCCGCCGGCAATGCCCTCAGCGTGATCGAGGTCGATGCCCCCCTCTCGCCCGAGGTGATGGAGGCGGTGCGCGTCATTCCGGGGGTGCTCAATGCCACCGGCGTCTCGCTCTGAGCCGGAAAGCGCCCGAATCCCGGGGCCGAGCCGCCACCTTCCCCCTGCCCCCACCCGTTCACCGCAAAGGTGGCAAACCCGACAGCGAGTTTCACTGAAAGTGGCGGGCGGAGCGAGCTGGCTTGACCGGCATGCGGCGGGCCGTGGCCGGGCCTTCCAGGCCCGGGGCCCTGATCGACGTTCGTGAGGTGAGGCCTGGAAGGCACGGCCACCTCCCGCTTCCCACCAGTTCGAGTTTCACCCGTGCCAAACTTTCCCGTTGCCAAGCGGCGGGTGAATGGGAAAACTCCCTTCAAGCGTCATGAAAAGACTCCTCGTTCTCGCAACCGTATTCCTCTCACTCGGCGGCATCGCCTCCGCCGACATCCAGGCTCCTCCCGGCAGCCAGTACACCTCCACCCGCAAGCTGGGCCGGGCCATCAGCAACATCCTCTACGGCCTGGTCGAGATCCCCGAGCAGATCGTCCGCAAGAACGAGCGCTACGGTCGCAAGGCCGGCTTCTCCTACGGCGTCGTCGACGGCACCAACCGCGCGCTGCGCCGCTTCGGCTACGGCTGGTATGAGCTCTTCACCTTCACCTGCCCGACCTACCGCGGAACCTTCAAGCCTCCCTACGAACGGAGCGGCACCGATCACCGCATCGAGATGAATCCCCACGACGGCCTCTCGGAATTCCCGCCGGAACTCGGTTTCGAGACCTACTTCCGCCACTCCCGGACCCAGAAGTGGTAAGGCCCGAGGCCCTCACCCCTTTCATCCCGGCACCGCCCTGCGCTGCCGGGATTTTTTTGGATGGCGATCCGACATTTCACCCAAGAAGGATCCGACCCCGCGACGTTGCCCTCGAACATGATCCGCCTTTCCCTGCTGCTGCTGGTCGTTGGCGCGACCCTGGCCCGGGCCGAACCCCGGGTCTGGAGGAACACCGATGCCTCGGCCTCGTTCCGTGGCGAATACGTCTCCCACGACACCCACGAGGTCACGATCCGCAAGGAGGATGGCCGGGTCTTTTCCCTGCCGCTCGAGCGGCTGCATGAAAACGACCGCAACTGGCTCGCCAGGCGCGACCTGCCCGACGCCCCGGAGCCCGATGGCGATCCCGCCGCCGTCTTCGACACGCTGTGCTTCGGCGACACCCGCAAGGAGGTCGAGGCCAAGCTCAAGGCCAGCCAACTGGTCGAGTCCACCATCGACGAAACCTTCTTCGGCCGCCTCGGCCTGAACGGCACCTTCCGCACCCGCCAGCAGATCGGCGGACTCCATTGCGAACTCTATTTCGATTGGTCCGCAAGCGGCGCGCTCGATGAGATCAGCCTCCAGACCCAGCCTCTCGGCGGCGACTCCTACGAATCGAGGCTCAAGGACAATTGGTCCGAGCTCATCAAGGTGCTGAGCCAGCTCCACGGCAAGCCGTTGCAGGCGGGCAAGTACCCGCCCCGCTCCGAGCTGCGGGACGACGTTTTCCTCGCCTCGCACCTCTGGCGGATGGAGGGCGGCGGATCGATCCTGCTCGGCACCTCGATGCAAGCCGGCCAGTACAAGGTGGCCGTGCGCTTCACCACCGAAAAGCTCGAGCCGATCCGGGTGCCCTGACCGCCGGGGATCACTCGAAGTCCGTCAGCCAGATCCGGGTCATCTCGACCGAGGCAAGGGCATCCATCACATTGATGAAATCCTGCTGCTTCGCCCCGTCCGCAACCTTCAACACCACCGGCGGTTCCTCGCCACCCGCCCGCACCGCCTCGACCGCCGGCTCCAGCAGGGCGAGCAATTCCGGAAGCCGCCGGTCATCGCTGGCCACCGGCAGTCGTCCGCTCTCCTCACCCCACCAGATGCTGCCGTCGTCCTCGATCTCCAGGTGAATCGGCAGGGTTGGGGCTTCGACATCACCCCGGTGAGTCGGAGCCTTCATCATCAGATCCCTTTCCGTCGGCACGATGGTCGTGGCGACCAGGAAAAACACCAGCATCAGGAACGCAACGTCCACCATCGAGGCCACCCCGTTCCGGGGATGCTCGTCCACATCTTCAAATCTCGGCATTCTCATCTCGAGGAGACAACGGCCAGGCCCGTCAAAGTCTTGGGCCAACCCATGCCACCGGAGGGACTCGAACCCCCAGGCGGCGCCCCTATCGCAGCTGGTCACCGAGACCGAGCGGAGCCGGGGCCACTTCAGTGTTGACCATCTCGGGCCTGCCTCTCCCGGACATGGGCAAGGATCAGACGATGCACGGTCGGCCCGGGGCGCTTGGTTTGCGGCCCTCACACAGCCAAAACGCCCACCAAACGGCGGCGCAGCACTGCCCAAAACACAAGCACCTACGCCGTCCGAGCTTCTTCGAACAAGGCCGCCGGCATGGGATGTTCGAGTTCCCAGACCATTTCGATGGGGCGGTTTCCTTGATAGGATCTCAGCTCCCGGGCGGCACCGAGAAATACGAACGGGGCGGTTTCTCCCTGTTCACGTTTGTTGAGGCGAGCGAAGAACAGGATGCGGTAGCCCTCCGCTTTGAAGTTGATGTAGTTCTGGCCGGTGGGACTTTCCTGGGAGGTGCCGCTCTGGCTTTCCCAGTGGAGCAAGCTGCGGCTGATCGGGTAGTCCCGGTAGCGGGTCGTGGGAGCGAAGTCGGCCTCTTCCTTTCGAAATGTGACCAGATGGAGGTAGGTCTTCGTCGCCTTGTCGCACAGCACGCCGGTGCCAGTCATGCCTGCCCGCTGGAGGTCTGCGAGTCCGAAGGCGGCTTTAATTTCCCCTGACCCATAAGCGCCGTGGAGGCGGATCAGACCTCTCGTCGTCGGGTCGGTGGCACCGAGGGGAAAATCGTGGATTTTCCGCCGCCAATCGACAACTTCGGTCAGGTCGTGGATGGACTGTCGGTTGCTTTGGAATTTGGCGAAGGATTCCTCGTAGCTAGCGACCCCGACTTTGGCCCCCTGTTTTCCCCACAGAAGGTAGTGAAGCATGGCCTGGCCTCGATCCTCCCCGGCATAGGGCGTCTCGCCATCGGCGACCCTGGCCAGGCTATTCAGGACCTCGGGATCGGTGCGGAAGCTCACGCGGCGGAGTGCCTGGCGAACGGCGGTCAGGTCCGGATCCTCTACCGGATCCCCGACTCCCGCCAGAGCCTTCCATTCCGACCACGTTCTCTTGCCAAGGACATCCAGCGCCGAGAGCCCGGTGGCGTCGACGAAGTTCCCGAAGCTCAGAGGGAGCCCTGCCTCACGTTCGAAGGTGCGGATCGCCTCCGGAATGAACGCCTGGAGATTGCCGAGTCCCTCGCGGATGTTTCGCAGCACATGCTCGCGGGCGACCCGCTCGAGCTGGATGCTGCAGCCGGCCGGTAGGTTGGGAAAATCGGCCTCGATCTCCATGTCGATCCGCCGGCGGGTCGACGGCAGCAAGGCGGCAAACTTCCGGTCGACCCGGTACTTCCGGTGCGTCTGGCCGACGAAATCCAACACGGTCAGACAGTCCTTCTCGGGCGCGTTGCGGAGCCCCCGGCCGAGCTGCTGCAGGAAAACCGTCAGGCTCTCCGTCGGACGCAGGAACATCACCAAGTTGATCTCGGGGACGTCGAGGCCTTCGCTGAGCACATCGACGGTGAACAGAAAGGGCAGCTTGCCGGACCGGAAGTCCGCGATTCGTTGCCGACGCTCGTCCTGGGACGTCTCCCCGACCACGACCGCTGAGACGAGCCCCCGCTGGTTGAACTTGGCCGCCATGAACTTGGCGTGCTTGACGCTCGCGCAGAATCCCACGCCGCGGACGTTGGACAAGTCGGGTTGGTAGTGGTGCAGGCGCTCGATGATCCGGTCCACCCGGTTGAGCGCGCGGATGTCGTCGCCGGTGTAGACCTCCGTCAGGGCGGCGGTGTCGTACTTGCCGTTCACCCAGAAGCGCTCCTCGGAGACCGCGACGGGATCGGTGACGCCGAAGTAGTGGAACGGGCACAGCAGCTTCTCCTCCAAGGCCTCGGGCAGCCGGATCTCGGCGGCGAATCGGCCGTCGAAGTCGTCCACGATCCGCGAGCCATCCATCCGCTCCGGTGTCGCCGTGAGGCCAAGCAGGATCCGGGGTTCGAGGTGGTCGAAAACGGGGCGGTAGCTGCCGGCCGTGCCGTGGTGGGCCTCATCGACAATCACGTGGTCGAAGTGCTGGGTACCAAGGTCCTCCCACGGCCTGCGATTGTTCCAGCTCTGGATCGAGGCGAAGACGTGGTTCCATTCCAGCGGAACGGCGCCGTCGACCATCAGTTCACCGAAATTCGGATCCCGAAGCACCAGTCGGAAGCAATCGAGAGCCTGCTGCAGGATTTCCTTCCGGTGGGCGATGAACAGCAGGCGGCTGGACGGGGTCGACGCCTTGCGTTGGCGGGCGTAGTCGAAGGCGGCGACCACCGTTTTCCCCGTGCCGGTCGCGGCGACAACCAGGTTGCGAAAGGAACCGGTTTCACGGACGGCGGCGAGATTCTCGAGAATCCGCTCTTGGAAGGCATGCGGGGTGACTTCGACGAAGAAGCGCGGACCCTCCGATGCATCTCTGCTTCGACCGACTTGGATCGCCCTGCGGAAGCGGTCGGCCTGCTCCTTGTCGTAGATCTCGAACTCCTCCCGGGACCAATACGTCTCGAACTCGGCACCGAAGCGGTCGAGGATGTGCGGCATGTCCTGCGCGGTCACCTTGACCGTCCACTCGAGCCCGCTGGTCATCGCGGCCCGGGACATGTTGGCCGAGCCGATGTAGGCGGTCGAAAGGCCGGTCTTGCGGATGAAATGATAGGCCTTGGCGTGGAGCCGGGTGCGCTCGGTGTCGTAGGAGACCCGGATGGTGACGCCAGGAAGCCGGGCGAGAAACTCAAGCGCCTCCGGATCCGACGCCCCCATGTAGGAGGTGGTGATGATTCGCACCGGCACCCCTCGCTCGGCCAAGGTCTCGAATGCGGGACGGAGGAGCCGCAGGCCCGACCATTTGATAAACGAAACGAGGATGTCCACCCGGTCCGCCGTCGACATCTCCGCCCGCAGCTCATGTTCCAACGCCGGGTCCTCCCCGGCGCCCGTCAGCAGACTGCTCACGCTCATGGGTGTCGAGGGGATCGGACTCGGTGGGACGAGCGCGCTGGCACGGATCTCGCGAAGGAGTTGTTTCGGCTGCTCCAGCAGCTTCCGGCGTTCGAGGTATTCCAGTCCGTCCTGGGCAGAGAGGAGCTCGATCAGCCGGTTGACGAGCGCGAGCCTGCGTTCCTTCTTCAGGCCCCTGAGCGCTCGATGCAACAAGTGCCAGACGAACTGGCTGTAGGTGTGGGGAGCGGACTCATCGTCAAGCTTCTCCAGGGTCGCCGCCATCTCGGGCCGGGAGGCGAGCAAAGCTCCGAGCTCCTCGTCGACAAGGGTCTCGTAGATACCCTCGGCAAGCTGCTCTTCTTCAGACATCGAACTGGAATTGCCTCTCGGCAAGGGGGTCAGCCATAGGGCGCATGGACAAGAAATTCAGACGTTACTCGGTCACTTTTGCTAGATGCGATGGAAATTGCACGAACGAATACACGCGGTGCTCCTTCCCGAACAAGACTATCGCTCACGACCTGCACTCCATCGCACAGTCCGATGGGCGCAGCGAGATTTCTACCTACTGGATGCCGGGAACCGAGTTACGAAGGAATGGGTAATCGAACAGATTTTTCGCGCTACCTCGTCGGATGGAGGTCTACGCCATGCGCAGTCGGACTGTCTGGGTGACGAGCCACCTCCCCATATCCAGACAACTCAAGTTCACCAGCCGCAGGTTCTTCGACGCCTTCATGGGCCGCGAGGGGGAGCTCGCCTCCCTCTTCACGGCCTTCGACCGGAATCCGCCCGATCCGCTGACGGTAGAGAGCGCCTGCGAGGTCGCCGACTCGGGTTTCCCTGGAAGGCACGCACGGGCCAATTAAGCTTTGCAACGCCGGACCGGATAATGTTTGATTTTCTCTTGAAAGTTGCCATCTTGGCAACGTTCAAGCAAAAATTATGCATATCGAGATCCCCAATGAGCCGATTCTGGGCACGGGCTCGATGCGCCATGTGCTGGCGGGAGTGGCAGATCAGCGCGGGAAAATCGCCCGTCTGCTCGAGACCGGCGAATTGATTTCGCTGCGGCGCGGGCTGTATGCCACTCGCCGGAACCTCGATCCCCTTTGCCTCGCGGGATCCATCTACGGTCCGTCCTACATCAGCTTCGAAACCGCGCTTTCGTGGCACGGAATGATTCCGGAGGGAGTGGCCGAAGTCGTCTCGGCCACCATCAAGCGCGCCGCATCGTTCGAGAACGACTTCGGCCGCTTTGGATACCAGCCGATCCCCAAGGCCGTCTATCCGGTCGGCATTCTCCGCGTCACCGATTCCGACCTGCCGTTCCTCATCGCCAGTCCGACCAAGGCGCTGATCGATCGGATCGCGCGCGAGCCGGGATTCCGGTCCATGGCGGACGTCGCCCGCTGGTGGGACGGGATGCGCGTGGAGCTGCCCTCAGGACTGGATCGTGCGCAGCTCGCCGAGTGCGCGGATGCTTATGGCCGGCCATCGGTCCGGTGGCTCCTGCGCTTTGCCGAGAAGAACCGCCTCCTCCACTCATGAACGCCGTCCTCCGGGACATGCTGGACGCCTACCAGCCGAAGACGCCGACGGACTATCAGAACGCGGCGCGCGAGGTCGTTCAGGAAATCGCCCTGCTCGGGCTGTGGCGGGGAGGATTCTTCGACCATGCCGCATTTTATGGCGGCACGGCCCTGCGGATCTTCCATGGGCTGCGCCGATTCTCCGAGGATCTGGATTTCACGCTGCTTGACGAAGGCGACGGTTCACGGCTCGACCGCTTCCTTCCCGCCGTTGCCACGGAACTTGAATCCTGGGGCTTCACCTTCGAGGCCGAGCCCAAATCCAGCGGTGAAGCGACCGGCATCGAGTCCGCATTTCTCAAGGGGAACACCCAGCTCAACCTTCTGCATATCGGGGCACCGGCCGACCTTGCCGATCGCTTGCCGAAGAACCAAACGCTCCGGATCAAGCTGGAGATGGACTTGCAGCCGCCACCTCACGCCACCACCGAGGTGCGCACCCAACTATTGCCAAGCCCCTACCAGGTCACAGTCTACGACTTGGGCAGCCTGTTCGCGGGCAAGCTGCATGCCGTTCTTTGCCGGGGATGGAAGCAGAGGGTCAAGGGACGGGATTTCTATGATCTCGTCTGGTATGCCAGTCGGAAGGTTCAGCCCAATCTCAAGCACCTCGATGCGCGGATGCGCCAATCCGGTCACTGGGATGGCGCACTCATCGATGGCGAGACCCTGAGGCGCCTGCTTCTCCAGCGCTTCGAGAAGGTCGACTTCAAGCAGGCTGCGGAGGAAGTCCGGGTATTCCTGCCGGATCCCCGTGAGACCGACCTTTGGTCGCTCGATTTCTTCAACGACCTCACCAGGCGAATGAACGTCGGTTGACGCTTGCCCCCGGTCAGGTGTCGAACCTGATCGAAGATGCACTCACCTCGAGGCCGGCCGCCTGGCGCAAAGGCAGGCGGGCCGAGCAGATCCCGGCGACCGCTCTCATTCACATCGCAGACCGCGATACCTTGAGAACCCTGCCGTGACCCTGACCCCGAGCTTCCTTCCGTTGGTCCGGCGGAGGCACTCCTCGACCGCGACGTGGAACGGGCCTTACCTCCGTGGATCCCGGCGTAGACCGGAACCGAGACCGAATGATGGCGAACGACGCAGTGCGGCCCCCCCCCCTTTTTTCGCCCATTTAGAAGGCCTTCCGATCGCCCTTTCTCAGAAATTTGTCAGACACTGCCGATGGTGGGATGTCAACGACCTACCCAGACTCTCCCTAAGTCTTTGGTTTTAAGAAAGTGCCACCGGAGGGGCTCGAACCCTCACGAACCTTGCGGTTCAGCGGATTTTAAGTCCGCGGCGTCTACCAATTCCGCCACGGTGGCTTTAGTCATAACCCACTCATTATGAGTGGTATTTAATGGCTTCACGTGTAATCAAAGAACTCCATAGAACCCCAAAGGACTAGGAAATACCCTCGATTCACTCGTCCAAAACTTGTCCCCGTTTACACGGGAAGCACCTCCCGGACACGCGGGAGGTTCCCTGAGCAAACTCGGCCAGTCGATGCTTTTTGCCGATCGTGAAACACTCACCCCGCGCGGGGCGCGCGCGCGCGTACGAAGCCATTCGCTTTGGAGGCTATCAGCGGTCTTGGGGCTCACCTTGGGAATACACCGTATTTGAAACGAGGCTTCGGGCGAAGACCTGAACCTGAATGCCGGCTCGGTGGTCTGCATCCCCGGAAGGGGTGGTTCGCCCAAAGAACGTAGGCCCGATGCTCGGCACCCAGTGCACGGGCCTCGGCCACCAATTGGGCAAACTCCTCATCGTCGCGGCACCAGCGCCAAATCGTCGTCCGTGAGATCCTGGTAAGCTTGGCCGTCCACACAAAGGTCTGCCCCGCCGCCAAGAGCTTGAGAAGATGCCGCTGCGGATGAGAGGCAATCCGGCGCAGGAACTCCTCGATTGCTGCCCGCTTCTTCATGGCATGATGATAGCATCCTGCCAGTCAGCCTTCCACCCCCCCAGCATCCACTAGACCGGCGGAGGCACCGGGGTGGATCTTGGATGAAGAGGTCGCACTTCGGGCTTCCTGGCGACCAATCGGAGATGGATTGTCCGGACACTTTCATGGTCGTAGTCGAGGGCAGCGATCTTGGTGAACCGCTGATTGCTTTCGCCGGTCAATCCTGTTCCCCCACCCTCCAAACGACCATCGCTCAGCGGCGAGGCCCGCAACCCGTCGTCTCTTTTCTCCGGTCTGAACTCCACACTGATCAGGCCAAGCGCCTCATTGTCATGAAGATCGGCCATGAGGGCTTCTTCGCTGCCTTTGCAGAAAAAGGTGAAGCGCCCGGTGTCACCCGAAGGTCTTTCGAGGCGAATCGAATCGTGCGGATCGACCCTCCATGTCCCGACGGAGCGCCCGTCGATCTCCACCTCGGCGTCGCATCGCCTCGAAGATTCGTTGTGAAGCTCGATGGAGTATTGAGTTCCATGGTTCATGACGGCGTAGCCTCCTTCGATTTCGTCGGCTTCCGGTATCGTAATGGCGTAGTCTTCCAGCTTCATCGTTGTCTCGGTTCGTGTTATTGGCTCGGGTCCTCCCCCTGCTTCCTCTGCCATTGGTTCATCGGATTCCCTTGAATCAACCTCTGAGGACTCGGGCTCTGATTGCGGCTGGCCAGAGCTAATTCGGCCACTTCTGGAAAAGAGAAGCAGCAAGGTCAGCGGAAGCGACAAAAGAGGAATGCCGGTAACACCCGCCAACCATAGAGGGTACCCGGCATTTCTAGCTCGGGAACCCACGGCACCTGAGAATCCGAGGCCCACGACGGCCAAGATGCCGTCTGCGGCCCCCGTCATACCGACAGTGCCCATCGCTCCAAGAATGACTAAGACCAATAAGGTCAACCCGAGAGCCCTGCGACCAAGCCCTCCCTGCGTCGACAGGCCAAACCCCAATAGGGCACAACCGACCGAAGCGAGGCTCCCCCATAGCATTTGCCAGCGAGCGGCTGCATTGGCCGCTACCAGCTCCCTACCTGATCCTGGGGCCTCAACCCGCTCAGGCTCCACTTGTCCCGCCACAACATCATCAATCTTCGCCGGCTCGGCCTCAGCCTCCGCATGCCTCTCCTCACCCACCGCCACTTCGCGACCAGCTCCCGCGGTGGCGTTGGGATCCACCGGCAGCAGTGCGATGTAACCCGCGTCCCCCTCCTTGAATCCTCCAACACGGTTCGCCTCACTCGCACGACGATTCCAAGCACGGCGCTCCACCCATGGAACTCCCTGCCTCATCCGGCCTTCCAAATTACTCCGCTCCTTTTCCAACCACCAATCCTTCCGCGCCTCCGCCGCCGACCGCTCGGCCTCACCTGACTGCGGCTCCGCCCCTACGGCTCCCGCGAACACGATCGCGATTGCAGCCATTACCATCCATCGCGGAGGGGAAAGACATTTGGCAATCACTATGGCCATTCATGGCCATACAGCCAGTCTACCTCAAGACCATAAATGGTCAGGGGTGAAGCCCGACAAGGAGCGAAAGACAGTCGAGATGGTTTGCAAGGCACTCACCCGAGCGCGGACCGAGCGGGGAATCTCCCAGCAACGCCTTGCGGAAATGGCCGGAATCAGCCGAACCGGCCTCCGCCACATCGAGTCCCTCCAGACGAGTCCGACCCTCTACAGCCTGCTTCGGATCGCCCGAGCCTTGCGAGTCGATCTGGCTGACTTGCTCAAGTGACAAGTCCCGGCTGGCTGACTGCGGGCTTGAACTGCTCTTTAGGCCTCTTCAGGGTGGTGTTAGGTCCGGAGGGGATTGGTTTGTAGATATTTCCGGCCACCCGGCCTCGCACCGCATGCCACGACTTCAGAGCAACTTCGCCTGCCTGGCAGAGCACGACGAGCAGCTTCTCCGCATCGGAGTGCTCGCTGAGCGGTATTTTCCCGAAGACCCGAACACCTCTCTCCTCAAGCTCCGCCAACTGGCGGAAATCCTCGCCCAGACCGTCGCTTCCTACGCCGGCCTCTACTCCGACCCTGAGGAAAGCCAATACGACCTCCTTTCCCGCCTCCGGGACCGCGGCATCCTCCCCTACGAGATCCACCAGCTCTTCGGTGAAGTCCGGCGCTCGGGCAATGCGGCGAACCACTCCCTCGCAGGCGACCACCGAACCGCCCTTGCGACTCTCCGGATCACCTGGCAGCTCGCCGTCTGGTTCCACCGCACCTTCCGTGATCCCGGCTTCAAGTCCGGTGCCTTCATCCCTCCCACGCCTCCGGCCGACCAGAGCGAGGAATTGCGGGAAGCCCTCGCCAAAGCACGGGAGGAACTCGCCTCCCAAGAAAAGGCGCAGGAGATCCAATCCCGGCAACTCGACGAGATCGCCGCACAACGCGACAAGGCTCGAGACGAGCGCGCTTTCTGGGAAGAACTCGCCTCCGAGATCGAAGCCAAGAACCAGCAGCTCCAGGCTCGCCTCTCCGCCCAGCAAGCCTCGAACGCTGAAAAGCCCCCCGCCGAGACCGCCCGGATCTCGCGAGCCGCCAGTCAGGCCGCCGAGCATGTCGAACTCGACGAAGCCGCCACCCGCCAGCTCATCGACGCCCAGCTCATGGCCGCCGGCTGGACCGCCGACTCGGAAAACCTGCGTTACTCAAAGGGAGCACGCCCTGAGAAAGGCAGGTTCCTCGCCATCGCCGAGTGGCCCACCGAAAGCGGCCCGGCCGACTACATCCTCTTCGCCGGACTCCTGCCGCTCGGTCCTGTCGAGGCCAAGCGCCGCAACCTCAACGTCTCCTCCGCCCTCCAGCAGTCCAAGCGCTACAGCCGCGGCTTCCAGCCTTCGGACGAAACCGAACTCCACGAGAGCAACTGGGGTTCCGATGGCGAGTTCCGCCTGCCCTTCGCCTTCTCGACCAACGGCCGCCCCTTCCTCCGCCAACTCGAAACCCACAGCGGCATCTGGTTCTGCGACCTCCGGCGGCCCGACAATCTCAGCCACCCACTCCAGGGCTGGCCCTCCCCGGAAGGACTGGTCGCCCTGCTCAAGCAGGACTCCAAGGCCGCCCACCAGCAGCTTTCGTCCGAGCCTTTCAACTACGGCTTCACCCTCCGCGACTACCAGATCCGGGCCGTCCTCCTCACCGAGGGTGCCATCGCCGCCATGCAGCGGGAAATCCTGCTCGCGATGGCCACCGGCACCGGCAAGACCAAAACCGCCATCGCCCTGATCTACCGCCTCCTCAAGACCAAGCGCTTCCGCCGCATCCTCTTCCTCGTCGATCGCGCCGCCCTCGGCGAACAGGCCGCCAATGCCTTCAAGGACACGCGAATGGAGAACCTCAACACTTTCGCCGAGATCTTCGGCATCAAGGAGCTTGAGGACCAGAGCCCCGACTCCGATACCGCCGTCCACATCGCTACCATCCAGGGCATGGTCCAGCGCGTGCTCTACCCGGGCGAGGATTCTTCGCCTCCCCCGGTGGACGAATACGACTGCATCATCGTCGATGAATGCCACCGCGGCTACCTGCTCGACCGCGAACTCTCGGAAACGGAACTTACCTTCCGCAGCTACGACGACTACATCTCGAAATACCGTCGCGTCCTCGACTGGTTCGACGCCACCAAGATCGGCCTCACCGCCACCCCCGCCCTCCACACCTCCGAAATCTTCGGCCCACCCGTCTTCACCTACTCGTATCGCGAGGCGGTCATCGACGGCTACCTGATCGATCACGACCCGCCCATCAAGATCACCACCGAACTCAGCAAGAAGGGCATCAAGTGGAAGAAGGGCGACAAGGTCTCGGTCTACAACCCCCAGACTGACACCGTCGATCTCCACAACGCCCCCGACGCGCTTGCCTTCGACGTGAAGGACTTCAACCGCAAAGTCATCACGAAGTCCTTCAACCAGGTCGTCTGCGACTACCTCGCCACCGAACTCGACCCCGCCTCGCCGCAAAAGACCCTCATCTTCTGCGCCAATGACGCCCACGCCGACCTCGTGGTCGATCTGCTGAAGAAGGCGTTCCGCAAGCAATACGACTCGGTGGACGACGACGCCGTCATCAAGATCACGGGCAATGCCGACCAGCCACTCAGACTGATCCGGCGCTACAAGAACGAGCAGCTTCCCAACGTCGCCGTCACAGTCGATCTCCTCACCACCGGCATCGACGTTCCCGCGATCTGCAACCTCGTCTTCCTCCGCCGCATCAACAGCCGCATCCTCTACGACCAGATGCTCGGCCGGGCGACCCGTCGCTGCGACGAGGTCGGCAAGGAAACCTTCCGCATCTTCGACGCCGTCCGCCTCTACGACTCGCTCCAGGCGGTCACCTCAATGAAACCCGTGGTCGTCGACCCATCGATCTCCTTCACCCAGCTCGCGGAGGAAACCAGCACCGCTCCCACACCCGAGGCGCTCGGCCTCGTCCGCGACCAGTTTGTCGCCAAGCTCCAGCGTAAGAAACGGACCCTTTCGGAGAAGGCCAGGGCTGACTTCGAGACCTGCGCCGGGATGACGCCCGATGATTTCGCGACCGCACTCCGCTCGATGCCACTCGACCAGATCGTCGGCTGGTTCACCCGACATCCGGGCCTTGGGGAAATTCTCGACCGCACCGGTGACCGCCCCCGCGCCCCCATCTTCGTCTCCGATCACGAAGACAAGTTGGATGGCGTGTCCCACGGTTTCCCGGAGGGCCAGAAGCCCGAGGACTTCCTCGATGCCTTCAAGGAGTTCATCCAATCCAACTCCAACGAGCTCCCCGCCCTCCAGGCCGTTCTCACCCGCCCCCGGGACCTCACGCGCAAGCAGCTCAAGCAACTCGTTCTCGAACTCGACCGCGCCGGCTTCTCCGAGACCACCCTCGCAGCCGCGTGGAAGCAGACGACCAACCAAGAGATCGCCGCCCGCATCATCGGCTACATTCGTCAGGCCGCCCTCGGCGATCCCCTCGTCCCCTTCAAGGAACGCGTCGATCACGCCCTCCAGACCATCCTCGCCTCCCGATCCTGGACCACTCCCCAGCGCGAGTGGCTCAAGAAACTCGCCGCCCAGACCAAGGCCAACAACATCGTCGATCGCGAGGCCCTCGACGACCCCATCCTCATCTTCAAGGCCGAAGGCGGCGGCTTCCGCCGTCTCAACAAGATCTTCGGCGGCGAACTCGAAACCATCCTCGACGATTTCAACGACACCGTCTGGAACCAAGCCCAGTGATGCCCACGCAAAGCGCATAGAAATGCCCTCAAACTGAACTCATTGCCTTCAACGTGCATAGATTTCCCGATTTTCTATGCACACCCGACCGACCCCACAATTCTTCGTCACCTGACCCCATCGCTGTCCTACCCGAGAATGGATTCTCGCGGACCCTCCGTCACCACGCTCACTCCACCCCCAGACACCTTCCACTTTCTTCTTTTTCCATTTCACTCTCCCCAACGCCCCCACACCTCACCCACTCTCCATTTCAGCATCTCAGCTTTTCAGCCTTTCAGCATCTACTCCACCCATGTCCACCCACGACATCGTCCAGAAGCTCTGGAACCTCTGCAACGTCCTCAAGGACGACGGCGTGACCTACCACCAGTACGTCACCGAACTCACCTACCTCCTCTTCCTCAAGATGGCCGAGGAAACCGGCACCGAGGACCAGATCCCCGAGGGCCACCGCTGGACCGACCTCGAAGCCCTCGCCGCCCCCGAGCGGCTCGAAGCCTACAAGAAGACCCTCATCCACCTCGGCTCCCACGGCTCGCGGCTGGTGAAGGAGATCTTCGCCAATGCCGCCTCCTTCATCAAGAAGCCCGCCACCCTCTCCACCCTCGTCAGCGAGATCGACAAGCTCGACTGGTATTCCGCCCGCCAGGAGGGACTCGGCGACCTCTACGAGGGCCTGCTCGAAAAGAACGCCAGCGAGAAGAAATCCGGGGCCGGCCAGTACTTCACCACCCGCCCGCTCATCGAGTCCATGGTCGCGGTGATGAAGCCCACGCTCGACGACGTCATCCAGGACCCCGCCGCCGGCACCTGCGGTTTCCTCATCTCCGCCAACCACTACCTGCGCGAGCACCACGACATCGACTCGCTCACCGAGAAGCAGCAGCGGAAATACCGCAACGAAACCTTCTTCGGCATGGAGCACGTCCAGGATGCCCACCGCCTCGCGCTCATGAACATGATGCTCCACGGCATCGAGCAGGGCATCAGCTACGGCGACACCCTCTCCGAGGACGGCACCACGCTGCCCCAGGCCACCCTCATCCTCACCAATCCCCCCTTCGGCACCAAGAAAGGCGGCGGCCTGCCCACCCGCACCGACTTCACCTACCCCACCAGCAACAAGCAGTTCTGCTTCCTCCAGCACATCTACCGCTCGCTCGCCCCCGGCGGTCGCGCCGCCGTCGTTCTGCCCGACAACGTTCTCTTCGAGGGAAATGTCGGCAAGGAGATCCGCCGCGACCTCATGGACAAGTGCAACCTCCACACCATCCTGCGCCTGCCCACCGGCATCTTCTACGCTCACGGCGTGAAAACCAACGTCCTCTTCTTCACCCGCGGCCGGACGGAAAAAGGCAACACCAAGGAAGTCTGGATCTACGACCTCCGCGCCAACATGCCCGCCTTCGGCAAACGCACCGCCCTCACCCGCGAGCATTTTTCGGACTTTGAGAAGGCCTACGGCAAGGACCCGCAGGCAAAAGCCGCCGCACTGAAAAAGCGCAAGGACACCGGCGAAACCGGCCGCTTCCGCCGCTTCACCCGCGAGGACATCGCCAAGCGCGACGACTCGCTCGACATCTCCTGGCTCAAGGACGAGACCGCCGACTCCAGCGAGTCCCTCCCCGAACCCGCCGCTCTCGCCACCACCGCCATGGAGGAACTCGACGGCATCATGGATGACCTCCGCGGCATCCTCACGGAGCTTGGGGAGGAGATTGAGGAGGAGGCAATGGCATGAGCGAGGGCTATCTACCGGCCAACTGGACCACCGAGGTCATCGCTCACCTCGGCGAAGTGCAGTTGGGCAAGATGCTCGACCGATCCAAGAACAAGGGAGAGCCGTGCTTCTACCTTAGAAACATCAATGTGAGATGGTTTTCCATCGACCTATCAGACCTCAAAGAGGTCAGAATCGCGGAGCAAGAGAGGGATAAATTCTCGGTTCGGGATGGAGACGTCTTTGTTTGCGAGGGTGGAGAACCAGGTCGGGCTTCTGTCTGGAGAGGAGGCGACAGCCAGCTCGTTTACCAAAAGGCACTGCTTCGCTTCCGCTCAAATGGTTCCGTGATTCCTGAATGGATCGCCTACCGCCTCCGCTTGGACGCTGCCAACCGCGTACTCGAAGACTTCTTCAGCGGCACCACCATCAAGCATTTCACGCGAAAATCGTTTCTGAACTACAGCCTCCCGGTTCCTCCCCTCGCCGAACAGAAACGCATCGCGGACAAGCTGGAGGTGCTGCTGGGCCGGGTGGACGCCTGCCGCGCCCGCCTCGACCGCCTACCCGCCCTCCTCAAACGCTTCCGCCAATCCGTCCTCGCCGCCGCCACCTCCGGCAAACTCACCGAGGAGTGGAGGGTGGAGGAGGCGGTGGGCGACGACTGGCACGACACCCAAGTCCAAGATATCGCTCAACAGATCTTCGACGGTCCTTTCGGGTCCCACCTGAAGACCGTCGACTACACCTCGTCCGGCATTCGCGTTGCAAGGCTTGAGAACATCGGCTGGATGAACTTCCACGCTGACAAGGAAGCCTTCATTTCACCGGCGAAATACAAGACTCTGACGCGGCACACCCTGAAGAGTGACGACGTACTTTTTTCCTCCTTCATCTCCGAAGAAACTCGGGTCGCCGTCCTACCCGACTCATGGTCAGGCAATGCCATCAATAAATCGGATTGCTACTGCATTCGCGCCGATCAGCAACGCTGCCTCCCCAAGTTCCTGATGTTGCGCCTCGCATGTCGCTCAACCTTTCACCTCCTTGCTGAGAACGTTCACGGTGCCACCCGCCCCCGAATCAATCTCGGACAACTCAAGAGCTTTACTTTCGCCTTACCCTCCCTCGCCGAACAACAAGAAATCGTCCACCGCGTCGAAGCGCTCTTCGCCTTCGCAGACCGCATCGAATCCGGCCTCGCCGAGGCCCGCAAGCTCATCGACCGCCTCACACCCGCCACCCTCGCCAAAGCCTTCCGCGGCGAACTCGCCCCCCAGGACCCGAACGACGAACCGGCCGCCCGCCTTCTGGAGCACCTCGCTGCGAGTAGCCCCACGCCCTGATCGAAGAAGCAAAAACGACGCACCTGAACTTACAAGATCAATGACATCGGAAGAAGTTTCTAGACGCCTGCAACTATTCAGAAGCCAGGAATGGACCCGCGATGACATTACCGATTGGTATGGGATTGACTGGGAAGACGCAGATACGCAGCGCGTCTTGCTCCAAGCCCGCCTCTTTGCCGGAACTCATCACCACCCAACAGAGCTCGGTGACGGGCCCTACAATCGGAATCACTTGGAAGTGTTCCTACAGCGTCGCGAACTGGTTCCCATTAACATCGCGGCATCCGAATGGGCGATGAGTAAGGAAGACTTTATCGAAGTGATAACCACATTCAACGATTCAGAATACGCGACCATCATCGGGCCATGCGGCCCTTCGCTGCACATTGTTCGGCGCTCTTTCCTCAGGGATTTCCACAAAGCATTCGACTCTTTAAGGCACTCAATTTTCGCGAATCACTCCTCTTATATTCAAAGAATTCACTCCGTAATTCGATCACGTCTTCATGTATCAGTTACGACGATCTACGATAGCACGGACGAGCGGCTAGATGAACCTGATCGTCGTCCTGGATACCGCCCTGATTGCCTGACACAGCCCACAGAGCACATCGGCCTCGGAAGGGAGATCCCGCTCGAAACCGGCAAACCGATCGAGCTGGCTCCTGACTATTGCTCATGCAGCACCTATTTTGACCACCAATCTGTCCTTGAGAACTCCGTATTGGGGATCAGGCCCGCCATTCAGCAAATCTTGGATCAATTGGAAGGACTCTGATGAGCACTGAACCGCTGCTTGGCGCGGAAGGGATGGCCAATTTAACCAATTCCCTTTTCCGTTGTGGAAGAGGAAGCGGGAGATACAGGTTCCCAGTCGCGACTGAGTGGTCTGATGTGGACCTTCGGAATGAGCACTACAACCCTACCCAGTTTTTCCGGCGCATCGTCAAATCGGCATGCGGCATTCAGCACCCTGATCGAAGGACAGTCTATCAATCCATCAAAAGCTGTCAGCTGGCACAGGGGGTGGGAATTTTCATCGACCTGTCGTGGAACGAAAGCCTGATTACTCGGTGCTCTGTCCAGGCAGTGGTCACGCCAGATCGAGATTTGGAGTTCTTGTATTGGAGACGGAGGGCCAAGTCACAATACTACCGGCTAGACTATTCCTTTGAAGAGCGGGGACAGATTTTCAACCACCCGTTCCCTCACGTCCACTCGATTCCTGATGGACAGCCTCGATTTCACTTCCACCAACATCCGGACATCTTCCCAGCTTTCGTCTTGCTGGATTTTATCATGAGAAATCGACACTATGGTCGTTGGCAAAGGTGGCTTCTAAATGAATATTCCAGACGACATGCCGGGGAGATACCTGAGGACGAGAGGACTCCGGAGCAGCTTGTCGAGGATTACAAGGTCGAATCCGAATGGGCGAGATCTACCACTAGTACTCGAAATCGCTTCATAGCCGGCCTAAAAGACGCCGGCCTGCGAGCGCTTCAAGCAGCCTCCGAGGATCTTCCGAAAGTCGATCGTGAGTTACTGCATTTGAACTATTGGCCCTGATCTCAAAGCTTCTCTCTGCGTCATCATGTCCGACCTCAAACTCTTCAAGCTCACCTACGACCACGTCACCGAAATCCCTGCTTCCTCGAGGGCCGTCGAGAAGTCGCTCAAGGCCTTCATCGAAAAGCACCTCGAAAACTGATTCGCATCCTTTACAAGGCTCAATTCTCCTAGCCGAAACCACCCGGCCTTCCCCCTTCCTTCTATCCAGATCATGAGCACGTTTGACAGCACCAAGACTTCGCTTCCTACCATTATCCAGGACATCACCGAAGGAAAGATCCAGTTGCCCGACTTCCAGCGTGGATGGGTTTGGGACGACGAGCACGTGCGCTCGCTTCTGGTGAGCATTGCCCGCTCTTTTCCGGTTGGTGCGGTGATGCTCCTCGACACGGGTGGTGAGGTTCGCTTCCAGGTGCGACCGGTGGAAAACGTCGCGTTCCCCCACGGTCAGCCAGAAGCAGACCAACTGATTCTCGATGGCCAGCAGAGGCTGACCTCACTCACCCAGGTGCTGGCCCTTGACCGGCCCGTGAAGACCTTCAACGAGAAGAAGAAGCCGATTGAACGCTACTACTACATCGACATCGCCCTCGCGATGGAGGACGGCCGGCTGGACGAGGCGATATTCGCCGTCGATTCCGGCCGGCAGATCAAGAGTGACTTCGGCCGCAAGGTGGACCGCGACCTTTCGACTCGTGAATTGGAGTGCACGCAAATGATGTTCCCCTGCCGGGAGATCCTCAACTCCGACTCATGGGAAGAGAGCCTCCAGGACTTCGCTCCGGACAAGTTCGGAACCTACATGTCATTCCGGAAAACGGTGCTGAGCGCCTTCCGAAGCTACTTGCTTCCGGTCATCGCCCTCGGGAAAGAGACCAGCAAAGAGGCGGTCTGCCTCGTCTTCGAGAAGGTGAACACAGGCGGCGTCCCACTGACGGTCTTCGAGCTGATTACCGCCTCCTTCGCCGCAGACGGCTTCAACCTTCGCGACGATTGGTTCGGCAGCCGCCTGCGGAAGGTCGAGGGCCGGCACGAACGGCTGAAACGGGAGAAACTGCTGGAGCCGATCGAGAACACGGACTTCATCCAGGCCATCACCCTCCTTCATACGCTGGAGCGCCGCCGTGCCGACATAGCGGCGGGCAAGACCGGCAAGAGTATCGCCCCCGTAAGCGCCAAGCGCGTTTCGATGCTGTCGTTGGCGCTGGAGGACTACCGCCGCTGGGCCGATCGCGTGGAGGCCGGGTTTGGACAGGTCGGCAAGTTCCTCAAGAACCAGTGCTTCTTCTCCGACCGTGACATCCCCTATCGAACTCAGCTGGTGCCGCTGGCCGCGGTGATGACATGGCTTGGTGAGGAACGCTGGCGGGAACCGAGGATCTACGACAAGCTCTGCCGCTGGTTCTGGTGCGGGGTCCTTGGAGAACTTTACGGAGGAGCGGTCGAAACCCGTGTTGCAAACGATCTGGAGCAGCTCCTTGAATGGTTTGAGGATGACAATGCCCTGCCACGCACGGTCTACGAGGCGAATTTCCAAGAGAACCGGCTGGCGACGTTGCGGAGCCGCAACAGCGCCGCTTACAAGGGCCTGAACATTCTCGTCCTCCGCGACGGTGCCAAGGATTTCTTTTGGAAGTCCGACATCCAGGAACTCGAAGCAGGCGATATCAATCTCGACATCCACCACATTTTCCCGCGCAAGTGGTGCGAGGACAACGGGATCGACCGGAAGGTGTACGATGGCATCGCCAACAAGACCCCGATTTCCGCCAAGGCGAACCGGATGATCGGCGGCAAGGCTCCCTCCGCCTACATTCAGGCCATCCAGTCCCACAAGCAGGTCCAGATCGCCGACGAAGGGATGGACGAAATCCTCCAGTCCCATCGAATCGATCCCGAGTTGCTCAGGGACGACGATTTCGCCGGCTTCGTCGCCGCCCGCACCCGTTCACTTCTCGACCTCGTCGAGGCGGCGATGGGCAAGGAAGTCGAACACCTCCCCGAAGGAATCGCCCCCGAAGCCGAAAGCGAGGAAGGAGAGGAGGACTCGGAGTAGCGGTCCACCAAAGACACCAACCCGTTACAATCGTCCGAATGGCTACTTCAGAAAACGTTTCTGCCGATGCTCCGGAGGTGAGGCTACGCCGCGATCTTTAGGGAAAATTAACCAAAATTTCACCTGCGCGTGAAAAAGTCACTGGAAATCACGCTTACCACCCTGCATGTTGGCTCTGCCAAGCGGGTGGTCACGCTTGGCCTGAACGGAAAGGACCTCGCCCATGATTTCCTCCTCAAGCTCGGCAAAAGCAATCCCCAGGGTCTTCAGAGCATCCTCAAGCGGCTCGAAGTCGTCGCGGAGCACGACCGGATCGAGAACCGCATCACCTTTCGGCACGTCGGAGACCAGATTTTCGAAGTGAAGACCAAGAGCGGGCTCCGCTTCTACACTTTCCCCGATGAAATCCAAGGACTTGGCTGCCAGTTCATCGTCGCCGCCTGCGGCGGGAAGAAGGGCAACAAGAAAGAGCAGTCCGCCGACATCTCCAAGGCCAAGCAGCTTCGCAAGGCCTACCTGAAAGCGAAGCAAGCCCCGTCCACCAAACTCACCCTCGTCCCGCTACCTGATGAAAATTGAAATCCAGAAACCCGACCGCCCCAGCGAGCTTCAGCAACTCGTTTCCCGTCTCCCTTTCGATCCGGAAAGCGAAGCGGAATTCCAGGGGCTGATGTTCGTCGAGCAGCTCCTCGGCCTCATGAAGGAGAAGGGCATCAACCGCACCCAGCTCGCCAAGAAGATGGGCGTAGGGCCGTCCCGGGTGACGGCCATGCTCAACGGCACCAGCAACTTCAAGATGGAGACGCTGGTGCGTGCGGCCGACGCTGTCGGTGCCTCGATCTCGACGGCTCTCGTTCCCAAGGGAGCGAAGGCGCAATGGCAAATTTACCGGGACGACGAAGTGCATGCCGCTTTCCGTCCCGAGCCGAGGACCGAAGTCCTCGCCAGTTTCACCCTCGAAACCGACGAAATCGCCGACCACGACGATGCCAACGCCGCTTAAAGCCTCGCCCTTGACTCTGGAGCATCACACGCTGCTGGCGTTTGAGATCACCGCCTCGGAGTCTGCCGAACCTGACGGGCACCACTCGCTGCGGACAAACCGGAAAATCGAACGGCACCCTGAAGACCCTCTGAAGTGGATGGTCGATCTGACCGTCGAGATTGGGACACCCGACAGTGCCAAGCAGGCACCCTACTCGGGAAAAGTGGTGGTCCGCGGCTGGTTCTCCGTGTCGGAAGCGTATCCAGAAGAGAGGCGCAACGCCCTCATCGAAGTCACCGCCGCCTCCATCCTTTACGGAACCTGCCGCGAAGCTCTGGCAAACTTCACAGCCCGGTCCGTTCATGGCATGCTCTCGATTCCCTCGGTGTCGTTTGAGCCGATCACGAAGAAACCGGATGCAACCGGCCGGAAAGCCAAAAAGGCGGCAAAGAAGAAGTCCGCTTCAGGGCAGCGGTCCTGATCGCCCGATGAAACGAGTCTTCGATTTTGCCACGATCGGCTTTCGTTCCCATGCGGAGACGTAGGAGTTCGTGACCCATCCATCCGTCTCCCGCTGAGCGGTTCTCGACTACGCGCGACTCAGCATCGAGCCCATCAATCTGGCCTGGCCGCTGCGTCTTCACCGACAGACGCAAGGACCTGGAGTTCCGAGATGCCGGGCGGGGGGGCGAGATGCTCAATTCCTCGCCGTATCCGGGCATGGTTTGAAGACTTCCACCAGCATGGTGTGCTTGCTCCCCGTCGGAAGCATGACCGCAATTGTCTGCTGCCAGTGGTCGGCACATTCTTGGTAAATCCTCTCCATCCACTCGATGTAGGCGGGGAGATGTTTCGGAACCATCCGACCGATCACATTCGCGTTCACGGTCGGTTGCATTCCCTCGACCAGCGGGGCTTCGACTTCGACGATAATTGTCAGGTTCTCTGAGAACCGCTTCTTGTATTTCTGTCTCATGGATTTGGCGTTCGGTAGTCCCGGCAGGGATCGATCGATTGAAATGCCGCACCTAAAGGTTGCGGCATTTTCATCGATCAATCGCTCTCGACTGCCGGAATTGGGTTTCCATCGATTGACGGAAAGTTTTCAGCAATCGCCTCCCTGTGACCGAGGACTTGGATCTTTCGGCAACCGACAGGGCTTCCATCCGCCCTTTTCTGCTGTTCCTCTCGCAGCACGACTAGAATCTCGCGCTCGAGCGCTTGGCGGACCCTCTCTCTGCAAGTCGAATTGGCTGCTCCGGACTCGTCCTCACATTGCGCGGTCAATTCCGCTCTGCGGATGCCTTCCACACCTGCCTCCAATGCAATCCTCTCGATAATTTCGAATGTGATCTTGGCAGGCCGACCGGCCTTCTTCGGCGAAGCCTCGGCCATTGATTTTCGAGCTTCGACGCATCCTATCATCGTCCATGACGGTTCTCCTGGGTCAGCACTCCGCTGAATGTAGCAGGTCGAAGTGAGATTCCCCTCGTCGTCCCGCCACCCAGCAGCCTTCGGGCGTTTCGTGGCAACCAGAGCCATGATTTCCGGGTCCGAAGTGGGCATCATGGCCAGCCCCACCCGCGGCCAGTTGTTCCACTCGTTGTGTCCAGACGCGAGATAGAGTGGATTCACATCCTTCATGCGCTGCGACTCGATCCCCGGCAGCTTGTTCGTGTGGTGAAACACGACCGCTCCGCAGTCAAATTCCTCCAACAGCGGGTTCAATCCAACGCGCAGGAAATCGGCGACATCGACCGCAGAGTTCGCCTCTCCTCCGAGGTACGAGAAGGCAGGATTGATGAAAACGAGATCGGGACGGTGCTTCTCAAGGAGCGGACGCAGCACCTTGTCAAAGAAGCCAGGCCCAACGTGGCTTCGTGTCTCGCAGACGTGCACGTTCTGCTTCAGCAACTTGCGTTCCCAGTCATCAAGGGGTTCCATCGCAACCAAGGCCCCGTCTCGCATGAAACCGTTGGTCCATTCCACGTCCTCCGCTTCGACAATCAGGATCTTGAGGGGGCCGGACGGCGCGATCCCAAGATAAATCCGGCCGCACCCCCAGTGCAGCGCCATGCCGATCGAAAGGGTAGATTTTCCACCACCCGTTTGACCGACCACCACCATACCCTCCGCTCGGAACATTAGGCGTGACTTGAGGAGTTCCGCCCCTTCCGGAGGCTCGGTCCGCAGGTCCATCAGGGGCACCGCTTTTGGAGATTCTGGGAGCGGCTGGCCTTCAGAGACCTGGGCGGCACCTTCTGCAAACTTCCGGATTCCTTCCGGCCCTTCAGCCACAAACCTTTCCCGAAGGTCTTTCGGCTCCTTGCTCATCTTGCCCCCTCCTTCCCGGCAACCCGCACGGAACGGGCAAAGGGCTTTAGCAGTCCGGCGACCTTTTCGGCGGCAGTCGTGCCCGCTTGATCCAAGTCAAAGAGCAACAGTGCCTCCTTCCCCTGAAAAAGCTCCGCCCACTCCAGCGGAAATGATGTGCCCGGAGAAGCAACGACCGCCGCACCCACTCCCCCACCCCTCGGGTGCAATTCCTCCAGTCCAGCCGCGACTGCGGCGACGCAATCGGACTCGCCCTCGCAAATGTAGATCCGCCTGACCTCCTCGCGGGCGGCGAAGTGCCACCTCCAAGGACGGCTTGCTTTCCCCACGATCCAGCGAAAACGAGGCTTCCTTCCAGGCAAGTTCCGCAGCTTGGCCCCCGTTTCGTAGAGGTAGACCAGCCGCCCGCTTGCCCACCCAAGGGCATCCGTGGTGTAGCAGAGGGATCGGACCACTTCGACAGGCACGCCGAGTTCATCCGCGACCTTTGCCAAAAGCCTGGGCGAAGACCACAGACGCCACCTTGCACGTCGATGCCGCTCCTCGAAGTCGGCAGGTAGGACGATGGGCTCTGATTGGGGACGGCGGGGCGGAGTTCTCCTCCCCCGCGGGTGACGACTTGGAGTTTGAGCCACAGTTCTCGCGCCGACGACCGGCAGCCCAAGAACCGCCGCGACATCATCGAGCGCCTCCTTGAATCCAGAAGCCCGGCCCATCGCGATCGCGAGGTCGAAAACGTCCCCTTGCCATCCACACGAACAGATGATCCTGGGAAGGCCATTCCGACCGATGAAGACGGAGAAGGATGGGTTGCGGTCCGGGTGGAAAGGGCACCTTGCCAGCCAGCGTTTGCCCGACCGGTGAAACTCGATGCCGACTCGCTCGGCGTATTCAAGAAGCCGGTGCCGACACAAATCGCGAAGTTCGGAGAAGTTCATGGCTCGTTCTCCCGATTACTTGCGGGTGATGGCCTTCACGGTCCGTTGCTCGATCCACTCGGCCAGCGCGGCGGGATCGTAGCGGACGCAGCGACGACTCAGGCGGACGCACGAAATGCGACGGGCCTGGGTGAGTTTGCGGACGGTCTTCAGGGCGACACCGAGCATCTCGGCGGCACCTTTGGCATCGATTAGGTGGGGTGGGTGTGGCTTCATAGCGGTCAGCGGCGTCGTGCCGAACTCCCTAGGGTTGAATAGGAATCCAGTGATCCCGCCAATCGATCGAATGACCAAAACTCTAACTGAAAATGTCCAAACGAACGGCAGAGAACCATCCAGTTGCTGTTCTGCGCAACGCACTCGGAATTGATCGCGAGTCCTTTGCGCAGCAGATCAGCAGCAGCAAAGGGACAATTCAGGCGGTGGAGCTGTATGGCCGCACTCTGCTCACCGAAGAAGCGGTCGCAATCTCCTCAGCATACGGAGTGTCGGCGAGTTGGCTGATGGCGGGCGACCCGGGGGCTCCGATCCGCGATTGCAACGAAATGCTCGTCGAGCACTGGCCCAAGTGGCAGGGCGAGGAGAAATACAGCGAGTGGGTTGCAGGCCGCAAGGCGCTCTGGAACGAGAATCGCAGGTTGTCCCGACGAGAAGAGGAGATACTCGAAGCAATCCTCCCCGTGGTAAGAATCGCTCTGCGGCGGGCAATGAGAGCCGTCGGAGACACGGTCTTGGACAGCGTTTCTCTCAGCTACACAGCATTTGCGGCAGAATCGCTCAATTTCCCATGGCCGAGCAAGAAGCCAGCCCGTATCAACCACACGCGGATTCGCAAGACGATTGCCGAACTGGCAAAAAGTCCCGAACTCTGGGAAAGCGACGAAATGGTGCGTTACGACACCGTGAAGTCCGCCAACCAGCATTTCAAGCAACTCCCCGAGACGACCGCACGGGAGCTCCTTCAGCAATCTATCGCGCGAGAGAAGGCTCACTTTGAGCGTGGCACCGGTCCCTACCGCCTAAAGCCGTTGAGGCAGGGGAATCCCAGATACCGCCACGGATGGGTTTGGAGGCTCGCCAACAGAGCGGCTCGCTTGGGCCAAACCACCAGCCGGAGAGTCCGGTGACACCTCATTCGCGATACGCGAAAGAGAACAATTTATCCTGCCTTCTGCTTCCCCTTCTCTCCCTTCGGCTCTTCGGCCTTCGGAAACACTCCAAACCAAGCTTCTGCCTCCTCCGTAGTCGCCCGCTCCTGATAGTGGGCAAAGGTCACCGCCGCCGAGGTGTGGCCCATCCACAGCGCCACCCGATCCGCGCTCTCCTCGCGAGCAATCGCATAGCTGCCGTAGGAATGCCGCAGGCCATTGTCCTTCCAATGCACCGCTGGCCGCAAGACCACGCCATCGTCGTCCTTTTGCTCCTTGCGAAGGATCTTGCGGTATTCGCTGAGGCGCTCGTCGAGGCGCTTCTGAGTCACCGGCCCCGACACCCGAGCGACCTTCTTCAGCCATGCCCGAAGCGCTGGCTCCATCGGCACGAACCGGCGGGAAGCCGTCTTCGAGTTCTCCGCCGCCACCTCGATGTGGCCCTTGTCGAAGTTGATCTCGCTCCAATCGAGCTTGGAGATCTCCGCCACCCGGATTCCGGCCAGTCCGCCGATCGCCAAGGCGGGCAAGAGTTCCTCGGGCGCATTCTCCAGAATCACCCGCAGATCGTCCGCTGAGAAGATCTCGACCGGCTGCGGCTTTTTCCTGGCCCGGCTCGTCTTCCGCATCGGGTTGTTCTGGCAGTAGCCCATCCCCTCGCACCACGAGAAGAACACGCCGAGGTTCCTCCTGTAGTTGTTCCGGCTGGTCGGCCCCACACCCAGGCTGACGAGCCACCGATCCAGTTCCCGCACGGTGATGTCACAGACCGCCTTCTTGCCGAAGGGTTCCTCGAACTTGGCCAACCTGAGCTTCAGATCCCTCGCGTAGCGCTCCGAAGCCCCGTCTCGCTCCTTCGAGTCGCGGAACTGCCGGATCGCCTCTGAGACCGGCACGGAGGCCGCGATCTCGGCTCGCCGGTCCACGAAGGACTGGATCGCTTCCCTAATCGAAACACCCAGAGGCTCTAGCACCTGAACCGCCCATTTGAGCTCTGACAATGCCTCATCGTGAACCGCAGCGGCTTCAGTCCCCTTGTTCTGAACATCGATCTCCTTCTGCTCCTGGAACTCCTCGGCATCCTTCTTGAGCTTGAACCGGCGATAGCGGCGAGGCTTCCCCGGAGTGGCCGCGGGCCAGTAGACGACCCACTTCATTTCCGGACGCACCTCGCTTCGGTAGCGCCGCAGGGTAACCTCGGATGATCGCTTTCTGGCCATGGTTTTGCTCCTCCGTAGCGACCCATGAAACCCCAGAAACTCTTCGATTGTCTAGTCCAAAACTCGTCCTCTCCAAAAATCCCTTCTATTCCATCACCTCCATCGGATTTTAAGTCCGCGGCGTCTACCGATTCCGCCACGGTGGCTGGGGATGGTGGGGATCGGAGACTTCAGGTCACCAAGCCTCACCGGGAGCGATGCTCTGCGAGCCGGTCCCTCACTGTCGACCCTGAATCGAGCGGATGGCCTGCTCGAGGGTGACCCGCAGCTCGGAGGTCGCTTCCTTTTGCGCCTCCTGCAGGACGGGCACGCTCGCTTCGGTGCCGACCCGCCCGAGCAGGCGCGCCGCCGAAATCAACTGCAAGGGCGCATACTCGCCGAGACCCTGGAGCAGCTCATCCTCGATCACGGGTCCCAGGTCGCCGTAAAGAGTCTCCCACTCGGAGGCATCGGCCATCCACAAATCGTGGAGCAGCGGCGCGGACTCCGCATCCTTCTGGCTTACCAGAAATTCCACCATCGACCGCGGAACGCTCTCTTTCCCGCGGATCCGCTCGAGCACGACAGCCCGCACGATCTCCTGTGCATCGTCTTCGGGCCGGGACCAGGTCAGCAACGCGCGGGCGACGTTCTCCTTCATTTCAAGATCCCCCTCCTGAAAGAGTTCCAACATCCGCCGCACGATGTCGGTGCGGAAAAGGCGGGGCTCGGCGGAACTCAGGCGGCGGACCGCCGCGCTCGCCCGATGCAGGTCGATGCTGTCGAGTTCCCGGCGGTTCAGTTCGTAAAAGGAGGGGTCCTCCGCATCCTGAAGCTTGTTGAGGGGGCCCTGGACGAAGCTATCGTTGTCGACCATCACCTCGATCACCTGAAGCTCCCTGATGACGCGGGTCACCTTGCCGAACCGTTCGCAAAGCTTGCGGATTCGTCCGAGTTCGGGACTGACGTCGTAAAGGACCATCAGGTAATCCGAAGGCGGACGGGTGTAGGCCCATGAACGGGGACCGGCACCGGTCGTCCGCATCAGGTAATCGACGATCTGCTCCTTGTTGTAGAGCCGCGTGTCGCGCAGCCAGATCCCGATCGCGGTCTTGCCCTGGCTTTCTCCATCGATGCCGTAGGTCTCGAGAGCCTCGGCCATCTTGTTGTACCCCATCTCCTCCTTGAGTTCGGCGAAGGTATCGTCCGGCGAGGCAACACCGTCGTCCGGAAGATTGGTCGGGACCAGGGTTGGGCCCGCCCCGAAATCGGAATCGTCGTCCCGGGATGGAATTCCCTGGGTGAAGAGGAAGGGAAGCGCCAGGAGGACGATGGAAATCGCCAGCCCCCCCGTGACGGCCTTGATGCGCTGGGCGGGATTGGCAAGGAACAGCAGGACCCAGGCGATCAGCGCGGTGAAACCCGCGAGAATCAACCGCTTGGCCATTGGCGCCCCGTCGAGGATGCCGCCGGTTCCCCCTCCGAAGATCAGTATCAGGGCGACAATCACCGCTCCCGTGACTCCCGCCAGCCCGAGGAGCACCCGGCTCGGGGAAACGGGATCGACCACGGCCCGCGGGTCGGGATCCGGCGGCGGATCGACCGTGTCGAAGCTCGGAGCCGGGCTGCTCCGGAGCGGAACGCGGCTGAAGCGCTGCAGGGAAGGGTCGCGCTGCTCGCCCGGGTAGAACTTCCTGGTCCGGATCATGACGCTCTCCTCGACCCGGAACCTCTGGTCGCAGGTACCGCACTCGACCATTTTGCCCGCCAACTCGGGACCCACCTTGAAACGCTGGCCACAACCCGGGCAGCGGATCGTCACCATCTCCTTCTCCGGTTCAAGCTCGTCCATCGATGCCCCCAGCATGCCCCGACTCGGCCCCCGATGGCAATACCCGTCCCGGGCTTGCCGGGTCCGGTGCGAACCGCTACTTACCCGGCATGCTCGAATCGATTCAGGATCTTCTCATCGTTCAGAACCGTGACCGCCGCCTGCTCGACCTCGAGAAGCGGATCGACGCCCTTCCCGGGGAGGAATCGCGTGCGCGGGGCCGGCTCGCCGCCGATGAGAAGGCGGTCGCCGACGCCAAGGCCGCCCTTCAGCGGAACGGAGTCGACATCAAGAACGTCGAACTCGATATCGAGACCCGCCGCACGACCATCGGCAGGCTCAAGCAGCAGCAGTTCGAGACGCGCAAGAACGAGGAGTTCAGCGCCCTCGGCCACGAAGTCGAGCGCTACGAAGAGGAGATCGACAAATACGAGACCCGGCAACTCGAACTCATGGAAGAGGCGGACACCCTCCGCAGCACCCTCGAAGCCGCGCAGGCAGCCCTTGAGAAAAGCCAGTCGGTCGTGGACGAGGACCTGAAAAGCCTCGCGGAGAGGCGAAAGAACCTCGAGGCCGAAGTCGAGGAGACCCGGCTCCTGCGGGATGAAGCCGCGGCCGGGATCGAGGATGAGTTGAGCACCCTCTACGATCGGCTGATGAAGAAGAAGAATGGTCTCGCCGTCGCACAGGTCCAGAACGGTCAGTGCGGTGGATGTCATGTCCGGCTCATTCCCGCGACCCTGATCAAGGTGCAGGCCGGCACCGAAATCGCCCAGTGTGAAAACTGCGGACGGATCCTCTATCCGGAGGAATGAGGACTCACGGTGTCCCGCTGGCGGAGTCGTAGTGGTCCGAGCGGCGCTCCTCCAAGACGACCAGCCAGTTCATCATCATCACCGGAGGCAGGGCGGCCGGGTGCTCGATCGGAGAGAGGTTCACTTCGATCTTGTCGTGGTCCATCTCCAGTTCCGCCGCGTTCTTCAGGTCGAGCAGGTGGACGGATTGGGATGAATCCTCCCGCCCGCCGGCCAGACTTCCCATCTGCCCGGTGATCTTCAGGCGAAACGGATTGTACTCGGCCCCGTAGCGCTTCTCGGGCGCGAAAAGGGAAGCGGGTGGATAGAACGGCGACGCCAATCCACTGCCGGCCGGGGGCGTCGTTCCGACGGTATTGAAATCGTCGGCGAGATAGAGACGGAGGTTCGTCACCATCGAAAACCCCCTGGTGAAGGTCGTGAGATCCGCGCACTCGTCGAGGATGACGCCGTAGTCGAGATCGGTGCACGGGATGGACGGCTTCTGAAGGTAGGCGCTGCCCTGATAGTCGACGTTGATCGAAATCGAGTGATTGACCTCCGGGCCGTCCGCCCCGAGTTGGCCGAGGAAGTTGGCGAAGCGCTCCGGATAGACCTTCACGCATGGTCTCGTCTCGTGGAGAAGCACGACTTCGAAGGGATAACTCGGGCGGTAGTAACCGGCCTTGAAGGTGCCGACCAGGGGGTCACCGAAGCGGGCGTTGTTGAACGACACGTTTCCCGTCACCCCTTCCTCGTAGTAGTAGGACCCGTTCTTTCCATAGGCCACATCGACCGGATATTCGAAGAACACCGTGTCGTGCTCGTCGGCGCAGTAGATGTAACCCGGGGGCAGCCCGGCATCAGGACCCTCACCGAGGTCGATCACCAGCTCCTCCCTCAGGCCGTTCTTGAAATAGCGGAATGTCAGCTCCGAGGGAAAGGCGGTGTCGGCATCCGGAACGTCGGTGATGTCCAGGTTCATCGCGCACTGCAGTGCACCCACCGAGTATTCGTTCCATGTCGTCGGGGAGACGGTATTGGTTTCCGGATCATGGGCGTAACGGTCGAAGAACTCGACGCCGCGGTTGATGGGCACGAAGGCGGCCCGGCCGGACTCCGAGGCCAGCGACACCGGCATGAAGCTGCCGTGATCCAGCTCGTAGCGCTCGCGCACACCCGGCGTGAAGGGATTGGTGACCGCCTCGCCCGCCGCAAAGAGGGGATTGTCGCCGACGGTCGCATCGCCTTGCAACTCCACCGCGTGGCGTCCGGAGAGACGCTCGAGCGCCATCCCCGGGGCGATCTTCGCACGGCTGGAGTACACGCCGCCCTGGATCGTGAAGTCCTGCCACTGACTGCCGTCCGCGTGCTGGCCCAGCACCGTGAAGGCCTCGGCCGAAATCGCGAGCTGCGAGGGAACCTCGTAAATGGAGATGACGAAATCCCGCTCCCGCTTGGCCAGCTCGGTCCGGTTGCGCTGGTGCGCCGCCAGGTCCATCTTGAACGCCCACCAATTCCGCTTGGCGACGAAAGGCTGCCCCGGATTGGCATATCCGAAGCGGATCTGCGGGTAGGGAATCAGGTTAAACTGAGGGTATTCGGCGACCGGCGCCCCCACCCTCTCGGACGCTAGCGATCCGTAGTATTTCTTGGTGCTGATGATCGGCCAGACGTCGTCGTTGTCGTTGACCTGGGAGGTCACGCTCTCAAGCGGCGGCGGAAAGCCGGCGCCGAAGTCCTGGTTGATGCCCGGCGTGGCGTAGCTCGGGCGGTTGTAGGTATGATAGGCCCAGAAGGTATTGGACGAGTAGATCGTGGCATCGCCCGGATTGCCGACGATCGAGTCCTCGAGTCCGAACTGCTTGAGGGTTTTGTTTTCGATGGACTCGCTGCCCATCGCCTGGTCGATCGCCGCCCGGAAAATCCGCTGCCAGCGGAGTTCGTAGCTGTTGTTGCCGGAGTTTGACTGGTCCTTCATGCACATCATCGCCCGGTTGGCCGTGATCGGCACGATTGCCCGCAGGACCGCATCCTCCTTCATCTCGTAGTCCACCCGCAGGCTGACATCGCGCTGGGTGTCGTGCGAACGGATCGAGGTCCGGTAGCTGTTGATCAACATCACCAGCATCGTGATCCCGAGCGAGAGCACCATGACATACGACACGTAGCCACTCCGGCCTCTTCCTTTGATCGTCGCGGTATTCATTCTGTTCCTAAAGTTGTTGGGTTCCCGAATACACCAGCTCCTCCCCGTTCGGGCCGGTCAGGTACATCCGCAGCACGCCACGCTCGACGGCGAAGCTCACCAGCGT